>NZ_JBIVJQ010000001.1:0-137090 GCF_044750305.1 Streptomyces sp. NPDC088810
GTTGATAGGCCGGATCTGGAAGCACGGTAACGTGTGGAGGTGACCGGTACTAATAGGCCGAGGGCTTGTCCTCAGTTGCTCGCGTCCACTGTGTTGGTTCTGAAACCACGAACAGCCCCATGTGCCACACATGGTGCGGCGTTCACAGTTTCATAGTGTTTCGGTGGTCATAGCGTGAGGGAAACGCCCGGTTACATTCCGAACCCGGAAGCTAAGCCTCACAGCGCCGATGGTACTGCAGGGGGGACCCTGTGGGAGAGTAGGACGCCGCCGAACAATTTTTGAGAAAACCCCCGCACTTCGGTGCGGGGGTTTTCTGCGTTCTGGAGCTTTTTACGTCCCCGAAGGGGCGGCGGCAGAGAAACCGCTCAGAGCCGACCCGCTGCTTTCAGAGCCAGATAAGCGTCCGCCAGCGCCGGCGCCAAATCCTCCGGAGTCGCATCCACCACCGTCACCCCATGACGTCGGAGCTGTTCCGCCGTGCGCCGACGCTCGCTCTGCGCCTGGGCCGCTGCCGCCGCCTCGTACACCGCCTCCGCGTTGCCCCGGGCCTGCGCCATGCGGGCAATGTGCGGGTCGGCTACCGAGGCGACCAGAACAGTGTGGCGTTGGGTGAGCTGTGGGAGCACAGGCAGCAGGCCCTGTTCGACCGGTGCAGCGTCCAGCGTCGTGAGGAGCACGATCAGGGAACGCCGTGGCGCGGTTCGCAGGGCGGTGGCGGTGAGACCACGGGCGTCGGTTTCGACCAGTTCCGGTTCCAGCGTGGCCATCGCATTGACCACGGAAGGCAGCACGTCGCCTGCCGAGCGCCCCTGGACCAGGGCGCGCACCCGACGGCCGTAGGCGAGCAGGGCGACGCGGTCGCCGGCGCGGGAGGCGAGGGCCGCCAGCAGCAGAGCAGCGTCCATTGAGGCGTCCAGGCGTGGGGCGTCGCCCACGCGGCCGGCCGAGGTACGGCCGGTGTCCAGGACCAGGAGGATGTGCCGGTCGCGCTCGGGGCGCCAGGTGCGGACGGCGACGGCGGACTGCCGGGCCGTGGCTCGCCAGTCGATCGAGCGGGTGTCGTCTCCGGGGACGTACTCGCGCAGGCTGTCGAACTCGGTTCCCTCGCCACGGGTCAGGACGCTGGTGCGGCCGTCCAGTTCACGCAATCGGGCGAGTTTCGACGGCAGGTGCTTGCGGCTCGTGAACGGGGGCAGAACTCGTACTGTCCAGGGCACCTTGTGGGCGCCCTGGCGGGAGAACAGGCCGAGGGGGCCGTAGGAGCGGATCGTGACACGGTCGGCCTGGCGGTCGCCGCGGCGGGTGGGGCGCAGCCGTGTCGTCACGCGTCGGCGTTCGCCCGGAGGCACGGTCAGCCGGTGCCGGGAGGCCTCGATCTCGGTACCCGGCTGCCAGCTGCTCGGAGGCCAGGCGTCCCGCAGCCGGGCCCGCAGCGGGCGACGGGAGGGGTTCGTGATCGTGAGCGTGACGTCGGCGGTGTCGCCGAGACGGGTGGAGGTGTCGCCGGAGCGGTCCAGCAGGAGACGGCGTACCGGCGCGGCCAGTGCGTAGTCGCAGGCGCAGGCCAGGGCCAGGGGGCCGTTGACCGCGAGGATGCCCGTCCAGCCTGGTTCCAGGATGCCGATGGGGATCGAGCCGAGGGCCGCGAGCAGGGCGGCGCGTCCGGTGAGTGCCATCAGCGGGGGACCGGGACGTGGGCGAGGATGGCGTTGATGACCGAGTCGGCGGTCACGCCCTCCATCTCCGCCTCGGGGCGCAGCTGGATGCGGTGGCGCAGCGTGGGCAGGGCGAGCGCCTTCACATCGTCGGGGATGACGTAGTCGCGGCCCGTCAGCCAGGCCCAGGCGCGTGAGGTGGCGAGCAGGGCGGTGGCGCCGCGCGGGGAGACGCCCAGGGTGAGGGAGGGCGACTCGCGGGTGGCGCGGCAGATGTCCACGACGTAGGCGGTGATCTCGGGGGAGACGGTCGTCCTCGCGACCGCGGCGCGGGCCGCCTCCAGGTCGGCGGGGCCGGCGACCGGGCGTACGCCGGCGGCGCGCAGGTCGCGCGGGTTGAAGCCGGAGGCGTGCCGGGTGAGGACGTCGATCTCGTCCTGGCGGGACGGCAGAGGGATCGTCAGTTTCAGCAGGAAACGGTCGAGTTGGGCTTCGGGGAGGGGATAGGTGCCCTCGTACTCGACCGGGTTCTGGGTTGCGGCGACGAGGAACGGCTCGGGAAGCGGGCGCGGGGTGCCGTCGACCGTGACCTGACGTTCCTCCATGGCCTCCAGGAGGGACGACTGGGTCTTGGGCGGGGTGCGGTTGATCTCGTCCGCGAGGAGGAGGTTGGTGAAGACCGGGCCGGGCTGGAAGGAGAACTCGGCGGTGCGGGTGTCGTAGACGAGGGAGCCGGTGACGTCACTCGGCATCAGGTCCGGGGTGAACTGGACGCGTTTGGTGTCGAGTTCGAGTGCGGATGCGAGGGTGCGGACGAGCAACGTTTTGGCGACCCCGGGGACTCCTTCCAGTAGTACGTGTCCGCGGCAGAGGAGGGCGACGACGAGGCCGGTCACGGCGGGGTCCTGGCCGACCACGGCTTTGGCGATCTCGGCGCGCAGGGCTTCCAGGGAGGCGCGTGCGGTGCCCGCGTCTCCGCTCTGCCCGGCGTTGTCAGTGGTCGGGTCCATCATGAACGGCGTACCTCTCTTTCGAGGGCGTCGAGTTGGTCGGTGAGTGCGATGAGGGCCGCGTCGTCGCCGGGCGGCGGTCCGAAGAGGAGGGAGTGCAGGGTCTGTCCGTCGCCGGAGAGGTGGGCGGACAGGGCGGGGAGCAGGGCCTCGGGCGCGTGCGCCTGGGCGACGGGGACGCCTACGAGGGGGGCGAGGCGGGTGCGGGTGCCGGCGCGCAGAGCGGCGGCAGCGCGGTCGCGGGCATGGGCCTTGCGGTACAGGCGGGCGCGGCCTTCGGCGGTCTCCGAGGCGCGGATCGCGACGGGGAGATTCTCGGGCACGAGCGGGCCGAAGCGGCGGGCCCGCCAGAAGGCGGCGAGGGCCGCCGCGATGAAGAGCTGCACGGTGGCCCACAGCCATCCCGAGGGGAGCAGGTCGAGGAAGTTCTTCCGCTCGTCGCTATCGGTGGTGACGGTGTCGGACAGCGAGGGGAGGTACCAGACCAGATGGGGGCGGGAGCCGAGGAGTTGCAGGGCGAGCGAGGCGTTGCCCTGCTCGTCGAGGCGGTCGTTGTAGAGGATGTCGGGCGCGCCGAGCACGACGGCGTCGCCGCCTCCGGAGGCCGCGGGGATGCGCAGCAGGGTGGCGAGGCGTTCGCTGGGGTAGCAGGAGTCGGCGTCGAGGTGGGTGGTGGTGTAGCGGATGCCGCCGGTGTCGGCGGTGCCCGCGCGCCGGGCCTCGGGCAGGGCGCAGTTCGGGGCGAGCGTGTCTTCACCGCTGGTGGCGGGGTCCGCGGCGACCCCGGGGGCGAGACGTTCGACGGACCAGCTGCCGGCCGCGACCAGGATGGTCCGCCCGCCGGAGGTTGCCGTCGCCGAGTGGAGCTCGGTCTGTTGACGATGGGTCAACCGGTCGGGTACGGCAACCAGCAGGGTGGTGTCCGGGCCGGCGGCGGCGCGGGCGGCACCGAGCGAGGTGACGACGCGGGTGGAGACGCCCCGCTCGGCGAGGAGTTGGGCGACGGCGCGGCTGCCGTAGGGGTCGGCGGAGCGCGGGTCCAGTTCCCCGTGCCGGGCGGTGGAGCGTACGGCGGCCATGGCGACGGCGGCGGCCAGGAGCACGACGACGGCGAACGCGATGCCCCGGGCGCGGGTCCACACCTGGCGGCCGGCCGGCGCGGTGGAGGTGGTCGTCGTAGGGGTTGCCTCGGTGGTCACTCGGCTGCCCCCTGGCGGGCGCTGTGTGCCGTGGTAGCGGCGCTGGCGGGGCTGGTGGCGAGGGTCGGTTTGGTGCTTCGGAGGTCGCGGTCGAGTTCGGCGAGTCGATGGTACGACTGCTCGCCGGCCCTGCGTCCGCCGTATGTGACGTCGTCGAACTCGCGGGCGGCGGCGCGCAGTCGGTCCGTGTGCGCGGGGAGGACGCGGCCGGCCTCGGCCACTGCTTCGTCGGCGGTGCGGCCGGGGCGTACGTCGAGCAGGGCTCGTTCCTCCAGGGAGCGGACGAGGGCCCGCATGCGCTCCTGGACGGCCTGGTTCCAGTGGCCCTGGGCCGCGTGTGCCTCGCTGGCCGCCCGGTGTTCGGCGGCGCTGCGGAGGCGCTCGTCGAACAGGACGGCGGCGGAGACGGGTTGGCGGCGGGGGGTGCCCAGGCGCCACCACAGGGCGGCCAGAACGGCGACGACGAAGAGGATCACGACGAGCAGGCCGGCCGTGCCCCCGGGGGTGGCCGAGGCGGCCGCGCCGAACAGCCGGTCGACCCAGTCCCAGAACGCGTTCAGGGCGCGCTGGAGCAGGCTGGGGTCGTTCTCGTGGTACATCCGCTTGGACAGCTCGCGTCGGGCCGCCTCGCGGGCGGGATCACGCGGGATGGTCACCGGGGGCTCGTCTCCCGAGCCGCCGGCCGCGAGCACGGCCCGGTCCGGCACGTGCAGCAGCTGCCGTACGAGCGAGGCGGCGGCGCCCGATGGGACCGCCGCCGTGAGCACTGCCCCCGTGAGGCTCACCGCATCAGCTCCCGGGGACGGGGCCGGGGGCGCCGGGGCCGTAGCCCTGGACACCGGCGGCGCGGGCCAGTTCGAGGTCGAGGGCCTCGCGGCGGATGCGCAGGTCGATGTAGAGGAGCACGGTGACGCCGGCGCTGATCGGAAGGGTGAGCGTGGTGCCGATCAGGGAGCCGATCCCCCGGATGATCAGGAACGCCCAGCCGACGCGTTCGCCGCTGGTGCCGAGGAAGTTGCCCATGCCGTCGCCGCTCACGGCGGCCCCGATGAGGGCGAACGGGATGGTGACGATCGCCGAGACGATGTTGGCGATGAGCCAGGCGAGCAGCTGGATGCCGAGGACGCGCCACCAGGAGCCGCGCACGAGCTTGGCGGAGCGGCCCATGGACGTGGTGATGCTCTGGCGCTCCAGCATCAGGGCGGGGGCGGCCAGGTAGTAGCGGATGGCCAGCCACACCGCGACGACGACGCCGCCGAGGATGCCGAGGGCGAACAGCGCGGCTCCGCCGGCGTCGCTGCCACCGGCGATCAGGACCAGGAAGCCGGGCAGGGCGCCGGCGACGATCACACCGACGGTGATCAGGCCGAGCAGGATGAGCAGCCCGGCCAGCTTCGGGATCTGCGGGCGGGCCTCACGCCAGGCCTCCCCGGTGCTGACCGGCTTGCCGAGGACGGCGCGGCTGGTGATGGTCGTGAGCAGGGCGGTCGCGACGATGACGGCGGCCGCGGAGATCACCGTGACGATGCCGGTGCCGAGCATGGACTCGCGCAGGGCGCGGTACACGTCGTCGGGGGTGGCGGTCCGGCTGTCGAGCTGCGCGCCGGCGAGGGCGTCGTTGAGCAAGAAGCCCTGCACGAGGACGAGGCAGGTGTCCGTGACCGCGGCGACGGCCAGTGCGATGCCGAGGACCGTGCGCCAGTAGGTGCGCATGGTGGCCACGGCGCCGTCCAGGATCTCGCCGACGCCGAGCGGGCGCAGCGGGATGACACCGGGCTTGGCCGCGGGCGGGGGACCGCCCCAGCCGCCGCCCCAGGCGGGGTAGCCGCCGGGGGTGCCGTGACCGCCGTGGCCGGGTGGCGGGCCGCCGTATCCGCCGCCGTAGCCGCCGGGGCCAGGGCCGCCGGGCTGCTGGCCGCCCCAGCCCGGGCCGGGCGGTGGGGGCGGCGGGGCCTGGTGGGGGCTGGGGGCACCGGTGGGGGCCGACCACTGGCCGGGTGGCGGCTGCTCCTTGGACCATTTCCCGCCCGGGCCCTGCGCGTCCGGGCCCGGCTGGGGCGCGGGTTCGGTGGGGCCGGGGCGGTCGGCGGGCTCGGCGGGACCGGACGCACCGGGTTCCCGACCCTCGGACGACGGGGCGGATCCGGGCGAGGCCCAGCCCGGAGTGTCTGTCATCGAAGCTCCTTCTCGGTGCCCGTCCGCGGTCGCGGCGGCAGGTTGGCAGCCATCGTGCCATGGGCTGGTCACCGGGGGATCGGCCGCGGTCGGGGCTGGACTCCTTCAATTGTCCGCCGGATCCGGGGCAGACTGACGGCATGGCTGATCTGCAGGAGCGAACCAGCGGGGACAAGCGGCCGACCGAGATACCTGCGATCCGATGGGAGGAACCACCAGAAGGTCCCGTGCTGGTCCTTCTCGATCAGACGAGGCTCCCGGCCGAAGAGGTCGAGCTGGTGTGCACGGACGCGGCGGCGCTGGTGGAGGCGATCCGTTCGCTCGCCGTGCGCGGGGCGCCGCTGCTCGGGATCGCGGGGGCGTACGGCGTCGCGCTCGCCGCCGCGCGCGGCTTCGACGTGGCCGAGGCGGCCCGGGCGCTCGAGGAAGCCAGGCCCACCGCGGTGAATCTGTCCGTCGGGGTGCGCCGGGCCGAGGCCGCGCACCGGGCGGCGCTGGCCAGTACCGGTGACCCCACCGCGGCCGCGGTGGCGGCGCTGGCCGCGGCGCGGGCGCTGCACCAGGAGGATGCCGAGGCCAGCGCCCGGATGGCGGCTCATGGTCTGGCGCTGCTGGACGAGCTGCTGCCCGGCGGCGGGCACCGGATCCTGACCCACTGCAACACCGGTTCGTTGGTGTCGGGCGGGGAGGGCACGGCCTTCGCGGTGGCTCTGGCGGCGCACCGGGTGGGGCGGCTGCGGCGGCTGTGGGTGGACGAGACGCGTCCGCTGCTGCAGGGCGCTCGCCTGACGGCGTACGAGGCGGCCCGCAGCGACATGGCGTACACGCTGCTCACGGACAACGCGGCGGGTTCCCTGTTCGCGGCGGGTGAGGTGGACGCGGTGTTGATCGGGGCGGACCGGATCGCCGCCGACGGCTCGGTGGCGAACAAGGTGGGGAGCTATCCGCTGGCGGTGCTCGCCCGGTACCACCATGTGCCGTTCATCGTGGTGGCGCCGTTGACGACGGTCGACCTGGACACGCCCGACGGGGCGTCCATCGAGGTCGAGCAGCGCCCCGGCTTCGAGGTGACCGAGGTCGCGGCGCCGCAGGTGCCGGTGGCGGGGGCCGGTGGCGGGGTTCCGGTGGCTCCGCTGGGGACGCAGGCGTACAACCCGGCGTTCGACGTGACGCCGCCCGAGCTGGTGACGGCCGTCGTCACCGAGGAGGGCGCCGTCTCCCCCGTGACGGCCGAGGCTCTGGCGGAGATGTGTGCCAGGTCTGCGGCCGGGGCGCAGCCGACGGCGCGGTGAGAGCCGTAGCGACATCGACGTCGACGGACAGGGGCAGACAGTGACGGCCCCGTACGACTATCGTCACCGGCCAGTGACCTCGCTCACCAGCGCCTCTGTCACTGTTACGAGAATGGGATGATGTCGTTTATGAAGGGACGAGTCCTTGTCGTCGACGACGACACAGCACTGGCCGAGATGCTCGGGATCGTGCTGCGTGGTGAAGGTTTTGAGCCGTCTTTCGTAGCCGACGGCGACAAGGCGCTGGCCGCTTTCCGTGAGACCAAACCCGACTTGGTGCTGCTCGACCTGATGCTGCCCGGACGGGACGGCATCGAGGTCTGCCGGCTGATCCGGGCGGAGTCCGGGGTGCCGATCGTGATGCTCACGGCCAAGAGCGACACCGTCGATGTCGTCGTGGGTCTGGAGTCCGGCGCCGACGACTACATCGTCAAGCCGTTCAAGCCGAAGGAGCTGGTGGCCCGCATCCGGGCGCGGCTGCGCAGGTCGGAGGAGCCGGCGCCGGAGCAGCTCACCATCGGTGACCTGGTCATCGATGTCGCCGGGCACTCGGTGAAGCGGGACGGGCAGTCGATAGCGCTGACCCCGCTGGAGTTCGACCTGCTGGTCGCGCTCGCGCGCAAGCCGTGGCAGGTGTTCACCCGCGAGGTGCTGCTCGAGCAGGTGTGGGGCTACCGGCACGCGGCCGACACGCGGCTCGTCAACGTGCACGTCCAGCGGCTGCGCTCCAAGGTCGAGAAGGATCCGGAGCGGCCGGAGATCGTGGTGACCGTCCGTGGTGTCGGTTACAAGGCCGGACCGAGCTGACATGTCCGGGGACAGCGCCGCTTCGGCCCCCGGCGGTTCCGGGGCCCGTCCGGGGCGGCCTGTCGGCCGGCCGGCGGCGGGTGCACGCCTGCGGGCCCTGTTTCACGGCGGGCTGCTGAACGGCGGGGTCCAGGGCAGCCCGGTGCTGCGGATGTTCCTGCGCTGGGTGCGCCGTCCGCTGCTGCCGGTGATGCGGCTGTGGCGGCGCAACATCCAGCTCAGGGTCGTCGCCACCACCCTGCTGATGTCGCTGGGTGTCGTCCTGCTGCTGGGCTTCGTCGTGATCGGGCAGGTGCGCAACGGCCTGCTGGACGCGAAGGTGAAGGCGTCGCAGAGCCAGGCCACGGGCGGGTTCGCGGTGGCCAAGCAGAAGGCCGACGAGGCGGCCAGTGGTACCGGTGCGGCCACCGGTGACGGGACGTCGACCGCGGACGGGCGGCAGTCGGAGACCGTCATCCCGTGGATGAGCGACCTCGTGGAGTCGCTGTCCAGCGGTGGCGCGGGCGCCTTCGAGGTGGTGACGCTGCCCGTGGGCGACGACAGCGGCGGTGGCCGCAGCCCGCGCGGCTCCGGGAACGTCAACCCGACCTCCAGCGTGCCCGTGGCCCTGCGCGAGCGGGTGAACAGCGGTACGACGGCTGTCCAGAGCAACACGCGGATCGTCTACGACGGCGGCAAGGAATCGCAGCCGGGCCTCGCCATCGGCAAGCAGGTCAACGACCCCAACGGCCGTCCGTACGAGCTGTACTTCCTCTTCCCGCTCACGCAGGAGGAAAAGTCCCTGAGCCTGGTCAAGGGCACCCTCGCCACGGCCGGGCTGTTCGTCGTCGTCCTCCTGGGCGCCATCGCCTGGCTGGTGGTGCGGCAGGTCGTCACGCCGGTGCGGATGGCGGCCGGGATCGCGGAGCGGCTGTCCGCCGGGCGGCTGCAGGAGCGGATGAAGGTCACCGGCGAGGACGACATCGCCCGTCTGGGCGAGGCCTTCAACAAGATGGCGCAGAACCTGCAGGTCAAGATCCAGCAGCTGGAGGACCTGTCGCGGATGCAGCGGCGGTTCGTCTCCGATGTGTCGCACGAGCTGCGCACCCCGCTGACCACCGTCCGGATGGCCGCCGACGTCATCCACGAGGCGCGTGAGGACTTCGACCCGGTGACCGCGCGGTCGGCCGAGCTGCTCGCCGACCAGCTGGACCGGTTCGAGTCGCTGCTCGCGGACCTGTTGGAGATCAGCCGTTTCGACGCCGGCGCGGCGGCGCTGGAGGCCGAGCCGATCGACCTCAGGGAGGTCGTCCGGCGGGTGGTGAGCGGTGCCGAACCGCTGGCCGAGCGCAAGGGCACGCACATACGGGTGGTCGGCGACCAGCAGCCCGTCGTCGCCGAGGCGGACGCCCGGCGCGTGGAGCGCGTCCTGCGCAACCTGGTCGTGAACGCCGTCGAGCACGGCGAGGGCAAGGACGTCGTGGTCAAGCTCGCCGCGGCGGGCGGGGCCGTGGCCATCGCGGTGCGGGACTACGGCGTCGGGCTGAAGCCCGGTGAGGCGACCCGGGTCTTCAGCCGCTTCTGGCGGGCCGACCCGGCACGCGCGCGTACCACCGGCGGCACCGGCCTCGGGCTGTCGATCGCCCTGGAGGACGCGCGGCTGCACGGCGGCTGGCTCCAGGCCTGGGGCGAGCCCGGCGGCGGCTCCCAGTTCCGGCTGACGCTGCCCCGGACCGCGGACGAGCCGCTGCGGGGCTCGCCGATACCGCTGGAGCCCAAGGACTCGCGCCGCAACCGCGGCCTGGCCGACGCCGGTGCGCCCCGCGAGGGCGAGGAGAAGCGGGCGACCGTCCCGGTGCAGCAGGCCGGCGCGCAGGCGCCCGCGCTGCCGCCGAGGACGCCGATCGCGCCGCGGCTGTCCGCCGCGACCCCCGCCGCCGACCCGACCGCCCTGCCGGGCAACGGCAACGGCGCGCGCGTGGTGCCCCGGCCCACCGGCGGCGCCCGGCGTCCGGGCGACGGGCCCGCCGCACGTCCGGCGCACGAGGCGAGCGGGGACCGGCCGGACACGGCCACGCCGAAGGACTCGACCGAGCCAGGGGAGGCTTTTCGTGGCCGCTGACCGCACGGGGGGCGCACGGCGGCGGCCGGCGCGCGCGGTGGCGTACGCCGCCTTGGGTGTCGTACTGCTGGCCGGTTGTGCCTCGATGCCCGACAGCGGGGACCTGCGGGACGTGGAGTCCACGCCGCGGCAGGACACCGGTGTGCGGGTGTTCGCCATGCCGCCGGCCGACGGCGCCGGCCCGGGCGAGATCATGCAGGGCTTCCTGGAGGCCCTGACCAGCGACGACCCGGGGTACGACACGGCACGCAAGTACCTGACGGCCGACGCGGCGGGCAAGTGGCGGCCGGAGCGGTCGACCACCGTCCTCGCGAACGGGCCGACCATCGAGACGGACTGCCGCCCGGGCGGCCGGGAGGAGACCAACAGCGTCACCTGCGTGCTGGCCGGCACCCGGGTCGCCACGGTCGACGCGCAGCAGGCCTACCAGCCCGCCGACGGCTCCTACCGCAAGAAGCTGCACCTCACGAAGAACCCCAAGAGCGGGCAGTGGCGGATCGACGGGCTGCCCGACGGCGTCGTCATGGGCAAGTCGGACTTCCAGCGGAACTACACGTCCGTCGACAAGTACTACTTCGCCTCCAACACGGCGGTCGGGGCGAGCGGGCAGCCGGTGGCGGTCGCCGACCCGGTGTTCGTGCGCAGCAAGGTGGACCCGATGACCCAGATGGTCCGCTCGCTGCTGAAGGGGCCCACCACCTGGCTCGGGCCGGTGGTCAGGTCCAGCTTCCCGACCGGTACGGCGCTGGAGAAGGGCGTGTCCGGGCTGGCACCGGACGACCAGAACAGGCTGACGGTGCCGCTGAACCTCGAGCCGTCGCAGGTCGCGGCGAGCAAGTGCACCGAGATGGCGACGCAGGTGATGTTCACCCTGCGGAACCTCGCGCCGACGCTGGAGTCCGTCGAGCTGCAGGGCACCGGCGGCGACCGGCTGTGCGAACTGACCGAGGAGCGCGCCGAGTCGGCCGCCTGGCACGGTTCGTCCAAGCGCCCCGAGTACCTGTACTTCCTCGACGGCAAGCACCGGGCGGTACGGATGCAGGCCGGGAGCACCGGCACCGGGTCCGTTCCGGTGCCGGGTCCGCTGGGCGAGGGCGGCAAGGGGCTGCAGTCGCTCGCGGTGTCGCGGGACGAGCACACCGCGGCCGGGGTCGGTGACGAGGGCAGGTCGCTGTACGTGACGTCGCTGGCGTCGGGCGGTTCGCTCGGCGAGCCGCCGGTGACCAGTGACGGTCCGACCCCCGCCGAGCGGCTGACCACACCGAGCTGGGACGCCCGCGGCGATCTGTGGGTGGTCGACCGTGATCCGCACCGGCCCGGGCTGTTCGTGCTGGAGCAGGGTGTCACCAAGTCGGAGCAGGTGGCCTTGCCGGACCTGTCCGGTCGGATCGAGGACGTCCGGGTGGCCGCGGACGGGGCGCGGATCGCGCTGGTCGTGGCGAAGGACGGCAAGCAGTCCCTGTTCATCGGCCGGATCCAGCGCGACGACGGGACCGGGCAGGGCATCTCGGTCGACGGTCTGCGGTCGGCGGCGCCGGACCTGGAGCAGGTCAGCGCCATCTCCTGGGCCGGGGACAGCAGGCTGCTCGTCGTCGGGCAGGAGCAGGGCGGCGTGCCGCAGATGCGGTACGTCCAGGTCGACGGCTCCACGCTCGACGGTCCGGCGCCGGGCGCGCTCACCAGCGTCAAGGCGATCGCCGCGTCCGAGGACGAGCGGGTGCCGCTGGTGGCCTACTCGGAGGACGGGATCGTACGGCTGCCGTCCGGGGCCCAGTGGCAGAAGGTCGACAAGGACGGGACCGCGCCGGTCTATCCGGGCTGACCGCCGGGTCCGTCCGGGCCGACGGCCGCGCGCTCTCGTAGGCGGCTGGGCGGGGTTGTCCACAGGGCGTTGTCCACAGGGGTGGCCGGTCGGCGGCGGCGTCGGCACAGTGGTGGTCATGCGGGGGTGGTGGCAGGACCTCACCGACCTGGTGCTGCCGGCCGACTGCGCGAGCTGCGGTGCACCTCGTACGGTGCTCTGCGCACGGTGCCGGGCCACGCTCGACGCGGGGGTGCCCCGGCGGGTGCGGCCGGTGCCGGAGCCGGCCGGGCTGCCGGTGGTGCACGCGGTGGCTCCCTACGCGGCGGAGGTGCGCGCGCTGCTGCTCGCGCACAAGGAGCGCGGCGCGCTGGTCCTCGCGGGAGTGCTGGGCAGGGCACTGGCGGGGGCCGTCCGGGCAGGCCTCGGCGAAGGCGGTGCCGGCGCCGGGAGGTCCGGTTCGCCGGGGCGCGGGTCCGTGCTGCTGGTTCCCGTGCCCTCCGCCCGGTGGGCCGTGCGGGCGCGGGGGCACGATCCGGTGCGCCGGATGGCGCTCGCGGCGGCCGGAGAGCTGCGGCGCACCGGGACACCCGCCCGGGTGACGGCCGTGCTGCGGCAGCGGCGGGCCGTGGCGGACCAGGCGGGGCTGGACGCCCGGCAGCGCCTGGAGAACCTCGCCGGGGCGCTGGAGGTCAGCCCGGGTGGTGGCCGGCTGCTCGGCGCGGGACGCGTGGTGCTCGTCGACGACCTGATGACGACGGGCGCCAGTCTCGCGGAGGCGGCGCGGGCCCTGCGGGAGGCGGAGGTATCCGGTCCCGATCGCAGGACGGTCGTGTATGAGGCGATAACTCGGGAAGGTAGGGGGGAACGACGGATCGGTGTACGACAGGAGAGGAGCGAGTGGGTGCACAGTGCACCGGAAAAGGCGGTCCCGAACGCCGTCGGCCGGATGCTCCGTGCCGCAGTGATCGCCGCTCCTCGCGATTCTTTCGAAATAAACAGGAACTGAACGTCAACTTGCATCGTTGCAGGTGGTGAGAGCCGCAATTCGGCTGAACGGAGGTACGCCGCAGTAGAGGGTGACGACATCCGTCCGGGCGAGATATGTTCGGGTGTGAGGAAAGGTGCAGGCCAGGCCTCGCATATCCGAATGCCGTGCTGTGGGTTTTTCCGCAATCACCCGCAGCGGTGGGGTGCAGATCTCGCCCATGGGGGAGGAGGAGGTGGAAGTCACCGAGTCCGAGGTCCGGTGATCACCGGACCTGGTGCGAAAGGGAGATGCTCCGCCGATGCAGCGGAGCGATCCGGGAACGGAGTTCTGCGTGGACATCGTCGTCAAAGGCCGCAAGACCGAGGTGCCCGAGCGGTTCCGCAAGCACGTGGCCGAGAAGTTGAAGCTGGAGAAGATCCAGAGGCTCGATGCCAAGGTGATCAGCCTCGACGTCGAGGTGTCCAAAGAGCCGAACCCCCGACAGGCCGACCGCTGTGACCGAGTGGAGATCACGCTCCGCTCCCGCGGTCCGGTGATCCGGGCGGAGGCAGCGGCCAGCGATCCGTACGCGGCACTCGACCTGGCGGCGGAGAAGCTGGACGCCCGGCTGCGCAAACAGCATGACAAGCGGTTCTCGCGACGAGGCGCGCGCCGGATCTCGGCGGCAGAGGTCCCCGACCACGTCCCGGACGCGGCGACACTGAACAGCAACGGCCTCCCCGTCCACGAGGAGGAGACGGACGGAGTGCCGACCAAGAAGATCGGCTCGCTGGAGATCAAGGGTGAAGGCCCCCTCGTCGTCCGCGAGAAGACGCACGTCGCCGCTCCGATGAGCCTCGACCAGGCCCTCTACGAGATGGAACTGGTCGGCCACGACTTCTACTTGTTCGTCGACTCCGAGACGAAGGAACCGAGCGTCGTCTACCGGCGACACGCTTACGACTACGGCGTGATCCACCTCAGCACGGACCCGATGGTCACCGAGGCGCAGGCCCCCGCGGCGGGTGGCACGCTGGGCGGCTGACCCGCCCGGCTGAAGCTGAGCCGGTGCCCCTGGAGCGTGTGTGCGCCCCCAGGGGCACCGGTGTGCGACCACTTCGCGCCCCGCACGTCACCTCCGTGTCGTCCGGGCATGAAATCATGGCCGCACCGGCCCAACCGGTGGGCCGCTGCCTTGGGTTGGCGATGGCACAGGACCACAGGCCACAGCCTTCAGGGGGAGGAACGATGGCGGACACCTTCGGACCGATGCGGGACGGGGACGCCGACGACGATGTCATCGGCATGGGCCCGGATGCGGACCCGTCGCGCAAGGAGCCGATCAGGGTCCTGGTCGTGGACGACCACGCCCTCTTCCGGCGCGGCCTGGAGATCGTGCTCGCGGCCGAGGAGGACATCCAGGTCGTCGGCGAGGCGGGCGACGGGGCCGAGGCCGTCGACAAGGCCGCCGACCTGCTGCCCGACATCGTGCTGATGGACGTCCGCATGCCCAAGCGCGGCGGGATCGAGGCCTGCACCTCCATCAAGGAGGTCGCCCCCAGCGCCAAGATCATCATGCTGACGATCAGCGACGAGGAGGCCGATCTCTACGACGCGATCAAGGCGGGCGCGACCGGATATCTCCTCAAGGAGATCTCGACCGACGAGGTGGCCACCGCCATTCGCGCGGTGGCCGACGGACAGTCGCAGATCAGTCCCTCGATGGCGTCGAAACTCCTCACCGAGTTCAAGTCGATGATCCAGCGCACCGACGAACGCCGGCTGGTGCCCGCGCCCCGGCTGACCGACCGGGAGCTGGAGGTCCTGAAACTCGTCGCCACGGGCATGAACAACCGGGACATCGCCAAGGAGTTGTTCATCTCCGAGAACACCGTGAAGAACCACGTCCGCAACATCCTGGAGAAGCTGCAGCTGCACTCCCGGATGGAGGCCGTGGTCTACGCGATGCGGGAGAAGATCCTCGAGATCCGCTAGCGCCCGACCGGTCCGGCGGCGCCTATCCGAGGAGACCGGCGAGTTCCCGGGTGAGGGGCTCGCGCAGCTCGGGTGCGTCCACGCGCTCGACACGGACGTTCGTGCAGTTCACCCAGGTCGCCGCCTCCGCCAGGGCCTCGGCGACCCCCCGGACGGCCTTCGGGCCGTCCAGGGCGACCTGCTTGGCCACCAGCGTGCGGCCCTCCCGCGCCGGGTCGACACGCCCGACCAGCCGGCCGCCGGCGAGCACCGGCATCGCGAAGTAGCCGTGGACCCGCTTGGGCTTGGGGACGTACGCCTCCAGCCGGTGGGTGAAGCCGAAGATCCGCTCGGTGCGCGCCCGCTCCCAGATCAGGGAGTCGAACGGCGACAGCAGCGTGGTGCGGTGCCTGCCGCGCGGCGGCGTCGCCAAGGCGGCCGGGTCCGCCCAGGCCGGCCTGCCCCAGCCCTCGACCTCGACCGGCACCAGCCCCGAGTCCGCGATCACCGCGTCGACCTGCTCGGCCTTGAGGCGGTGGTAGTCGGCGATGTCCGCGCGCGTGCCGACGCCCAGCGACTCGCCCGCCAGCCGGACCAGACGGCGCAGGCACTCGGTGTCGTCCAGTTCGTCGTGCAGCAGCGCCTCAGGAACGGCGCGCTCGGCAAGGTCGTACACGCGCTTCCAGCCGCGCCGCTCCACGCACACCACCTCGCCGTACATCAGCGCACGCTCCACGGCGACCTTCGTGCCCGACCAGTCCCACCAGTCGTTCGTCTTCTTCGCGCCGCCCAGCTCCGTGGCGGTCAGCGGGCCCTCCGTGCGGAGCTGCTTGATGACCTGGTCGTAGGTGCCGTCGGGGAGTTCGTGGTGCCAGTGCGGGCGGTTGCGGTAGGCACGGCGGCGGAAGGCGAAGTGCGGCCACTCCTCGATGGGGAGGATGCAGGCGGCGTGCGACCAGTACTCGAAGGCGTGGGCGTCCGTCCAGTACGCGGCCTCCACGGCCTGGCGGCCGACCGCGCCCAGCCGGGCGTACGGCACGAGCTCGTGGGAGCGGGCCAGGACGGAGATCGTGTCGAGCTGCACCGCGCCGAGGTGGCGCAGCACCCCGCGGACGCCCGCGCGCCGGTCGGGCGCGCCGAGCAGGCCCTGGGCCCGCAGGGCGATCCGGCGGGCGTCGTCCGCGGTGAGGGTGGTGGTGGGGCGCGGAAGGGTCGTCATGCCTCGGACGATAGAGGGTGCCACTGACAGTCCGCGGCGAGGCTGGGAATTCACCACGGGGGCCGGGCTCAGGCTCGCGCGGGCAGGTACGGGGCCGTCGACGGCAGGCCGAGGTCCGAGGGGAGCAGGGAGCCGACCCAGCAGTCCCGGCGCACCCCCTTGTTGTTGATGCCGGAGCGCAGGGTGCCCTCGATGGTGAAGCCCGCGCGTTCCGCCACCGCGCGCGAGGCGTGGTTGCCGACCTCGGCCCGCCATTCGACACGGTCGACACCGACCTCGGTGAAGATCCACCGGCAGGCGGTGAGCGTGGCTTCCACGACATACCCGCGGCCACGGTGCTCCTTGGCCGCCCAGAAGCCGACCTCGGCCGTGCCCAGCGAGCGCATCGTGAGGGCGAGCATGCCGGCCAGCTCCCCGTCGGCGAGGAAGACGCCGAAGGTGAACATCGACCCCTGCGCCCAGCCCTCGGGGACGATCTGCTCCGTGAAGCCGATCGCGTGCTCGGGCAGATAGGGCGAGGGAACCGTCGTCCAGCGCTGGATGTCGGAGTCCTGCGCGGCCTTGTACACCGCGTCGGTGTCGGCGGGGCCGACCGAGCGGAGCAGGAGGCGGCCGGTGGTGAGCGTGACGGGTTCCATCGCCCGATTCTGCTCGGCTCGCCCGTACGGGGCCATGGATTTTCGCGATGCGTGAGCACGCGATCACATTTCGCGTAATTCCTTGCGTCGATGCGGCACTATCCGGATGGACCGTCCGTTGTCCCGGGTGAAGCAGCCGTCGGGCCGCCAGGCCTCCCGGCGCAGCCGGGTCCTCGCATACGATGGCCGTTGCTCAGTACGTCAGAAGGAAAACCGACCGTCCCAGGCCCGACCGGCAAGGAGACCAGCCCCCGTGTCCGTCCTCTCGAAGATCATGCGTGCAGGCGAAGGCAAGATCCTGCGCAAGCTGCACCGCATCGCGGACCAGGTCAACTCCATCGAAGAGGACTTCGTCGACCTCTCCGACGCCGAGCTGCGGGCCCTCACCGAGGAGTACAGGCAGCGCTACGCCGACGGTGAGAGCCTGGACGACCTGCTCCCCGAAGCGTTCGCCACGGTGCGCGAGGCCGCCAAGCGCGTCCTCGGCCAGCGGCACTACGACGTGCAGCTGATGGGTGGTGCCGCGCTCCACCTCGGCTATGTGGCCGAGATGAAGACCGGTGAGGGCAAGACACTCGTCGGCACGCTGCCCGCGTACCTGAACGCCCTGTCCGGGGACGGCGTCCACCTCATCACGGTCAACGACTACCTGGCCGAGCGCGACTCCGAGATGATGGGCCGCGTCCACAAGTTCCTGGGTCTGAACGTCGGCTGCATCCTGGCCAACATGACGCCGGCCCAGCGTCGCGAGCAGTACGCGTGCGACATCACCTACGGCACGAACAACGAATTCGGCTTCGACTACCTGCGCGACAACATGGCGTGGTCGAAGGACGAACTGGTGCAGCGCGGCCACAACTTCGCCATCGTCGACGAGGTCGACTCCATCCTCATCGACGAGGCCCGTACGCCGCTGATCATCTCCGGCCCGGCCGACCAGGCCACCAAGTGGTACGGCGACTTCGCCAAGCTGGTCACCCGCCTCAAGCGCGGCGAGGCCGGCAACCCGCTCAAGGGCGTCGAGGAGACCGGCGACTACGACGTCGACGAGAAGAAGCGCACGGTCGCCATCCACGAGTCCGGCGTCAGCAAGGTCGAGGACTGGCTGGGCATCGACAACCTCTACGAGTCGGTGAACACCCCGCTGGTGGGCTACCTGAACAACGCCATCAAGGCGAAGGAGCTCTTCAAGAAGGACAAGGACTACGTCGTCATCGACGGCGAAGTCATGATCGTCGACGAGCACACCGGCCGTATCCTCGCCGGCCGCCGCTACAACGAGGGCATGCACCAGGCGATCGAGGCGAAGGAAGGGGTGGACATCAAGGACGAGAACCAGACCCTCGCCACGATCACCCTGCAGAACTTCTTCCGCCTCTACAAGAAGCTCTCCGGCATGACCGGTACGGCGATGACCGAGGCCGCCGAGTTCCACCAGATCTACAAGCTCGGCGTGGTCCCGATCCCGACCAACAGGCCGATGGTCCGCAAGGACCAGTCGGACCTGATCTACCGCACCGAGGTGGCCAAGTTCGAGGCGGTCGTGGACGACATCGCCGAGAAGCACGAGAAGGGCCAGCCGATCCTCGTCGGCACGACCTCCGTCGAGAAGTCGGAGTACCTCTCGCAGCAGCTCAGCAAGCGCGGCATCCAGCACGAGGTGCTGAACGCCAAGCACCACGAGCGTGAGGCGCAGATCGTCGCCCAGGCCGGCCGCAAGGGCGCCGTGACGGTGGCCACCAACATGGCCGGCCGTGGTACGGACATCAAGCTCGGCGGCAACCCCGAGGACCTCGCCGAGGCGGAGCTGCGCCAGCGCGGCCTCGACCCCGAGGAGCACATCGAGGAGTGGGCCGCGGCCCTGCCGGCCGCCCTGGAGAAGGCCCAGCAGGCCGTGAAGGCGGAGAAGGACGAAGTCGAGCAGCTCGGCGGGCTCTACGTCCTCGGCACCGAGCGGCACGAGTCGCGGCGGATCGACAACCAGCTGCGCGGTCGTTCCGGCCGTCAGGGCGACCCGGGTGAGTCCCGCTTCTACCTGTCCCTCGGCGACGACCTGATGCGCCTGTTCAAGGCCCAGATGGTCGAGCGCGTGATGTCGATGGCCAACGTGCCCGACGACGTGCCGATCGAGAACAAGATGGTCACGCGCGCGATCGCGTCCGCGCAGGCCCAGGTCGAGACGCAGAACTTCGAGACCCGCAAGAACGTCCTGAAGTACGACGAGGTGCTCAACCGCCAGCGCGAGGTCATCTACGGCGAGCGCCGGCGCGTGCTGGAGGGCGAGGACCTGCACGATCAGATCCGGCACTTCATGGACGACACGATCGAGGCGTACATCCGCGCCGAGACCTCCGAGGGCTTCCCCGAGGACTGGGACCTGGACCGGCTGTGGGGCGCCTTCCGGCAGCTGTACCCGGTGAAGGTCACCATCGAGGAGCTGGAGGAGGCGGCCGGCGACCGGGCCGGTCTGACCGCCGAGTTCATCGAGGAGTCCATCAAGGAGGACATCCACGAGCAGTACGAGGCCCGTGAGGCGCAGCTCGGCTCCGAGATCATGCGTGAGCTGGAGCGCCGGGTCGTGCTGTCGGTCCTGGACCGCAAGTGGCGCGAGCACCTCTACGAGATGGACTACCTCCAGGAGGGCATCGGCCTGCGCGCGATGGCGCAGAAGGACCCGCTGGTCGAGTACCAGCGCGAGGGCTTCGACATGTTCACCGCGATGATGGACGGCATCAAGGAGGAGTCCGTCGGCTACCTGTTCAACCTGGAGGTCCAGGTCGAGCAGCACGTCGAGGAGGTCCCGGTCGAGGAAGCCGAGCCGGTGGGCGAGGGCGTGCAGGACACCGTGCCGGCGCAGGCGGGTGCGCGTCCTGAGATCCGCGCGAAGGGGCTGGACGTTCCGCAGCGGCGGGATCTGCACTTCTCCGCGCCGACGGTGGACGGTGAGGGCGGCATCGTCGAGCGTGACCTGGAGGACGAGGAGCCGGTGCGGTCCGAGTCCGACGGGCTGACCCGGGCGGAGCGGCGGCGACAGGCCAAGGGCGGGCGTCGCCGCAAGAAGTAACGCCGGCGGCGTGCGGAAGGGCCGGGTTCCCTTGGGGAGCCCGGCCCTTCCGCGTGCCGTGCGGCGGGCTTGACGGGTGCCCCGTGCCACGACGTGCCCGCATCCGGACGGCGCCCCCCTGCACGCCCGTCTCCGCACCCCGACGGGCGGCGCCAGTGTTACGACGGGCCCGCTTCCACTGCTGTGCAGCGCCAGCGGAGGTCCTTGCCGCGTTCCAGCCGGAACGCCATGGCGCGGAGTTGGTCGCCGGCGGCGATACGGGCGAAGACCTCGAGGGCGCCTTCGCTGGGGACGTAGTAGCCGATGTCGTGGACGAAGGGGCGGGGGCCGAGGGTGCGCAGGGGGCTTCGTTCGGCGAGGCGGGCCAGGTCGTCGTAGGCGCGGCCCGCTGTGTGGCGGAGCATCCAGTGGACGGGGCGCTGGCCGCTCAGGACGGCCAGCAGACGGTCGGCGAAGAGGTCGGTGGGCCGGGGCTGCCGCAGGGCCGCTGCGGGCAGCGTACGGGCCGTCTCCGGCCGTGTGGCCGTCGGCCGGCTGGGCATGCGGGGCGGGGCGCCGCCGGGTCGGCGGGAGTCGCGACGGGTCGGCGGGCGGTGCCGCGGGCGGGGCTGGGCGGTACGGCTCATGACCTTGGTCATGGAGGTCCCCGTTCGGCGGGCCCGGGGATACCGGGCGGTAACTAGCTGGTGGGGATCTTGTACGGGGTGCGGGAGGCGTCGGCAAGGAAGGCGCGGCCGGCGGGAGAAGGGCCGGAACGTTCACCTATCCGAGGGACGCGGGGTGCCCGGAAGCCCGTGAGCAAGCGGGGGGAGAGGGTGAATTCCGGGCCCGGAGTCGACGCTTCCACGGGTGTGGGCAGGGGCTCGAAAGGGGACGGGCGCACGTATCCTGAAGACCCTTCGGGAGACGCGCCAGCCGCCCTCCCCGGGGCCCAGCGGAGCCTTCGACCAGGAACAGGAAAGAGCGGCCAGCATGCGCGTCTACGTCCCCCTGACCCTCCCCGCTCTCGCCGAGGCGTACAAGACGGGAGAACTGGGGAGCGGCTCCCTCGTCGCGTACGCCGTCACGCCCGCGCTCCGCGAGTGGTACCTCTCCGAGGACATCGAGGAACTGGAGTACGCGGCGCTCAGCCGGGCCGCGCTGGCCTCGCTGCGGCTGCTGGCGGCGGACCCGGACGCGGTACGGCGCCGGGTCGTGGTCGCCGTGGACGTGCCCGACCGTGCCGCGAGCGTCGACCCGGACCGCGGGCTCGAACCGTCCGCCCTCGGCGAGGTCACCGTGACGGCGGCGGTGCCGCTCGCGAAGGCGGCCGCCGTGCACGTCGACGCCGAGGACGCGGAGCCGGACGTGGCCGCGGCGGCGGACGCGCTGGAGGCGGCGGACGGCGGGGACGACGACGCGCAGTTCGTCGTGGACGGGGCGGACGACCACGAGCTGCTCTGGTACGCCACGCAGGAGATCCCCAACCTCGTCGGGCTGGGCTGACCTGGTCCGATCCGAGTGGCGCCTTGATTGTCAGTGGGGGCGGGTACGGTCTTGGACATGGGGATGCACGGAAGCGCGCACATCGTCTGGGACTGGAACGGGACGCTGTTCCACGACAATGACGCGATCATCGGGGCGACGAACGCGGCCTTCGCCGAGCTGGGGCTCGCGCCGATCACACTGGAGCAGTACCGGACGCTGTACTGCGTGCCGGTGCCGAAGTTCTACGAGCGGCTGCTCGGCCGGCTGCCGACCGACGCCGAGTGGGAGCTGATGGACGGGGTCTTCCATCGGTACTACGCCGAGCACCGGGTGCGGTGCGGGCTGACCGAGGGGGCCGAGGAACTGCTCCTGGGGTGGCGGTCGGCGGGGCACAGCCAGTCGCTGCTGAGCATGTACGGGCACGAGGAGCTGGTGCCGCTCGTGCGGGGCTTCGGGATCGAGGCGCACTTCATACGGGTCGACGGGCGTACGGGGCCGTCCGGCGGCAGCAAGGCCGAGCACATGGTGCGGCATCTGGAGGCGCTGGCGGGGGTGGTGGCGCCGGAGCGGACCGTGGTGATCGGGGACGCGGCGGACGACGCGGTCGCCGCGCGGTATGTGGGGGCGCAGGCCGTGCTGTACAGCGGGGGGTCGCACAGTCGGGAGAGTCTGGAGCACGTGGGGGTGCCGGTGGTGGACACGCTGGCTGACGCGGTGGCCGAGGCGTGGAGGATGGCGGCGTAGCCCTGGGCTCTCCGGAAACCTCAGCTCGCCGGTGCCTTGGAGCGGAGCACCTTCAGGAACTCGCGCATCCAGGCCGGGTGGTCGGGCCAGGCGCGGGAGGAGACGAGGGTGCCGTCGACGACCGCCTCGGTGTCCTGGAAGCCCGCTCCGGCCGACTGCATGTCCGGCTCCAGCGCGGGGTAGGCCGTGACCCGGCGGCCCCGGAGGGAGTCGATCGCTGCGGTCAGCAGCGGGCCGTGGCAGATCTGGGCGACCGGCTTGTCCGCGTCGAAGAAGGCCTTGAGGATCTTGCGGAGTTCGGCGTCGTTGCGCAGGTACTCGGGGGCGCGGCCGCCGGGGATGACGAGGGCCGCGTAGGCCCCCGGGTCGACCTCGGAGAAGGCCAGGTCGGCGGGCCAGGTGTAGCCGGGCTTCTCGGTGTAGGTGTCGTAGCCGGGCTCGAAGTCGTGGACGACGAAGCGGAGGGTCTTGCGGGTGGGGGCCGCGATGTGGACCTCGTAGCCCTCCTCCAGCAGTCGCTGGTAGGGGTAGAGGACCTCCAGGGACTCCGCTGCGTCGCCGGTGACGATGAGGATCTTGGTGGGCATGTCGGCTCCTCCGGTCGTACTCCGGGCGGCGGGTGGGACTCTGGGCACCGTGCCCCCGCCGGGCGCGCTTGCCAAGAGGGCCCGGTTGTTTTTCAGGGTGCCGCCGCGGGCGCGGGGACGCGACCGGGTGACCGAAGACCGGGCCAGGTTCCAGGTCCGGGCGCCGGTGCGCGGTGCCTGGTTCCCGGTTCGGAGCGGTGCCCAGCCCTTCGCTCGGATACGCCACCCGCTCCCACCCCGCCGCTGTGCAGAACGTCAAACTTCACCCCTTGGTTTTGTACACATACGGCTCATGACGGGCCCCGGGTAAGTGGCGATAGCCTTGTGGCGTGATCAGCGCGATAGCTCGCGGGGGCGATCCTGCTCCTGCCCTGCGCCCGGGTTGCACGGAACACCTCCGTGACCGGGCGGCGGTCGCTGGTCTTCGCGGGCGGGACGGGAGCGCGGACGCTCCCAGGACGCCGAGGACGCTCCGGGACACGGCGGTGCCGAGGGCAGCGTCACAGTCGACGGGCGTGCCGAGATTGGCCGAATACCCCCCGCTCATCTCACCTCGCGGCATAGCGTCGGATCGGACCGGAGACCCCGGGCCGTGGCGTCGAGCCGGAGGGAAAGAGACCGTACTTCCTTCTACGTCACGCAACGGCGCGCGACAGGAGCCAGAGGACAATGCAGACCAAGCTGGACGAAGCCAAGGCCGAGCTGCTCGAGAGGGCCGCACGGGTAGCTGAGAACAGCCCGGTCGGGGGGCACCTACCGACCGGGTCGACGAGCGAGGGCACCCCCGGCACCCCGGACAGCGAATCCGTGCTCGCGTTCCTCCAGCGCTACTACCTGCACACCGCCCCGGAAGACCTCGCCGACCGCGACCCGGTCGACGTCTTCGGCGCCGCGGTCTCGCACTACCGGCTCGCCGAGACCCGCCCCCAGGGCACCGCGAACGTCCGGGTGCACACCCCGACCGTGGAGGAGAACGGGTGGACCTGCAGCCACACCGTGGTGGAGGTCGTCACCGACGACATGCCCTTCCTCGTGGACTCGGTCACCAATGAGCTGACCCGGCAGGGGCGCGGCATCCACGTCGTCATCCACCCGCAGTTCGTGGTCCGGCGGGATCTGACCGGCAAGCTGATCGAGGTGCTGCCGACCCCGCCCGTGGGCGACCTCCCGCACGACGCGCACGTCGAGTCCTGGATCCACGTCGAGATCGACCGGGAGACCGACCGCGCCGACCTGAAGCAGATCTCCGCCGACCTGCTGCGCATCCTGTCCGACGTCCGCGAGGCCGTCGAGGACTGGGAGAAGATGCGGAGCACGTCGACCCGGCTCGCCGACGGCCTGGGGGACGAGCCCGCCCCCGGCGACCTGCCCGAGGCCGAGGTCGAGGAGGCCCGCGAGCTGCTGCGCTGGCTGGCCGACGACCACTTCACCTTCCTCGGCTACCGCGAGTACCAGCTGCGCGAGGACGACACGCTCGCCGCCGTGCCCGGCACCGGGCTCGGCATACTGCGTTCCGACCCGCACCACGCCCAGGAGGACCGGCACCCGGTCAGCCCCTCCTTCGAGCGGCTCCCGGCCGACGCCCGCGCCAAGGCCCGCGAGCACAAGCTGCTGGTGCTGACCAAGGCCAACAGCCGGGCCACCGTGCACCGGCCGTCGTACCTGGACTACATCGGCGTCAAGAGGTTCGACGCGGACGGCAACGTGGTCGGTGAGCGCCGCTTCCTCGGACTGTTCTCCTCGGCCGCGTACACCGAGTCCGTGCGCCGGGTCCCGGTGATCCGCCGCAAGGTCGACGAGGTGCTGCGCCGCGCCGGCTTCTCGCCCCACAGCCACGACGGCCGCGACCTGCTCCAGATCATGGAGACCTACCCGCGCGACGAGCTGTTCCAGACCCCGGTCGCCGAGCTGCAGTCCATCGTCACGAGCGTGCTCTACCTGCAGGAGCGCCGCCGGCTGCGGCTGTACCTGCGCCAGGACGAGTACGGCCGCTACTACTCGGCCCTCGTCTACCTCCCCCGCGACCGCTACACCACCGGCGTCCGCCTGCGGATCATCGACATCCTGAAGGAGGAGCTGGGCGGCACCAGCGTCGACTTCACCGCCTGGAACACCGAGTCGATCCTGTCCCGGCTGCACTTCGTCGTCCGGGTCCCGCAGGGCACCGAGCTGCCCGAGCTGTCGGACGCCGACAAGGAGCGCATCGAGGCCCGCCTGGTCGAGGCGGCCCGCTCCTGGGCCGACGCGTTCGCCGAGGCGCTGACCGCCGAGTGCGGCGAGGAGCGCGCGGCCGAGGTGCTGCGCCGCTACAACCACGCCTTCCCCGAGGGCTACAAGGCCGACCACAGCCCGCGTGCCGCGGTCGCCGACCTGGTGCACCTGGAGCAGCTGAGCGAGGACAAGGCCTTCTCGCTCAGCCTGTACGAGCCGGTGGGCGCCGCGCCCGACGAGCGCCGCTTCAAGATCTACCAGAAGGGCGGCACGGTCTCCCTCTCCAAGGTGCTGCCGGTGCTGAGCCGGCTCGGCGTCGAGGTCACGGACGAGCGGCCGTACGAGCTGCGCTGCGCGGACCGCACCACCGCCTGGATCTACGACTTCGGTCTGCGCATGCCGAAGACGCTCGGCGGCGGCAACGGCGACTACCTGGGCGACGACGCCCGCGAGCGCTTCCAGGACGCGTTCGCGGCGACCTGGACCGGCCAGGCCGAGAACGACGGCTTCAACGCGCTCGTGCTGAGCGCCGGGCTGACCTGGCGGCAGGCGATGGTGCTGCGCGCCTACGCCAAGTACCTGCGGCAGGCCGGCTCGACCTTCTCGCAGGACTACATGGAGGACACCCTCCGCAACAACGTCCACACCACCCGGCTCCTCGTCTCCCTGTTCGAGGCGCGGATGTCCCCGGACCGGCAGAAGGCCGGGCTGGAGATCACCGACGCCCTGCTGGAGGAGCTGGACGCGGCCCTGGAGCAGGTGGCCAGCCTGGACGAGGACCGCATCCTGCGCTCCTTCCTGACCGTCATCAAGGCGACCCTGCGCACGAACTTCTTCCAGGAGGCGCTCGGCGGCGTGCCGCACGACTACGTCTCCATGAAGTTCGACCCGCAGGCCATCCCGGACCTGCCCGCGCCGCGCCCGGCGTACGAGATCTGGGTGTACTCGCCGCGGGTGGAGGGCGTGCACCTGCGCTTCGGCAAGGTCGCGCGCGGTGGCCTGCGCTGGTCGGACCGGCGGGAGGACTTCCGCACCGAGATCCTGGGTCTGGTCAAGGCGCAGATGGTGAAGAACACCGTCATCGTGCCGGTCGGCGCCAAGGGCGGCTTCGTCGCCAAGCAGCTGCCCGACCCGAGCGTGGACCGCGACGCCTGGCTGGCCGAGGGCATCGCCAGCTACAAGACGTTCATCTCGGCGCTGCTGGACATCACCGACAACATGGTGGCCGGCGAGGTCGTGCCGCCGCAGGACGTGGTGCGGCACGACGGGGACGACACCTACCTGGTGGTGGCCGCCGACAAGGGCACCGCGACCTTCTCGGACATCGCCAACGAGGTCGCGAACACCTACAACTTCTGGCTCGGCGACGCCTTCGCCTCCGGCGGCTCGGCCGGCTACGACCACAAGGGCATGGGCATCACCGCGCGCGGCGCCTGGGAGTCCGTGAAGCGGCACTTCCGCGAGCTGGGCGTGGACACGCAGACCGAGGACTTCACGGTCGTCGGCATCGGTGACATGTCGGGTGACGTGTTCGGCAACGGCATGCTGCTCTCCGAGCACATCCGCCTGGTCGCCGCCTTCGACCACCGGCACATCTTCATCGACCCGCACCCGGACGCGGCCACCTCCTACGCCGAGCGCCGCCGCCTGTTCGAGCTGCCCCGTTCCAGCTGGGCCGACTACGACACCGAGCTGCTGTCGGCGGGCGGCGGGATCTTCCCGCGCACCGCCAAGGCGATCCCGCTCAACAGCCACATCCGCCAGGCCCTCGGCATCGAGGACAAGGTCGCCAAGATGACCCCGGCGGACCTGATGAAGGCCATCCTCAAGGCGCCGGTGGACCTGCTGTGGAACGGCGGCATCGGTACGTACGTGAAGTCGTCGGTGGAGTCGAACGCCGACGTCGGCGACAAGGCCAACGACGCGATCCGCGTCGACGGCAAGGACCTGCGGGTCAAGGTCGTCGGCGAGGGCGGCAACCTGGGCCTGACCCAGCTCGGCCGGATCGAGTTCGCCATGCTCGGCGGCAAGATCAACACCGATGCGATCGACAACAGCGCCGGTGTGGACACCTCCGACCACGAGGTGAACATCAAGATCCTGCTGAACGGCCTGGTCACGGACGGCGACATGACGGTCAAGCAGCGCAACAAGCTGCTCGCCGAGATGACCGACGAGGTCGGCGCGCTGGTCCTGCGCAACAACTACGCGCAGAACACCGCCCTGGCCAATGCCCTCTTGCAGGCCAAGGACATGCTCCACGCCCAGCAGCGGTTCATCCGCCACCTGGTGCGCGAGGGCCACCTGGACCGGGCGCTGGAGTTCCTGCCCACCGACCGGCAGATCCGCGAGCGCCTCGCCGGGGGCCAGGGCCTGAGCGGCCCGGAGACCGCCGTCGTGCTGGCGTACACGAAGATCACGGTGGCCGAGGAGCTGCTGCACACCTCGCTGCCGGACGACCCGTACCTGCGCGGTCTGCTGCACGCCTACTTCCCGACGGCGCTGCGCGAGCGGTTCGCCGAGGCGATCGACAACCACCCGCTGCGCCGTGAGATCACCACGACCGTGCTGGTCAACGACACGGTCAACACGGGCGGTACGACGTACCTGCACCGGCTGCGCGAGGAGACCGGGGCCTCCCTGGAGGAGATCGTCCGGGCCCAGACCGCGGCCCGCGCGATCTTCTGCCAGGCGCCGGTGTGGGACGCGGTAGAGGCCCTGGACAACAAGGTCGAAGCGGCCGTCCAGACCCGGATCCGGCTGCACTCGCGCCGCCTGGTCGAGCGCGGCACCCGCTGGCTGCTCAACAACCGGCCGCAGCCGCTGCAGCTCGCCGAGACGGTGGAGTTCTTCGCCGACCGGGTCGAGCGGGTCTGGCAGGAGCTGCCGAAGCTGCTGCGCGGCGCGGACCTGGAGTGGTACCAGCACGTGTACGACGAGCTGTCCGCGGCCGGCGTCCCGGACGAACTCGCCACCCGCGTGGCCGGGTTCTCCTCCGCCTTCCCGGCGCTCGACATCGTGTCGGTGGCCGACCGCATGGGCAAGGAGCCGCTGGACGTCGCCGAGATCTACTACGACCTCGCCGACCGGCTGAACATCACCCAGCTGATGGACCGCATCATCGAGCTGCCCCGCGCCGACCGCTGGCAGTCCATGGCCCGCGCCTCGATCCGCGAGGACCTGTACGCGGCCCACGCGGCGCTCACCGCGGACGTCCTGGCCGTCGGAAACGGCACCTCGACGCCCGAGCAGCGCTTCAAGGCCTGGGAGCAGAAGAACGCGGCGATCCTGAGCCGCGCCCGCACCACGCTGGACGAGATCCGCAGCTCCGACTCCTTCGACCTCGCCAACCTGTCGGTGGCGATGCGGACGATGCGGACGCTGCTGCGCACGCACTCGTAGGCGTACGACACGACAGGCGCCCCCGGCCGTGCACCGGGGGCGCCTTCGCGTTCTCACGGGCTTCTTGCCGACCCCTCGCCGGAAACCTGCGGTGAATTTACCTTTTCCTGCTCTTCGCGGGGCTTCGGATAGGGTCGGCGGTGTGCACACCGCGCCGACAGACACCGAACCGGTGAGCCCTACGGCATCGCCGAGCGGCTCCGCGTCGCGCGTCGGCCGGACGCTCCCGCAGCTCGCCGCCGCGCTGGTCGTGGTGCTGCTGCTCCTGGTCGTCGTCCGCCTGCCGTGGGCGGGCGACCTCGGCATGCACGCGGCCACCGTCCAACGCCTGCGGCACAGCCTGCTGCACCCCGGCAACCCGCTGGTCGACGCCGACACGCCGAGCCCGTACTACTCGCCGTGGATGCTGCTGCTCGGCGTCGTCGCCAAGTCGACGGGCCTGTCCGTCTTCGTGGTGCTGCGGCTGGCCGCACTCGCCGGGCTGGCGCTGCTGGTGACCGGGGTCCTGCGGTACGTCCGCACGCTCAGCGCCCATCGCGCCGCTCCCGCCCTGGCCCTGCTGAGCATGCTGCTGCTCTGGGGGCCGGTGCTGTTCAACTGGAGCGGCTTCCTCGGGCTGAACTCCCTTGCATTGACGGTGTCGTACCCCAGCGTGTTCGCGCTCGGGCTCAGCTTCCACTTCTGGGCCTGGCTGACGCGGGCGGTGCGCTCGGAGTCCGCGTGGGGGGTGGGGCTGGGCCTGGGGGTGTTGTGGGCGCTGATCCTGCTGTGCCATCAGTTCACCGGGGTCGTGGCGTCCCTGGGCGGGCTGGCCATGGTGCTCGCGGGGAAGCCGGCGCGGGGGATGCTGCTGCGGTTCGGTGCCGGGCTGGCTCTGGGGCTGCTGGTGCTGTGGCTCTGGCCGTACTACGACTTCTTCGCGCTGTTCTCCGCCGGCGCGGACCTGGAGGCCATCCACCGGCCGCTCTACCAGGACCTGGCCGGGCGGTTCGGGCTCGTGCTGCTCGGGGTGGCGGCGCTGGGCCTGCGCTGGCGGCGGGACCACCGGGACCCGCTGGTCCTCTTCTTCCTCCTCGGCGCGCTGGTGTTCGCGGCGGGGGGTCTGACCGGGCACTACTCCTGGGGCCGTGCCCTGCCTGCCGCGCTCGTCCCGGCACAGCTCGCGGCCGCGCTGGAGGTGGTGTCGGCGGGGCGGCGGGCCGTGCGGCGGGCGTGGGCGTGTGTGCTGCTCGCCGCGCTGGCGGTGGGGGCGTGGACGCAGGCCGGGACGCTCGGATACGTGGTGGACCGGGAGGCGCTTCCTCGGGTGGTCGCCGAGAAGTACCGGACGCCGTGGGTGGGTTACCAGTGGATCATGCGGGCCGGGGTGAAGTACGGGGATGTGGTGATGGCTCGGACGTTCCCGGCTCGGCAGATCCCCGCGTACGGGCCGTACACCGTGGCGCCGGGGTATCCGGACGTGTTCCTTCCGGACGCGGGGCGTCGGGAGGCGGCGGTGGAGCGGTACTTCTCTGCGGGGACGGGGGCTGCGGAACGGCGGAGGATCCTGCGGCAGTACGGGGTGCGGTGGGTCGTCGGAGGTACGTCGGCGAACGCACCGTGGCTCCGCAAGGTGGCCGTGGGGCCAGGCCACCAGACCCTGTACCGAGTGCTCCCCTGAGCCGTACGGGGGTTGGGCCGCTCACCGGCGCTCGGCGGGTGCCGCCTGCGCCCACCCGTGCCGCCCCCAGCGGCACGACTGCCCGCAGACTGCGGCGCCCCTGAGGGGCGCGGGGAACTGCGCGAGCAGCCCCGACGGAGCCGCAGCCCGCGGGCAGGTGCCGCAACGGCGCTTGGGCGCCCCGGCCTACCTCAATACGCTCGCGGCCAGGCGGGCGGCGTTCCGCAGGCGGGGGTGGGCCAGGCGGTGGAGCAACGGGCGGGTCACGTGGGCTGTGACGCCGACGGGAGTCCAGCGGAGCTGCAGGCGGCCGGGGTTGCGGGTTTCCGGTTCCATCGTGAGGTCGTGGGGGGCCGTGCCCGAGTGGTAGGGGATGCGGACGGTGCGCGGCGGGAAGTCCAGCGGGGCGAGGAGCAGGGCCGAGTTGGACAGGCCCTGCTGGTCCAGGCGGACCAGGGGGTGCCGTAGGCCGGCGAAGCCGTGGAGCGGCACCGGCGCGGCGGCCAGGTCGAGGCGGACCGTGCCCTCGAAGACACCGGGGCGCACCGGGTCCAGGCGGAAGGGCACCGTCATGCGGCGTCTGCCGGGAGTCAGGAGCAGCGACGCGCGCTGGGGCCCGACGGGCAGCCGCAGACCGGGGTCGTAGGTGCGGATCGCGAGGGTGAGGGACGCGCCGGGACCGGGCGTCAGCTCCGTGATCTCGTGGCGGAACTGGGCGGTGGGGAACGGCCGGGTGTCCAGCTCCAGCTCGGAGACGTCGAGTTCGCGGCGGGCGCGGTCGGTCGACGGGACGCTGTCGCCCCAGTAGGGAACGCCGTCGGAGCCGGTCGTCACCTGCCGCGGCGCCACCGCGTGGCCCAGCCCGCGCGCCGCCAGCCGCACCTCGTCCAGGCGGCCGGCGCGCAGCAGCTCCAGCACCACCCGCTCGGCGCGGGGCAGCCGGGCGTACGCGTCGGGGGAGAGCGTGTCCAGGTAGGGGGTCATGAGGTCCGCGAAGGACGCCAGCCACTCCTCGTCCCGGTACGGCAGGTCGCCCGCGTACATCCGGAAGTCGTGCTTGAGGAACTTGAAGTCCTTGTCCTGCCGCAGCCCCGCGTGCCCGCTGCTCACCAGGAAGTCGTCGATCAGCCGCTGGACATGGACCCGGTCGCGGACGTTGGAGATCTTGTGCCGCTGGTTGGAGATGGAGGCGGAGGCCGCGGCGGCGAACGGCTCGATGTACCAGACGTACACCGGGTCCGGGATGATCGTGAACGCCTTCGCCAGGCAGTACGCCTGCGCCGAGAACAGCTGGTCCTCGTAGTGGATGCCCTCGGGGAAGCGGAGCTGGTGGCGGTCGAGGAAGGCGCGGGCGTACATCTTGCTGGTCGACAGGTGCTCGAAGAGGAGCCGGGGGTCCTGCTCGATGCCCTCCACCGTGCGGCGTTCGGCGACCAGGTGCGGCATCCACGTCGTGCGCCGGCCGTTGTCCACGCGGACCCGGCGGACCGCGCCCATGGCGAAGTCCACCTCCCGCTCGCGGTGCGCGGCGAGCAGCAGCTCGACCGCGCGCGGCGGGAGTTCGTCGTCGCTGTCGAGGAACATCAGGTACGGCGCCCGAGCGATCTCGATGGCCCGGTTGCGCGGCGCACTGCACCCGCCGCTGTTCTCCGGCAGGCGGATGTAGCGGATCCGGTGGTCCTGGGCCGCCAGTTCCCTGGCCACCGCGGGCGTGTCGTCCGTCGAGTGGTCGTCGCTGATGACGATCTCGATGTTCGCGTGGGTCTGGGCGCGCAGCGAGGCGACCGCGCGGGGGAGGCGGGCCGCGTCGTTGAAGACGATGACCGTGACCGTGACGTCGGGGTGGGTCATGCCGTGGCCTCCTCGGGCGTCGGGGCGGGGGTGCGGTCCTCCAGGGGGAGCACCGGTGGCAGCGCGTCCTCCGGTTCGCCGAGGAACACCCGGCGTACGACGCGTTCGGCGGCGCGTCCGTCGTCGTACTCGCAGAACCGGCGCCGGAACGCGGCCCGCGCCTTGGCCGCGCTGTCGTCGCGCCAGGCGCCGGAGACGAAGATCTCCGCGAGTTCCTCCTGGGTGCGGGCGACCTGGCCGGGGTGTTCGGCCATCAGGTCGAAGTAGACGCCCCGGGTGGTCCGGTACGTCTCCCAGTCGTCGGCGTAGATCACGATCGGGCGGTCCAGGTTGGCGTAGTCGAACATGATCGAGGAGTAGTCCGTGACCAGCGCGTCGGCGGCCAGGCAGAGTTCCTCGACCGGGTCGTAGGAGGAGACGTCGATGATCCGGCCGGAGCGGCGCAGGCCGGTCAGCGGGGAGGCGGCGCCGCCGTAGAAGTAGTGGGCGCGCACCAGCAGGACGGTGTTCTCGCCGAGGCGGTCGGCGAGGGCGGCGAGGTCGAGGCGCGGGGTGAAGCCGGCCTCGTAGTCGCGGTGGGTGGGGGCGTAGAGGACGGCGGTCCTCCCGGGCGCGATGCCGAGGCGGTCGCGGGCGGCGCGGACGTCGGCCGCGGTGGCCCTGTAGAACACGTCGTTGCGCGGATAGCCGTAGTCCAGGGACGTGTAGCGGGACGGGTAGGCGCGCTCCCACATGCGGGTGGAGTGGCTGTTGGCGCTGACGCTGTAGTCCCACTTGTCGATGCGGGCCAGCAGGGCGGCGAAGTCCAGGCCCTTGGCGGCGGCCGGGTGGTCCATCTGGTCCAGGCCCATGCGCTTGAGCGGGGTGCCGTGGTGGGTCTGGACGTGGATCGCGTCCGGGCGTTTGACCACCGCGTTCGGGAAGTTGACATTGTTCGTCAGGTACTTGGCGGTGGCCAGGGTCTCCCAGTAGCGGCGGGTGCCGGGGACCACGTGGTCGGTGCCGGGCGGCAGCAGGGCCGCGTTCTCCTTGTTCACCACCCACACCGGGTGGATGTGCGGGGCGAGTTCGGCGAGCTTCGCGGCGATCGCGGCCGGGTTGCAGGACACCCCGCGGTCCCAGTAGGCGGCGAACACGGCGAGGTCGGGGTTCACCGGGCGGCTCAGAGCGCGCTGGTACTGGTGGTCGCGGACCTTGGCGCCCAGCCGCCGCTTGCGGGTCCGGACGGCCTTGCGGGCGGCGCGGCGGGTCCGGTTGGCCGTCTGGAACGCGCGGTACTTGCTGTAGGCGCCCTCCTCCAGCAGCCCGTGCCGTACGCCCTCCAGGCCCGCCGGGCGCCGGTGGCCCTCGGGGCGCCAGCGGACGGCGGCCAGGGAGGCGCGGCGGAAGAACTCGCGGGCCACCGGGTCGGGCAGGTCCTCGCGGGCGAAGGTGCGCACGAGGTCGCGCACCATCAGGTCGTACAGCACCGTGCGGGGGGCGCGGCGGTCCTTGGTGAGCGCGAGCAGGGACTCGTAGTGGTCGATGAGCCTCAGCCGGTCCTCGGGGGCGCGCGGCGGCAGGCTCTCGGGGCGCAGCACGCGGCGCTCGTACGCCGTCTGGTTCAGGCAGGCGACGCGGCCGGCGAGCAGCAGGGCCGCGTGGGCGGCGCGCGGCTCGTCCTCGGTGTTCAGCTGCTCCTCGTGGGCCTGCCAGAAGGTGGCGCGCAGGGCGCGGTTGCCGAGCAGCGGGGTGAGCCGCAGCAGGTCGGCGGCCTCGTCCAGGGGCAGGCCCGCGCGGCCGACGGCGGCGAGGTGGCGGCCGTCCCGGGAGGGGCGGGCGGCGGTCTGCCAGGTGGTGGTGACGTGGTCGAAGAGGAGGACGTCCACGGGGGTGTCCGGCGCCGGGCTCGCGGCGTCCAGTTCGGCGGTGCGCTCGGCGATCAGGCGGGGCGCGCCGGCCGGCAGGCCGTCCTCGGTGTGCACGAAGTGCAGCCAGCGGCCGGTGGCGCGGGCGGCGCCGGCCGCCCGCGCCACCGTGTCACCGGTGCCGTCCGGCAGCGGGACGACGATCGTCTCGGGGGCGTGGGCCTCGGCCGTCTCCCGCGCCCACGCGCCGACCGCGGCGACGATCACCTCGGCGTCGGTGAGGGGGTGGGCTTCCAGGGAGCCGAGCAGCTCGGTCAGATGCCCCTGTGCGTTCGGCCCGTAGACGATCACACTCAGCTGGGGCATCGCAGTGGACTCCTTCGGCTTGATGTCTCCGGGCGCAACCCTTCATAACATACTGTCACTAAGCGGATGAAAGGGATGACTGCGCTCGGCGTAAGAGAGGGCTCAGGAAGGAAGAGGCAGTTTCGGCGCGTCCGGTTGCGATGTGCCCGCTTTCGTGCCGCCCGATTTCGTGTCCTTCACTTCCCCTTTCGGGTCGGTCGCCTTCGGTTCCGGTTTCTTCTGCTCCGGTGTCTTCGCCACAGGCTTCCCGGGGGCCGGCTTCTTGTCGCCGGTGAAGGCCTCGTACTCCTTCATGACCTCTTCGGTCGGACCGTCCATGCGCAGTTCGCCGCGCTCCAGCCACAGCACCCGCTCGCAGGTGTCGCGGATCGACTTGTTGTTGTGGCTGACCAGGAAGACCGTGCCCGCGTGCTGCCGCAGCTCGCGGATCCGCGCCTCGGAGCGCTTCTGGAAGGAGCGGTCGCCGGTGGCCAGCGCCTCGTCGATCAGCAGGACGTCGTGGTCCTTGGCGGCGGCGATGGAGAAGCGGAGCCGGGCGGCCATGCCGGAGGAGTACGTGCGCATCGGCAGGGTGATGAAGTCGCCCTTCTCGTTGATCCCGGAGAAGTCGACGATGTCCTGGTAGCGCTCCTTGATCTGCTCCCGGGACATGCCCATGGCGAGACCGCCGAGGTGGATGTTCCGCTCGCCCGTGAGGTCGTTCATCAGCGCCGCGTTGACGCCCAGCAGGGAGGGCTGGCCGTCGGTGAAGATGTGCCCGCTCTCCACCGGGAGGAGCCCGGCGACCGCCTTGAGCAGGGTGGACTTGCCGGAGCCGTTGGTGCCGATGAGCCCGATCGCCTCGCCCCGGTAGGCGACGAACGACACCTTCTTCACCGCGTGCACCCGGCGTACGCCGGCCGCCTTCTCGGTCTGCTTGCGGCGCAGGATGCGGTTGAGGGCGGCGGTGGCGGACCCGCGGCCGGCGCCGGTGCCGTTGACCCGGTAGACGATGTCGACGTCGTCCGCGACGACGGTGGGGATCTTCTCGCTGTGCTCAGCCACGGCCGTACGTCTCCTCAGCCTTCCAGAAGTAGATGAAGCCGCCGATGCCGGCGAGCAGGGCCCAGCCGGTGGCCGCCGCCCAGACGTGCGGGGGCAGGGACTTGGCGTGGAAGCTGTCGATCAGCGCGAACCGCATGAGGTCGATGTAGACCGCGGCCGGGTTGAGCTCCAGCAGGACGGTGACGATGTGCGGCAGGTCGTCCTTCCTGGCCAGCTTGTCGATGCTCCACATCACGCCGGACACGTACATCCACGTGCGCAGCACGAACGGCATCAGCTGCGCGATGTCCGGGGTCTTGGCGCCCATCCGGGCCACGATCATCGACACCCCGGCGTTGAACGTGAACTGCAGCACGAGCGCCGGGAGCGCCAGCACCCAGGAGGCGGCGACCGGCACGCCGAAGCAGAGCAGGATGACGACCAGGGCGGCCATCGAGAACAGCAGCTGCTGGAGCTGCTGGAGCGCGAAGGAGATCGGCAGGGCGGCACGCGGGAAGTGCAGGGCGCGGACCAGGCCGAGGTTGCCGGAGATCGCACGGGTGCCCGCCATGATCGAGCTCTGTGTGAACGTCCAGATGAACACGCCCGTGACCAGGAACGGGACGTAGTCCGGGACGTTGTGCTTGGTGCCGAGCAGCACGCCGAAGATGAAGTAGTAGACCGCCGCGTTCAGCAGCGGGGTCATGACCTGCCAGATCTGGCCGAGCTTCGCCTGGCTGTACTGCGCGGTCAGCTTGGCGGTGGCGAAGGCGCTGATGAAGTGGCGGCGGGCCCACAGCTGGCGGACGTACTCCGGCAGGGAGGGGCGGGCGCCGCTGACCGACAGGCCGTGCCGGGCCGCCAGCGCCGCGAGGTCGTCGTCGGCCGGGGCCTGGGTCGGGGGCGGTGTGTGGAGGACCTGGCTCACATCCGCTGCTTTCGCTCGGGGGAGGGGCTGCTGCGTCCGACTTTCGCCGGGATCGCCGCGTTCGTTCCCGTCGTCCGGCGTGTCCTTACGCTTCTCTTCACGTTCTCTTACGTCGGGACGGGACCGTATCGTCGTAACGCGAGCGTAGGGCCAATCGACGTCGGAACGCAACCGTTTCGTCGTGACGCCCCTATGCTGTGCGGTATGACGACGAACGCCGCCGAGCCCGCCGACGAGCCGCCGGCGCGTGCGCGCCGCCGGGCGCCCGCCGGGGCGGCCGTGCTCCGGAAGGACGTGACCGAGGCCATCCGGGCGGCCGTCTTCGAGGAACTGGCGGCCGTCGGCTACGCGCGCATGTCCATCGAGGGGATCGCCCGGCGGGCCGGTGTCGGCAAGACGGCGGTGTACCGGCGGTGGCGTTCGAAACTGCATCTGGTGCTGGACGTGGTGTCGGCGCTGGCGGTGACCGGGTTCCCGGTGCCGGACACCGGGTCCCTGGAGGGTGACCTGCGGCTTCTGTACGAGGTCACGTCCCGCGCGCTGCGGCACCCGGTGGCGTCGCAGATCATTCCCGACCTCCAGGCCGAGGCGGCCCGCAATCCCGACCTCGCGGAGGCCTTCCAGAAGGCGCTGCGGGACGGGCAGGAGGGGGTGGCCAGCCGGATCGTGGCGGCGGCGGAGGCGCGGGGGGAGCTGTCGGCAGGGCTCGATCCCGAGCTGGCTCTGGACCTGATCTCCGGGCCGCTGTACTGGCGCGCGGTGGTGATCCGCTCGCCCAAGCCGCCCAAGGGGTACCTGGAGAAGCTGGCCCGGGCCACGGCGGGGGCGCTCAAGGCGCTGTGAGGGCCCTCCTCAGCGCGTCGCCTACGACCGGGCCGCCTCCGGATGGACCCGCACCCAGCCCTCCCACGCCGAGGTGATCATGTCCTGGACGTCGTACTTGGCCTGCCAGCCGAGTTCCGTGGCGATGCGGGTGGCCGAGGCGACCACGCGGGCGGGGTCGCCGGGGCGGCGCGGGGTGACCGTCGGGGGGCGGTTGTAGCCGGTGACCGCGTTGATGCGGTCGATCATCTCGCGCACCGACACGCCCTCACCGCGGCCGATGTTGAGGGTCAGGTCGGTGCCGGGCGCGGAGCGCAGCGCGCGGGCGACGGTCACATGGGCCTCGGCCAGGTCGGCCACGTGGATGTAGTCACGGACGCACGTGCCGTCGGGCGTCGGATAGTCGTCACCGAAGATCCGCGGCGCCGCGCCCTCCGTGAGCCGCTCGAACACCATCGGGATCAGGTTGTACACACCGGTGTCCGCCAGCTCGGGACCGGCCGCGCCCGCCACGTTGAAGTAGCGGAGCGCCGCCGTGGCCATGCCGGCCGCCCGGCCCGCGGCCCGGACGAGCCACTCGCCGGCCAGCTTCGTCTCGCCGTACGGGGAGAGCGGCCGGCAGGGGGTCTCCTCGGTCACCAGGCCGACGTCGGGCATGCCGTAGACGGCCGCCGAGGAGGAGAACAGGAAGGACGGGATCTGCGCCGCCGTCACCGCCTCCAGCAGCACGCGCAGGCCCTCGACGTTCTCCCGGTAGTAGTGCAGCGGGCGCTCCACCGACTCGGCCACCTGCTTCTTCGCCGCGAGATGGACGACCCCGGTGACCTCGTGCTCGGCGAGGGCGCGGGCCAGCCGGTCCGCGTCCAGGACCGAGCCGCGCACCAGCGGGACCTCGGCCGGCACGCGCGCGGCGACCCCCGTGGACAGGTCGTCGTAGACGACCGCGCGCTCGCCCGCTTCGGTCATCGCCCGTACGACGTGCGCCCCGATGTATCCGGCGCCGCCGGTGATCAGCCAGGTCATTACGGCCATCCCCTCGTCAGCTCGTCGGTCGGCCCGTGTTCAGTGAAGCAGGCGGCGGAGCCGGCCGCGGACCACCCGTAGCACTCCGCCCAGCCCGGTCGCCACCCGCAGGGCCAGTGCGCCGGAGTGCGTGGCGTACGGCTGGACCAGGAGCACGCCGTGCACGGCGCTCGGGACGGCGCGCCGGCGCAGCCTGCCGGCGCCTGTGACGGCGTGCGCCGTCATCTCCCGCTGCGTGCCGTCCGCGAAGCGCACGGTCAGGCGCAGGTCCCAGGTGCCCGAGCCGAGCCGCGCCAGGTCGACGGGCACCTCGGCCGTCCAGGTGTCCGCGCCGGAGGGCGTGAGCGCCACCGTCGTGCGTCCGCGCGTGCCGTCGTCCTCGCGCGCCTGCCAGTCCAGCTCCACCTCGCGCGGGTCCGCCTCGGCCACCCTGCCGTACAGCTCGTGCAGCCGCAGGCGCAGCAGCGACGCACGCGCGCGGGGGTGCAGTTCCGCGTCCACGGCGAGCGGCAGCCCGGCGACGGGCCGGGTCAGGAAGGGGGCCAGGGAGACCTGGGGGAGGCCGGCGGACCAGACCGGGGTCCCGTCGGGAGTGCGGGCGTACGGCGGGAGCAGGCGCGCCGGGCGGGCGGCGAACTCCCGCAGCCGGGGCAGGTCGCGTGGCTCGGGCGACTCCAGCAGGACCCGGGCGATCAGGCGGCCGGGGGCGCCGGGGTCCCGTTCCCAGTCGGCCGCGTCGTAGCGCGCGAGGTACTCCCGGGTCTGCTCCCACCACGCACGCCGGTAGTGCTCGTCGCGCAACCCCAGCTCGCGCACGTACATGCGCACTTCGTGGTCGAGGAACTTGGCGCGCGCCGCCCGCGCCAGCTCCTTCTGCCCGGCGCCCAGCAGGATGTCGTACGCCAGCGTGGACGCCTCCAGGCGCGCGGTCCAGTTCTCGATGCGCCCCCGGTCCAGCGAGAGCGACAGCCGCTCGGCCGACCGGCGGACCTGCCAGACGTACACCCGGTCCGGTACGAGCGCGATGCGCGGGCTCGCGGCCAGCACCCGCGCGACGAAGACGAAGTCCTCGTAGAGGAAGCGGCCCTCGGGGAAGCGGATGCCGTGGGTGCGCAGGAAGTCGGTGCGGTACAGCTTGTTGACGCACAGCGTGTCGTGGACCAGGCGGGGGTGCTGGGCGGGGCGCGCGAGGACGGCGGGAGCCGTGTAGAGGGGGGCCTGCCAGGGTTGTTCGCGCCCCGAGGGCAGCTCCCGGCGCACGCACAGTCCGCTCGCCACCTCGGCGCGCGCCTCCGTGGCCGCCGCCAGCAGCGCGTCCACCGCGCCGGGCGGCAGCACGTCGTCGCTGTCCAGGAACATCACGTACGGCGCGGTCGCCGCGTCGACCCCGGCGTTGCGCGGACTGCCGCAGCCGCCGCTGTTCACCGCCCGGCGCACCACCCGCAGCCGCGGTTCGCCGGCCGCCAGCCGGGCGAGCAGCTCGTCACTGCCGTCGGTGGAGCAGTCGTCGACGGCGATCACCTCGGCGACCGCGGGCCCCTGCGCGAGCGCCGAGCGCACGGCATCACCCACATGGGCGCGGTCGTTGTAGCCGATCACGACGACGGCGACCTGGGGCGCCGGCGTCGATGATGATGCCGGTCCTGGCGCCGGGGCCGGCGCCGGGCGGGGGTGTCGCGATTCTGGATGCATGGGGTCCACGGGCCGGAAGCGTAAGAATATTCGGTAATACCCCGTTAAGAGAGGCTTAGTGCTCGCTCCGGAAGACGGTCGGAACCGGGTCGGGGTTGCGTCGGCGGCACGTTCTTTCCGGACGGCGGCCGCGCGGCCCGCCACAACCGCACGAAAGAGAGCACGGCGGCGGCCGTCAGCACCCCGTTGCGGGCCAGCATCAGCAGGCAACCGGCCCAGGTGCCGCCGACCACCTCACGGTAGAACATCGGGTACGCCAGGGTGCTGAGCGCGGACGCCGCCAGGACCAGCACCGCCACCAGCCGCTGGCTGGTGTGCCGCGAGGTCAGGCACACGGCGGCCAGCCCGATGAGCCAGATCATGTACTGCGGGCTGATGACCCGGCTGGTGACCGTGAACAGCAGCACCGCGCTCAGTGCCGCGTCGAACGGCGTGGCCTCGGTCCAGTGCCGCGCCCGCACCCGCCACAGCACCAGCAGCCCGAAGGAGACCGCCGTCAGCGCGAGGGAGGCGGTGGCGACGGCCTGCACGTGCGGGCCGACGATCTCGATCGCCCCGTACCGGTAGCGGGTCAGGCCCGGCCAGCCGGCGTGCCGGGCAAGGTTGAGCGCCGTACCGCCGAGCGACTCGATCTGCACGCCCCGGCCGCCCTGCTCCCGCAGGAACGACAGGGGGTGGGTGAAGCGGGCCGCGAGCAGGGCGAGGCACGAGAGACCGGCCCACCCCGCCCACGCCCACGCCGTGCGCGTCGGCCGGCCCCGGGGCGTGCCCAGCAGCACCAGCGCCGGCCACACCTTCACCAGCGCGCCCAGCGCCCCGAATACGCCGCCCGCGCGCGGGGAGCGTGCCGAGGCCAGCAGGGAGAACATGGCCAGGGCGGTGACCTGGACGTCGTACCGGGCGAGCGGCAGGTGCAGCAGCAGCGGCAGGCCGCCGGTCCACAGGGCCGCGCCCAGCAGGCTGCGCCCGGGCCGGGTGCCCGCGCGGAGCAGCGCCGCCAGGGTCAGCGCGTCCACGGCCAGCGTGACCCCCACGAACGCCTCGAAGTACGTCAGGCCCGGCAGCAGGCCCGGCGCCAGCAGCACCGCGCCGGCGCCCGGCGGGTACTGCCACAGCGTGTCGTGCACCGGGAAGGAGCCGTGCGTGAGGACGCCGTACCAGTGGAAGTACAGCCGCCACACCTCGCGGCTCACCGAACCGCCGCCCAGCAGCCGGGCGCCGCCGTGGGTGAGCAGCCACAGCATCAGGGCACGGGTGGCGAGCCAGAGGGCGGTGAGGGTGAGGACCGGGCCGGGGGTGACGCGGAGACGGTTCATCACATGGGAGCCTAAGCGGTGCGGATGGGGTATCCCCGCTGATACGCCGTCAAGAACCGCAAATATTGGCTAATCGTAAGAGATCGGGCCATGGTGAACGTCGGGCTTCCTGCGAAACCCCAGTCGCGTGGGGCGGCTGTGACCACTGGCGTACCGACGGGTGCAACGAGTCACCCACCGTACCGGGCACCGGTGTCCCCGGCGGGGCTGCACCGGGCCGCCGTCGTGGTCCTGCCCGCGCTGGTGATGCTCGCGCTCGGCCTCTGGGGACTCGACCGGGGCGGCATGTGGCGCGACGAGGCGGTCAGTTACCAGGTCGGGCGCCGTACCGTGCCGCAGATCTGGCGGCTGCTGCACGACGTGGACGCGGTGCACGGCCTGTACTACCTCCTGCTGCACGCCGTGCTCGCCGTCCACCCCGGCGAGGTCGTCCTGCGGCTGCCGTCGCTGTGCGCGGCGGCCGGCACGGCGGGTCTGGTGGCCGCGCTCGGCATGCGGCTGGTCCGGCCGCGGGTCGGGCTGTGGGCCGGACTGCTGTACGCCGTCACGCCGATGGCCGGTCACTTCGCCCAGGAGGGTCGCTCCTACGCGATCGTCGCGGCCGGCGCCACCGGCGCGACGCTGCTGTTCGTCCGGGCCGTGCAAGGCGGCTCCTGGTGGCCCTACGGCGCCGTCCTCGGACTCACCTGCTGGCTGCACGAGTTCGCGGTGCTGCTGCTCCTCGCCCACGCGGTGTCGCTGGCGCTGGCCCGGGCCGGGGGGCGGGTGTGGCGGGGGTGGGGGTGTACGGCGGCGGCGGTGGTGCTCGCGCTGCTCCCGATGGTGGCGGTGTCGCAGGCGCAGGCGGCGCAGCTGGCGTGGCTGCGGGCGCCTGCGGCGGACACTGCGGAAAGGTTGCTGCGGGAGTTCCTGGGGCCGACGGACGAGGTGTTCTGGGTGTGCCTCGGGCTGGGGGTCGCGGGGCTGGCGGGATGGGCGGGGCGGCGGGGGGAGGTCACGTGTGCGGCGGTGGCGTTGCCGGTGGTGGTGGTGCCGCCGGTGGTGCTGATGCTGGCGTCGCAGTGGTCGCCGCTCTATGTCGATCGGTACGTGCTGTACGCGCTCTCCGGGGCGCCGTTGCTGGTGGCCTGCGGGGCCGAGCGGGTGGCGGGGGCAGTGGGGCGCGTGTGCGCCGCTGGTCGCCTGAAAGGCGACCCTCTGTCGCAGCCGTCCTACGTCACCCTCACCGGCGTTCTCGCCGTCGCCCTCTCCCTCCTCCACCAGCTCCCCCTGCTCCAGAAGGACCGGGCACCCGGTCATCGGCCGGACGACCTCGGCGCGATCTCCCGGGCGGCGGGGCGAAACGTACCGCCCGGAGAACCCGTGCTGTTCCTTCCCGGCGCGATGCGGAACGTGGCGCTCACGTATCCGGGGGCCTTCCGCGGGACGCGGGACGTGGCGCTGGTGGCGGGGGCCGCCGCGTCCGGGACGCTGTACGGGCGGGAGGCAGGGCCGGAGGAGGTGCGCCGGAGGCTGGCGCGGCTGGACCGGGTGTGGGTCGTCGCGGACGGGCGGCTGCTCGCCGGCCGGCGGGCGCCGCGCAACCCCGTCGAGCGGGCGAAGGCGACCGTGCTCGGGCAGCAGTTCGTGGCCCGTCGGGAAGCCGTGCGGGGCGGGGTGACCGTACGGCTCTACGTCCGCCCGCTCAGCGGACTGCCCGCGCCTCCGCCTCCGCCGCCGCGTCCAGAGCGGTGGTGAGCTGGTCCAGCCGGGCGCGCAGGTCGACGATCTCGGACAGGTCGAAACCGGTCGCCGACATGATCCTGCGGGGCACCTCCAGGGCCCGTTCGCGCAGTGCCGTGCCCTCCCCGGTGAGCTGGACCAGGACCGAGCGCTCGTCCTCGGCGCTGCGCTCGCGCCGCACCAGACCGGCCGCCTCCAGCCGCTTGACCAGCGGGGACAGTGTGCCCGAGTCGAGCCGCAGCTGTTCGCCGAGCTTCTTGACCGGCAGCTCTCCCTGTTCCCACAGCACCAGCATCACCAGGTACTGCGGGTAGGTGAGCCCGAGGTCCTTCAGGATCACGCGGTAGACGCCGTTGAAGGCACGGGACGCGGCGTGCAGGGAGAAGCAGATCTGCCGGTCCAGGCGCAGCCAGTCCATGTCGTTCATGGCTCCAGGATAGCTCTTGCACCCCATTTAGTTGTGCACAACTTAATTGTGTGCTCTACTTGTGGTCACAACGAACCGCCACACCCCAGAGGGATGGTCTTCATGGACGCGCTCTACACCGCTGTCGCCACCGCCACCCACGGCCGTGAGGGCCGTGCCGTCTCCTCCGACGGCAAGATCGACCTGGCCCTGGCCATGCCGGTGGAGCTGGGCGGCAACGGCCAGGGCACCAACCCGGAGCAGCTCTTCGCCGCTGGGTACGCCGCCTGCTTCGGCAGCGCCCTCGGCCTCGTCGGCCGCCAGGCCAAGGTCGACGTCAGCGACGCCGCCGTGACCGCCGAGGTCGGCATAGGCAAGCAGGGCGAGGGCTTCGGGCTGAAGGTCACCCTGCGCATCGAGCTGCCCGACACCCTGGACGAGGAGACCGGCCGCAAGCTGGTCGAGACCGCCCACCAGGTCTGCCCGTACTCCAACGCCACCCGCGGCAACATCGACGTCGACCTGATCGTCGAGTAACGCCGAGCGCGTCCGAGGGGCCGGTCCCGGTCGGGGCCGGCCCCTCGCGCACGGGTCACGCCGAGGTCAGCGCGTCCGGGGCAGCCGCCTGGCCCGGGATGCGCACCGGCTGCCCGGGCGCCGGCTCGCCCAGCAGCAGCGTCCGGACCACCCGTTCGGCGGCCCGCCCGTCGTCGTACTCGCAGAACCGGGCCCGGAAGTCCGCGCGCAGCCGCGCCGACTCCTCGTCCCGCCAGGAGCCCGAGGCGAACAGCCAGGCCAGCTCGCGGTACGAGGTGGACACATGGCCCGGCGGCTCGGCGGTGATGTCGAGATAGGTGCCCCGGCTCGCCCGGTACGCGGGCCAGTCGTCGGCGTGCACCACGATCGGCCGGTCCAGGACGGCGTAGTCGAACATGACGGACGAGTAGTCGGTGACCAGCACGTCCGCCGCGAGCAGCACGTCCGCCGCCCGGGGCTCGTCGGTCGCGTCCACCACGATCCGGCGCCGGGCCAGCTCCGCCAGGCCCATGCCCCGCGCGGGACCGGTCGCCAGCGACGGATGCAGCCGGACCACCAGCGTGTGGCCCTCGCCGAGGTCCGCCGCGAACCGGGCCAGGTCGATCCGGTCCACGTGGCCGCCCCGGCGGTAGTCCCGGCGGGTCGGCGCGTACAGCACGACCGTGTGGTCCGCCGGGATGCCGTGCCGCTCCCGGAAGTCACCGGGCCCGCCGTTCACCAGCACGTCGTTGCGCGGGCTGCCGGTGCGCACCGACGTGAAGTGGCAGGGGTAGGCCCGCTCCCACACCAGCTCGGAGTGGCGGTTGGCGACGAGGCTGTAGTCCCAGCGGTCGGCCCGGCGCAGCATCTGCGGCACGTCGAAGCCGAGCCGGGCACCCGGCTTGTCGAGCAGGTCGGCGCCCACGTACTTGAGCGGGGTGCCCTGATGGGTGTGGACGTGCACACTGCCGGGGCGTTTGACCAGGGAGCCGGGCCAGTTGACGTCGTTGACGAAGAACTTCGCGCGCGCGGTCACCTCCAGGTACCGCCGCGATCCGACGATCACGTGCTCCACGTCGGGCGGCAGCTGCGCGGCCGTCTCCGCGTCCCGCACCACCCACACCCCGCGCAGCTGCGGGGCGATCTCGCGGGCCGCCGCGTGGACGGCCGCCGGGTCGCCGAGCAGGCCCCGGTGCGAGGACGCCGAGTAGACCACGAGGTGCTCGTCCAGCGGACGGTGCGCGTGCACGGCCGCCCAGCCGGCGCGGGCCCGGCCGGCGGCCGCGTGGCGCACCCGCTCCGCTTGCCGGGCCGCCTCCCGCCCGGCCCGCGCCGCCTGCCGCTTCAGCCGGTACCCGGTCCAGGACCCCTCCAGCACGGCGACCTCGCCGTCCACCGGGGCGCCCGCGGGCCGGTGCCGGCGGAACATCTCCGCCGTACGCCGGAAGAACTCGGCCTTGTCGGCGGGCGGCAACCGGTCCGGCTTGGCGAGGATGTCCAGGCAGTGCTCGCCCATCTTGCGGTGCAGGTAGGGCCGCCACTGCGCCAGCTCCGGCCGCTCGGCCACGAAGGCGAAGACCCGCTCGTACTGGTCGTGGATGTCGAAGTGCTTGCGGCTGGTGGTGGACAGGATGTTGCCCTGCCGGCGCTGCCGGTAGTTCAGGCAGATCCGGTCCAGGGCGGCGATCCGGCGGGCGCTCAGCATGACCGGGAACGTCCAGGGCGTGTCCTCGTAGTAGCCCGGCGGGAACTCGAAGCCGTTCTCCGTGACGAACTCCCGCCGGTACACCTTGTTCCAGACCACCATCAGCAGGTCGAGGATCTGCGGGTACTCCGAGACGGCGAAGATGCCGGGGGCCTCGGCCAGGACGTGCGCGAGGACGTTGCGCCGGGTGCCGCCCCACCAGTAGGTGCGCGCGTAGTCGAAGACGAGCACGTCCGGGTCGTCGGCCTCGGCGAGCCGGTCGGCGACGGCCCGCAGCGCGCCCGGGGTGAGGGTGTCGTCGCTGTCCAGGAAGAACAGGTAGTCGCCGGTGGCGTGCGGGAGACCCGCGTTGCGGGCCCGGCCGAGGCCCACGTTCTCCGGCAGGTGCAGCACCTTCACGCGCGGGTCGCGCTCGGCGTACTCGTCCAGGATCGCGCCGCAGCCGTCCGGGGAGCGGTCGTCCACGGCGATCAGCTCGAAGTCGCCGAAGGACTGCCCGAGCACCGAGTCCAGGCACTCGCGCAGAAAGCCCTGCACCTTGAAACAGGGCACGATCAGACTGAAGCGGGGCACGGCGGGATCAGCTCCTCACGAGGGTCGCGGCGGCGGGGGCGGGGATGCGTTCCGCGAGCGGGATCACCGGCGGGAGCGCCTCCGGCGGCTCGCCGAGCAGCACCCGCCGGACCACCCGCTCGGCGGCCCGCCCGTCGTCGAACTGGCAGAACCGCTCCCGGAACGCGGCCCTGAGCGCCCGGGCCTCCGGGCCGGCGTACGAGCCGTCGCGGAAGACGGCGGCCAGTTCCTCCGGGGTGCGGGCGACCCGTCCCGGCGGCTCGGCCATCAGGTCGAAGTAGACGCCCCGCGTCTCCCGGTACACGTCCCAGTCGTCGGCGTACACGACGATCGGCCGGTCCAGGTTGGCGTAGTCGAACATGATGGACGAGTAGTCGGTGACCAGCGCGTCCGCGGCCAGGCACACGTCCTCGGAGGAGCGGTGCGCGGTGACGTCGATGATCCGCTCCGAGTTCCGGGAGCGGCCCCGGTCGTAGAAGTAGTGGGCCCGCAGCAGGACGACGACGTCCTCGCCGGCCGCCGCGCAGAACGCCTCCAGGTCCAGGCCGGGCTCGAAGCCGGTGTGGTGGTCGCGGTGGGTCGGCGCGTACAGCACGGCCGTGCTGCCCTCCGGGACGCCGAGTTCGCGCCGGATCCGGGCCACGTCGCTCGCGGTCGCCGTGTAGTAGACGTCGTTGCGCGGATAGCCGTACTCCAGGTGCTCGTACGAGCCCGGGAAGGCGCGCTCCCACATCTGGGTGGAGTGGCGGTTGGACGACAGGTTGAAGTCCCAGCGGTCGACCCGGCCCAGCAGCTTGGTGAAGCTGCCGGACTGCGCGGCCACCACCGGGTACGTCGACTGGTCCACGCCCATCGTCTTCAGCGGGGTGCCGTGCTGGGTCTGCAGGTGCACACTGCCCGGCCGCTTGACCACGCCCTCGGCGAAGTTCGCATTGTTGACCAGGTACTTCGCGCGGGCCAGCACCTCCCAGTAGCGCCGGGAGCCGATCACCGCGTACTCGACGTCCTGCGGTACGGCGTGTTCCTGGCCGGCCTCGACGAGGAACACCGAGCGGAGGTGTGGGGCGAGTTCGCGGGCCTTGGCGTGGATCGCGGCCGGGTTGCAGGCGTAGCCGCGGCCCCAGTAGGCGCAGTACACGGCGAGGCCGGTGTCGAGCGGGCGGCGCAGGTCACGGAGGTAGCGCAGCCGGGTGCGCAGCGGGCGCGGGCGCGGCAGCCGGCCGACGGCGCCGTCGGCCGCCCGGTTGGCGCCCCGCAGGGCACGGAACGCGGTGTACGCGCCCGCCGCCAGCAGCCGGTGCTGGACCCCCAGGCTGCCACCCGGCACCCGGTGCCCGGCCGGCCGGTGCCGCCGGTAGAGCCGGGCCGCGCGACGGAAGAACGCCCGGTGCCCGGAGGGCAGCCGCTCCGGCCGGGACGCCGTCTTCAGCACCACGGAGAACAGCTGGTCGAACAGCGGCCCGGTCCGCTCGGCCGGCAGGCCGCTGTCGGCCGCCCGCGTCAGCACCTGCTCGACCTGGTCCAGCAGGGTGTGCTGGTGCGGTCCGGGCAGATTGAGCCGGCTGCCCTGCCGGCGCAGCCGGTGCCGTACGACGACCTGGCGCAGCACCGCGATCCGCCCGGCGGCGACGGTCACCAGCCCGCCCCAGCCGAGGTCGGTGAAGTGGCCGTCGGGAAAGGCGAGTTCCCGCTCGGAGAGGAAGTCGCGGCGGTAGACGGCGCTCCACGCCGGCAGCTGCACGCCGGTCAGCGCGGGCCGCTCGGCGGGGGCGAAGGCGCCCTTCGGGGCCCCCGCGAGCAGCGGCGCGGCCGGGTTCGCCGGCTCGCCCTCCCACCAGGGGACGCGCTCGTGCTCGGTGTACAGCACGTCCACGCCGGCGGTCTCGGTGAGCCGGGCGTCCAGCGCGGCCAGCGCGCCCGGCAGCAGCAGGTCGTCGCCGTCCAGGAACAGCAGATAGGTGCCGGTCGCCGCCCGCATCCCGGTGTTGCGCGCCCCGCTCAGCCCGGCGGACGGCGGCGAGTGGACGGGGGTCACCCGGGAGTCCCGCTCGGCGTACCCGGCGGCGACCTCGGCGGCCGGAGCGTCGGGGGCGTCGCAGACCGGGATCAGCTGGAGGTCGCCGAAGGACTGGCCGAGGACCGAGTCCAGCGCCTGGGACAGCCGGCCGGCGACCCCGTGGGACGGGACGATGATGCTGAAGCGGGGCATTCTGTTCTTTCTGTCGTCTTGCGGACGCGGCCGGGCCGTCCCGCCGGGCGCCAGGTGGACGGCCGGCTCGGGGCGGGCCGCGTCGAGCCGAGGGGCATGGGAACTCCCGGAAGGACCAACGGTGTTCAGTGGCTCTCGGTGACGGGAAGGGGACCGGAAGGTTGCGGCACGGTGGCCAGCGGAGAACGCGCGCAGGCCGCCGGTGCCGGCTTCCGGTCCGCGAGCGGCACCACCGGCGGCAGCTCCGTCTCGCCCCGCACCACCCGGCGTACGACCCGTTCGGCGGCCCGCCCGTCGTCCCACGGGCAGAACCGCTCCCGGAACGCCGCCCGCAGCTGCGCCGAGCGCGAGCCGCACCAGTGGCCGGTGGCGAAGATGTCGATCAGCTCGTCCTCGCTGCGCGCCACCGCGCCCGGCGGAAAGGCCCGCAGGTCGATGTAGACGCCGCGGACCGCCTCGTACGCCGCCCAGTCCTCGGTGTGCACCACGATCGGCCGGTCCAGGCCCGCGTAGTCGAACAGGACGGGCGCGTAGTCGGTGAGCAGCACGTCGGAGGCCAGGCACAGCTCCGCCGGGTCCGGGTGGCCGGAGACGTCGATGATCCGGGTGCCCTGCACGGGGGTGTGGGTGCGGGCCAGGACCACGAAGCGCGGGCCCAGCCGGCGCAGGATCCGCTCCAGGTCGAGCAGCGGCTGCTGGGTGCGCCGGTGGTCGCGGCGGGCGGGCGCGTACAGGATCGCGACCGCGCCCTCGGGGACGCCCAGCGCGGTGCGCAGCCGGGCCACGTCCGCCGCGGTCGCCCGCTGCAGGACGTCGTTGCGGGGCAGCCCGTACTCCAGCGTGGTGTAGCCGCCCGGGTGGACGCGCTCCCAGGTCAGGGTGGCGTGCCGGTTGCCGGACAGGACGTAGTCCCACTGGTCGACGCCCCGCAGCAGCTCCGCGAGGTCCAGGTCCCGGGCCGCCGCCGGGCGCTCCAGCAGGTCGAGGCCCGCGTGGCCGAGCGGGGTGCCCTGCTGGGTCTGCACGAAGACCTGCCCGGGCCGCTTGCGCAGCCGTCCCTCGAAGCCGGCGTCGCTGACCAGGTAGCGGGAGCGGGCCAGCGCCGTCCAGTACGCGGCCGTGCCGGGCCGCAGCCGCCGCGGACCCGCCGGTACGGCGTGCTCCTGCCCGGGCCGGGCGATCCACGCCGTGCTCAGCCGCGGCACGTGCGTACGGAACGCCTCCTCCAGCGCGGCCGGGTCCCCGCGGCCCTCCCGGGCGGCGAACACCGCCCGGTCGGAGCGCAGCGGCAGCCGCAGCTGGAACCGGTAGTGCAGCCGGAGGACGGCGGTGCGCGCGGCGCGGACCAGCTTGACCGCGGACTTCAGCGCCCGCCGGCGGACGGCCGCGGCCAGCCGGAGCGCCCGGAACGTGCGGTGGAGCCCGAAGCGGACCAGGGCGTGCCGCAGCCGCAGGCGCACCCCCGGCACCCGGTAGCGGCGGTAGTGGGCGCGGGCCCGGCGCAGGAACGCGCCGTGGCTGCCGCGCGGCAGCCGGCCCGGCTTGCTGAACACCGTCGCGTAGTGGTCGACCATCCGCCGGAACAACTCGGGCCGCCAGCGCGCGAGTTCCGGCCGCTCCTCGACGTACGCGAACACCCGGTCGTACTGCTCGAAGAGGTCGAAGTGCTTGTCGCTGGTGGTGCCGAGGATGCTGCCCTGCCGGCGCTGCCGGTAGTGCACGCACACCCGGTCCAGGGTGGCGAGCGACTGCGCGGTCAGCAGCACCGGGAAGGTCCAGGGGGTGTCCTCGTAGTAGCCCGGCGGGAACCGGAAGCCGTGCTGCTCGACGAAGTCCCGCCGGTAGGCCTTGTTCCAGGCCACCATCAGCACCCGCAGCAGCCCCGGCCGGTCCTCCAGCCGGAACGGCGCCGGGCCCTGCTCGGTGAGCTGGGCGGCGAGCTGGTTGCGCACCCGGCGACCGTCCCAGTAGGTGCGCGCGTAGTCGAAGACCAGCACGTCCGGGTCGCCGGTCTCCTTGAGCCGGTCGGCGACCGCCCGCAGCGCGTCCGGGGTGAGCGTGTCGTCGCTGTCCAGGAAGACCAGGTAGTCACCGGTCGCCTCGGCCAGGCCCGCGTTCCGGGCCCGGCCCAGCCCCTGGTTCTCGGCCAGGTGGACGGGCTTCACCCGGGCGTCCCGGGCCGCGTACTCGTCGATGATCGCGCCGCAGGCGTCGGGCGAGCAGTCGTCCACGGCGATCAGTTCCAGATCGGGATACGACTGCGAGAGCACCGAGTCCAGGCACTCGGACAGATACGCCTGGACCTTGTACGCGGGGACAATGACACTGAACCTGGGCAAGGGACATCCATGGGTCGGTCGGCGCGGGCGTTCTGCCCGGGAACGGCCGATGGAGTGAATTGGTTACGGCCCGTACGGCATTCGGGGGACACCGGGTGAACGCCGAGGGGCGGGCCGCCGACGGCCCGCCCCCCGATAAGTGATCCCCTTCTGCGGCTACTTGACCGCCCCGGCCATCACGCCGGACACGAACTGCCGCTGGAACGCGAAGAACACGGCCAGCGGGATCACCATGGAGATGAAGGCGCCGGGCGCCAGCACGTCGATGTTGTTGCCGAACTGCCGTACCTGCGTCTGCAGCGCGACCGTGATCGGCTGGGTGCCCGACTTGGTGAACACCAGCGCCACCAGCATGTCGTTCCACACCCACAGGAACTGGAAGATGCCGAGGCTCGCGATCGCCGGCCCGCCGAGCGGCATCACCACCCGGGCGAACAGCCGCAGTTCACCGGCGCCGTCGAGCCGGGCCGCCTCCAGCAGCTCGCGCGGGATCTCCGCGAAGAAGTTCCGCAGCAGGAACACCGCGAACGGCAGGCCGAAGCCGGTGTGGAACAGGATCACCCCGAGGATCGTCCCGAACAGCCCGAGCTTGCCGAACAGTTCGGCGATCGGGATCAGCGCGACCTGCACGGGCACCACCAGCAGGCTCACCACGCCCAGGAACCACCAGTCCCGGCCGGGGAACTCCATCCACGCGAACGCGTACCCGGCCAGCGCCCCGATCACCACGACCAGCACGGTCGCCGGGACCGTGATCAGCACCGTGTTCACCAGGGAGTTGGTGATGTCGGAGTTCTCCAGCAGCCGCTGGTAGCTGTCCACGGTCAGCTGGGACGGCTTGGTGAACACCGTCCACCAGCCGCTCGCACTCATGTCCTGCGGTGTGCGCAGGGACGAGACGAGCAGGCCGATGGTCGGCACCAGCCAGAACAGGCCCACCAGGATCAGGACCACCCGGACCAGCCCGCCGCTCAGCCGCTCCGCGATCCGGGAGCCGACCGACTGCCTCGCCTTCACCGTGCGGACCGGGTCGGCCTTGCCGATGCTTCCGGCGGTCGCCGTCATCGCCGTACCTCCCGCCGCAGCCGACGAACGTTGAACAGCATCACCGGGATCACCAGCAGCAGCAGGAACACCGAGATCGCGCTCGCGATGCCCGGCTGGCCCTCCGCGAAGCCCTTGCGGTACAGCTCCAGCGCCAGCACGTTCGCGTCGTCCTGGGAGGAGCCCGGCGCGATGATGAACACCAGGTCGAACACCTTCAGCACATTGATCATCAGGGTGACGACCACGACCGCCAGCACCGGCGCCAGCAGCGGCACGGTGACCTTGCGGAACACCTGCCACTCGGTGGCGCCGTCCACCCGCGCCGCCTCCAGCAGTTCCCGGGGCACGCCCGCGAGCCCGGCCGCGATCAGGACCATCGCGAAGCCCGCCCACATCCACACGTACGACCCGATGATGGACGGCGTCACGAGCGCCGGGCCGAGCCAGTCCACCCCGTTGTAGGGCTCCCTGAAGTTGCTCGCGGGCAGCCGGAGCAGCGCCCCGTCGGCCGCCGCGGGCAGGGTGAAGGTGCCGTCCCCGGACGCCTTCGTGGACGCGACCACCTTGCCGTCCTTCACCGCCTCGATCCGCATCCCGGCGTACCCCACCTCGGACGGGTCCGGCGCGCCGAGCCTGCCGACGCCCGTGCCGCGGGTGAAGTCCTGCCAGGTGCTGCCGGTGACCTTCCCCGGCTCCGGCTTCGCGGCGGCGGCCTTCTTCGCGTCGTCCGGCAACTGGTCCGGGGCGACGCCGACCAGCGGCAGGGTGACCGGCTGCCCGGCGCGGACGGGCTCCTTGGTGACGAAGCCGCCCTGATCCGGCCGGAGCGGCGAGTCACGGCCCGGGTGCGCCTTCGGGAACGCCGACGACTGCGCGAACGTGTCGTGCACGCCCACCCACACCGCGTTCGCGACGCCCTTGTCGGGGTCCTGGTCGTACACCAGCCGGAAGATGATCCCGGCGGCCAGCATCGAGATCGCCATCGGCATGAAGACGACCAGCTTGAACGCCGTCCCCCAGCGCACCCGTTCGGTCAGCACCGCGAAGACCAGGCCCAGCGCGGTGGCGACCGCCGGCGCGAACACCACCCACAGGACGTTGTTCTTCAGGGCGGTGCGGATGCCGTCGTCGGTGAAGAGGGTCTTGTAGTTGTCGAAGCCGGCGAAGCCGTCGCCGGAGGCGTTGTAGAAGCTGCGGACCAGCGAGTACCCGATCGGGTAGACCACGAGCGCGCCGAGCAGCACCAGCGCGGGCAGCAGGAACAGCGCTGCCACGGTCCTGCGGGTGCCGGTCACGCTCTTGCGACTGCGGGGCGCGGCGGGGCCCGGTGGGGCCCCGGCCGCCGCTGCCGACGCCATGGCCGGATCAGCCCCCGTTCCCGTAGGCCGCGGCCGCGTCCTTCTCCAGCCTCGCCTGGGCGCCCGCGACGTCCTTCGGGTTCTTCAGGAAGTCCTGGAGGTCCTTCCACTCACCCTTGCCGGGCGTCCCGCCGAAGGCCTGCGGGGCCTGGTCGGACATGTCGAAGCGGAAGTCGTCGCCGGACGCGACGAGCGCCTTGGCGATCTTCTGCTGGACCGCGTTCGGGTACGCCGAGATCGGCACGCTCTTGTTCGGGGAGAGGTAACCGCCGAGCTTTGCCTGGATCGTGGCCGCGTCCGGGGAGGCGAGGAAGGTGGCCAGGGCCTGCGCGGCCTTGGAGTCCTTCAGGATCACCGCCGCGTCACCGCCGGAGACCACCGGCGCGCCGGCGCCGACCGCCGGGAACGGGAACACCTTCGCGTCCGTGCCCACCTTCGCCTTGGTCTCCCCGATGTTGACCTGCACGAAGTCGCCCTCGTACACCATCGCGGACTTCGGCTGGTCGCCGCCGGTGAAGGTCTGGGTGACCGACTGCGGGAACTCCGTCTGGAGGGCGCCGGTCTGGCCGCCGGCCAGGTAGTCCTTCCTGCCCCAGATCTGGGCGAGGGTGGTCAGCGCCTGCTTCACCGACGGATCGGTCCACTTGATCTTGTGCTGGGCCAGCTGGTCGTACTTCTCCGGGCCCGCCTGGGACAGGTACACGTTCTCGAACCAGTCGGTCAGCGGCCAGCCGTCCGCGCCGGCCACCGAGAACGGTGTGACACCCGAGTCGTACACCGCGCGCGAGGCGGTCAGCAGGTCCTGCCAGGTCTTCGGCTCCTTGGCGCCCGCGTTCTCGAAGACCTCGGCGTTGTACCAGATCAGCGACTTGTTGGCGGCCTTGTAGTAGACGCCGTACTGCTTGCCGCCGACCTTGCCGATGTCCTGCCAGCCCTGCGAGTAGTTCTTGGCCAGCTCCTTCCGGGCCTCCGGTCCGAGGGGCTTGGCCCAGCCCTTGTCGACGGCCTGCTTGATGGCGCCGGGCTGCGGGAGCAGCGCGACGTCCGGCGGCTGGCCGCCCGCGATCTTCGAACCGAGGAAGTTGATGATCGGGTCCTGTGCGGGTACGAAGGTGACCTTGGCGCCGGTCCGCTTCTCGAACTCGGCGAGCACCTTCTTGAAGTTGGCCTGCTCGGCGCCGGTCCAGACGGCGGCCACCTCCAGACGGGCGCCGTTCAGTTTCGGCAGGGTCACGGTGGCGGCGGTGGCTCCGCTGCTCTTGTCCCCGTTGTCCTTCTTGCCGTCGTCACTGCTGGAGCAGGCGGAGAGCGCGAGCGCTCCCGCGAGCAGTGCGGCGAGTGTGGTGACGGCCCTAGGTGTCCGGAACGTGCTGCTCTTGCTGCGCATCACTTCCCCGTTCGTCGTTCGTCGTTGAACGCTGTTGAACGTCAGAACTCTGTCCCGTGCGGTCCGGTGTACGCCGGGCCGCTCCGGGCGGGCAAGAGCGCCTGCCGTGTCCACCGGCTCATCGTGACCGGCTCGTGACCAGGGGTGTATGCGCACGGGTTCGCGGGGGCCGGGGCCGGGGCGGTCCCGCCGGGGAGACGGCAGGTTCACCTGGAGGGATGACGGGTTCCGTCGTACTCCCTTCAGCGCTTCCACGGATCGCTCAGAGCAGGGACGGAACCTCCGCCGCCGCGACCTGGCGGGCCGCCCGCTCCACCGCGCTCGCCAGCAGCGCCAGGTCGGTCGGGCCGTTGCCCAGCTCACGCACGGGCCGGCGGGCCGGCGGGTCGCCCATGCGCTGCCAGTCCAGCGGGACGACCGTGGGCCGCTGGGTGGCGGTACGCGGGATACGGCCCGTCACCCGGCCGCCCTGGAAGCCCACGGTCCGCCCGTCCGCGTACGCCAGCGTGCCCCGACCCGGCGCCGGCTGGTCCGGCCCCGGCTGCGGGGCGTCCAGCGTGACCCGCAGGGCGGCCCGGCGCGCCGGCTCGGACTCCGCCGTACGGCCGCCGGCCCCGGCCGCCGCCACCAGGTGCACGCCGAGCCGCTCGCCGTCCCGGGCCACCGCCTCCAGCGCGCGTATCACCGAGCCGGCGGCGGGCCGGCCCGGCGAGCCGAGGGCGGGGGAGACGAGCGCGTCCAGGTCGTCGACGACCACCACGAGCCGGGGCAGCGGCGGTGCCGCGGCGGCCCGCTGCCGGGCCGCCCCGCCCGGCCGCAGCCGCAGGGTGGAGCTGGGCGGCGACTCGATGTCACCGGACGCGGAAGCGGAGGCGGCGTGACCGGAGGGCGTGCGCTGGGACACCATCCGGCCGGACACCTCCTGCCCGGCGTGCCACCGGGCGAAGTCGGTGCGGCCCAGCAGCTCCGCCCGGCGCTTCAGCTCGGCGGTCAGCGACTGGGCGAACTCCCGCATGCGCACGGGGTCGTTGGCGATCAGGTGCGTGGTGACGTGCGGTATGTCGGTGCACACGCGCAGGCCCTCACCGAGGCCGGCGCCCGTGCCGACGCCGTCCCGGCCGTCGAGCAGCACCATGGTCAGCCGGTCCGGGCGCTCGGCGGCGGCCAGCGAGGCGACCACGGTCCGCAGCAGCTCGGTACGGCCGCTGCCGGCGGGGCCCTCGACCAGCAGGTGCGGGCCCTCGGCCACGAGGTCGGCGGTGACCGGCCCGCGCTGCCCGGCGCCCAGCACCGCCCGCGCCCGGCCGCCCAGCGACTCGGTGTCGTCGGCCGCGTCCGCCCAGCGCGCCATCAGCGAGGCCGGGGTGGCGCGGGCCAGGCCCAGCTCGTCCAGCAGCCGCGCCGACCTGGGCAGCGGCGTGGCCACGCGCGCGTGCCGCTCACCGGGCGGGCCGTCCGGGCGCAGCGGTGCCAGTGCCCGCGCGAACCGCTCCGCCCAGGCGGCGGAGACGGCGTCGACGGTGGCGAGCGTGCCGGTGCCGACGGGCCCGCCCGGCGCGACCCGCAGCAGCTGCAGCGCGGCGGCGACGTCCCCGCTCAGCAGCGCCACGGCACCGCAGTGCCGGAACGTCGGCGTCACCGCGCACGCGGCCTCGTACGTCCGGGGCACCGGGGAGGCCGGCGAGGCGGTCTCGGTCTCGGCGAGACACACCACGTGGATCCCGGCCCGCGGCCCGGCCACGGCCAGCCGCGCGAGCGCGTCCCGCAGCGCCGAGCCGCCGGGATCCCCGTCCACGACGACGATCGTGTACGGCCCCTCGAAGCCACCGGCACCGACGTCTTCCTTGGCCCAGGAGGGCCGCCGGGGGGCTTGTCCGGATGCGGCGGGCGTCCCGAGGAGGGGGGCGGGGGGCGGCGTGGGTGTGCCGGGCGGGATGGGGGCCGTGTTGCGGGCGGCCGGGGCAGCGGGGGCAGCGGGGGTGCCGGACGGCGGGATCGGCCCCTGGGGGCCGGGGGCCGTGGGGGTGGCATCGCGTGCCGGGGCGGGGTGGGCCGCGGTGCGGCCCGTCGCCGCGTGGTCGTCCAGCCGGCGCAGCAGCTCCTCCGCGCGGGCGGCCGCCTGTTCGCGGTCGTAGGCCAGCAGCAGCCGGCAGTCCTGGCCGTGGCCCGGCCGGACGTGCGGGAGCCAGCCCAGCCAGGCCCACTCGGCCGTACGGTCCGCCACCGGCCGCGAGCGGTCCGCGCTGATCAGCACGATCTCGAGGAGGTCGGGGGAGTGCAGCGCGGCGAGCTGGGCCAGCACCGCGCGGGCCAGCCCGGACAGCCGGGGGCGCGGACCGGCCAGGCCCAGCGCGCCCGCCTCGCGCAGCGCGGCGGTCACCGGCACCGCCGGCAGCAGGCCCGAGCCGTCCGGCGCGCTCCGGTCGGCCGTGCCGAGCCGCACGGCCAGCGCCTCGGGGTGTCCCGGCCCGCGCTCCCACAGGCGGGGTCCGGGACCCAGCGCGGTCAGCAGCAGGGCGGCCGGATCCGGCCAGGTCTCCGGCTGCCGCGGGACACCGGCCGCCCGGGCCGTGCCGACGCGGGCGGTCGTGCCGTCGTCCGTCTCGGGGCCGGCCGGCTGCTCGCCGCGTCCGCCGGCCAGCCGGCGCGCCCAGGCCCCCAGGCCGCGCCGCCGGGCACCCTGCGGGGCGTCGGTACCCCTGACCGGGGTTCCCTGGCGCCCCGCCGCCCGCGGGTCCTCACCGGCGATCCCGAAGCGCCCCGCGTGGGTGTCCCCGCCGGCCGCCCCGCTCCGGCTCTCCGCACTCGGCGCCCCGGCCTGTCCCGGCACCACCGGGGACGGCCCGCGCCGGTGCTCCTGCGCCCCCGCGTCCCAGCCGGCGGCGCCGTCGGGGCCGTAGGCGTGCTGCGCGGCCGCACCACCGGAAGCGGCCCCCGCCCCGCCGGGCCGGTGCCCGGCACCGGCCGAAGGAGCAAGCCGGGCCCCGGGGCCTCCCGCGCCGTCCGCCGCGGCCGGCCCCTCGCCGGGACCACCCGCACCCGCCGACGGCGACTGCCCGCCACCATGGCCACCTGCGCCCGGCGACGCCTCCCGCGCGGGCGCCGCGGGCGCCGCGGCGGATCCGGCGCCCGCCACGACCCGCACGCAGCCCTCCCCGTCGGGCACTGTCCGCACGCGCATCCCGGCTCCTCCGGCCGGAGCGACCCGCAGCGCCGACTCGCCTATCCGCAGCAGGCCACCGGCGGGCACCCGTACCGGCCGCTCCGAGACCCGCACGCCGTCGAGCGACGTGCCGTTCGTGGAGCCGAGGTCGGCGACCGAGACCCGGCCGTCCGCGTCGACGGTGACCGCGCAGTGCAGGCGGGACACGTCGGGGTCGTCCAGCGGGACGTCGGCGTCGGCGGAGCGGCCGACGGTGATCCGGCCGCCGTGCAGCAGATGCACCCCGCCCGCGTCCGGGCCGGCGACCACGTGCAGCTGGGTCGGGGCCTCGTCCAGCTCGGGGTGCGGTTCGGGGGCCGCCGGAGCGCCGAGGGAGAGCACGGCGCCGTCCGTCAGCGGGGGTTCGCCGAGGGTGCTGCGCCGGGGGTCGAGCCGCTCGGTGCCCGCGTAGAGCACCACGGAGGCGCCGCCGGCTTCCCGGCCGGTGCCGCCGTCGCCGGTGACCGCCCCGGCCAGCGCCGACGCGACCGCGGCCAGCTCCGTGCCCGAGGGCGCCGTGACCAGCACGTCGCGGCTCACGGCGCGGCCCCGCTGCGGGGCCGGGCCGAGCGGGTCTACGACGGTCAGCCGGATTTGCATCCCCACCCCAACACGAGCACGTCGGCCAGTACTGGAAGGCATCCTCGCACCTGCCGCTGACAGCGTGCCCGGAACCCGGTGACAAGTGATCTTGATTGGTCGGCTCTGCCCCCAAAAGTGCCTGACCACAAGGGCGGCGCCGATCACTTGAGATCGGTCACGTCCGGTTTGGGCAACCAGGGGACCGGGGCGTGCGTCTTTCCGTCGAGCACCTGGGGCTCCCAAGGGCGGCACTACAGTGGGTCGGAACAAACGGAATGCAGGCAAGCAAGCAACAGCAACCAGCAGGGAGCGCGTGACGTGCGGCCAGTCGGCAGCAAGTACCTGCTTGAGGAGCCGCTCGGACGCGGCGCCACAGGCACCGTCTGGCGTGCCCGCCAGCGCGAGACCGCGGGCGCCGAGGCGGCCGTGCCCGGCCAGCCGGGAGAGACGGTCGCGATCAAGGTCCTGAAGGAGGAGCTGGCGAGCGATCCGGACATCGTGATGCGCTTCCTGCGCGAGCGCTCCGTGCTGCTCCGGCTCACCCACCCCAACATCGTCCGGGTCCGCGACCTGGTCGTCGAGGGCGACCTGCTGGCGCTGGTCATGGACCTCGTCGAGGGCCCCGACCTGCACCGCTACCTGCGCGAGAACGGCCCCTTCACGCCCGTCGCCGCCGCCCTGCTGACCGCCCAGATCGCCGACGCGCTCGCCGCCAGCCACGCCGACGGCGTCGTCCACCGCGACCTGAAGCCCGCCAACGTGCTGCTCCAGCAGCGCGACGGCCAGATGCACCCGATGCTGACCGACTTCGGCATCGCCCGCCTCGCCGACTCCCCGGGCCTGACCCGTACCCACGAGTTCGTCGGCACACCCGCGTACGTCGCCCCGGAGTCCGCCGAGGGCCGGCCGCAAACCTCCGCCGTCGACATCTACGGCGCCGGCATCCTGCTGTACGAGCTGGTCACCGGCCGCCCGCCGTTCTCCGGCGGCTCCGCCCTCGAGGTCCTGCACCAGCACCTGAGCGCCGAGCCGCGCCGCCCCTCCACCGTCCCGGCCCCGCTGTGGACGGTGATAGAGCGCTGCCTGCGCAAGAACCCGGACGAGCGGCCGAGCGCGGAGAACCTCGCGCGCGGGCTGCGGGTCGTCGCCGAGGGCGTCGGCGTGCACGCGAACGCCGCGCAGATCGCCGCCGCCGAGGGCGTCGGCGCGCTGCTCGCCCCGGACCCGGACCCGGCCGCCGTCCCGGGCGTGCCCGGCGCCGCCGACCCCACCCAGGTGCTGCCGACGAACGCGCCGCAGGGGGCGTACGGCCAGCACGATCCGAATGCAGCCACCAGCGTGCTCCCGCACACCGGCGGCCCGGCCGGCGCCGCCGACCCCACCGCCGTCCTGCCGAACACCGGCGCGGCGGACCCGACGGCCGTCCTGCCGCCCGTCGGAGAGGGCCGGCAGGGGCAGTACGGCCAGCAAGGGCAGCAGGGGCAGCAGGGGCAGCAGCCCGAGCAGTCGCACCCCTGGCAGACGCAGCTGCGCGCCGCCCGCGACCGCAACGAGCAGACGCAGATCCAGTACCTGGACCCGGACGAGGACCCGCTGCGCCGCCGCCCCCAGCGGCAGGTCGCCCGGCCCCAGCAGCAGCCGCGCCAGGCCCCGCAGCCCCGCCCGCAGCAGCCGCAGCCGCGCGGCCGGCGCTCGCCGCAGGCCCCCGGCTACGGCTACCCGCAACAGCAGCCCCAGCAGTACGCCCCGCCGCAGCAGCCCCAGCAGCCGCAGCGGTACGCGCCGCCCGCCCGGCCCGAGCCGCAGCGGCCCGCGCGGGAGCCCCGGGCGCCGCGGCAGCGCAGCGCCAACCCGATGAAGATCCCCGGTCTCGGCTGTCTGAAGGGCTGCCTGTTCACGATCGTCATCCTGATCGTGGCGAGCTGGCTGATCTGGGAGCTGACCCCGCTGCAGGACTGGATCGGTACCGGCAAGGGCTACTGGGACCAGATGAGCGAGTGGGTCGGCAAGGTGGGCGGCTGGATCAAGGACCTCGGCGGTTCGTCCGGCAGCGGGAACTGATCGCCGGCTCGGGCGTTTGGTTTAGCCATTTGTCGACATCTGCCGGGTGATTTCCGTCTCCGCGGTGAAGGTTGGCTCGGCGGACGCGTAGTTTTGGCGACAACACGCGTCTGTAGGAGCAGTCTTGGCACGGAAGATCGGCAGCCGGTACACCGCGAACCAGATCCTGGGGCGGGGGAGCGCCGGCACGGTGTGGCTGGGCGAGGGACCGGACGGCCCCGTCGCCATCAAGATGCTGCGCGAAGACCTCGCCTGCGACCAGGAGCTCGTCGGACGCTTCGTGCAGGAGCGCACCGCGCTGCTCGGGCTGGAGCACCCGCACATCGTCACCGTGCGCGACCTGGTGGTCGACGGCAACGACCTGGCCCTGGTCATGGACCTCGTGCGCGGCACCGACCTGCGCACCCGGCTGGAACGGGAACGGCGGCTCGCCCCCGAGGCGGCCGTGGCGATCGTCGCCGACGTCGCCGACGCGCTGGCCGCGGCCCACGCGGCCGGGGTCGTCCACCGGGACGTCAAGCCCGAGAACGTCCTGCTCGACATGCAGGGCCCGCTCGGGCCGGGCGGCGCCCACCCGGCGCTGCTCACCGACTTCGGCGTCGCCAAGCTGATCGACTCGCCGCGGCGGACCCGCGCCACGAAGATCATCGGTACGCCGGACTACCTGGCCCCGGAGATCGTGGAGGGCCTGCCGCCCCGGGCCGCCGTGGACATCTACGCGCTGGCGACCGTCCTGTACGAGCTGCTGGCCGGCTTCACGCCCTTCGGCGGCGGGCACCCCGGCGCGGTCCTGCGGCGGCACGTGACCGAGACCGTCGTACCGCTGCCCGGCATCCCCGAGGAGCTGTGGCAGCTGCTGGTGCAGTGCCTGGCCAAGGCCCCCGCGTCCCGGCTGCGCGCCTCGGAGCTGGCGGCGCGGCTGCGCGAGCAGCTGCCCGTGCTGGCCGGGATGCCGCCGTTGGACGTGGACGAGCCGGACCTGTCCGAGGAAGCCGCCGAGGAGTCGGTGCCGTCGGCTCCGCAGCGAGAGCCGGTACGGCGGCGAGGGGCGGTGCCCCTCGTCCCCGGGGCCAAGCCCGACTCCAACCGGGACACGCACACGTCGATGCGGGTGCCGGGGCCGGACGAGTTGGCCGGCGGGGCCCACGGGACCGCTCGCGTGCCCCGGGCCCCCGGTGCGCCCCGCCCCGGCTCGGCCCGCCACAGGGCCGCGGTGCGGCGGCGCCGGGTGACCTTGGGGGTGGCCGGGTTGGTGGTGGCCGCTGTCGTGGCCGTCGGCGCGTGGTTCGCCTCCTCCGGCGGGGACGACGACCAGCCGGCGCCACCCGCCCACAGCACGTCGGCCCCCTGACCCACCCGGGCTCCGGCAGCGCCGGGCACCGTCCGGCCGAGGCCGCTTGCCACAGCCGTTACGCTGGAAGGCGTGGCAGTCGTCGATGTATCCGAAGAGCTGAAGTCCCTCTCCTCGACCATGGAGTCGATCGAGGCCGTCCTGGACCTCGACAAGATGAGGGCAGACATCGCCGTGCTCGAGGAGCAGGCGGCCGCGCCGTCCCTCTGGGACAACCCGGACGAGGCGCAGAAGATCACCAGCAAGCTCTCCCACCTCCAGGCCGAGGTCAGGAAGGCGGAGGCGCTGCGCGGCCGGATCGACGACCTCGCGGTCCTCTTCGAGATGGCCGAGGAGGAGAACGACCCGGACACCCGCGCCGAGGCGGAGTCCGAGCTGACCTCGGTGAAGAAGGCGCTGGACGAGATGGAGGTCCGTACCCTCCTGTCCGGCGAGTACGACTCCCGTGAGGCGCTCGTCAACATCCGCGCCGAGGCCGGCGGCGTCGACGCAGCCGACTTCGCCGAGAAGCTCCAGCGCATGTACCTGCGCTGGGCCGAGCAGCGCGGCTACAAGACGGAGCTGATCGAGACGTCGTACGCCGAAGAGGCCGGCATCAAGTCGACCACCTTCGCCGTCCAGGCGCCGTACGCCTACGGCACCCTCTCCGTCGAGCAGGGCACGCACCGCCTGGTGCGCATCTCGCCCTACGACAACCAGGGCCGCCGCCAGACCTCCTTCGCCGGCGTCGAGGTGCTGCCCGTCGTCGAGCAGTCCGACCACGTCGAGATCGACGAGTCCGAGCTGCGCATCGACGTCTACCGGTCCTCCGGCCCCGGCGGCCAGGGCGTGAACACGACCGACTCCGCGGTCCGCATCACCCACCTGCCCACCGGCATCGTGGTCTCCTGCCAGAACGAGCGGTCGCAGATCCAGAACAAGGCCACCGCGATGAACGTCCTCCAGGCCAAGCTGCTGGAGCGGCGCCGGCAGGAGGAGCAGGCCAAGATGGACGCCCTCAAGGGCGACGGCGGCAACTCCTGGGGCAACCAGATGCGTTCGTACGTGCTGCACCCGTACCAGATGGTCAAGGACCTGCGCACCGAGCACGAGGTGGGCAACCCGGAGGCCGTGTTCAACGGCGAGATCGACGGGTTCCTGGAGGCCGGGATTCGCTGGCGCAAGCAGCAGGAGAAGTAACTTTGTCGACATGACAACTGCCGTCCTTAGGGCGGCAGTTGTCTTATGTCTGGGTTTTACATCACACTCACAGGCTTCAACTCCCCGCAAACGCCACTCCACCGGACATTGCGCCCGCAACGCCCTTGACGTTGCTTTGAAGAATGGGGAAGGGTGAGGCGCGGCATGCGTACTCGAGGGGCGCATGTGAACCGGGGGAATCGAGTTGACGCGCTTCGTCACCAGCTGCCTCCGTCGATCACGGCACGCCCCATCGCGCCGCCTCATTGACGAACAGCTACTGGGGGTAGCAACCATATGACGAAGAAGACGCGGATCCGGGTCGCGCGGATAGCCGCCGGCGCCGTGATCGCGGCCGGGGCGTCACTGACCGCCGCCGGCGCGGCTTCCGCCCTGGACCTCGATGTCCAGGCGGGCCCGATCAGCCTCGGTGTGAGCGGTGTCGGCGCCGACGGCGGCAACACCGACGGCGGCGGTGGCTGCCCGATCGGCATCTGCACCGACGGCGGCACCGACGGCTCGGGCGGTACTACGGGTACCTCCGGTACGACCGGCACCACGGGTACGACGGGCACCACCGGCACTACCGGTGAGACCGGTACGACGGGTACGACCGGCACCACTGGTACCACCGGTGAGACCGGTACGACTGGCACCACCGGCACCACCGGCACCACGGGTACCACCGGCACCACGGGTACCACCGGCACCACGGGTACCACCGGCACCACGGGTACCACCGGCACCACGGGTACCACCGGCACTACGGGTACCACCGGTACTACGGGCACGACCGGTACCACTGGCACGACTGGTACCACTGGTACCACTGGCACCAGCGGTTCCTCCGGTACGACCGGCACCACGGGTTCCACCGGCACGAGCGGTAGCACCGGCACCACCGGTACGACGGGTGAGACCGGTACGTCGGGTGACACCGGCGCAACCGGGACCGGCACCACCGGCTCCACCGACGGCGGCTCGAGCAGCACCGGTGGCAACAACACCTCCCCCGAGGGCGGCAACAACAACGTCCCGCAGAACGAGGGTTCCTCGGCGCTGACCGCGACCGGGTCCGACGACTCGGCCCAGGGCGGCGGCAAGCAGCTCGCCGAGACCGGTGCCGGCCAGACCGCGTTCCTGCTCGTCGGCGCCGCGACGATGATCGCCGGCGGCATCGGCTTCCGCGTTCTGCCGCGCCTGGTGACCGGCCGGGGCGGCGCCGCCGCCTGACCGTAGCCACACGGTCACGCACGGCACGCATGCTGTACGCGTAAGGGCCCGGAGCTTGGCGCTCCGGGCCCTTACGACGCTCTGTGCGGGCTCTTCGGCCCGCTCACGCGGTCTGGTGCGCCAGCAGCGCCACCGCGGCGATCAGCACCGCGAGCAGCGCGATCAGCGCCATGGGGTTCAGCCCGTTCAGGCCTCCGAAGAAGCCCTCCTGCTGCAGTCGCTCGCGGTTGGCACGGCACACCGGGCACCGGCCCTCACTCACAGGCGACGCGCAGTTCGCGCACACCAACCGGTCGTACGTCATGCGCTCGCCCTCCTTGCACCGGCCATCACATGTACAACGTTCGCCGGAACGAGAACGTTCCCCCCGCTCCCGTTCTCCTTCGTTTTCCTTCCACTGTGCCAGGTTCCCGCGGAGCGTGCGCGGGGCCCCGGGGAACAGGGCGCGGAGACGGGGGCGGTACAAAAACGCACAAGTCTTGCCCAACCTCAACCTGCGACTGCACTTGCACACCCGGTTCGCGTATGGTCACGCTCATCTACCCCCGGCGACCCGTGGTGCATCCGTGATCCGATTCGACAACGTCTCCAAGGTCTACCCCAAGCAGACCCGCCCCGCACTCAGGGATGTCTCCCTGGAGGTGGAGAAGGGCGAGTTCGTCTTCCTCGTGGGGTCCTCCGGCTCCGGAAAGTCCACCTTCCTGCGGCTCATCCTCCGCGAGGAGCGGTGCAGCCACGGCCAGGTGCACGTCCTGGGCAAGGACCTCGCGCGGCTGTCCAACTGGAAGGTGCCGCAGATGCGCCGCCAGCTGGGCACCGTCTTCCAGGACTTCCGACTGCTGCCGAACAAGACGGTCGCGGAGAACGTGGCCTTCGCCCAGGAGGTCATCGGCAAGTCCCGCGGCGAGATCCGCAAGTCCGTGCCGCAGGTGCTCGACCTCGTCGGGCTCGGCGGCAAGGAGGACCGGAGGCCCGGCGAGCTGTCCGGTGGTGAGCAGCAGCGCGTCGCCATCGCGCGCGCGTTCGTCAACCGCCCGAAGCTGCTCATCGCCGACGAGCCCACCGGCAACCTCGACCCGCAGACCTCCGTCGGCATCATGAAGCTGCTCGACCGCATCAACCGGACGGGCACCACCGTCATCATGGCGACGCACGACCAGAACATCGTGGACCAGATGCGCAAGCGCGTCATCGAGCTGGAGAAGGGCCGCCTCGTCCGCGACCAGGCCCGCGGCGTCTACGGCTACCAGCACTGACCGCAAGCACCCAGTTCCCGAAAGGCCTGAAGACCCCGCCATGCGCGCCCAGTTCGTCCTGTCGGAGATCGGTGTCGGTCTCCGCCGCAATCTGACGATGACCTTCGCCGTCATCGTCTCCGTCGCCCTGTCCCTGGCCCTGTTCGGCGGTTCGCTGCTGATGAGCGACCAGGTGAGCACCATGAAGGGCTACTGGTACGACAAGGTCAACGTCTCGATCTTCCTGTGCAACAAGCACGACGCGGAGAACGACGTGCACTGCGCCAAGGGCGCGGTCACCGAGGACCAGAAAAAGCAGATCGTCGCGGACCTGCACGGGATGCCGGTCGTCGAGAAGGTGACCTACGAGTCGCAGGACGAGGCGTACAAGCACTACAAGGAGCAGTTCGGCAACTCCCCGCTGGCCGGCTCGCTGACGCCGGACCAGATGCAGGAGTCGTACCGGATCAAGCTCAAGGACCCGCAGAAGTACCAGGTGATCGCGACCGCGTTCAACGGGCGCGACGGCGTGCAGTCGGTGCAGGACCAGAAGGGCATCCTGGACAACCTCTTCCAGCTGCTGAACCTGATGAACCGGGGCGCGCTCGGCGTGATGGCGATGATGCTGATCGTCGCCCTCCTGCTGATCGTCAACACCGTGCGCGTCTCGGCGTTCAGCCGACGGCGCGAAACCGGCATCATGCGCCTGGTCGGTGCCTCGGGCTTCTACATCCAGGCGCCGTTCATCGCCGAGGCCGCGGTCGCCGGACTCATCGGCGGCGGCCTCGCCTGTGTCGCCCTCGTCGTCGGCCGGTACTTCACCATCGACCACGGCATGGAGCTGTCCCACAAGCTCACGCTCATCAACTTCGTCGGCTGGGACGCGGTGTTGACCAAGCTGCCGCTGATCCTCGCCACCAGTGTGCTGATGCCCTCGCTCGCCGCGTTCTTCGCGCTGCGCAAGTACCTCAAGGTGTGACGCACGCCAAGGGAGCCGTACAGGCATCCGGCCGTACGGCCCCTTGGCGTTGCCCTAGACTCGCCGCCATGTCAGGCCGTGACCTGTTCTGTCAGCCCCGCCGCATCCGCCGTGGGGCCGCCCTGACATTGGTCTTCGCCGGGGTGCTGGTCGCCGGCGTCGCCACCGGCTCCTTCCCGGAGTCCGGCGGCCCCGCGCGCCGCACCGCCGTCGGTCCGGCGGGTGCGGCCACCCGGCACGAGGCCGTCGAGAAGGCCGCCGCCGAGGCGATGGCCGACGGCAAGTCCCCCGTGGAGGCGGCCGAACGGGCCGTCAGCCGCAGCGGGGACCGCTGGGCCGCGGTCTACTCCCAGGGCGAGTACGAGGAGTTCCAGGACGCGCTCGACGGCCGCTACACCGGCGTCGGGCTGTGGGCGCGGCAGGAGGCGGACGGCCGGATCGTGGTGACCCGGGTGCAGCCCGGCTCGCCCGCCGCCGACGCCGGGATCCGCACCGGCGACCGGCTGCGCAGCGTCGACGGCGGCAAGGTCGACGGGCGGCCGGTCACCGAGGTGGTCGCCTTACTCCGCGGCGACGCCGAGGACGCCCCGGCCGGTACGACGGTCACCCTCGGCCTGGAGCGCGGCACGCGCGCGTGGACCCGGACGCTGCACCGGGCCCGGCTGTCCACCGACTCCGTGACCGTGCGCAGGCTGCCCGACGGGGTCACCGTCCTCAAGATCGCCGCCTTCACCAAGGGCTCCGCCGACGCGGTCCGCGAGGCCCTGCGCACCGCACCGGCCGACGGCCGGACCGTCCTCGACCTGCGCGGCAACTCCGGCGGCCTGGTCACCGAGGCGGTGGACACCGCCTCCGCGTTCCTGGACGGCGGCCTGGTCGCCACCTACGACGTCGACGGCGTCCAGCGCGCCCTGCACGCCGCCCCGGGCGGCGACACCACCCGGCCCCTGGTCGTCCTCGTCGACGGCGGCACCATGAGCGCGGCCGAGCTGCTCACCGGCGCCCTGCAGGACCGGGGCCGCGCGGTGGTGATCGGCTCGCGCACCTTCGGCAAGGGCTCCGTCCAGATGCCGACGAAGCTGCCCGACGGCTCGGTGGCCGAGCTGACCGTCGGCCACTACCGCACCCCCTCCGGGCACACGGTCGACGGCCGCGGCATCACCCCCGACCTGGAGGCGGGCGCGCACGCCCTGGAGCGGGCCGCGACGGTCCTCACCGGCCTGGGCGACCCGTCGTAGCCACGCCGCGCGGCCACCCGTAATCGGCTGTACGCACACCCCCTGTGTGGTGCGAAAATGGGCGGCACTATGAGCAAGGGAATGTACGTACCGAAGGAGTCCCAGCCCAAGCAGGGCGGCGGGGCCGCCAAGGCCCGGGACGGCGAGAAGGGCGGCAAGCGCAAGATCGTCGCCCAGAACAAGAAGGCCCGGCACGACTACGCGATCGTCGACACCTACGAGGCCGGGCTCGTGCTCATGGGCACAGAGGTCAAGTCGCTGCGCGAGGGACGGACCTCGCTGACCGACGGCTTCGTCCAGATCGACCGGGGTGAGGCGTGGCTGCACAACGCCCACATCCCCGAGTATCACCAGGGCAGCTGGACCAACCACTCCGCGCGCCGCAAGCGCAAGCTGCTCCTGCACCGCGAGGAGATCGACAAGCTGGAGTCGAAGTCCCAGGAGACGGGACACACCATCGTGCCCCTCGCCATCTACTTCAAGGACGGCCGGGCGAAGGCCGAGATCGCTCTCGCACGGGGCAAGAAGGAGTACGACAAGCGGCAGACGCTGCGGGAGAAGCAGGACCGGCGGGAGTCGGACCGGGCGATCGCGGCGGCGAAGCGCAGGCAGCGCGGCGTCTAGAGCCGGCCGCCGGGAACAGGCTGGCATCGTCGGGCGTTGGTCACGTACGATGGCAGTGCACTCCACAGAGGGTGCGCGAACCCCCTCCACGGAGGGGATAGAACTGTTGTTAATTAAACACAGCAACATGGGGATGATCGGTTTCGACAGCGGCTGTCGAAGCAGGGGAAGCGTGTCGAGGAAGCGGCAATGATCTCGTAAACCATATGTCGCAAAAAATAATCGCCAACACCAAGCGCGATTCCTTCGCCCTCGCTGCCTAAGTAGCGACTTGCGAAGTGTCAGCCCGGGGCTGTTCCCGACCCGGATCCTGGCATCAGCTAGGGAACTAAACCTCTAGACCCGGTCACGGGGTATAGAGGGAAATCAAACAGTGACTGAGCCCGTCGGAGACTTGTCCGCGTGATCTCCGGGGCCGAGAAAATCGCAGCGGACTGCACACGGAGAAGCCCTGATTCCGCACCGTTGGACGCGGGTTCGATTCCCGCCATCTCCACGAGGCCCCTCCGGGGGTCCACCCCATGTGGGCAAAGGCCCCGTCGCTTCGAGCGGCGGGGCCTTTGTCATGGGGTTCCCCGTACCCCGCCGGCGCGGGTGAGTGAAGCAACCCCCAGCGCGACTGTGGCGGCCGCGGGTGGTACGGCGTACGCCGAGGCGGGGGAGAGGTGCTCCGCCGCCCAGCCGCCCATTGCCGAACCGCACGCGATCCCGGTGAGCAGCCCCGTCACCATCAGGCTCATCCCCTCGTTGAGGCGGTCGGCCGGGGTGTGCTTCTGCACCAGCGTCATCGCCGTGACCATCGTCGGCGCGGTCGCCATGCCCGCCACCAGCAGCGCGGCCGCCAGTGCCCAGAGCGAACCGGTGAGGCCCGCGGCCAGCCAGGGCAGGATCATCAGTAGGGCCATCCCCGCCAGGCAGTGCCCCAGCCGCACCCTCGCCGGCTTCAGCGCGCCGTACGCCAGGCCCGCCGCGCACGACCCCGCCGCCTGGAGCGCGAGCACCGCACCGGCCGCCGCGCGGTGGCCCTGCCCGTCGGCGTACGCGATCGTGACGACCTCCATCGAGCCGAACACCGCGCCGGTCGCGACGAAGCAGGCCAGCAGGGGCGGGATGCCCGGGCTGCGCAGCGGCGAGGGCGCCAGCGAACGGGCCGTCGGCGGCGGCTCGGTCGCCCGCTGGGCGGTGAACAGCAGCATGCCGACGAGCAGCAGCGCCGCCGCCGTGAGCGTGCCCGCCTCCGGGAAGAGCGTGCCGGTCAGGAACGAGGCCAGCACCGGTCCGAGCATGAAGCACAACTCGTCCGCGGCCTGCTCGAACGCGTTCGCGGTGTGCAGCGCGCCGGGTTCGTCGCGCAGCAGGTGGGCCCAGCGGGCGCGGGACAGGCCGCCGATGTTGGGGGTGGCCGCGGTACCGGCGTAGGCGGCGAACAGGGTCCAGTCGGGGGCGTCGTAGCGGACGCACAGCAGCAGCGCGAGGCTGCCCAGCACGGCGACGACCGTGGCCGGCAGTGCGATGCGGGCCTGCCCGTGCCGGTCCACCAGCCGGGCGAGCCAGGGCCCGGCCACCCCGGTCGCCGCGAGTCCGGTCGCGGTGACGGCGCCGGCGAGGGCGTACGAGCCACGGGAACCGGCGATCATCACCACCGCGCTCACGCTGAGCATGCCGATGGGCAGGCGGGCGAGCAGGTTGCCGGTGGTGAAGGCGCGGGCGCCGGGGAGGGCGAACAGGCGGCGGTATCCCGTGGATTGCGGGGCTCTGCCTGATATCGGACTGTCTTCGGTGGTCTGTTGCGGCATGGCTCCACGGTCACCCGGAGCGGATCACCGGGTCCAACACCTTCTGCGTGCGGATTCACGCACCGGCGTTGTAAGTTCGCCGCCATGTCCGCTCCCGCCCACATAGACCCCCGCCTGCTGCGCGCCTTCGTCGCCGTCGCCGAGGAACTGCACTTCACCCGGGCCGCGGCCCGCCTGTACGTCGCCCAGCAGGCGCTCAGCCGGGACGTACGGCGACTGGAGCGGGAGCTGGGTGCCGAGCTGTTCGTCCGGACCACCCGGCAGGTCACGCCGACCCCCGACGGCGAGCGCCTGCTGCCGCACGCCCGCCGCGTCCTCGCCGCCCAGGACGACCTGCTGAGCGCGTTCGCCGCCGGCCAGGCCCGCCCGCTGCTGGTCGACCTCAACACGCCGGGCCTGGTCACCGGCCGCCGGGTGCTGCACCGGGCCCGCGAACTCGTCCCCGACTGCGAGCTGATGGCCCGCTACGAGAGCGGCCTCACCGGAGCCGCCGCCGAACTGCTGGCCGGTCGCCTCGACGTATCCTTCGGCCGGTTCGCCGGACTCGACCCGGCGCTCCGCTCCGGCCTGGCGCAGCAGCCGGTGCGGTACGAGCCGATGGCCGTCGTCCTGCCCGAGGACCACCCGCTGGCCGGTGCGGCCCGGGTGCCGCTGTCCGCGCTGGCCGGGGAGACGGTGTACGCCGGGGCCGGCAACCCGCGCACCGGGGAGTGGACCGACCTGGCCCGGCGCCTGTTCGCGGACCACGCCGTCCGGCTCGCCCCGCCCCTCCCGCTGGCCGTCGGGGACGAGGAGTTCGGCCGCATCATGGCGAAGACCCGGACGCCGGTGCTGGCCGTCGTGGACTTCCCGCCCCTGCCCGGCACGGTACGGCGCCCCCTCGTCGACCCCGTCCCGCTGTCCCCCGTCTCGTTGGTGTGGCGGAAGGGGCTGGTTCATCCCGGACTGACCGCACTGCGGACGGCGGTGGCCGAGATCACTCGGGGGGAGGGGTGGTTGCGGCGGCCTGCCGGTGGATGGATTCCGGCCATGGACGCGGAGGTGATGAACCAGGGCGTGCCGGACGGGACCGGCGCCCGCCCGTGACGACCAGGTGAACGGCACCCCTCCGCGTGCGCTACATTCATGGCCCGGGCACAGGTGGTAATGGGGATCGTGAGCGCGCCCGGACCTGTCCCGTGGGGGGATGCAAGCGCGTGAAAAAGTGGCCGGAAGGCGCCCAACCGGAAGAGCGGGCAACGGCATCGGCAGGGCCCGGTGAGCCGGTGGACGAGGGCGACGAGCGAATGAATCCGGACGCGGCGGAGGGCTCCGTGGAGCCTGTGGAGCCCCCCGAGCCTGAGCCTGCCGAATCCGACGGGGCCGAGTCCTCCGGGCCTGCCGAGTCCGCTGACGTCGTCGGGTCTCCCGAGGCGCCCGGGCCCGTCGCCGGTCCGCCGGCCCCCGCCCCCGGACCGGACGACGCGACCGTCCAGCTGGACGACGTACGGCTCGGCGCCCCGGGCACGGCCGCGGCCGTGGACGAGCCGCGGGGCTCCGACGGACCGGTCTTCGTGGACGAGTCGGGCCGTCGCAGCCGCCGTTTCCGCCGGCTCGGCCAGGCCGTGGCCGTCGCCTGCGCGGGGTACGCCGCCGTCATCGTCGCCACCCTGCTGTCCGGTAACTCCGCGGCCCCCTGGCTGCCGGTGCCGGGCCAGCACGAGGACAAGCCGGCGAGCAAGGTGGACACCTCGCCGCTGCCGAGCGCCTCCACGACCCCGACCCCGCCCGGCACCGGCGCGGTGACCGCGCCGGGCGTGGGCACCGCGGTGACCGGCACCGCCGTACCGGGCGGCGGCTCGCCCGTCGCGGCCGACGTCTCCGCCTCGGTCGCGCCGTCGGCCGCCACCGCCTCCGCGCCCGGCACCACGGCGTCCCCGTCCCCGGCCGTGCCCTCCACCGGCGAGACCCCGGCACCGTCCGCCTCGGGCACCGCGACCGCTCCGGCGCCCACGCCGACCCCGCCGGGCCGCACCCACACCCCGCCCGGCCACACCCGGCACCCGCACCCCAAGCTCTCCCTCTGACCAGGCGGAACACCCTCAGATGGCTTCACAACCCCGGCGCCGCGCCCGGCTGCCGCTGCGCTACCTGCTGCCCCTCCTGGTCCTGGGCGCGACCCTGGCGATGCTGATGCTGCGCGGCTACGTGCACAACGAGATCCTCGCGGACCACCGCATCCGGCCCGCCGCGGCGAACGACGAGGTGCCGCGGCGGATCCTGGACGGCGGCCCGGTCATCGACACCCGCCACGGCCGCAGCAGCAGCCTGCGCATCCCCGACCACCACATCGTCCTCACCTTCGACGACGGTCCCGACCCGACCTGGACCCCGAAGGTGCTCGACATACTGAAGAAGCACCACGCGCACGCGGTCTTCTTCGTCACCGGCACCATGACCTCCCGCCACCCGGAGCTGGTCCGGCGCATGGTCGCCGAGGGCCACGAGGTCGGCCTGCACACCTTCGACCACCCCGACCTGTCGTACCACTCCGCGAAGCGCATCGACTGGGAGCTGTCCCAGAACCAGCTGGCGCTCGCCGGAGCGGCCGGTATCCGCAGCTCGCTGTTCCGGCCGCCGTACTCCTCCTCCGCCGACGCCCTCGACAACCGGTCCTGGCCCGTCACCCGGTACATCGGCGGCCGCGGCTACCTCACCGTCGTGGACGACACCGACAGCGAGGACTGGCGCAAGCCGGGCGTGGCGCGGATCGTCCGCAACGCCACCCCGCACGGGGGCCGGGGCGCGGTCGTCCTCATGCACGACTCGGGCGGCGACCGGCACCAGACCGTGCAGGCGCTCGACACGCTCCTGCCCCGGCTCCAGCAGCAGGGCTACACCTTCCAGACCCTCACCGGAGCGCTGCGGGCGCCGAGCGCGGACACCCCGGTCACGGGCCTCGACCTGTGGAAGGGCAAGGCCTGGGTCCTGCTGGTGACGGGCGCCGACGACCTCACCGCCGTCCTCGTCGTGGGCCTCGCGGTCGTCGGCTGCCTCGTCCTCGCCCGCTTCGGCCTGATGCTGCTGCTGTCCGGCGCGCACGCCCGCCGCACCCGTCGCCCCGGCTTCCGCTGGGGCGACGGGCCGGTCACCGAGCCGGTGTCGGTGCTGGTGCCGGCGTACAACGAGGCCAAGTGCATCGAGAACACGGTCCGTTCCCTGATGCGCAGCGAGCACCCCATCGAAGTGCTGGTCATCGACGACGGCTCGGCGGACGGCACGGCCGGCATCGTGGAGGCGCTGGACCTCCCGGACGTACGGGTGATCCGCCAGGCCAACGCGGGCAAGCCGGCCGCCCTCAACCGGGGCCTGGCGAACGCCCGGTACGACCTGGTCGTGATGATGGACGGCGACACCGTCTTCGAACCGGCCACCGTCCGCGAACTCGTGCAGCCCTTCGCCGACCCGCGCGTCGGCGCCGTCGCCGGCAACGCCAAGGTCGGCAACAAGGACCGGCTCATCGGCACCTGGCAGCACATCGAGTACGTGATGGGCTTCAACCTCGACCGCCGGATGTACGACATCCTGCGGTGCATGCCGACCATCCCCGGCGCGGTCGGGGCGTTCCGGAAGTCCGCCCTGCAGCGCGTCGGCGGCATGAGCGACGACACGCTCGCCGAGGACACCGACGTCACGATGGCCCTCCACCGCGACGGCTGGCGCGTGGTGTACGCCGAGAAGGCCCGCGCGTGGACGGAGGCGCCGGAGTCGGTCCAGCAGCTGTGGTCCCAGCGCTACCGCTGGTCGTACGGCACCATGCAGGCCGTCTGGAAGCACCGCCGCGCGTTCTTCGACCGGGGCCCGTCCGGCCGCTTCGGCCGCGTCGGTCTGCCCCTGGTCTCCCTCTTCATGGTCGTCGCCCCGCTACTGGCCCCGCTGATCGACCTGTTCCTCGTCTACGGCCTGGTGTTCGGCCCGACCGGGAAGACGATCGCGGCCTGGTTCGCCGTCCTCGCCGTGCAGGCGGCCTGTGCGGCCTACGCCTTCCACCTCGACCGCGAACCCCTCACTCCGCTCCTGTCCCTCCCGCTCCAGCAGCTCCTCTACCGCCAGCTCATGTACGTCGTCCTGCTCCAGTCCTGGATCACCGCCCTGACCGGCGGCCGGCTGCGCTGGCAGAAACTCCGCCGCACGGGCGGGGTGGCGGCACCGCCGGCTTCTACAACGGGTGGGCCACCGCTTCCTTCTGCAACTGCACCGCAGCCAGCAGACTGAGCCCCGGCTCGGCCTGCCGCAGCGCCTTGATGGCGGCGACGGACTCGACATCCCCACTGAACCCGACGTCGGCCAGCCGGCTGCGCACCCAGTCGGCCCGCAACTGCCCCTCACTCGCACCGGCGGTGGCCCCGACGAGCGCGACCGCCCGCTCCAGCCCCGCCCGCTCCTCCTCCGAAGCCCCGGCCAGCGCATCCCGCAGCGCCGCCGCGACGAGGTCGGAGTCCCGGATGACGAGCACGAGGTCTTGTTTCCTGCCGAATCCCGTGAGTCCCTTCATACGGACCAGGGTGGACGCCATGGGCCGCGATCTTCAAACCACTTGAGCAGTTCCAGAGGCTTGGGGGGGTACCCGGCGACGCGGGGCAGGGGACGTGGCCGAGACGCGCAGTGGTTCGCGGTGGGCGGCCGGGGCGGCGCTGCCTGATCGGCCCCCGCGCCTACGCGTCCGCGTACTTCGCGTCCGCCGCCGGGTCCAACGCCAAGCGGTACCCCCGCTTCACCACCGTCTGGATCAGCTTCGGGGCGCCGAGGGCCGTGCGGAGGCGGGCCATCGCCGTTTCGACGGCGTGTTCGTCGCGGCCCGCACCCGGCAGCGCGCGGAGCAGGTCGGCGCGGGCCACCACCCAGCCGGGGCGGCGGGAGAGGGCGCGCAGCAGGGACATGCCGGCCGGCGGGACCGGCTTGAGTTCACCGTCGACCAGGACCGCGTGGCCGCGGATCTCCACCCGGTGGCCGGCGATCGGCAAGGACCGGGCCCGGGCCGGGAGTTCCTGGCACAGGAGCTGGACCAGGGGGCCCAGGCGGAACCGTTCCGGCTGGATCGTGTCCACCCCGCGGGCCTGGAGGGGGATCGCGGTGACGGGACCGACGCAGGCGGGGAGGACGTCGTGGGCCAGGACCGACAGCAGCTCGTCCAGCAGACCCCGGTCCTCCGCGCGGGACAGGAGCGAGGCCGCGGCGGGGGCGCTGGTGAAGGTCAGCGCGTCCAGGCCGCGGGTGACGGCCGCGTCCAGGAGGCGGTCGAGGGGGCTGAGGTCCTCGGGGGGCATCCAGCGGTAGACCGGGACGGGCACCACTTCCGCGCCGGCGGCCCGCAGCGACTCCACGAAGCCGGGGAGCGGTTCACCGTGCAGCTGTACGGCGATGCGGTCGCCGTCGACGCCCTCCTCCAGCAGCCGGTCGAGGACCTCGGCCAGGGATTCCGAGGACGGCGACCACTCCTCGTTGAGGCCCGCCGCGCGGATCGCGCCCTTGACCTTCGGGCCGCGCGCCAGCAGCCGTACTCCGCGCAGCCGGTCGAGGAGCTGCTCGCCGAGGCCCCAGCCGTCGGCGGCCTCGATCCAGCCGCGGAAGCCGATCGCGGTGGTGGCCACGACCACGTCCGGCACCTGGTCGATGATCTCCTTCGTGGCGGCGAGCAGTTCGCCGTCGTCCGCGAGCGGCACGATCCGCAGCGCGGGGGCGTGCAGAACGGTGGCGCCGCGCCGCTGGAGCAGGGCGCCCAGTTCCTCGGCCCGGCGCGCGGCGGTGACGCCCACGGTGAACCCGGCGAGGGGGCCGTGCTCGGGTTGCTGCTCTTCGTCGTACATGGGGGCTCTCCTAGCTGACCGGCACGCCGAACGAGCCTGTCAACGATGCGTGACAGGCTCGGTTCGGCTTGATGTCACCGGTGTTACGTCATACCTCGGCGTAGCTGAGCTGGGACTTCTCCTGTGAAGCGGCCGCTGTGGCCGTAACCCGGCCGGCCGGGCGGCGAAGGTATACGGCCCAGGTCACCGCGAAGCAGACACCGTAGTAGGCGAGGAAGGCGACGAACGCGCCGGTACCGGAGCCGTAGGAGAGGAAGGACTGGCGGAAGGCGAGGTTGATGCCGACACCGCCGAGCGCGCCGACCGCGCCGATCAGGCCCATGGACGCGCCGGACAGCCGCCGGCCGTGGGCGACGGCCGCCTCGCCCTCCAGGCCCTTGGCCAGCGCCTTGGCCTGGAAGATGCCGGGGATCATCTTGAACGTCGACCCGTTGCCGAGCCCGCTCAGCACGAACAGGACGACGAAGACGGACACGAACAGCGCCAGCGACTTCTGCATGCTGGCCATGATGAGGACGGCGGTGGCGGCGCCCATGCCGACGTAGTTCCACAGGGTGATGCGGGCGCCGCCGTAGCGGTCGGCGAGCCAGCCGCCGAGGGGGCGGATGAGGGAGCCGAGCAGCGGGCCGATGAAGGTGAGGTACGCGGCCTGCAGCGGGGTCCGGCCGAATCCGTTCGTCAGCACCTGGCCGAAGGCGAAGCTGTAGCCGATGAAGGAGCCGAAGGTGCCGATGTAGAGGAAGGCCATGATCCAGGTGTGGGCGTCCCGGGCGGCGTCCTTGGCCGCGCCGGTGTCGTTCTTCACCGAGGCCAGGTTGTCCATGAACAGCGCGGCCAGTACGGCGGCCACGACGATCAGCGGGATGTAGATCCCGAGCAGCACGCGCGGCCCGCCGCTCGCGCCGATGATGGCGAGCGAGATGAGCTGGATGACGGGCACGCCGATGTTGCCGCCGCCCGCGTTGAGCCCGAGCGCCCAGCCCTTCTTCCGCAGCGGGAAGAAGGCGTTGATGTTGGTCATGGAGGAGGCGAAGTTGCCGCCGCCGATGCCGGCCAGCAGGCCCACCAGGAGGAAGGTGGAGTACGACGTCCCCGGCTCCATCACCACGAACGCGGCGACGGTCGGGATCAGCAGCAGGCAGGCGGAGATGATCGTCCAGTTGCGGCCGCCGAAGACGGCCACGGCGAAGGTGTACGGCACCCGGACCACCGCGCCGACCAGCGTGACCACCGAGGTCAGCAGGAACTTGTCGGCCGGGGTGAGGCCGTACTCCGGGCCCATGAACAGGACCAGCACGGACCACAGGGTCCAGACGGAGAACCCGATGTGCTCGGAGAGCACGGAGAACCACAGGTTCCGGCGGGCGATCCGTTCCCCGGTCGCCTGCCAGAATCCCTCGTCCTCCGGATCCCAGTGCTCGATCCAGCGGCTACTGCGACGGGTTGGGGCTGGGGGTGTCATCACGCCTCCACGGTGCTCCGGCTGCTCGGTCTGCCAACCACTGACTGAGCCCGAAGGTAGGGAGGCCGGGTTTCCGCCCTGTGGCTGTGGGTGACCGGAAGGGAACGTTGCTCTCACTCGGCCGGGGACGGTGCGGTGAGGCGTGCCGCCCGCGCGGTGATCGCTCCGTCCCGCCCGACGGCTCGGGGACCGGTGCGGCGCGAGGGGTTCCGCAGTTCCCTCCGCGCGGGCACTGTGGGGGAGACCCCGCACGGTTCCTGCCTAGGCGGTGACTGGCACATGGCACTCGGGAGCGCCCCCTCCGCGCACGAGCCGCGGTTCGATGCCGGGCGGGTGTGTCTGGATCTCCTCGCCACCACGCATCCTGGCGAACGGCTGGACGGTGTAGGGGCGTTGTGCGCGTGGATCGCCGGCGCCGGGCTCGTGCCCGGCGGTACGGCGCTCGGTCATGCCGACGACTCCTGGCTGACCGGGTTCCGGGAACTGCGGGGGCACGTGGGGCTGTTGGTGCAGGCGATGCAGGGAGGGGAGACGCCGGCGTACGGGCGGGCGCTGGCCCGGGTGAACGAGGTCGCGCGGGCCGCGACCCCGGCGCCCCTCGCCGTACGCGGGGAGGACGGCCGTCTCGTGCGGGAGTTGGCCGGGCCGCCCGGCTGTGCCGCGCTGCTCGCCGTCGTCGCCCGGGACACCGTGGAGCTGCTCACCGATCCCGTCGCGCGGGCCGCCGTGCGGGAGTGCGAGGGGGACGACTGTCCGCTGGTGTACCTCGACACCTCCCGCGGCCGGCGCCGGCGCTGGTGCTCCAGCGAGGTGTGCGGGAACCGGGAGCGGGTGGCCCGGCACCGGCGGCGGGCCGCGCTGGCGCGCGCCTGAGGCAGGAGTGATTTCCGTAACACCAGGTTTAGGTGGCCCGTACACGGGCGTCGCGAGCCGTCTCCGGCAATGTGTCGCAAATGTAAAGATCATGCGGTGGGAATGTGCGCCCATGTCCCGCTCGTCACGTCACCCCCGAGAAATCTGTCACTCCGGTTTGAACACTCGCGCACCGGGGTCCGTACAGGTGGGCGAGCGACCGACTGGGGGAACCCCCGGACACCGGAGGTGGGCGTGCGCAAGGATGCGGCCGTGGCCAATGAACGTGGAACGAGGGCCCGACATCGCATGTCCTCATCGCAGCCTTCCGAACCCGACGAGGAGCTGATGCGTGCCCTGTACCGGGAGCACGCAGGGCCCCTGCTCGCGTATGTCCTGCGGCTGGTCGCCGGAGACCGGCAGCGCGCCGAGGACGTCGTACAGGAAACGCTCATCCGTGCCTGGAAGAACGCCGGTCAGCTCAATCGGGCGACCGGTTCGGTACGCCCCTGGCTGGTGACGGTCGCGCGCCGCATCGTCATCGACGGCCACCGCAGCCGGCAGGCCCGGCCGCAGGAGGTCGATCCGTCGCCGCTGGAGGTCATCCCCGCGGAGGACGAGATCGACAAGGCGCTGTGGCTGATGACGCTGTCGGACGCGCTCGACGACCTGACCCCGGCCCACCGGGAGGTGCTCGTCGAGACGTACTTCAAGGGGCGTACCGTCAATGAGGCGGCCGAAACACTGGGCATACCGAGCGGAACGGTGCGTTCCCGGGTGTTCTACGCCCTGCGGTCGATGAAGCTGGCACTGGAGGAGCGGGGGGTGACGGCGTGATGAGCAACGGGTACGGGGGAATGCAGGGATTCGGACCGGCTGGTCCGGGTATGTCTGGGCCCATGAACCCCAGTCAGGGATCTTCGGTGCCGAGCGAGCACGAGACCGTCGGCGCCTACGCCCTCGGGATCCTGGACGACGCCGAGGCAACCGCTTTCGAAGCCCATCTCGCCGGCTGCGAGTGGTGCGCCCAGCAGCTGGACGAGCTGGCCGGGATGGAGCCGATGCTCGCCGCGCTCGCCGACCTGCCGGGCTCCGGCAGCACGCCCGCGATCGGCGAGTCGCTGTCCGCCAAGCCCAGCCCGCGGCTGGTGGAGAAGCTGGTTGACGAGGTCGCCGAGAAGCGGGCCCAGAAGCGCCGGCGCAGCTTCTACATGATCGCCGCGGCAGCCGCGCTGATCATCGCCGGACCGCTGGCCGCGGTCGCGGTGAACGGCGGCTCGGACGGCGGACAGCAGGTCGCGGCGACGCCCGCCCAGGCGACGTTCCGGACCATGTCCGACAAGAAGTCCGCCACGGACGCGTCGACCCACGTCAGCGCGACCGTCGCCATGGCGCAGAAGGACTGGGGCACGCAGGCCGTCCTGGAGCTGAAGAACGTCAAGGGCCCGCTGAAGTGCTCCCTGGTGCTCGTCGCCAAGAACGGGCAGCGCGTCACCATGTCGTCGTGGTCGGTGCCGAACTGGGGGTACGGCATCCCGGACGCCAAGACCGAGCAGTCGAAGCAACCGCTGTACATCGGCGGGGCCGCGGCCTTCCAGCCCAACGAGATCGACCACTTCGAGGTCGTGACGTTCGAGGGCAAGAAGCTGGTCCAGGTGGACGCGTAGCCGACGTAGCCCCGACGGGCTCCCTTCGCGTACGGTTGACGGCTGCCCAGCACGTCAGAAGGGGGCCCGGTGGCCGCTCAGGTTCAGCAGTCCGCGGTCGGCTCGGTACAGGACGCACCCGACTCCGTCCGTGACCGGGAGATCGGCGTAGAACAGGAACACCTGGACCGGGTGTACCGGCGGCTGGAGGAGAAGATCCACGAGGCCGAGTTCCTGATGCACGACGCGGCCAAGCGCGGCCAGGTCGGCACCCCGGGCGCACTCGCCGAGCGGGACGCGCAGGTCTTCCGGGCCGGCGTCCACCTCAACCGGCTGAACAACGAGTTCGAGGACTTCCTCTTCGGACGGATCGACCTGCTCCTCGGCAAGGACGGAAAGAAGGGGCCCGACGGGGCCTACACGGCGGTGGAACCGGCCGAGGGGGCGGTACGGCCCGACAACACCGCCGACATCGCCGAGACCCTGCACATCGGCCGTATCGGCGTGCTCGACGAGGACTACTCCCCGCTGGTCATCGACTGGCGGGCGCCCGCCGCCGCGCCCTTCTACCGGGCCACGCCCGTGGACCCGGGCCGGGTGGTCCGGCGCCGGGTCATCCGCTCCAAGGGGCGCCGGGTGCTCGGCGTCGAGGACGACCTGATGCGGCCGGAGCTGACGGCCTTCCTCGACGGCCGCGAGCTGCCCGTCATCGGCGACGGCGCCCTGATGGCCGCCCTCGGCCAGGCCCGCAGCCACACCATGCGGGACATCGTCTCGTCCATCCAGGCCGAGCAGGACATGGTCATCCGGGCCCCCGCCGCCTCCATCACCTATGTGGAGGGCGGTCCGGGCACCGGGAAGACGGCCGTCGCCCTGCACCGCGCCGCCTACCTGCTCTACCAGGACCGCAGACGCTACGCGGGCGGCATCCTGATCGTCTCGCCGACCCCGCTGCTCGTCGCCTACACCGAGGGCGTGCTGCCCTCGCTGGGCGAGGAGGGCCAGGTCGCGATCCGCGCCATCGGCTCGCTGGTCGACGGCGCGGAGGCCACCGTGTACGACTCCCCGGCCGTGGCCCGCGCCAAGGGCTCGTACCGGATGCTGAAGGTGCTGCGCAAAGCCGCCCGGGGAGCCCTGGAGCTGGGCCCGGCGGCACCGGAGGGGGAAACGGTCACCGGGCCGCCCGCCCGGCTGCGGGTCGTCGCCTTCGGCCGCCGGCTCGAACTGGAGGCCGACGAGCTGGAACGTATCCGCCGTACCGCCCTCGGCGGCACCGCGCCCGTCAACCTGCTCCGCCCGCGCGCCCGCAAGCTGCTGCTGGACGCCCTGTGGGCCAAGTCCGGCGGCGCCGCCCGGCACACCGACCCGGAGCTGGCCGCCGAGCTGCGCTCGTCCTTCGACGAGGACGTCACCGGCGAGGACTCGTTCATCGCGTTCCTGGACGCCTGGTGGCCCGAGCTGACCCCGAGGGCCGTGCTCGCCGCGATGGCCGACGAGAGGCGGCTGGGCCGCTGGGCCCGGCGGATCCTCAACCCCGGCGAGGTCCGCAAGGTCGCCCGCTCGCTCCGGCGGGACGGCCACTCCGTGCACGACATCGCCATGCTCGACGAACTCCAGGCGATCCTCGGCGCCCCGGCCCGCCCCCGCAGGAAGCGCGAACTCGATCCGCTGGACCAGCTCACCGGCCTGGAGGAGCTGATGCCGGTGCGCGAGGAGACGCAGCGCGAGCGGGCCGAGCGGCTGGCGCAGGAGCGCACCGAGTACGCGCACGTCATCGTGGACGAGGCGCAGGACCTCACGCCGATGCAGTGGCGCATGGTCGGCCGCCGTGGCCGGCACGCCACCTGGACGGTCGTCGGCGATCCGGCCCAGTCCTCCTGGTCCGACCCGGACGAGGCGGCCGAGGCCCGCGACGAGGCCCTCGGCACCCGGCCCCGGCGCCGCTTCCAGCTCACCGTGAACTACCGCAACCCGGCCGAGATCGCCGAGCTGGCCGCGAAGGTGCTCGCGCTCGCCATGCCCGGCTCCGAGGCGCCGTCCGCCGTACGGTCCACCGGGGTCGAGCCGCGTTTCGTGAGAACGGACATCGAACACGGCACGGTCGTCAACGGAGTGATGCCGTCAGGCACACGGGACTCCCTGGAGCGGACCGTGCGCGCGGAGGCCGAGCGGCTGCTGGACCTGGTGGACGGCACGGTCGGCGTGGTCGTCGCGATGAACCGGCGCGAGGAGGCCCGGCGCTGGCTGGCCGGGCTCGGCGACCGCGTGGTGGCCCTGGGCAGCCTGGAGGCCAAGGGCCTGGAGTACGACGCGACGGTCGTCGTCTCGCCCGCGGAGATCGCCGACGAGTCGCCGGCCGGCCTGCGCGTGCTCTACGTGGCGCTGACCCGGGCCACCCAGCAGCTCACGGTGGTGTCGGGGGAGCGGGACGAGCCGGACGCGGCGGGGGTTCCGGACCTGCTCCGGGACTGAGCCTCCGGCGCGGGAATGGCCTTACGGGATCCGTTTGTTAGCCTGGGTGTGGCACCGGCCCGATCCAAGCCCCCGGGCCCAACCTTCGTCCCTCAGAGGGACCACTTGCCGCGAGGCGAGCATGGCGGGCCGGTGTCATGAACGCAGGAGAGACCCACGTCACGACCGTGACGTGGGTCTCTTTCTTTGTCTGATCATTTCTCGTATGGTGGAAGTGGTTTTCCGAAACCAGGCACCGCTCATGAACACAACGTCCGCAATCCAGGGCGACTACCGCGTACTCCGCGGTAGGTGCGACGATCGGACGGCACAACTCGCGACACGGTGAAAGCAGAGGAAGTCGGCCATGGCAACGGCGCCCAGCGTCTCCTACTCGATGACGATCCGGCTGGAGGTGCCCGCGAGCGGAACCGCCGTCTCGCAGCTCACCACCGCCGTGGAGTCCTCCGGAGGCTCGGTGACCGGCCTCGACGTCACCGCGTCCGGTCACGAGAAGCTCCGTATCGACGTCACCATCGCGGCCACCTCCACGGCCCACGCCGAGGAGATCGTCGAGAAGCTGCGCGGCATCGAGGGCGTCACGCTGGGCAAGGTCTCGGACCGTACGTTCCTGATGCACCTCGGCGGCAAGATCGAGATGGCGTCGAAGCACCCCATCCGCAACCGTGACGACCTCTCCATGGTCTACACGCCCGGTGTGGCCCGCGTCTGCATGGCCATCGCCGAGAACCCCGAGGACGCCCGCCGCCTCACCATCAAGCGCAACTCCGTTGCGGTCGTGACGGACGGCTCCGCCGTGCTCGGGCTCGGCAACATCGGCCCCAAGGCCGCGCTGCCCGTCATGGAGGGCAAGGCGGCCCTCTTCAAGCGCTTCGCCGGCATCGACGCCTGGCCGATCTGCCTGGACACCCAGGACACCGACGCCATCGTGGAGATCGTCAAGGCGATCGCCCCCGGCTTCGCCGGCATCAACCTGGAGGACATCTCCGCGCCGCGCTGCTTCGAGATCGAGGCCCGGCTGCGCGAGGCCCTCGACATCCCCGTCTTCCACGACGACCAGCACGGCACCGCCATCGTCGTGCTCGCCTCCCTGACCAACGCCCTGCGCGTCACGGGCAAGGCCATCGAGAACATCCGGGTCGTCATGTCCGGCGCGGGTGCGGCCGGTACGGCCATCCTCAAGCTGCTCATCGCCGCCGGTGTCAAGAACGCCGTCGTCGCCGACATCCACGGTGTCGTCCACGCCGGCCGCGAGGACCTGGTGAACGCCCCGGCCGACTCGCCGCTGCGCTGGATCGCCGACAACACCAACCCCGAGGGCCTCACCGGCACCCTGAAGGAGGCCGTGCGCGGCGCCGACGTCTTCATCGGCGTCTCCGCTCCGAACGTCCTGGACGGGACCGACGTGGCCGCCATGGCCGAGGGCGCCATCGTGTTCGCGCTCGCGAACCCGGACCCGGAGGTCGAGCCGGCGATCGCCCGGCAGACGGCGGCCGTCGTGGCCACCGGACGCTCGGACTTCCCGAACCAGATCAACAACGTGCTGGTCTTCCCGGGTGTCTTCCGCGGTCTGCTGGACGCCCAGTCCCGTACGGTGAACACCGAGATGATGCTCGCCGCCGCGAAGGCCCTCGCCGACGTGGTCACCGAGGACGAGCTGAACCCGAACTACATCATCCCCAGCGTCTTCAACGACAAGGTCGCGGGCGCGGTCGCCGGAGCGGTCCGGGAGGCCGCCAAGGCGGCCGGCGCGACGGCCTGAGCACGGCGTGTCGTAGTGTGCAGGGGGCTGTGAGCATCGCCACGGCAGCCCCCGCACCGGCGCGTCGTGGAACCGCCAGATGCCGGGCGCGCTCTAGGGTGACGGCCGAGCGGGCGCTTTTCGTGTGACTCCCCAGGGTGTTCTCACGACTCCTACGGGTGCCGGATTGGCTTTCCCGCCGCAGGTAGGGGCAGGATGCTCCCTCAGGGACCTAGTCCCCGGGGGCACCCCCAAGGGCGCGAGCGCATCGGCATCGCAGTGCCTCGGGCGGCTTCGCCGCGTGGCACACCCCAACGGCAAGAAATACACGGGAGTAACAACATGAACCGCAGTGAGCTGGTGGCCGCGCTGGCCGACCGCGCCGAGGTGACCCGCAAGGACGCCGACGCCGTGCTGGCCGCGTTCGCCGAGACCGTCGGCGAGATCGTCGCCAAGGGCGACGAGAAGGTCACCATCCCCGGCTTCCTGACCTTCGAGCGCACCCACCGTGCCGCTCGCACCGCGCGCAACCCGCAGACCGGCGAGCCCATCAACATCCCGGCCGGCTACAGCGTGAAGGTCACCGCGGGCTCCAAGCTCAAGGAAGCCGCCAAGGGCAAGTAAGCGCTCCGCTTCGAGGCGCCGGTCCACCGGCCCCGAGGACGCCGAAAAAGGGCGGCCCCCCTCCACGAGGGGGGCCGCCCTTTTGCCGTGCGTGACGTCTAGCCGAGTGCCTTGCCCGGCAGCTCGACCTTCGCGCCCAGCTCCACGAGCTTCTCCATGAAGTTCTCGTAGCCGCGGTTGATCAGGTCGATGCCGTGGACGCGGGAGGTGCCCTCGGCGGCCAGGGCCGCGATGAGGTACGAGAAGCCGCCGCGCAGGTCGGGGATGACCAGGTCGGAGCCCTGGAGCCTGGTGGGGCCCGAGACGACCGCGGAGTGCAGGAAGTTGCGCGCGCCGAAGCGGCAGGCGGAGCCGCCCAGGCACTCGCGGTAGAGCTGGATGTGCGCGCCCATCTGGTTCAGCGCCGAGGTGAAGCCCAGCCGGGACTCGTACACCGTCTCGTGGATGATGGACAGCCCCGTGGCCTGGGTCAGGGCCACCACCAGCGGCTGCTGCCAGTCGGTCTGGAAACCGGGGTGCACGTCCGTCTCCAGCGCGATGGACTTCAACTGCCCGCCGGGGTGCCAGAAGCGGATGCCCTCGTCGTCGATCTCGAAGGCACCGCCCACCTTCCGGTAGGTGTTCAGGAACGTCATCATCGAGCGCTGCTGGGCGCCTCGGACGTAGATGTTGCCGTTGGTCGCGAGGGCCGCGGAGGCCCAGGAGGCGGCCTCCAGGCGGTCGGGCAGGGCCTGGTGGGTGTAACCGCCGAGCTTGTCCACACCCGTGATGCGGATCGTGCGGTCGGTGTCCATCGCGATGATCGCGCCCATCTTCTGCAGCACGCAGATGAGGTCCTCGATCTCCGGCTCGACGGCCGCGTTGGACAACTCCGTGACGCCTTCGGCCAGTACGGCCGTCAGCAGCACCTGCTCGGTGGCGCCGACGGACGGGTACGGCAGCCGGATCTTCGTACCGCGCAGCCGCTGCGGGGCCTCCAGGTACTGGCCGTCCGCCCGCTTCTCGATGACCGCGCCGAACTGCCGCAGCACGTCGAAGTGGAAGTCGATGGGCCGGCCGCCGATGTCGCAGCCGCCGAGGCCCGGGATGAACGCGTGGCCGAGGCGGTGCAGCAGCGGACCGCAGAAGAGGATCGGGATCCGGCTGGAACCCGCGTGGGCATCGATGTCGGCCACGTTGGCGCTCTCGACCCGCGTCGGGTCCAGGACCAGCTCGCCGGGCTCCTCGCCCGGACGGACCGTCACCCCGTGCAGCTGGAGCAGGCCGCGGACGACCCGCACGTCACGGATGTCCGGAACATTGCGCAGTCGGCTCGGCTCGCCGCCCAGCAGGGCGGCGACCATGGCCTTCGGTACGAGGTTCTTCGCACCGCGGACACGGATCTCGCCCTCCAGCGGGGTTCCGCCGTGGACAAGCAGGACATCGTCGTTGACGGTCATGAATCTCGCGTTCCGATGAGTTGGTCAGGGGCCGGCCGATCACTGTGCGCAGGGGCCGGGAAGACAGGGTAATCGCCGATCACCCCCCGCCCGTAAGCCCAAGGACCGCCCAGTTGCGTCATAGGTGTGTCACAACACGAACCGTTCCCTATCGGGCACATGGGGTCACCGGTGTCCGGGTGTGCGCCCCCCGGCTTCGATGCGCCCTGAGCAGCCTTCACTCCGGTGCGCCCGATTGGCTCCCCACACCAGGGGAAGATGCGGGATCATGTCTGGCATGACCGAGGTGTCCTCGCTCACAGGGCGGCTGCTCGTGGCTACCCCCGCCCTGGCGGACCCGAACTTCGACCGTGCGGTGGTGCTCCTTCTCGACCACGACGAGGAGGGTTCCCTCGGTGTCGTCCTCAACCGCCCCACCCCGGTGGTCGTCGGCGACATCCTGGAGGACTGGGCCGAGCTGGCCGGCGAGCCCGGTGTGGTCTTCCAGGGCGGCCCGGTGTCGCTGGACTCGGCGCTGGGCGTGGCGGTCATCCCGGGCGGCGCCAACGGGGACCGGGCCCCCCTCGGCTGGCGGCGGGTGTACGGCGCGATCGGGCTGGTCGACCTGGAGGCGCCGCCGGAACTGCTCGCCAAGGCCGTGGGCAGCCTGCGGATCTTCGCCGGGTACGCCGGCTGGGGCCCGGGCCAGCTGGAGGACGAACTGGTGGAGGGCGCCTGGTACGTCGTGGAGTCCGAGCCGGGTGACGTGTCCTCGCCGGCCCCGGAGAGACTCTGGCGCGAGGTGCTGCGCCGCCAGCGCAACGAGCTGGCGATGGTGGCCACGTATCCGGACGACCCTTCGCTCAACTGATGCCTGTGAGCTTCAGTACTCTTGCTGGTATGAGCACTCTCGAGCCCGAGCGCGGGACTGGTACGGGGACCCTCGTAGAGCCGACGCCGCAGGTGTCCCACGGCGACGGCGACCACGAGCGCTTCGCCCACTACGTCCAGAAGGACAAGATCATGGCGAGCGCCCTCGACGGGACCCCCGTCGTGGCGCTGTGCGGCAAGGTCTGGGTGCCGGGCCGCGACCCGAAGAAGTACCCCGTCTGCCCCATGTGCAAGGAGATCTACGAGTCCATGGGCAGCGGCGGCGACGAGGGCAAGGGCGGCGACAAGAAGTAGGTCACCGGCCTGCCCGCCGGCGGTGGGATCCCCGGGACGTGCGTCCGCACGTCCCGGGGATCTTCGCGTTTTCCGGACGCCAAGTGGTCCAGACCTCTTGTGGTGCCTCCGCCCAGTCCCTAGCCTTCGAGGCGTCGGGCGTGTGTTGCGCAGGGTGGCAGGCGCGTTGCATGCAGTGCAACGTGGTGAGGGGCTGATGTCGTGGAACTGATTCCGGCGCCGCGCGCCGTCGACGGGCCGGCCGGACCCGAGGTACCGCTCGGCGACGGCACCACGCTGTGGGCCGGCCCCGGCACGGAACGCACCGAACGCTGGCTGCGCGCCACCCTCGGCGCCGCCCTGGGGCTGCCGCTGCGCCCCGGGCCGCGGGACGCCCGCGACGGCGTACGGCTGCTGCTGGACGACACCCTCGCGCCCGAGGCGTACCGGCTGAGCGCGGCCGCCGGGCAGGGCGTGGAGATCCGCGGCGGCGGACCAGCGGGCGTGTTCTGGGGCGCGCAGACCCTGCGCCAGCTGCTCGGCCCCGACGCCTTCCGGCGCGCCCCCGTCCGCCGGGACACCGCCCTCGGCGTCCCGCACCAGGTCGTCGAGGACGCCCCCCGGTTCCGCTGGCGCGGCCTCCTGCTCGACGTCGCCCGGCACTTCATGCCCAAGGAGGGCGTGCTGCGCTATCTGGACCTGATGGCCGCGCACAAACTCAACGTGCTGCACCTGCACCTGACGGACGACCAGGGCTGGCGCATCGAGATCGAGCGGTACCCGAAACTGACCGAGATCGCCTCCTGGCGCACCCGGACGAAATTCGGCCACCGGGCCTCACCGCTGTGGGACGACAAGCCCCACGGCGGCTTCTACACCCACGACGACATCCGGGAGATCGTCGCCTACGCCGCCGACCGGCATATCAGCGTCGTCCCCGAGATCGACGTACCGGGCCACTCGCAGGCCGCCATCGCCGCGTACCCCGAACTCGGCAACACCGACGTCATCGACACCACCGCCCTCTCCGTCTGGGACACCTGGGGCATCTCGTCCAACGTACTGGCCCCCACCGACACCACCCTGCGGTTCTACGAGGGGGTGTTCGAGGAGGTCCTGGAGCTTTTCCCCGCGGACGCCGCCGAGTTCTCGGCATTCGTGCACGTCGGCGGCGACGAGTGCCGCAAGGAGCAGTGGGCCGAGTCCGTGACCGCCAAGTCCCGCATCGCCGACCTCGGCCTCGCCGACGAGGACGCGCTGCAGTCCTGGTTCATCGGGCACTTCGACGCCTGGCTCTCCGCGCGCGGGCGCCGCCTCATCGGCTGGGACGAGATCCTGGAGGGCGGGCTCGCCCCCGGCGCGGCCGTCTCCTCCTGGCGCGGCTACGCGGGCGGGATCGCCGCCGCGCGGGCCGGCCACGACGTGGTCATGTGCCCGGAGCAGTACGTGTACCTGGACCACCGTCAGGCGCCTGGCGAGGACGAGCCCGTACCGATCGGCTTCGTGCGCACGCTGGAGGACGTCTACCGGTTCGAGCCCGTCCCGGAGGGGCTCACCGAGGCGGAGGCCCGGCATGTGCTGGGCACCCAGGCCAACGTGTGGACCGAGGTGCTGGAGGACGCCGCGCGCGTGGACTACCAGACCTTCCCCCGCCTCGCGGCCTTCGCCGAGGTCGCCTGGAGCCCGCTGCCCGCCCCGGCCGAACGCGACTACGCCGACTTCGCGCGCCGGATGACGGCCCACTACCGGCGACTTGACGCCCTCGGCGTCGCCTACCGGCCGCCCGCCGGACCCCGCCCCTGGCAGCGCCGACCCGGCGTGCCCGGCCGTCCGGTCGAGGGGCCGCCCCCGAACCGCTGACCGCGCCGGGCCGCCCCCGAAGAGGTAACGGAAAAACCCTGGCAGGATCACCGAAGAGTGGCAATCCGTGCACACCGGTGATGCCGTACGAAAACGGACCATCTCCCCGATGAGATGGGCGAATGCCTCCTAGCGGACCCCCGCGTTCGGGCGTTGCGAAGATGTGCCAGAGTTGCGTCGTCCGCCCTGTCAGCACGTACCGTACGGCAACACAGGCGGGACCAGGTGGGGCAGCGGGAAGGGGCAGCCGGTTTGACCACGCACGCACCGCAGGCGGCGCAGGCCGTCACCTTGCCCACGACACTGGACGAGGCCGTGGCGGCCCTCACCGCCATGCCCACCGCCGTCCCCGTGGCGGGCGGCACCGACCTGATGGCCGCCGTCAACTCCGGCCAGCTCCGGCCCGCCGCACTGGTCGGCCTCGGCCGGATCAACGAGATCCGCGGCTGGCAGTACCAGGACGGCCACGCGCTGCTCGGCGCCGGCCTCACACACGCGCGCATGGGCCGTCCCGACTTCGCGGCCCTGATCCCGGCGCTCGCCGCCGCCGCGCGCGCCGCGGGCCCGCCGCACATCCGCAACGCGGGCACCCTGGGCGGCAACATCGCCTCGGCCGCCCCCACCGGGGACGCGCTGCCGGTGCTGGCCGCCCTGGAAGCGACGCTGATCATCGCGGGCCCGGGCGGAGCCCGCCGGGAGATCCCGGTGTCGCACCTGCTGGCCGGCGTGGAGATGCTGCGCGGCGGCGAACTCATCGGCTACGTGCGCCTACCGCTGCTGCACGCCCCGCAGGTCTTCCTGAAGGCGACCGGACGCACCGGCCCGGGTCGCGCGCTGGCCTCCGTGGCGCTCGTCCTCGACCCGGCCCGGCGCGGTGTGCGCTGCGCCGTGGGAGCCATAGCGCCGATGCCGCTCAGGCCCCTGGAGGCCGAGCAGTGGGTCGCCCAGCTGATCGACTGGGACAACGACCGCGCCCTCGTCCCGGAGGCCCTGCACGCCTTCGGGGAGTACGTCGCCGCGGCCTGCATCCCCGACCCGGCCCCCGAGCCCGACGGCTCGGTGACCCCGCTTCCGCCCGCCGTACTGCACCTGCGGCGCACCGTCGCCGCGCTGGCCCGACGAGCACTGGGGAGGGCGCTGTCGTGACCGACGACCAGCACGGAGAGGGCACGCCCCAGGGCGGCGGACGCTGGGACCCGCTGCCCCAGGGCGACTACGACGACGGAGCCACCGCCTTCGTCCAACTCCCCGAGGGCGGCATCGACGCCCTGCTGTCCGGCGACAGCCCGCTGGCCGCGCCCGGCCACGGCTACGTGCCGCCGCAGATAACGGCCACGCACACCGACGGCGCCACCGGTACGTGGCCCGCGCCCGACGGCGGCGCCCAGTGGCCCGACCCGAACGCCGCGCCGGCCCAGCCGCAGACCGCGGACGACCGGTTCACGTACCACCCCGGTGCCACCCAGCACTGGACCTTCGACGAGCCCGCGGCACCGGCCGCCCCGGGGCACGACGTCACCGGGCAGTGGTCCATCCCCGTCGCCGGGGGCGAGCTGCCGGACGAGTCGGGCGAGTTCACCACGTCCTCGCTGGTCGAGCAGTGGGGCGGCACCCCGCCGGCCACGCTGCCCGGCGGCGCGCCGGCGCCCTGGGCGACGGACGGTGCGGGCCACGCCTGGGACCGGCCCGAGGACCGGCCGGCCGCCCCCGCGCCGGACCGGGACGGTCCCGAGGGCCACCCCCGGCGGGGCGGCTCGCCGGACGCGTACGGTCCGCAGGAGGGGTACGGCTCGGCGGACGGGTACGGGCCGGAGGACGGGTACGGGCCGGAGGACGGGTACGGCGGCCACGCCGACGTCGGGGACGCAGGGAGCACCGGGGACGCCGGGGAGGCCGACACGCCCGGCGGTACGGGCGTGCCCGCCGCGCCGGTCGCGCCGACCGAGTCCGATACGGCGCCGGAAGCCGAGGCACACGACCTCGCCGAGGCCCCTGAGCGCCCCGCTGACGCCCCCGCGGGCCACGAACAGCCGGCAGACCCGGCCGACGCGTCCCAGCCCGCCACGACGGCGGCCACGGCCGAGCCGGTTGCCTCCCCGGAAGCCCCCGGCAGCGACGCGGAGGAACCCGCGCCCGCGGCCGAACCGGACGGCCCCTCCGAAGGCGCGGGCGCCGAAGGTGACACCCCGCGCGCGCAGGAGGACGCCTCCGACGATGCCGGCGAGCAGGCGGCCGTACCGCTGCCGCCGCACGACGACCACCCCCTCGCCTCCTACGTGCTGCGCGTCAACGGCGCCGACCGCCCGGTCACCGACGCCTGGATCGGCGAGTCCCTGCTGTACGTGCTGCGCGAACGGCTCGGCCTCGCGGGCGCCAAGGACGGCTGCTCGCAGGGCGAGTGCGGGGCCTGTAACGTGCAGGTCGACGGCCGCCTGGTGGCCTCCTGCCTGGTTCCGGCGGTCACCGCGGCCGGCAGCGAGGTCCGTACGGTCGAGGGCCTGGCCGCCGACGGGCAGCCCTCCGACGTGCAGCGCGCGCTCGCCCGCTGCGGTGCCGTGCAGTGCGGTTTCTGCGTGCCCGGCATGGCGATGACCGTGCACGACCTGCTGGAGGGCAACCCGGCGCCGACCGAGCTGGAGACCCGGCAGGCCCTGTGCGGCAACCTGTGCCGGTGCTCGGGCTACCGGGGCGTCCTGGAGGCCGTCAAGGAGGTCGTCGCCGAGCGCGAGGCGTCCCACGCGGGCGGCGAGTCCGAGGCGGAAGAGGCCCGCATTCCGCACCAGGCGGGGCCCGGCTCCGGCGGCGTCCACCCGTCGGCGTTCGAGGCACCGGGCGCGTTCGACACCCCGCGGGCGCCCGAACCGTACGACCCGCCGGACCCGTACGACCCGCCGGACCGGTACGACCCGTCGCATCCGTACGACCCGTCGGACCCGTACGGCACGCCCGACGCGTACGGCACGCCGCGGGGACAGCAGGACCAGGACTACGGCCAGGACGGAGGCCAGGCGTGAGCAACGAAGCCGGCACCGCGACCACCGCCGCGGAAGCCGCCCCCGCGGCCGAGCCGTTGCCGCACGGCATCGGCGCCTCCCTGCCGCACGCCGACGCCCGCGCCAAGACCGAGGGCACCTTCCCGTACGCGGCCGACCTGTGGGCCGAGGGCCTGCTGTGGGCGGCCGTGCTGCGTTCCCCGCACGCGCACGCGCGCATCGTCTCCATCGACACCACCCACGCGCGCGAGATGCCCGGCGTCCGCGCCGTCATCACCCACGAGGACGTGCCCGGCACGCCCCGCCACGGCCGCGGCACGCCCGACCGTCCGGTGTTCGCCTCCGAGGTCGTACGCCACCACGGCGAGCCCATCGCCGCCGTCGCCGCCGACCACCCGGACACCGCGCGGATGGCCGCCGCCGCCGTCATCGTCGAGTACGAGGTGCTCGACCCGGTCACCGACCCGGAACAGGCCTTCGAGGCCGAGCCCCTGCACCCCGAGGGCAACCTGATCCGGCACATCCCGCTGCACCACGGCGACCCGGGCGCGGTCGGCGAGGTCGTCGTCGAGGGCCAGTACCGCATCGGCCGCGCGGACCCGGCCCCCATCGGCGCCGAGGCCGGTCTCGCCGTACCGCGCCCCGACGGCGGGGTGGAGCTGTACCTGGCCTCCACCGACCCGCACGCCGACCGCAACACGGCCGCCGCCTGCTACGGCCTGCCCCCCGATCGAGTGAAGGTCGTCGTCACCGGGGTGCCCGGCGCCACGGCCGACCGCGAGGACCAGGGCTTCCAGCTCCCGCTCGGCCTGCTCGCCCTGAAGACCGGCTGCCCGGTGAAGCTGACGGCGACCCGCGAGGAGTCCTTCCTCGGCCACGCCCACCGCCACCCCACCCTGCTGCGCTACCGCCACCACGCCGACGCCGAGGGCAGGCTGGTGAAGGTCGAGGCGCAGATCCTGCTGGACGCGGGCGCGTACGCCGACACCTCCGCCGAAGCGCTCGCCGCCGCCGTCTCCTTCGCGTGCGGCCCGTACGTCGTCCCGAACGCCTTCATCGAGGGCTGGGCGGTCCGCACCAACAACCCGCCTTCCGGCCATGTGCGCGGCGAGGGCGCCATGCAGGTGTGCGCCGCCTACGAGGCGCAGATGGACAAGCTGGCGAAGAAGCTGGGCCTGGACCCGGCCGAACTGCGCCTGCGCAACGTCCTCGCCACCGGAGACGTCCTGCCGATCGGGCAGACCGTGACCTGCCCGGCCCCGGTCGCCGAACTCCTCCAGGCGGTACGGGACTTCCCGCTCCCGGCGCTGCCCAAGGACACCCCCGAGGAGGAGTGGCTGCTGCCCGGCGGCCCCGAGGGCGCGGGCGAGCCGGGCGCGGTGCGCCGGGGCGTCGGCTACGGCCTGGGCATGGTGCACATGCTCGGCGCGGAGGGCGCCGACGAGGTGTCGACCGCCACCGTCAAGGTCCACGACGGCATCGCGACCGTGCTGTGCGCGGCCGTCGAGACCGGCCAGGGCTTCACCACGCTGGCCCGGCAGATCGTCCAGGAGACCCTCGGCATCGAGGAGGTCCACGTAGCCCCGGTCGACACCGACCAGCCGCCGGCCGGCGCGGGCTGCCGGGGCCGGCACACCTGGGTGTCCGGCGGCGCGGTGGAACGCGCGGCCAAGATGGTCCGCACGCAACTGCTCCAGCCGCTCGCGCACAAGTTCGGCATGTCCACCGAGCTGCTCCAGATCACCGACGGCAAGATCACCTCGTACGACGGCGTCCTGTCGACCACCGTCACCGAGGCGATGGAGGGCAAGGAGCTGTGGGCCACCGCCCAGTGCCGCCCGCACCCCACCGAGCCGCTGAACGCCTCCGGCCAGGGTGACGCCTTCGTGGGGCTCGCGTTCTGCGCGATCCGCGCGGTGGTGGACGTCGACGTCGAACTCGGCTCGGTCCGGGTGGTGGAGCTTGCGGTCGCCCAGGACGTGGGCCGGGTGCTGAACCCGGCGCAGCTGGCGGCGCGCATCGAGGCGGGCGTCACGCAGGGCGTGGGCATCGCCCTCACCGAGAACCTCCGTACGCCCCGCGGCCTGATCCGCCACCCCGACCTCACCGGCTACGCCCTGCCGACCGCCCTGGACGCCCCCGACATCCGGATCGTGAAACTGGTCGAGGAACGGGACGTGGTGGCCCCCTTCGGCGCCAAGTCGGTCAGCGCGGTCCCGGTGGTGACGGCACCGGCGGCGATCGCCTCCGCCGTCCGCGCCGCCACCGGCCGCCCGGTCAACCGCCTGCCGATCCGCCCGCAGGCGGCCGTGGTGACCGACCGGTGAGCACGCCGTCCGGCCGACAGCGCTGCACACCACCGACCGGTGTGACCGCGTCGGTCGTCGTGTGCGCGATGGGAGCCCTGGCCTTGGTGCTGCGGCTGATCTCCTTCTTCCTGTGATGGACGGTGTCGTCCTGGTCACCGGGGTGATGGCGGCGGGCACGTCGGTGGTGGCCGCCCCGGACGGGGAACTGCGCCCGCGCACCGGGACGATCCTCGCGGACGCGCAACGAGCCCGGGTCGCCTGACGTCTTCCCTCGTGAGGGCCGTTGTCAGTGGGGCGGCGTAGTGTGCTGAGCGGTGGGGGCATCTGCCCGGGGGCCGCGTACGACGGTGTGCGCCGGCCCGTCACGCACAGGGAAGACCGCGGGGGAGCGATGAGCACGACCGACGCCGAAGTACCGGTGATCACGCTGACCGAGGCGGAGCTGGACCGGTTCGTCACGCACACGCCGACGCGCGGCCTGCTCACGGGTACCGGCCTGCCCGCCGAGACCGACCTGCTCACCTTCTCCCCGCTCCGCACCCACGGCCTGCGCACGCTCGACGACGCCGCCGAGAGCCCCTTCGGCCTGGCCGAGGAGCTGCGCGGCCGCCTGGTGATAGGCGAACTGCTCACCCCGGCCGGCATGGAGCGCGAGTCGATCCTGCTCGACGGCGCCACGGGCGAGCTGACCACGGCCTACCTCTTCGACCCGTCCGACGCCCGCCCCTTCGCGCCCTCCCTGGCCACGCTGTTGCGCTTCGCCGCGGTCACCGAGGAACTGGCGGGTCTGCGCGGCCGTTTCGCCTCCCTGGCGGGGCAGTACGGCCCCAGGACGGCGACCGAGGCCTCGCGCCGCCTCCTCACCCTCTTCGAGGAGGGCACGGGCGGCGAGGTCCCGCCGTACTGGAAGGCGGCCGCGCTGATCCGCCCGCTCTCCCTCGTCGCCGGCCCCGGCACGGCCTCGGGCCTCACCCTCGACGTCCCCGCGCGCATCCTGGACCAGGAGTTCGGGCAGGGCCGGGTGGCCCGCTTCGAGGAGGTCGACTTCCCGGCGACGCTCACCCACGAGCCGACCCGCCGCTTCCTGCGCGAGACGGGACTGCCGGAGGAGGCGGTCTTCTTCCACGCCGACACGGACGTCCCGCTGCCGACGCTCCGCGAGTACTTCACCGAGGAGCGCCCCGAGTACCCCCTCGCGGAACTCCCCGCCCACTGCGACCACTTGATCCGCCTGGGCCACCTGCTGGAGGACACCAGCCTGGTGGTCGACGGCCGAACGGGCGCGGTCCTCACCTTCAACGAGCCCGAGGCCGCCCTCTACCCCCTCAACACCGACGTCTCCACCCTGGCCTTCACCCTCTGGCTCATCCACCACGAGCGCACGATCGACACCCACCTGGGCCACGAACTCGCCACCCACGCCTACGACCACCTGGTCGCCGCCATGATCCACACCCTGACCACCCTGGACCCCACCGGCACCCTCCCCGACACCAACTGGCACTACTGGACGGAACTCTTCCAGGACGAGGCAGGCGGGCTGTTCTGAGCCGGCCGGGTGCCTTGTGACACCGTCGGCTCAGCAGACGGCGCGGGACGAAGGCCGATGAGGCCGGCGCAGGCCGTACGGGCGGACAGGTACCACCGGTCAGCGGCCATCCTTCTGGCCGTCGCCTTTTCGCGTCCGATGAGTGCCGCGTTGCGGCCAGGGCGGTACCGCAGTGGATGGTCCAGTGGCTACGAGGGATCTGAGAAGTAGGAACCGGGTGGGATTGCCGGCCCCTCAGAAACCGCGTTTCTGTATTCCTCGTCCGCAAGGGAAACGAATCGGACCTCTTTGCGGGCCTTCGAGGCAGTGGCCAACTGTCGCCACTGTTCGCCGGCTCCCTCCCAGTGCCTGCGAGGGATTTCACCTCTGAGTGGCCCCTGAGCAGCACTCGAAGTTGGCCGTCGGTCAAACGATTGAGCCGGTAGGTCGCCAACCAGTTGCTCATGAAGAGATTCGCCAGCATCACCTGCTTCATCTCTTGCTCTGTGACGTCCATCAAAGGTGGTTCACCGCCTGCCAGCAGTGCAGGGTCGTTGAGCAGCATGCCGATCACGTGCTGGTGTGAAGCACGTATTGCTTGTTCGAGCGCGATGTCCGTCTGCCGTGACTGGTGGAACAGGGACGCCACGACGCCGATGAGTGCTGCTGCGGAGAACAGGACGGACAGTGCTCCGTATGACTGGCTGATGTTGCTGAGTTGCTCCCAGTCCTTGTTGGAAGGTGCCGCCGCTTGGAGCAGGAACGGAGTGATCACTATCAAGAAGGTGGTGAGCGCTCCTGTGAGCGTCCACAGAATGATGCTCCGGCGCCGTCCAGGGTTCATCGCGGCCCGCCCCCGTCTCCGTCTTCGTACTCATCTTGGGGAGCTAGGCCGCGCTGGGCAAGATGGCAGGACCTGCCCAAGGCTCTCGTTGCCTCTGGTCAGGCGTTGGAGGCCGTGGCGGGAATCGAACCCGCGTAACTCGCTTTGCAGGCGAGTCCCTGAACCACTCGGGCACACGGCCGTGTTTTGTTGTCGTCTCGGCCGTGGTGGGGATCGGACCCGCGTGACTCCCCGCGAGCGGAGCTCGCTGTTGGATGCAGTGCGGGCGAGCCCCTGAACCACTCGGGCACACGGCCGTGTTCGTGAGACGAACGTACGGGGCGGGCCGTGAGGGGCTCAAGGGGAGCGGGGGTGCTGCAACGGGACTGCCATACGCCGTTCATGAAGCGAGGCGTGCGTACGACCAAGGGTGTAGTCCGGGGTCGGACTTCCGACAGGGGTCAAAGTCGGTTGTGGGCCTTACTCTGGCGGGCATGAGTGCCCTCGAGTCCCGTGAACCCGGTGTCGTTGATCCACTCGCCGAGAAGAGCGAGGGGGTGCTGGGCAGGGCGTACCGGGCGCTGAGTGTCGGGATCGTGTCCGTCGTGGTGCTCATCGCCTTCGAGGCGACCGCCGTGGGCACGGCGATGCCCGTGGCCGCGCGGGAGCTGGACGGACTGGCGCTGTACGCGTTCGCCTTCTCCGGGTACTTCACGACCAGCCTGTTCGGGATGGTGCTCGCCGGGCAGTGGTCCGACCGGCGGGGTCCGCTGGGCGCTCTCACCACGGGTATCGGCGCCTTCGCGGCGGGGCTCGTCGTCGCCGGGACCGCGCAGGTCATGTGGGTGTTCATCCTCGGGCGGGCCGTGCAGGGGCTGGGCGGCGGACTGGTCATCGTGGCGTTGTACGTCGTCGTCGGCCGCGCCTACCCCGAGCGGCTGCGCCCCGCGATCATGGCGTCCTTCGCGGCCGGCTGGGTCGTACCGTCCATCGTCGGCCCCCTCGCCGCCGGCGCCGTCACCGAGCACCTCGGCTGGCGCTGGGTGTTCCTCGGCATCCCGGTCCTCGTCGTGTTCCCGCTCGCCCTCGCCCTGCCCCAGATACGGCGCAGGGCGTCGGGCCCGGTGGACGAGGAGGCCGGCGCCGGCTCCTTCGACCGGCGGCGGATCCGGCTCGCGCTCGGCATCTCGCTGGGCGCCGGGCTCCTCCAGTACGCCGCCCAGGATCTGCGCCCCCTCTCCCTGGTCCCGGGGCTGGCCGGTGCCGCCTTCCTCGTGCCCGCCGTCCTCGGACTGCTGCCCCGCGGCACCTACCGGGCCGCCCGCGGCCTGCCCTCCGTCGTGCTGCTGCGCGGCCTGGCCGCCGGTTCCTTCGTCGCCGCCGAGTCGTTCGTGCCGCTGATGCTGGTCACCCAGCGCGGGCTGTCGCCGACCCTCGCCGGTTTCTCGCTGGCGGCCGGCGGCGGGACCTGGGCGCTGGGGTCGTTCGTGCAGTCCCGGGCGCGCGTGGCGCCGTACCGGGAGCGGCTGATGACCGTGGGGATGGTGCTGGTCGCCGCCGCGATCGTCACCGCGCCGAGTGTGCTCGTGCACTCCGTGCCGGTGTGGACCGTGGCCGTCGCCTGGGGTGTGGGCTGCTTCGGCATGGGGCTGGTGATCGCCTCCACCAGCGTGCTGCTGCTCCAGCTGTCCGCGCCCGAGGAGGCCGGCTCGAACTCGGCCGCGCTGCAGATCTCCGACGCCCTCGCCAACGTCGTCCTCCTCGCGGCGACCGGCGCGGCCTTCGCGGCCCTGGGCGGCGGCAGCACGGCGGCCACCTCGGCCACGGCGGCCGGCAGCGGGCATCCCGCCGCCTTCGCCGCCGTCTTCCTGCCGATGGCGGGGGTCGCGCTGGTGGGGGCCTGGGTGACGCGGCGGCTGCGGGAACGGACGCCTGCGCGCTGAGTGACGGTCGGTGACCAGGAGGCGCTTGCGGCTGCTGTGACGTGCCTCCCACCCGCGGGCGACCCGGCCTTGTTCGCGCGGTGACGGCACGGCGGCGCCGGTAGGGTGGCCCGGTTGTCATACGTAGCCGCCCTACCCCGCACGGAGACCGTGACTACCACCGCCGCTTCCGCAGCTTCCGCCGCTCACTCGCACCACCTCTCGCCCGCCTTCCCGGGCCGGGCCCCCTGGGGTACCGCCAGCAAGCTGCGTGCCTGGCAGCAGGGCGCGATGGAGAAGTACATCCAGGAGCAGCCACGTGACTTCCTCGCCGTCGCCACGCCCGGCGCCGGCAAGACGACCTTCGCCCTGACGCTGGCCTCCTGGCTGCTGCACCATCACGTCGTGCAGCAGGTCACCGTGGTCGCGCCCACCGAGCACCTGAAGAAGCAGTGGGCGGAGGCGGCCGCCCGGATAGGCATCAAGCTCGATCCCGAGTACAGCGCGGGGCCGCTCGGCCGGGAGTACGACGGGGTCGCCGTCACGTACGCCGGTGTGGGCGTGCGCCCGATGCTGCACCGCAACCGGGTCGAGCAGCGCAAGACCCTCGTCATCCTGGACGAGATCCACCACGCCGGTGACTCCAAGTCCTGGGGCGAGGCGTGTCTGGAGGCCTTCGAGCCGGCCACGCGGCGGCTCGCGCTGACCGGTACGCCGTTCCGGTCCGACACCAACCCCATCCCCTTCGTGACGTACGAGGAGGGGGCGGACGGGATCCGGCGGTCCGCGGCCGACTACACCTACGGCTACGGGTCCGCCCTGTCGGACGGGGTCGTCCGCCCTGTCATCTTCCTCTCCTACAGCGGCAACATGCGCTGGCGTACGAAGGCCGGTGACGAGGTCGCCGCGCGGCTCGGCGAGCCGATGACCAAGGACGCGATCAGCCAGGCCTGGCGTACGGCCCTCGACCCGCGGGGCGACTGGATGCCGAGCGTGCTGCGCGCCGCCGACCAGCGGCTGACCGAGGTCCGCAAGGCCATCCCGGACGCGGGTGCGCTCGTCATCGCCTCCGACCAGGACTCCGCGCGGGCGTACGCCAAGCTGATCCGGGAGATCACCGGTACGAAGGCGACGCTCGTGCTCTCCGACGACACCGGGGCGTCGAAGAGGATCGACGAGTTCAGCGCGAGCGACGACCGGTGGATGGTCGCGGTGCGGATGGTGTCCGAGGGTGTCGACGTACCGCGGCTGGCGGTCGGGGTGTACGCCACGACCATCTCGACGCCCCTCTTCTTCGCGCAGGCCGTCGGGCGTTTCGTACGGTCCCGGCGGCGGGGCGAGACCGCGTCCGTGTTCCTGCCGACCGTGCCGGACCTGCTGACCTTCGCCAACGAGATGGAGAAGGAGCGGGACCACGCCCTCGACAAGCCGAAGAAGGAGGGCGAGGAGGACCCGTACGCCGAATCCGAGAAGGAGATGGAGGAGGCGAACAAGGAGCAGGACGAGGACACCGGCGAGCAGGACATGCTGCCGTTCGAAGCGCTGGAGTCCGACGCGGTGTTCGACCGGGTGCTGTACGACGGCGCCGAGTTCGGTATGCAGGCGCATCCCGGGAGCGAGGAGGAGCAGGACTACCTCGGCATCCCCGGGCTGCTGGAGCCGGAGCAGGTGCAGTTGCTGCTGCAGAAGCGGCAGGCACGGCAGATCGCGCACAGCCGGAAGAAGCCGGACAGCGAGGCGGATCTGCTGGAGCTGCCGGCCGAGCGGCGGCCGGTGGTCAGCCACAAGGAGATGATGGAGCTGCGGAAGCGGCTCAACACGCTGGTCAGCGCGTACGTCCACCAGAGCGGCAAGCCGCACGGGGTGATCCACACCGAGCTGCGGCGGGTGTGCGGGGGCCCGCCGAGTGCGGAGGCCACGGCGGGGCAGTTGCGGCAGCGCATTGCCAAGGTGCAGGAGTGGGCTACCCGCATGCGGTGACACTCCGCTGGGTTCGGCGGTTCTTTCCCACCCGCCCACCCGTCTCGGTAGGCCAAGAGCCGACCGCCACGGGGCTCCGCCCCGGACCCCGGCTGCGGGTGAGCGCGGGTGGGTGGTGAGGCGGCTCGGTCAGCCGAGAGGTCGGGCGGTCGGCAATGGTCGCGGGGTCCCGTCCCGGGGCCCGTTCTGCGAACGTGTTTGCTCCGATTCGGTCCCCTGTGCCGTGTGCGTATCCGGACGAATGCAGGCAGGCCGGATCCGGTCTTGCCCGGATTCTGGACGAAGACTTCCGCTCAGCGAACCGGCTTCGCTACTGTCCCGCTACGCACACGCCCCGTGGCAGCGCCGCCGCGGAGCGCAGCCGTGAAGCGACTCGGCCCGGGAGCCGCCGGGCCGTCCTGCCGATCGGCGGCCTCTGAAGCGCGTCGCCGACGGGACTCGGTGACGCATCTTTCGCTCAGGGGTTGCCGACCTCACCGCCGAAGGAGTGGGCGTCGTGACCGCGGAGACCTCTCAGACGCTCGACCGGGGACTACGTGTCCTCAAACTGCTGGCCGACACGGACCACGGGCTGACCGTCACCGAGTTGTCCACCAAGCTGGGCGTCAACCGGACCGTGGTGTACCGGTTGCTCGCCACGCTGGAACAGCACGCGCTCGTACGACGTGACCTGGGCGGGCGAGCCCGGGTCGGGCTCGGGGTGCTGCGGCTCGGGCGGCAGGTGCATCCGCTGGTGCGCGAGGCCGCGCTGCCCGCGTTGCGGTCGCTGGCCGAGGACATCGGGGCCACCGCGCATCTGACGCTGGTGGACGGGTCCGAGGCGTTGGCCGTCGCGGTCGTCGAGCCGACGTGGACGGACTATCACGTGGCCTATCGGGCCGGCTTCCGGCATCCGCTGGACCGGGGTGCGGCGGGCAAGGCGATCCTCTCCGCGCGGCAGTCGCCGTCGGCCGATCCCGGGTACACCCTCACGCACGGCGAGCTGGAGGCCGGGGCGAGCGGAGCCGCCGCACCCCTGGTCGGCGTCACGGGCGTGGAGGGCAGCGTGGGCGTGGTGATGCTGGCGGACGCCGTACCCGAGCGGGTCGGGGCGCGGGTGGTGGAGGCGGCCAGGGAGGTCGCGGAAGCACTCCGCTGAGACCGGACGGCGGCTGAAAGGGGCGCGCTGCGCGAGCGGCTGTGGCGCACCCGCACCCGCGGGGCGACGGCTAGGCCTCTTTGGTCGACGCGCTGCGAGCGGCTGCGGCGGACCCGCTCCCGCGGCGCGAGGGCTAGGCCTCTTTGGTCGACGCGCTGCGAGCGGCTGTGGCGGACCCGCACCCGCGGCGCGAGGGCTAGGCCTCTTTGGTCGACGCGCTGCGAGCGGCTGCGGCGGACCCGCACCCGCGGCGCGAGGGCTAGGCCTCTTTGGTCGACGCGCCGCGAGCAGCTGTGGCGCACCCGCACCCGCGGGGCGACGGCCGCCCTCTTGGCCCACGCGCCAACCCCACCCGCCGGCCTTTGGCGGATCCGTACACCACGAGGTCTTCCCTCCTCCGCATCATCGAGGGGCCCGGCATGCTGTGCAGCCCTCCACGGCATCCGGCACTCCCAGCTCGCCCAGCCCCAGGAAGACCCCGCATGAGCGCCCTCGATCCCACCGCCGACGTCGTCACCCTCACCCGCGCCCTCGTCGACCTGCCCTCCGAGAGCGGCGAGGAGGAGCTGATCGCCGACGCCGTGGAAGAGGCTCTGCGCCTCCTGCCGCATCTCGCCGTGGACCGGGTCGGCAACTCCGTCATCGCCCGTACCGGTCTCGGACGCGGGGAACGCGTCCTGATCGCCGGGCACCTGGACACCGTGCCGGCCGCCGGGAACCTGCCCTCCCGGCTCGCCGACGGGCGGGTCCACGGGCTCGGCGCCTGTGACATGAAGGGCGGGGTGGCGGTCGCGCTGCGGCTCGCGGCCACCGTGCCGGAACCGGTGCGCGACGTCACCTACGTCTTCTACGAGTGCGAGGAGGTGGAGGGGGAGCGCAACGGGCTCGGCCGGATCGCCGCCGCCCGGCCGGGGCTCCTGGAGGAGGCCGGTCTCGCGATCCTCATGGAGCCCTCGGACGCCGGTGTCGAGGCCGGCTGCCAGGGCATCCTCACCGCCGACATCGTGGTCGGGGGCGCCCGCGCGCACACCGCCCGCGCCTGGCAGGGCACCAACGCCGCGCACAAGGCGGGGCAGGTGCTGCAGCGGCTCGACGCGCACGTCCCGCAGCGGGTCGTGATCGACGGGCTGGAGTTCCGGGAGGGGCTGAGCGCGGTGGCCGTACGCGCCGGGGTCGCCGGGAACGTCGTACCGGACGAGTGCGTCGTCACCGTCAACTGCCGTTTTGCGCCGAGCCGTTCGGCGGAGGAGGCGGAGGCGTACGTGCGCGGGCTGTTCCCGGAGTACGAGGTGCGGGTCACCGAGGTGGCCGGCGGCGCGCTGCCGCACCTGGACCGGGTGGGCGCCCTCGTCACCGCCCTCGGGGCCGAGCCCCGGGCCAAGCTGGGCTGGACCGACGTGGCCCGGTTCGCGGCGCTGGGGGTGCCCGCGCTCAACTACGGCCCCGGCGACCCCTCGTTGGCGCACACGGCGGGGGAGTACGTCCCCGTGCCACACCTTCGGCGGTGCGAGGAGCGGCTCAGGGAGTGGCTGCGCCGATCCCCGCCAGCGTCCGCAACTGCAGCCACAGCACCAGCCGTTCGTCGGGGTCGTCCAGGTCGACCCGGGCGTGCTGCTGGAGCTGCCTGAGCCGGTAGCGGCAGGTGTTGGGGTGGACGGCCAGCAGCCTGGCCGCGCCCGCCATGTCGCAGCCCGCGTCGAACCAGCAGACCAGGGTGCGGGCGTACTCGGTGCCGTGCCCGGCGTCGTACGCCAGCACCCGCCGCCAGGCGCCCGCGTTCAACTCGCGCTGCTCCGCCATCACTTCGGCCAGCCGCAGCAGTGTCACCCGGGCCCGCACCTCGTCCACCGCGGCCACCGGCAGCTCCGTGGCCGGCAGCCGCAGCACCAGGTCGGCGTCCGCCCGCGAGTCCGCGAGCCCCTCCGCGCCCGGCACCACCTCGCCCAGCGCGGCCCGCACCGGCACCCGCAACGCCTGCCCGGCCCGCGCCACGATGTCCTCGGCGAGCTTCCGGTGCCGCTCGCCGGGGCCCGGCAGCACCGCGTACACCACCCCGTCCAGCAGCACGCACGCGTGCCGGCCGTAGCGGGCCTCGCACTGCAGGCGTACGACGTCCAGCAGGCGCAGCGCGGTGCGTTCGGCGTCCGGGACGCTCGCGGCGGAGTCCAGGACGAAGGCCGCCACCCGGGCCGGGCCCGCGACACCGAGCCGCTCGGCGGCCGTCGGCGCGTCCGCCGTGCCGTCCAGCAGGCGGCGCAGCAGGTCGCTGTTGCGGTGCCGGGCCAGTTCGCGCGCCGCCCGGGCCCGGAGCAGCAGCAGGGCGGCCGTGGAGGCGCCCTGGGCGAGGGTGTCCTCGGCGTCCGGGGCGAGCGAGCCCGCGTCGACCACCCACACCGAGCCGAGCGTCTCGCCGCCGGCCCGCACCGGCATCGCCAGCCGGGGCAGGCCCGAGCCGGACAGCGCGGGCAGCCGGACCGGCCGGTCGGCGGCGAACAGCCGACGGTACTGCTCGGTGTTCTCCGGGCTGGCCGGCACCTGGAGCCCGAGGATGCCCTGCCGCCGGTCCTCGTCCACCGGCTGCCCGGGGACGGTCGAGTAGGCGAGGATCCGCTGCCGGGGGTCCTCGACGGCGGTGGCCCCGCCGGTCGCCGCCGCGATCGCGTCGGCCAGCGCGAACAGGTCGCCGAGCCCGGTGTCGGAGGAGGCGGCGGGCCGGGCGCCGATGGCGGAGGCCAGCAGCAGGTGCGCCTGGTGCCAGGCCGCGTCCTCGGCGACCGACAGCAGCGCGATGCCGTGCGCCCGCGCCTCCTCGACCGGCCCGTCGGCGCCCCGCACCACGACCCCGGCCAGCTCCGCCTCCGCCGCCGCCCGCACCAGCGGCCCCGCCTCCGCCGCCCGGACCCCGACCGCCAGCAGCAGCGCGCCGGGCAGCCGGGGGAGCGGGGCGTGGCCGTCGTACAGCACCGCCTCGGTGACCGGCACGGCCCGGCCCGCCGGGGCGGTGTGCAGGCGCAGGGCGGGGCCGCCGACGACGTCCAGGAGGTCGCCGAGGGTGCACGTGTCCATGAGGGTCCTCGCGGGGCGGCTTGGCTGATGCTGCAACGAACGTACGCACCTGTTGGCCGCTCGCACAACACACGCCGGGCGGGGGAATCCCAGACTCGGTCCCATGACAGCAGGCACCACCATCCGTACCGTCCACGACGTCGCCGGGCTCGCGGCCGTCGCGGACCACTTCAGCGACGTCTGGCGGACGCCCCGCTCCGCCCCGCCGTACCCGGCCGAGGTCCTGCACAGCCTGGTGCACGCCGGCGGCGCTGTGCACGCCGTGTTCGCCGGGCAGCGGCTCGCCGGGGCGGCCGTCGCCGTCCTCGGCCCGGACCGGAGCACGTACTCGCTGGTGGCCGCCGCCGAGCGCGGTCTCGGACCCGCGCTGAAGCGGGCGCAGCGCGACTGGGCCCGCGCCCTCGGCGCCCGCACCATGCGCTGGACCTTCGACCCGCTGGTCGGCCGCAACGCCCGCTTCAACCTGGTCAAGCTGGGGGCCGTCGGCACGGAGTACCTGATCGACTTCTACGGCCCGATGACCGACGGCGTGAACGGCGGCGACGAGAGCGACCGGCTGACGGTGACCTGGGACCTGGCGGAGCCGGGACCGTCGTACGACGTCCGGCCCGAGGGGGAGGTCGTGCGCTCCGCGCCCGACGGCGGCCCGCTCGCCCGGCGCACCGGCCGGCACCTGTGGTGCCGGGTGCCCGAGGACGTCGTCGCGCTGCGCGCCGGCGATCCCGCGCTGGCGCTGCGCTGGCGGCGCGCGGTGCGCGAGGTCCTCGTGAACGCCTTCGCGGAAGGGTTCCGGGCCACCGGGATGTCCCGCGACGGCTGGTACACCCTCACCGCGACGGAGGCGGCCGCGTGAAGCTGGAGCGCGTCGAGATCGTGCACGTGGCGATCCCGCTGGTCACCCCGTTCCGTACGTCCTTCGGGACCATGACGGCCAAGGACACCTTCCTGCTGCGCGTCGTCACCGACGGTGCCGAGGGCTGGTCGGAGTTCGCCGCCGACCCCGAGCCGCTGTACTGCTCGGAGTTCGTCGCCGGCGCCGAGATCGTGCTGCGCGACTTCCTGCTGCCCCGCGTGGCCGCGCTGCCGCACCTCACCACGGCCGCGCTGGCCCCGGCCATGGCGAAGACCAAGGGCCACGAACTGGCGAAGGCGGCCCTGGAGACGGCCGTCCTGGACGCCGAGCTGCGCTCCTACGGCATGCCGCTCGCCGCCTACCTGGGCGCGGTACGGGACCGGGTGCCCGCCGGGGTCTCCGTCGGCATCAAGGACTCGGTGTCCGAGCTGCTGGACGACGTCGAGCGCTACCTCGCCGAGGGGTACGTCCGCATCAAGCTGAAGATCGAGCCCGGCTGGGACGTGGAGCCCGTCCGGGCGGTCCGCGAGCGCTTCGGCGACGGCCTGCCCCTCCAGGTCGACGCCAACACCGCCTACACCCTCGCCGACGCCGAGCACCTGCGGCGGCTGGACGCGTTCGGGCTGCTGCTCATCGAGGAGCCGCTGGAGGAGGACAACCTGCACGCCCACGCCCTCCTCCAGCAGCGCCTGGCCACCCCCGTGTGCCTGGACGAGTCCCTGCACCACGCGCGCGACACCGCGTCCGCGATCGCGATGGGCGCCTGCCGGGTGGTGAACGTCAAGCCCGCCCGGGTCGGCGGCTACCTGGAGGCCCGCCGGGTCCACGACGTCGCCCACGCGCACGGCGTGCCGGTGTGGTGCGGCGGCATGCTGGAGACCGGCATCGGACGGGCGCCGAACCTCGCCCTGGCCGCGCTGCCCGGCTTCGCCCTGCCCGGGGACACCTCGGCGTCCAGCCGCTACTTCGCCGAGGACCTCACCGAGCCGTTCGTCCTGCGGGACGGCCACCTGCCCGTCCCGACCGGCCCCGGCATCGGCGTCGAGCCCCGGCCGGACGCCCTGCGCCGGTTCACCCGCGAGCGGCGGGACCTGTACACGGCGTAGGAGGCACCCTGTCCAGGGCACGAGGGGCACCTGGCGGTCACGTTAGATTGATCCCGTGCTCTCACGTCTCACACGCCCCCAGGCCCTCGCCGTCTGTGCGCTGCCCGTCGTGGCCCTGCTGGCCACGGCGGTGTTCGCGCCGCTGCCGTTCTCGGTGGCGCAGCCCGGCATGACGGCGAACGTGCTCGGCGAGAACAAGGGCACCCCGGTGATCACCGTCTCCGGCGCGGCGACCCGCAACACCAGCGGGCAGCTGCGGATGACCACCATCGAGGCGACCGGCCCCGACACCCGCGTCTCCCTCGGTGACGTGCTCGGCAACTGGTTCCGCACCGACCGGGCCGTCATGCCGCACGACGCGGTCTACCCGAGCGGCGACACCGTCAAGGAGATCGAGAAGCACAACGAGGCACAGATGCAGCAGTCCCAGGACGCGGCGACCCAGGCGGCGCTGAAGTACCTCGGGCTGAGCACCGGCAAGGTCAAGGTCACGCTGAAGCTCGCCGACGTCGGCGGGCCCAGCGCGGGACTGCTGTTCACCCTGGGGATCATCGACAAGCTCGACGGCGACGGCAGCGGCGGCGACCTCACGGGGGGCCGCACCATCGCCGGGACGGGCACGATCGACGCCACCGGCAAGGTCGGCGCGGTCGGCGGGGTGGCCCTGAAGACCCAGGCCGCGCGCCGGGACGGGGCCACCGTCTTCCTGGTGCCGAAGGCGGAGTGCGCCGATGCCGAGGCCGAGCTGCCGAAGGGGCTGCGGCTCGTTCCGGTGACCACCCTCAAGGGCGCGGTCGACTCCCTGGTGGCACTGGAGAAGGGCAAGGGCCCGGTCCCCAGCTGCTAGGTGTATCGATCACCCGGCCCGACCCGAACGGCAGGCCCTACACCGCACCCGGGCGCCGGTCCTCCGCGGCCTGTTCCACCAGCGGGATGATCCGCAGCGGGACGGGGTTCTCCATGACGATCGCCGTGGAGGCCCGGACGATGCCGTCGAAACCGACGACCCGGTCGATCACCCGCTGGAGATCGGCGTTCGAGCGGGCCACCAGCCGGCACAGCATGTCCCCGCTGCCCGTGGTGGTCAGCAGCTCCAGCACCTCCGGCACGGTCGCCAAGTAGGCCCGTACGTCGGCTCCCTTGCCCTGCCGGATCTGCAGGGTGGCGAACGCGGTGACCGGGTAGCCGAGGGCCGCGGGGTCCACCTGCGGACCGAAGCCGCGGATGACACCGTTCGACTGGAGCCGGTCCAGGCGCGCCTGCACCGTGCCCCGGGCGACACCCAGCCGCCGGGACATCTCCAGCACCCCGATGCGCGGTTCCTCGGCCAGCAGCACGATGATCCGCCCGTCCAGATGATCGATCGCCACGGGACCCCCTGAGATGGTTGGTCATCCTGTACAGAACGACCGACGATACGGCCGTATCGCTGGTCAGATTGCCCAGCGATGAAGCGAACTATTGCGCACCTTGCAGAGCAGAGCCACCCTTCCGCTATGACGCAGACCACACAGCACACTCCCGACACGACCGCCCGGCAGGACGACCCCTTCCCGGTCAAGGGAATGGACGCGGTCGTCTTCGCCGTGGGCAACGCCAAGCAGGCGGCGCACTACTACTCCACCGCCTTCGGCATGCGGCTGGTTGCCTACTCCGGACCGGAGAACGGCAGTCGCGAGACCGCCAGTTACGTGCTCGAGAACGGCTCCGCCCGCTTCGTGTTCACCTCGGTGATCAAGCCGAGCAGCACCTGGGGCCACTTCCTCGCCCAGCACGTGGCCGAGCACGGCGACGGCGTCATCGACCTGGCCATCGAGGTCCCCGACGCCCGCCGCGCGTACGCCTACGCGATCGAGCACGGCGCGCGCAGCGTCGCCGAGCCGTACGAGATGAAGGACGAGCACGGCACGGTCGTCCTCGCCGCGATCGCCACCTACGGCGAGACCCGCCACACCCTGGTCGAGCGCACCGGCTACGACGGCCCCTACCTGCCCGGCTACACCGCCGCCCGGCCGATCGTCGAGCCGCCCGCCCAGCGCACCTTCCAGGCCGTCGACCACTGCGTCGGCAACGTCGAACTCGGCCGGATGAACGAGTGGGTCGCCTTCTACAACAAGGTCATGGGCTTCACGAACATGAAGGAGTTCGTGGGCGACGACATCGCCACCGAGTACAGCGCGCTGATGTCGAAGGTGGTCGCGGACGGCACCCTCAAGGTCAAGTTCCCGATCAACGAGCCCGCCATCGCCAAGAAGAAGTCCCAGATCGACGAGTACCTGGAGTTCTACGGCGGCGCGGGCGTCCAGCACATCGCGCTCAACACCAACGACATCGTGCAGACGGTGCGCACCATGCGCGCGGCCGGCGTCGAGTTCCTCGACACCCCCGACTCGTACTACGACACCCTCGGCGAGTGGGTCGGCGACACCCGCGTGCCGATCGAGACCCTGCGCGAGCTGAAGATCCTCGCCGACCGCGACGAGGACGGCTACCTGCTGCAGATCTTCACCAAGCCGGTCCAGGACCGGCCGACCGTGTTCTTCGAACTCATCGAGCGGCACGGTTCGATGGGCTTCGGCAAGGGCAACTTCAAGGCACTGTTCGAGGCGATCGAACGCGAGCAGGCCAAGCGGGGCAACCTGTAGCCGACGGTCCCCCGCCGGACATCCGAGGGGGGACCGTGGCGGAACGCATCGACCTCGCCGCGCCGGCCGTCCGCTGGCTGCGGGAGAAGGGCACCCTGCGCGAACCCACGGTCCTCCAGTCCTTCGCCTTCGACGAGGTCCACCACCACCTCTACGTCCTCCAGCTCACCCCGGGCGGCCGGGCCGCCGGCGACCTGTGCCTCAACCGCCTGGACCTGACGGGCAGACGCCTCGGCCACATGTACCTCAAGGGCTTCGGGCACGGTGTGGGCATGGGCGTCCAGCACGGCGCCGACGGCACGGTGTGGATCTGGACCGAGACGGACGCCGTGGACGGCTACGGCCGGGGCGTCACCCGGTTCCGGTTCGCGGCCGGAGCCACCCGCACCCCCGAGGACGTCAAGGTCCGCCACCCCGTCGAGGGCTCCCGCACCAACCAGCCCGCGGTCTGCCCGGCCACCGGCCGCATCGCCGTCCGCTACCGCCTGGGGAACACCCCCCGGTACCGCGTCTGGGACCTGGCCGCCTTCACCGCCCGCGACTACGCATCCCCGCTGGCCGACCTCCCCCAGACCGGCGCCCACCCCGACCCCGGCGTCCCCTTCCAGGGCTTCGCCCTGCACGGCGACCACCTCTACCAGCTCGCGGGCTCCGCCTACGACCCGCGCACCAACCCGCCCGCCGGCCATGGCGACACCCACCTGTCCTGCCTGGACATCCGCACCGGCGAACTCCTCGCCCGGCACCGCACCGAGGCCGCGTACTCCCTCGACCACCGCGAACCGGAGGGCCTGGCCGTCCGCACCGCGGGCACCCCGCGCCTGTACATCGGGTTCGCGTCCGGGGCGGAGGGCGCGCGGAAGTTCTCGGTCTACTACAAGTGACCCTCCGCGAGTGACCCCTCAGGACTCGGGCGGCTCGTCGGCCGGCGGCTCGCCCAGCGTCCGCAGCGCCTCCCGGGCCACCGGCACGCCGAGCGGCGAGAAGTACGGATTGATCCGCAGCGCCTCCTCCAGGTACCGCCGCGCGGGCCCGTACCGCTCCAGCTCCGCCTCGATCACCCCCCGGTGGAAGGCGTACGGCGCACTGCGCACCCCGCCGCCCTTCGCCTCGTCCGTCGCGGCGGTCGCGTAAGGAAGCGCCTCCTGGTCCTCACCGGCCCGGTGCAGCGCCCAGCCCAGCGCGTCGGCCACCTCGATCCCCGGCTGCCGCCGCCACTCCTCCTCCAGCCGCTCCACGGCGTCCCACGGATCCCCGTGGTCCGCCTCGAACCGCCCGATCAGCAGCTCCTCGTCGACCCCGCCCGCCACCGACTGCCGTACCGCCGCCTTCAGCCGCGCGTACTGCTCCTCGGCGGGCCGGGGCTGCCCCAGCGACTCGTACAGCTCGCCCAGCTCCATCAGGACCTCGGGGTCCGGCTGCTTCGCGACGGCGGCCCGGTACGCGGCCAGCGCCTGCGCCGTACGCCCCAGCGCGGCCAGCGTCCGCGCCCGCCCGGCCGGCGCCGCCCGCTGGTCGGGGTCGAGCCGCAGTGCCGCCTCGAAGTGCCGCAGCGCGTCCGGCAGATCCCCGCGCTCCCACGCCAGCTGTCCCAGCCCGGCCAGCCAGGCGGCCTGCTCGGCCGGGGTGCGGGCGGCGGCCGCCGCGTCGGTCAGCTGGGCCACCGCGTCCTCACGCCAGCCCCGGTCCCGGTACACCGCCGCGGCCCGCGCCATCACCGCCGGCCGCTCCGCCGGACCGGTGCGCAGCTCCATCAGCTTGTCCAGGGCGGCGCGGGCCTTGGTGTAGTCGCCGAGCCCGTTGTAGGCGTCGATCAGCGGCGGATACGCCGACCACCGCTTCGGCGTCGCCTTCAGGGCCTGCTCGCCGTACCGTTTCGCCGCCGGGAAGTCCCGGCGCGCCAGCGCCAGCGCGGTCAGCCCGTCCAGCGCCTCGGTGTTCTTGGTGCCGCGGACGTCCAGCGAGGTCCGCAGCGCCCGCTCGGCCCGCGGATAGTCCGCCGCGTCACCCGCCCGGCGCCCCCGCGCCACATACGCCGAGCCCAGCACCGCCCACGCCCGGGCGTCCCGCGGCTGCGCCCGCACCCGCTGCTCCTGCCGCCCGATCAGCGCCGTCAGCCCGGGCAGCGCGGCCGGCACCCCGTACGTCACCGTCGTCAGCGCCTGCGCCTGCGCCTGCGCCTGCGTCTGCGGCTGTGCCCGCGGGCCGGCGGCGGGCGGCGGGGCCGGCCGGTGCGGCCGGGGCTCCTCGGGCAGCAGCACCAGCGCCGAGCCGACGACGACACCGCCCGCCAGCGCGGCGACCAGCACCCGGCGCAGCACCCGCCGGGACCGGCGCGGCGGCGGCTCCGGGATCAGGGACGTACCCACGCACTGTCGGTTGTCCATGGCGCTCACTGTGCGTCAATACGACGAGCACATCCGGGTGGCCCAAGGACGGCACGGGTGGGGTTCACACCGATGGCCGCGAGTGCCACGCTGTGATCATGAGCCGTATCGAAGCACCGCGCGACGAGCACACGGGGAACCTCACCGACCGGCTCCTGGCCGGCCTGCCGCCCGAGGCGGTCCTCACCGACCCCGACGTCACGGCCTCCTACGCCAACGACATGGCGAGCTTCTGCCCCGCGGGCAGCCCCGCCGTCGTCGTCCTGCCGCGCACCGTCGAGCAGGTCCAGCACGTCATGCGCACCGCCACCGAGCTGCGCGTACCCGTCGTCCCGCAGGGTGCCCGCACCGGCCTGTCCGGTGGCGCCAACGCCACCGACGGCTGCATCGTGCTGTCCCTCACCAAGATGGACCGCATCCTGGAGATCAGCCCCGTCGACCGGATCGCCGTGGTGGAACCGGGCGTGGTCAACGCGGCCCTCTCCCGCGCGGTCGAGGAACACGGCCTGTACTACCCGCCGGACCCCTCCAGCTGGGAGACGTGCACCATCGGCGGCAACATCGGGACGGCCTCCGGCGGCCTGTGCTGCGTCAAGTACGGCGTGACCGCCGAGTACGTCCTCGGCCTGGACGTCGTCCTCGCCGACGGCCGCCTGATGTCCACCGGCCGCCGCACCGCGAAGGGCGTCGCGGGCTACGACCTCACCCGGCTCTTCGTCGGCTCCGAGGGCTCACTGGGCATCGTCGTCCGGGCCGTCCTGGCGCTGAAGCCCAAGCCGCCCGAGCAGCTCGTGCTGGCCGCCGAGTTCCCCTCCGCGGCCGCCGCCTGCGACGCCGTCTGCCGCATCATGGCGGGCGGTCACGTCCCCTCCCTCCTCGAACTGATGGACCGTACGACGGTCAAGGCGGTCAACGACCTCGCCCACATGGGACTGCCCGAGACCACCGAGGCCCTGCTGCTGGCCGCCTTCGACACCCCGGACCCCGTCGCCGACCTCGCCGCCGTCGGCGCCCTGTGCGAGGCCGCCGGCGCCACCCAGGTCGTGCCCGCCGAGGACGCCACCGAGTCCGAGATGCTGCTGCAGGCCCGGCGGCTGTCGCTGACCGCGCTGGAGGCGGCCAAGGGCACCACGATGATCGACGACGTGTGCGTGCCCCGCTCCCGGCTCGGCGCCCTGCTGGAGGGCGTGGAGCGGATCGCCGCCAAGTACGACCTCACGATCGGCGTCTGCGCCCACGCGGGCGACGGCAACACGCACCCCACGGTCTGCTTCGACGCCCGCGACCCCGAGGAGTCCCGGCGGGCCCGCGAGTCCTTCGACGAGATCATGGCCCTCGGCCTGGAGCTGGGCGGCACCATCACCGGCGAACACGGCGTCGGCGTGCTGAAGAAGGAGTGGCTGGCCCGCGAGATCGGCCCGGTCGGGGTGGAGATGCAGCGGGCGGTGAAGCAGGTCTTCGACCCGCTGGGCATCCTCAACCCCGGCAAGCTCTTCTGACGCCGGGCTCACTGGGCGAGCAGGTGGTCGAGCGCGTCGTCGATGCCCAGCTGCCCGCCCTCCGTGCCCGGCGGCACCACCCGCAGCGTCCGCTCCAGCCAGGCCGACACCTGCGGGACCGGTGCCTCCAGCAGCGCGTCGCCGTCCGGTGAACTGAGCGCCATCAGCACGACGCTCCGGCCGTCCGCCTTCGTCGGCCACACCCGCACGTCCCCGTGCCCGCACGGCCGGAACACCCCCTCCACCAGCAGGTCGCGCGCGAACGTCCAGTTGACGGGGTGCTCGGAGGTGATGTGGAAGGCGATGTGGACGGCGTACGGGTCGTCGGAGCGGTAACGGAGCCGGGCGGGAACCGGGACGCTCCGCTCCGGGGACAGGATGAGCCTCAGCTCCAGCTCGCGCTCCACCACGGTGTGCTGCATGACCTGCGTTTCCTTTCTGTCCGGGGCCGTTCGGACCGGGCCCGCACCGGGGGAGAGGGGGCAGGGGCCGGGGCATTACGCGGGTTCGGGGAAATCTTTTTCGCGGACCCGTGAGAGTCCGGTACGGCATTGCCCGGAAAGGGGTGGGTCCCGCCGGACTGGCGCTGTGGGCTGCCGCGGTCTGATAGATGTGGAGGCCCCCATCCCACCCCCGAGCAGATACGGGACGACGGACATGAGCGCCCCAACCCCGGCCCCAGGCGACGACCGGCCCCGCGAGGGCTACTACCCGGACCCGTCCATTCCCGGCTACGTCCGGTACTGGAACGGCGCCTCCTGGGTGCCCGGCACCAGCCGCCCGGCGCCGAAGGACGGCGAACCGCTCACCCCACCGCCGGGCGCCCGCCCGGCACTCCCCGCCGTAGAGGAGACGGGCCCCCACTTCTTCGACGAGGACCCACTCGACGTGCCCCAGCAGGGCGGCACGGGTGTGTCCGGTGCCGCCGGTCAGCCGGGTGCTGTGGGCCGGCCCGACGCCGCTGGCCAGGGCGCTGGGGGGCAGGGCGGCCCGGGCGCGCAGTGGGTTCAGGCGGGCCGGGGCGCGCAGGGCGCGCACTGGGGTGAGCCGGGCGTGCCGGGACAGGTGGATCGCGCGGGCCAGGCGGGGCAGGCTGCGCAGGCCGGTCAGGTGGCGCAGGGTGCGCAGTGGAGCCAGTCAGCGCAATCGGCTCAGCCGGGACTGCCGGGTCAGTCCGGCGGACCCGCGCAGTGGGGCGGCTCCGGTCAGCCGGGCCGGACCGCTCAGCCCGGTCAATCCGCGCAGGGTGCCCAGTCGGCCGGGTTCGGCGGTGATGCCGGACGCGGGGGTGCCTGGGGTGCCGATCCGCGGGTGCCGGCCGACTCCTCGGGCGGGCCCGACGGCCGTGCCACCGCCCGTACCGACGGCGCCGCGACGATCCCCCCGGCGGAGGACGACGCCCCGGACCCCGGCACCTTCATCTTCCGCCGCCCGATCCCCGGCCCGGCGGCGGCCCGCACCGACGACGGCACGATGACGTTCCGCCCGGTACCGTCCGGCACCCCCGGTCCCTCTGCCGCTCCCGCCCCCTCCGGCACCCCCGGCCCGGCCCCCGCCCCCGCCCCCGAAAGCGGTTCCCCCGGCTTCGGCGCGCAGGGACCCGTCGGTGCGCCCGCCGGCTCCGGGTTCGGCGCAGGGAAGGCGGCCGCGGCCCGGGCCGCCGGTGACCAGGCGCCTCCCGCCCAGGGGGCCCAGGCGCCGCAGCCCGCCCCCGCGGTGCCGCAGCAGGCCGGTCCCGGGCAGGCTGCCGCTTCCGGGACGCCGCTGGCCAGCGGTGCCGGTGGCGGGCAGGCCTCCTGGGCGCAGCAGGTGCACCAGCTGGCCGGAGGCGGGGACGAGCAGCCGGTCGCGCCGTGGAAGCCGCCGGTGGAGGACCTCTTCCAGGCCGCCGCCCGCCGGCAGGCCTCCGCCCGCCCGGCCGGACTCGGCAAGCGGCTGGCGGCGCGGCTGATCGACCTGCTGGCCGTGGGCGCGCTGACCTCCGCCGCCGCGGTCCCGCTCGGGATGCGGGCCGTGGACCACGTCCAGCAGAAGATCGACGCGGCCCGGCTGTCCGGCCGCGAGGTCACCGTCTGGCTGCTCGACGGCACGACCGGCACCAGCCTCGGCATCGTCCTGGCCGTGCTGCTCCTGGCCGGCGTCCTGTACGAGGTGCTGCCCACCGTGAAGTGGGGCCGCACCCTCGGCAAGAAGCTGTGCGGTCTGGAGGTGCGGGACATCGAGGGGCACGAGCCGCCGACGTTCGGCCCGGCGCTGCGCCGCTGGCTGGTCCTGAGCGTGCCGGTCCTGCTGGTGGTCGGGATCGTGGGCGTGCTGTGGTGCCTGTTCGACCGGCCCTGGCGCCAGGGCTGGCACGACAAGGCGGCCCACACCTTCGTCGCGGGCTGACGTCGGCGCAGGGGCCGTACTCCGTACGGCCGCTCGCCGGATGCGGGACCGGGATCTTCGGGGTCCACTCGGGCCATGAGCAGCGAACCGCCCCCCGGCTCCGGAGAGCAGCCCCCCGAGGACGACCCCTTCAGGAAGCGGCCCCCCACGGACCAGGGTTCGGGCTCGCCGTACGACGCCCCGTACGGCGGCGCCCAGCAGCCCCCATCCCACGGCGGCGGCCAGCCACCCCCCTACGGCGGCGGCCCGTACGGCGGCTCCCCCTACGGCGGCGGCCCGGGCGGCCCCTACGGCGGCTACCCCGCCGACCCGCTGGCCGGCATGCCCCCGCTCGCCGACAGCGGCAAGCGGACGCTCGCGCGGATCATCGACATGATCCTGGTCGGCATCGTCGTATGGCTGCTCACCTGGGTGTTCGGAGTGCGCGAGTACACGGTCGACAGCGACCGCGTCGAGGTCGGCAGATCCGTCGCCCAGTCCGTCATCGCGGCCGTGCTCTACGTCGCCTACGACACCTTCATGATCAGCAGGTCGGGGCAGACCCTGGGCAAGAAGTGGCTCGGCATGCGCGTGGCCAACCTGGAGGACGGCGCCACCCCCACCCTCCGGTCCGCGCTGCTCCGCGCCCTGGTGCTGTGGCTGCCGTTCGCCTTCTGCTGTGCCTGCATCTGGACGGTCGTCTCGGGCGGCTGGAGCTTCTTCGACAAGCCTTACAAACAGGGTCTGCACGACAAAGCGGCCAAGACGGTGGTGGTCAGCACCGGTTGAGCGAGACGCCGAGGGGTGCCGTCACAGGGTCGTGGGAACCCGCTCCTCGTCCGCCACGGGCTCGGCGGACGGCTGCGCCGTGCCCGTCCCGGGGGAGGGGACCGTCAGGGCGACCAGCAGGCCCAGCCCGAGTGCCGAGAGGGCGATGACGGCGATCCCTGGGCCCGAACTCGTCTGCGACAGCAGCAGCATGGCGAGCGTCGAGAAGATCACGGTGCAGGAACCGTAGGCGAGCTGTGCGGGGGTCGGACGAGGCATGGCAATCGTGTCCTCGGCAGTGTTCGGACGTTCGGGGCGTGCCGTTCGACTCTCTTGGCCTGCATGCCCGAACGGGACGCCCGGTAAGCGTGACCTAACCCACGGTACCGGTGCACGGGGGGCGCACGGAGTCACCCGTCCCGCCAAACGGACGTTCCCCTGCGCCGGTTGGCAGGTCGACACGTGTCCGTAAAGCGGACGTCGGCTCCGCATAGTGCACTTGTCCTGCTCAAGTCAAGGGCTGTCTTTTCTTCTAAACCTCTAGTCAAATGTCGTCACTTGATTACACGCGTTGATCGTGCGCGCACGGATTCCTCCATGACCCGGAACCCCCTGTCCGTGTGCGCGGCGCGGGGGAGGAACTCAAGTGACCAGCAGATCCTGGACGTTCAGAGCGGCCGCGATCGGCGTGACGCTCGCGGCGGCCTCCGCCACGTTCGCCACCTTCGCCGTAGCGGAGGCGGGCACCCAGGCCGGGACCGCCGCCGCCAACCGGCACGACCCGGCCCCGGTCAAGCAGCAGAAGCACGACCTGGACGGCCCGCTGAGCAAGACCCAGGACGCCCAGCGCGAAGAGGCCCTGAACCAGCTCATAGCCGGCAAGGCCACCGCGCAGGAGCGCAACGGCTCCAAGGTCGTCAAGCTCAAGAGCCGCAAGGGCCAGAGCAAGTACGTCGAGCTGAGCCGCGAGAAGACCGACAAGATCTTCACGATCCTGGTGGAGTTCGGGAACCAGACGGACCCCAAGTTCGGCGGCACGCCCGGCCCGCTGCACAACAAGATCGCCGCGCCGGACCGCAAGAAGGACAACTCCACGGCCTGGCAGAAGGACTACAACAAGAAGCACTACCAGGACCTCTACTTCGGCACCGGCAAGAAGACCGAGTCGCTGAAGAAGTACTACGAGAAGCAGTCCTCGGGCCGCTACTCGGTCGCCGGTGAGGTCACCGACTGGGTCAAGGTCCCGTACAACGAGGCCCGTTACGGCAACAACGCCTGCGGCCAGACCAACTGCCCGAGCGTGTGGAACGTCGTCAGCGACGGTCTGAGCGCCTGGGTCGCCCAGCAGAAGAAGGCCGGCCGGACCGACGCCGACATCAAGGCGGACCTGGCCAAGTACGACCAGTGGGACCGCTACGACTTCGACGGCGACGGCAACTTCAACGAGCCGGACGGTTACGTCGACCACTTCCAGATCGTGCACGCCGGTGAGGACGAGTCCGCCGGCGGCGGCGCCCAGGGCAAGGACGCGATCTGGGCCCACCGCTGGTACGCCTTCGGCACCGACGCCGGTGCCACCGGCCCCCAGAACAACAAGCTCGGCGGCACGCAGGTCGGCAGCACCGGCATCTGGGTCGGCGACTACACCATCCAGCCGGAGAACGGCGGCCTGGGCGTCTTCGCCCACGAGTACGGCCACGACCTCGGCCTGCCGGACGAGTACGACACCGCCGGCGGCGACAACTCCACCGGCTTCTGGACCCTGATGTCCTCCGGTTCCTGGCTCGGCACCGGCAAGGAGTCCATCGGCGACCTGCCGGGCGACATGAACGCCTGGGACAAGCTGCAGCTGGGCTGGCTGAACTACGACACCGCCAAGGCCGGCAAGCAGTCCACGCACAAGCTGGGCGTCGCCGAGTACAACACCTGGGACAAGCAGGCCCTCGTGGTGACCCTGCCGGACAAGGCGGTCACCACCACCATCACCGAGCCGGCGCAGGGCTCGACCCAGTGGTGGAGCGGCAGCGGCAACGACCTGAAGAACACGCTGACCCGCTCCGTGGACCTGACCGGCAAGTCCTCGGCGAACCTCTCCCTGGACGGCTGGTGGGCCACCGAGGAGGGCTACGACTACGTCTACACCGAGGTGTCGACCGACGGCGGCGCCAACTGGACCGCCCTGGACGGCACGGCGGACGGCCAGGCCCTGCCGAAGGACGCCAGCGGCAAGCCGGCGCTGAGCGGCTTCTCGCAGACGCACAAGAAGCTGTCGTTCCCGCTCGACGCCTACGCGGGCAAGAAGATCGACATCCGCTTCCGCTACGCCACCGACGGCGGTGTCGCGGAGAACGGCTTCACGGCCGACGAGATCACCGTGACCGCCGACGGCACCCCGCTGTTCTCGGACAACGCCGAGACCGCGGACGCCGGTTGGACCGCGGCGGGCTTCTCCCGCATCGGCGCGTCCTTCACCAAGGACTACAAGCAGTACTACCTCGCCGAGAACCGCCAGTACGTGTCGTACGACAAGACCCTCAAGGTCGGCCCGTACAACTTCGGCTTCGCGTCGCGTCCGGACTGGGTGGAGCACTACCCGTACCAGAACGGCCTGCTGATCTGGAAGTGGGACACCTCCCAGGCGGACGACAACACGAACGAGACCAACGGCCACCCGGGCACCGGTCTCATCCTGCCGGTCGACTCGCACTGGAAGGCGCTGAAGTGGGCCGACGGCACGCTGCTGCGCAACCGCATCCAGGCGTACGACTCCCCGTTCAGCCTGTACGGCACGGACGGCATCACGCTGCACAAGGCGGATGTCGCGCTCAAGATCAAGGGCTCGAAGGGTGTCCCGGTCTTCAACGACCACACCAGCACCTACTACGACCCGTCGAACCCGACGGGCGGGGTGAAGGTCACTGACACCAACACCAAGATCGTGATCGTCAAGGAGGCCAAGGACGGCTCCACGATGCAGATCAAGGTCGGCCCCGCGGTGAAGTAGTCGGCATCATCGCAGGTCACAGGCGTACCGGCGGCAGCCCCTTGGCGGGCTGCCGCCGGTCGTGTTTAGGTGCGTCCTGTGGACCGCTTATTGACACCTACCGAAACGGGGATGTGACCGCATGGCCGCTGGAGGCTTCTGCAAGCTGCCGAACGGCACCGTGGTGGTGGCGCTGAACCTGCCCTACGGCTCCGCCGGGGTGCGGGTGCTGGTGCACGCCCAGAACCGGGCCCGGGCCCTGACCAGGCTCCGGAACCTGGGGCTGCGGGCGATCTACCTCCGGGGCAACGCCGAGCCGCCCACCCCGGACGAGATCACGGCGGTGCTGCACCATCCCGACGGCCTGATATGGCGCACGGCCCCGGCCGACAACGGTGTCACCGTGAACGAGCTGTGGCACCCGATCCGGGCCCTGCTGCGGCGCCCGACGCCCCAGGCCTGACCGGACCCCGACGTGATCGAGCGGCCGTGCCCGAGGGGGTACGGCCGCTCGATGCGGATTCCTCGCCGCCATGCAGGGCTGGGCGCAGGAGCCACCCCGGTCAGGAGGAGACGACCGGCTTTCCCGTCAGCTCCACACCGGCCCGGCGCAGCTCCTCCAGGGCCCGCTCGGTGGTCTCGCCCGCCACCCCGGCCGTCAGGTCCAGGAGGACCTGCGTGCGGAAGCCCTCTCGCGCGGCGTCCAGGGCGGTGGCCCGTACGCAGTGGTCCGTGGCGATGCCGACCACGTCCACCTCGGTGATCTCGCGCGCGCGGAGCCAGTCGGCCAGGGGGACGCCGTTCTCGTCGGTGCCCTCGAAGCCGCTGTAGGCCGCCGAGTACGCGCCCTTGTCGAACACCGCGTCCACCGCGCCGGAGGCGACCGCGGGGGCGAAGTTCGGGTGGAAGCCCACGCCCTCCGTGCCCGCGACGCAGTGCGCGGGCCAGGAGCGGACGTAGTCGGGGTTGTCCGCGAAGTGGCCGCCGGGCGCGATGTGGTGATCGCGGGTGGCCACCACGTGCCGGTACCCGGTGCCCGCCGCCTGGCCGATCAGCTCGGTGATGGCGGCGGCCACGTCGGCACCGCCGGCCACCGCGAGGCTGCCCCCCTCGCAGAAGTCGTTCTGCACGTCTACGACGATCAAGGCGCGGCGCATGGTGGGTGTCCTTCGACTGAGAGTGAAGTAACTGAGCCTAGAGACTTCCGGGCCCGTGCGGGAGGGGGCGTTCGAGGGCGGACGGCGGTCCCGCTCTAGCTACCCGAGCGCCCGTGCACGTACTCCGTCGGAATGACGGGTTCCCCCCTGGACAGCTGCGTAGCGGAGAGCGGCAGGTTCGCGCGGGCCGCGATGTGCCGGTCCCGGGGCACGTCCAGCGGTTCCCGGGCGACCACCTCGCCGCCCTTGACCAGCTGCACCAGCAGCTGCCGGTCGGCCAGCCCGGCCGGGACCGGCCCGGTGCCGACGACCTCGGCCTCCGCGACACCGTCCGCGTCCAGCCGCCGCGCGGCCCACTTGCGCCCGCCGACGGAGGCCTTGCCGCCGCTGGACTTCTTCGCGACCGGCACCAGCGGCGCCTTCGGGTCGGCGGACTCGGCGCGCGCGACCAGCTTGTAGACCATGGAGGAGGTCGGGTGCCCGGACCCGGTCACCAGCTGCGTGCCGACGCCGTACGCGTCCACGGGCGCGGCGGCCAGCGAGGCGATGGCGTACTCGTCCAGGTCGGAGGTCACGATGATCTTCGTATCGGTCGCGCCCAGCTCGTCCAGCTGCTGCCGCACCCGGTGCGCCACGAGCAGCAGGTCGCCGGAGTCGATGCGGACCGCGCCCAGTTCGGTGCCGGCCACGTCCACCGCGGTGCGGACGGCCTCGGTGACGTCGTAGGTGTCCACGAGCAGGGTGGTCCCGCGGCCGAGGGTGTCCACCTGGGCCTGGAAGGCGTCCCGCTCGCGGTCGTGCAGCAGGGTGAAGGCGTGCGCCGAGGTGCCGACGGTGGGGATGCCGTAGCGGAAGCCGGCCGCCAGGTCGGAGGTGGTCGCGAAGCCGCCGACGTAGGCGGCGCGGGCGGCGGCCACCGCCGACAGCTCGTGGGTGCGGCGGGCGCCCATCTCGATCAGCGGGCGGTCACCGGCGGCGGAGGCCATCCGGGAGGCGGCCGCGGCGATCGCGGAGTCGTGGTTGAGGATGGACAGGATCACCGTCTCCAGCAGGACGCACTCGGCGAAACTGCCCTCGACGCGCATGATCGGCGAGCCCGGGAAGTACACCTCGCCCTCGGGGTAGCCCCAGATGTCGCCGCTGAAGCGGTAGTCGGCGAGCCACTTCAGGGTCTCCTCGTCGACGATCTGCCGCTCGCGCAGGAAGCCGAGCACGCCGGAGTCGAAGCGGAAGTTCTCCACCGCGTCCAGGACGCGGCCGGTGCCGGCCACCACGCCGTAGCGGCGCCCGTCCGGCAGCCGTCGGGTGAAGACCTCGAACACGCTCCGCCGTTCGGCCGTACCGGCCTTCAGGGCGGCGCGCAGCATCGTCAGCTCGTACTGGTCCGTGAAGAGCGCTGTCGAGGGGACGTCCACCGGCAGCCCAAGGTCCGCTGTGTTCATGACGAGGAATCGTACTCCCTTTTCGTCGGTGTGACGATTTCTGGGGGCCGTGGCAGCATGGCTGTGTGACGTCACCCGCGCCCGTAGAGATCGAACGCACCGAGTCGGCGGAGGAGGTCTTCGCCGTACCCGAGCCCGACGTCCCCTGGGTCACGATCGTGCACAACGACCCGGTCAACCTCATGAGCTATGTGACGTACGTCTTCCAGTCGTACTTCGGCTACTCCAAGGACAAGGCCACCAAGCTCATGCTCGACGTCCACCACAAGGGCCGGGCGGTCGTCTCCAGCGGCAGTCGCGAGGAGATGGAGCGCGACGTGCAGGCGATGCACGGCTACGGTCTGTGGGCCACCCTCCAGCAGGACCGGAAGTAAACGCACTTAGATGCCCGGACACTTCGAACCGCTCCCCGGCGGCGGCGCGGCCGTCGCGCTCGACGACGTCGAGATCTCCATCATCCGGTCGCTGGCCGTCCAGCTCCTGGAACTCATCGGTCCCGGCCCCGGCGCCGACACCCCGAAGGATCCGCTCGCCGAGCTGTTCGCCGAGGGTCCGAGCGAGCCGCCCGCCGACCCGGTGCTCAAAAGGCTCTTCCCCGACGCCTACAGCGACCCGGAGGAGGTGCCCTCCTCGCCGGCCGAGGCCGAGGAGCGGCGGGCGCACTCCGCCGAGTTCCGCCGCTACACCGAGAACGACCTGCGGGCCGGAAAGCGGGAGAACGCGCTCGGCGTGATCCGCAGCCTGGACGCGCTCGCCCCGGTGGACGAGGGCGGGGCGGTGCTCGAGCTGGCCCCGGAGGAGTCCCGGCAGTGGCTCGGCGCCCTCAACGACCTGCGGCTGGCGATCGGCGCCCGGCTGGAGATCACCGACGAGGACGACACCGACCTGCTCTACCGGCTCCCGGAGGAGGACCCGCGCAAGCCGATGGTGCTGGCCTATCTGTGGCTGGGCGGGCTCCAGGAGACCCTGGTGTCGACCCTGATGCCGTAGCCCTGTGTCCGGCTCGCACGGTTTTGACCCGTTCCGGTGTTCGCTCAGAGGACGCTCAAATCCGGATAACGATCCCGTCACCTTTGTGGCCTGTTTTGCCGCATTCGAGCGCTCTTTGTCCGCTTTTACCTGTGCGATGCGCCACATCGTGCCCCTGTGATCAGTATTGCGGCCGTGATAAATCTTCACGACCGCCCGGCCGACACCACCCATGTCCGGCCGGGTGCGCCACCGAGCCGACGACCGTCGGCCAGGCAGACAGCTCCATCATCCGGGGGGATCGAGACCCGATCCGAGGCCGACGAAAGGCCCGGGTCGGCATGGAGAAAGGCGCACCACACATGACCTCAGCGCAGGTCGACCAGCACCGCGACGGCAACGAGGCCGCGCGGGCGGAGGGCAGCGAGGGCGAGGGCTATCAGCGCGGGCTCGGCGCCCGGCAGATCCAGATGATCGCCATCGGCGGTGCCATCGGCACCGGCCTGTTCCTGGGCGCGGGCAAGGGCATTTCCAAGGCCGGCCCCAGCCTGATCCTGGCGTACGCCATCGCGGGCCTCGTCATCTTCTTCATCATGCGGGCACTCGGCGAGCTGCTGATGTACCGCCCGGTGTCGGGTTCGTTCTCGGAGTACGCGCGCGAGTTCATCGGCCCGTTCGCCGGTTTCGTGACCGGATGGACGTACTGGCTGTTCTGGGTGGTCACGGGCATCACCGAGGTCACCGCTGCGGCCTCCTACATGACCTACTGGTTCGACACCCCGCAATGGGTGTCCGCGCTGATCTTCACGGTCGTCCTGTACGGCGCCAACCTGATCTCCGTGAAGCTCTTCGGTGAGCTGGAGTTCTGGTTCTCCATGGTCAAGGTCACCGCCATCATCGGCATGATCCTGATCTGCGTCGGCATCCTCACCGTCGGCTTCTCCGACGCCGGTGACACGGCCTCCGTCAGCCACCTGTGGAACGACGGCGGCTTCTTCCCGCACGGTGTCGGCAACACGCTGATGACCCTGCAGATGGTGATGTTCGCCTTCCTCGCCGTCGAGCTGGTCGGTGTGACCGCGGGCGAGTCCAAGGACCCCAAGACCGTGCTGCCCAAGGCGATCAACACCGTGCCGTGGCGCATCGCCGTCTTCTACGTCGGCGCGCTGATCATGATCCTGTCGGTCGTGCCGTGGACGAACTTCCACCCGGGTGTGAGCCCCTTCGTGGCCGCCTTCGAGAAGATGGGCTTCGCCGCCGGCGCGGGCATCGTCAACTTCGTCGTGCTCACCGCCGCGCTGTCGTCCTGCAACTCCGGCATGTACTCCACCGGCCGCATGCTGCGCGACCTCGCGCTCAACAGCCAGGGCCCGAAGATCTTCACCAGGCTGACGCCCAGCGGTACGCCGCTCGTCGGCACCTCGTTCTCCGCCGCGCTGATGCTGGTCGGCGTCTGGATCAACTACCAGTGGCCGGGCAAGGCGTTCGACTACGTGGTGTCCTTCGCGACCATCTCCGGCATGTGGGCGTGGATCGTCATCCTGCTCTGCCAGCTCCGCTACCGCGCCAAGGCCGACCGCGGCGAACTGCCCCGCTCGGAGTTCCGCACGCCGGGTGCCCCGTTCACCAGCTGGTTCGCGCTCGCCTTCATCGGCATGGTGATCGTGATGATGGGCATCGACAAGGACGCCCGGGTCTCGCTCTACTGCGCGCCGCTGTGGGCCCTGATCCTCGGCGTCGCCTACCTGGTGCTCAAGCGCCGCAACCCGGAGGCCGCGGCCTTCCGCAAGCGCTGACCGGACCCCCGGAAAAGGACGTCCGGCCGCCGGGAGCACTCGTGGCGCCCCCGGCGGCCGCCGCTCAGGACGTCCGAGATGTGGGCCGTCCCGTACCACCCCTCGGTACGGGACGGCCCCTCTGCTTATCCTGACCCCCATGCTGACCATCACCCAGGCCCTGTACGACCAGATCGTCGCCCACGCGCGCAAGGACCACCCCGACGAGGCGTGCGGCGTGGTGGCGGGCCCGGCGGGCTCGGACCGCCCCGAGCGCTTCATCCCCATGCTGAACGCGGCGATGTCGCCCACCTTCTACGAGTTCGACTCGGGCGATCTGCTCAAGCTCTACCGCGAGCTGGACGACCGGGACGAGGACCCGGTGGTCATCTACCACTCCCACACCGCCACCGAGGCCTACCCCTCGCGCACCGACATCTCCTACGCCAACGAACCCGGCGCCCACTACGTGCTCGTCTCCACCGCCGACACCGACGGCCTCGGCGAGTTCCAGTTCCGCTCCTACCGGATCGTGGACGGGGAGGTCACGGAGGAAGAGGTCAAGGTCGTGCAGGCCTACTGATCTCGCCCCCCGGACCAAATCCGTCCGGCATGCGGAATCACACTCCGGGAACGGGGCCGGGAATCGATACGATGAGCCCATGGTTCTTCTCGACGTGAGCGACAAGACGCCGGGCATGCTGCTCGTGGCGCGGCTGCACGTCGACCTGTGCAGGCTGAACAGCGCCATCTGTTGATCGACCCCGCTGCCGCCGTCCGGCCGTGAGCCGCGGCGCTCCCCAGTGCCGAAAGCCTGGGGGACCCCCCAGGCTGCGCGCGCCTGACCGAACCGACGACACCTTCCGACAGGAGCCCTGAGCCATGGCCATCGAGGTCCGCATCCCGACCATCCTCCGCCAGTACACCGACGGTCAGAAGGCGGTGGAGGGCAACGGTGAGACCCTCGCCGAGCTGTTCACCGACCTCGAGACCCGGCACGCCGGCATCCAGGCCCGCATCGTGGACGGCGAGCAGCTGCGCCGCTTCGTCAACGTGTACCTGAACGACGAGGACGTCCGTTTCCTGGACGGCATCAACACCAAGCTGTCCGACGGCGACAACGTGACGATCCTGCCGGCCGTCGCCGGCGGCATGCGCTGATCGGTCACTGGGCAGCGATGCGCTACGACTCCCCGCTGGCCGCGGTGGGCAACACCCCTCTGGTGCGCCTGCCGCGGCTGTCGCCGTCCCCCGAGGTCCGGATCTGGGCCAAGCTGGAGGACCGCAACCCCACCGGCTCGGTCAAGGACCGTCCCGCCCTGCACATGATCGAGCAGGCGGAGAAGGACGGCCGGCTCACCCCGGGCTGCACCATCCTGGAACCCACCTCCGGGAACACCGGCATCTCCCTCGCCATGGCGGCCAAGCTCAAGGGCTACCGCATGGTGTGCGTGATGCCGGAGAACACCTCCCAGGAGCGGCGGGACCTGCTCGGCATGTGGGGCGCCGAGATCATCTCCTCGCCGGCCGCCGGCGGTTCCAACACCGCCGTGCGCGTGGCCAAGGAGCTGTCCGCCGAGCACCCCGACTGGGTGATGCTCTACCAGTACGGCAACCCGGACAACGCGGGCGCCCACTACGCGACCACCGGCCCGGAGATCCTCGCCGACCTGCCCTCGATCACCCACTTCGTGGCGGGCCTCGGCACCACCGGCACCCTCATGGGCGTCGGCCGCTATCTGCGCGAGCACAAGCCGGACGTGAAGATCGTCGCCGCCGAACCGCGCTACGACGACCTGGTCTACGGCCTGCGCAACCTCGACGAGGGCTTCGTCCCCGAGCTGTACGACGCCTCCGTCCTCACCACCCGCTTCTCGGTGGGCTCCGCCGACGCGGTCACCCGCACCCGTGAACTCCTGCGGCAGGAAGGCATCTTCGCGGGCGTCTCCACCGGCGCCGCCCTGCACGCGGCGATCGGCGTCGGCAACAAGGCCGTCAAGGCGGGCGAGAGCGCCGACATCGTCTTCATCGTGGCCGACGGCGGCTGGAAGTACCTCTCCACCGGCGTCTACACCGCGGCCACCACGGAGGAGGCCATCGCGACACTGCAGGGCCAGCTCTGGGCGTGACGGCGGGGGATCCGGGCGCGTCGGTGGTACGTCACAACTGCACCAGGACATCTGCAGAAAGGCGGACCCCATGCGCCGTACGACGCCCCTCGCCCTCGCGGCGGCCGCGCTGATCCTCGCGGGCTGCGGTTCCCAGCAGGGCACCGGCAGCAGCGACAAGGTGTCGGCGCCGCCCCGCGGCGGCACGCCGTCGCCCACCCGGTCCGCCGGCGACTGCACCGGCGGGGTGGAGCTGACGGCCGCCGATCACGGCCGTACCGTCTGCGTGGCCGAGGGCGGCGAGGTCCGGCTGTCCCTGGACGGCACCCGGGCCCGCCCCTGGAAGCCGGTCACCGCGAGCGGTACGGCACTGAAGGCCATCAACGCCGGCTTCGTACTCCAGCCGGGGGACGCCACGGCCGCGTACCAGGCGGTGGCCGCCGGCACGGTGAAGCTCACCTCGTCCCGTCCGCTGTGCGCCGAGCCCACCGCACCGGGCCAGGTGTCCTGCAAGGGCATCGAGGAATGGTCGGTCACCGTCCGGGTGGACTAGCCCGCCAAGTGCCGTACCTGGTCCCACAGGACCGGGTCGACCACCCCCACCCGGCGGCGGAAGCCGGTCACCGGGACCTCGCGCAGTTCGTCGGTCTCCAGGAAGCTGGGCCGGCCCTGGGCGTCGCCGACCGCGCCGGGCGGCAGCGGGATCACCCCGGAGCGCTCGTCGTGGTACTTGCTGGTGATCTTCGCGACCGTGGCCCGGTCCCCGCGCACGGCCAGCACCAGGCACGGCCGGTCCTTCACCCCGCCGCGGTCCTCGAAGGGGACGTTCGCCCACCAGATGTCCCCGGGGGAGGGCCGTACCGCGTGCGCGGTCCGCGCGCCCGGCCGGCCCGGGGGCCGCAGCCGCCGTCCGCCGGGGCGGCGGCTCCCGCCCCAGCCGTCGACGAGCGTGGCGACCAGCGCGAGCAGTACCACCGCCGCGAGCGCGAGCCACCAGGACGTGTCCATACGACGACGTTACCGGCGCACGCCGCACATCGCGCGCCCTCTGCCGATCCTTGTGCGCCCTACGTCCAGCCGAACCGGTGACAGCACAGGTGAGTTCGCCCACAACGGCCCCTGGCGGAGGAGCGACCCGTGCTTTTGCGCCTTACGCTCGACAAACCGCACGACCCCCGACAGCCCTCATCCCGAGGGGTCCCCCGTCCCGCCCACAGCGTTCCCGCCAGCGGAGGTTTCTGCTTCATGAAGCTCACCGTCGTCGGCTGCTCGGGGTCGTTCCCGTCCGCGGAATCGGCCTGTTCGAGCTACCTCGTCGAGGCCGACGGCTTCCGGCTGCTCCTCGACATGGGCAACGGCGCCCTTGGCGAGCTGCAGCGCCACTGCGGTCTCTACGACCTCGACGCGATCTTCCTCAGCCATCTGCACGCCGATCACTGCATCGACATGTGCGCGTACTTCGTGGCGCGCTACTACCGCCATGACGGCGGCCGCTGCGACCCCCTCCCGGTCTACGGCCCCGAGGGCACCGAGCACCGGCTCACCACCGCCTACGCGGACACCCCCTCCGCCTCCTCCATGAGCGAGGTCTTCGACTTCCACACGGTCAAGCCGTCCACCTTCGAGATCGGCCCGTTCACCGTGCACACCGAGCGGGTCCGCCACCCCGTGGAGGCCTACGCCATCCGGATCGAGCACGGCGGGAAGTCCCTGACGTACTCCGGCGACACGGGCGTCACCGGGGCGCTGGACGAGCTGGCCCGGGACACCGACCTGTTCCTGTGCGAGGCCGCGTTCACGCACGGCAAGGAGAGCATTCCCGACCTGCACCTCAACGGGCGCGAGGCGGGGGAGACGGCCGCGCGCGCGGGAGCGCGCCGCCTGGTCCTCACCCACATTCCGCCGTGGACCGATCCCCAGGTGAACCTGCGGGACGCCCGTGCGGTGTTCGCGGGGCCGGTGGAACTGGCCGCGCCGCGGGCCACGTACGAGATCTGACGCCGGACAGGCAGAAGGGCCCCGGAACCGGGGTTCCGGGGCCCTTGCGACGTCTGGCTACTTCGCCTCGGCCTTCTGCAGTTCCGCCAGTTCCTCGTCGGACTCGCGGCCCGGGGTCGGCAGGTTGAACCTGGTGATCGCGAAGCGGAAGATCACGTAGTAGACCACCGCGAAGCACAGGCCGACCAGGACCAGGCCCCACGGGTTGCTCGCGATGCCCAGGTTGAGCCCGAAGTCGACCGCGCCCGCCGAGAAGCCGAAGCCGTCCTTCATGCCCAGCGACCAGGTCAGCGCCATCGAGACACCGGTGAGGACCGCGTGGATCGCGTACAGGACCGGCGCGATGAACATGAAGGTGAACTCGATGGGCTCGGTGACGCCGGTGACGAAGGACGTCAGCGCGAGCGAGAACATCATGCCGCCGACGACCTTGCGGCGCTCGGGCCGGGCGCAGTGGACGATGGCCAGGCACGCGGCCGGCAGCGCGAACATCATGATCGGGAAGAAGCCGGTCATGAACTGGCCCGCGTGCGGGTCGCCGGCCAGGAAGCGCGCGATGTCACCGCTCTTGCCGTGGTACTCGCCCGCCTGGAACCACGGGAACGAGTTGAGCAGGTGGTGCATGCCGATCGGGATCAGCGCACGGTTGGCGACACCGAAGATGCCGGCGCCGACCGCGCCCGACTTGACCAGCCACTCGCCGAAGCTGTGCAGGCCCGTGCCGAGGACCGGCCAGATGTAGCCGAAGACGATGCCGATGAGCAGGCCCGCGAAGGCCGACAGGATCGGGACGAGCCGGCGGCCGCCGAAGAAGCCCGCCCAGTCGGGCAGCTTGGTGCGGTAGAAGCGCTGGTACAGCAGGGCCACCACGATGCCCATCACCACACCGCCGAGGACCTTGGCGTCCACCGGGGCGTTCTGCATGACGATCTTGCCGTCGACGACGGTCGCGACCTTCGGCAGGTTCTTGTCGGTGAAGGTGCCGAGCACGTTCTTGAAGACGAGGTAGCCGACGACCGCCGCGAGGGCCGTGGAGCCGTCCGACTTCTTCGCGAAGCCGATCGCGATGCCCACGGCGAACAGCAGCGCCATGTTGTCGAGGATCGCGTTGCCGCCGGCCGCCATGAAGGAGGCGATCTTGGTCAGGAACGTCGGGAAGGAGGGGCGGCCCAGCATGTCGGTGTTGCCGAGGCGCACCAGCAGGGCGGCGGCCGGCAGGACGGCCACCGGCAGCATGAGGCTGCGGCCGATGCGCTGCAGCACCGCCATCGCGCCGGCGCCCTTCTTCTTCTCGGCCGCGGGAGCGGCGCTGGCCGTGGTCACAACTTCCTCCATAGGCAAGGCGCCGCCCGGGAACCATGGAAGGGGACGGCAGCGTCTCTGGTCTACACCACTTGGTGGTGTAGACCTGTTGTAGCACGATGAAGGCGGCGTAAGGAACCCGCGAATCCGCTACCGCGGCGCTACGCGCTGTGCGCCCTCGGGCCCGGGCCGGCCCTGGCTCAGCCCTTGGTGACGTCCTCGACCTCGTCCACCGGCTCCCGCCCCGGTGTCCTCAGGCCGAACCTCGTGATCGCGAAGCGGAACACCGCGTAGTAGACGGCCGCGAAACACAGGCCGATCGGGATGATCGCCCAGGGTTTCGTCGCCAGGTGCCAGTTGATCACGTAGTCGATCAGCCCCGCCGAGAAGCTGAAGCCGTCGTGCACCCCGAGCGCCCAGGTCACCGCCATCGAGGCACCCGTGAGCAAGGCGTGGACGCCGTACAGCGCGGGCGCGACGAAGAGGAACGAGTACTCCAGCGGCTCGGTGATGCCGGTGACGAACGAGGTCAGCGCCACCGACAGCATCAGGCCGCCGACCTCCTTGCGGCGCTCCGGCCGCGCACAGTGTGTGATGGCCAGCGCGGCGGCCGGCAGCGCGAACATCATGATCGGGAAGAAGCCCGAGGTGAACTGGCCGGCGTTCGGGTCGCCCTGCAGGAACATGTTGATGTCGCCGTGCACCACCGTGCCGTCGGGCTTGGTGTAGCTGCCGAACTGGAACCAGATGGGCACGTTCAGGAACTGGTGCAGCCCCACCACCAGCAGCGCCCGGTTCGCGACCCCGAAGAGGCCCGCGCCCCAGGCCCCCGCGTCCCGCAGCCACCCGCTGAAGCTCTCCAGGGCGGCACCGACCGGCGGCCAGACGAACAGGCACACCACGGCGAACGCGATCGCGACGAAGGCCATGAGGATCGGCACGAGCCGGCGCCCGTTGAAGAAGCCCAGCCAGTCCACCAGCCGGGTGCGGTGGTAGCGGGTCCAGAAGAAGGCCGCCAGCAGCCCCATGACGATGCCGCCGAAGACGCCCGGGTTCTGGTAGGTGAACGCGGACACCGTGCCGTCGGCCGCCTGGCAGCCCGTCACCACCACCTTCGCGCCCGCCGGGCAGGTCTGCGGGAACTGGCGCAGCACGCCGTAGTAGACGAGGAAACCCGCCACCGCCGCGAGCGCCGTCGAACCGTCGGACTTCTTCGCCATGCCGATCGCCACGCCCACGCAGAACAGCAGCGGCAGCCCCAACTGCCCGTCGAGCAGGGCGCCGCCCGCCCCGCTCATCACCTTCGAGACGTCCGTCCAGCCCAGGCCGTCCCCGCCGAACACGTCCGGCTGCCCCAGCCGGTTCAGGATGCCCGCCGCCGGCAGCACGGCAATGGGCAGCTGGAGGCTGCGGCCCATCTTCTGCATGCTCTGGAACAGGCGGTTCCAGCGGGTCCCGGCGGGGCTTGCCGTGCTCTCGGCACTCATGGGTTTGGCGACCCTCCCCACGGTGGTGTAGACCAGTCGACGGACGGTTCCGCTGTCGTGATCGCCATCATCCGGCACGGACGGCAAGACCGCTCGCGAAGATGGGCCAACTGTGGGTTACTGCGACAAAGCGGTTCGGAGCAGGGAGAAGGAACATGGCCAGCAAGGCTGAGAAGATCGTCGCCGGGCTCGGCGGCATCGACAACATCGAGGAGATCGAGGGCTGCATCACCCGGCTGCGCACCGAGGTGTCCGACCCCGACCTCGTCGACGAGACCGCCCTGAAGGCCGCCGGTGCCCACGGCGTCGTCCGGATGGGCACCGCCGTCCAGGTCGTCATCGGCACCGACGCCGACCCGATCGCCGCGGAGATCGAAGACATGATGTGAGCCGACGGGTTCACCGGCAAGGGGCTCTTCCCGACGCGGGAGGAGCCCCTCCGCCGTGTACGGCTAGGCTCATCGGCATGTCTCGCATCGACGGCCGTACTCCCGAACAGCTCCGCCCGGTCACCATCGAACGCGGCTGGAGCAAGCACGCCGAAGGCTCCGTCCTCGTCTCCTTCGGCGACACCAGGGTCCTCTGCACCGCCTCCGTCACCGAAGGCGTCCCGCGCTGGCGCAAGGGCAGCGGCGAGGGCTGGGTCACCGCGGAGTACGCCATGCTGCCCCGCGCCACCAACACCCGCGGCGACCGCGAGTCCGTCAAGGGCAAGATCGGCGGCCGGACCCACGAGATCTCCCGGCTCATCGGCCGCTCCCTGCGCGCCGTCATCGACTACAAGGCGCTCGGCGAGAACACCATCGTCCTCGACTGCGACGTCCTCCAGGCCGACGGCGGCACCCGCACGGCGGCCATCACCGGCGCCTACGTCGCCCTGGCCGACGCCGTAGCCTGGGCCCAGGGCAGGAAGCTGATCAAGGCCGGCCGGCAGCCGCTCAGCGGCACCGTCAGCGCCGTCTCCGTGGGCATCGTCGGCGGCGTCCCGCTGCTCGACCTGTGCTACGAGGAGGACGTGCGCGCCGAGACCGACATGAACGTCGTCTGCACCGGCGACGGCCGCTTCGTCGAGGTCCAGGGCACCGCCGAGGCCACGCCGTTCGCCCGCGGGGAACTCGACGCCCTGCTCGACCTCGCCGTCACCGGCTGCGCCGAACTGACCGCGGCCCAGCAGGCGGCACTCGCGGCCACCCGCGCGTAAAGAGACCTTCAAGGCGCCGGGCAACCCGCCGGGCCTCCCCGTCGTCCCTCTGGGTACGGGCGCACCGCTCACCGGCGTGCGCCCGGCCAGCCGTACCAGGGGAGGGAACACCACCATGGCCGCCAGCCGACGCCGAGGCCGGCTCACCGCCGTCGCCGCCGCCGTAGCGACCGCCGCGCTCACCGCCGGCCTCACCGCCGGCTGCGACGCCATGAACAAGGCGCTCGACTGTGTGCAGACCGCCGACGCCATCGCCGACAGCGTCACCGATCTCCAGCAGGCCGTGGAGAACGCCGCGAACGACCCCACTCAGGTGGACTCCTCGCTGGACTCCATCGACAAGAGCCTGCGCAAGATCGGCGACAAGACGGACGACGCCGATGTCAACAAGGCCGTGGACGACCTGCGCAAGGCCGTGGACAACGTACGGACGGCCGTACAGAACGGGGACGACACACCGGATGTCAGCCCGGTGACGGACGCGGCGGGGGAACTCACCAAGGTGTGCACGCCGTAGCGGTCACCTTCGGGCGCGGTCAGCGGCCCTTGTCGAGCCGGCGCTGTTCCTTCAGCCGTTTGCGTTCGGCGCGCGGCAGCTTGCGCTCCACTCCCACGCCGCCCCAGAAGGCGAAACCACCGATGACGACCCGGGGGGCGCCCGGCTCGGGCGGGGCGTCGTCCCTGGGGTGCTCGAAGGCGCCCATCACGCCGATGCCCCGTACGACGACCTCCACCCCGGGCGGTACGACGACCTGCACCCCGCCCATGACCGCCACACAGTTGATCACGACCTCACGGTCGGCGAAGTCCGCCTCGCGCAGGTCGAGTTCGCCGCCGCCCATGAAGGTGAAGCAGGAGAACCGCCGCGGCACCGTCCAGCGGCCCCTGCGCTCGAACCCCGACAGGATCGCCACCGCCCCCGTCGAGGACCCCTCGCCCCCGGTGATCCGGCCCGCCCAACGCCCGTCCCGCACCGGCTCCTTGACGAAGGAGACCGCCGCGGAACCGGACGCCGGCAGATCGCGGGTCAGCGGCGCCAGCTCGCCGTACGTGCGCGCCGTGTAGGCCGCCTCCAGTCGCTCGTCGAACTCCGCCATGTCGAGCCGCCCCTCGGCCAGGGCGTCCCGCAGGACCTCGGCGACCCGCTCACGGTCGGCGTCGGACGCCCGGAGATCCGGGGCTGCGTCGTCGCTCATGACAGCAGCCTACGAGACCGCCTTCTCGGCGTACATCCTGGCGATGACGGCCTCGATGTCCGGTTCCCGCACCGACAGGTCCACCAGCGGATACCGGGCCGCCAGATGAGCCACCAGCGGCGCCGCCGACTGCCCCGCCGGGAACGCCAGCCACTGCCGCGGCCCGTCCACCCGCACCACCCGCGCCGACGGCACCTCGACCGGCGGCAACTCCCGCTCCAGGTCCACCACCAGCGTCCGCTCGCTCTCCCCGGCCTCGTGCAGCCCCGCGAGCGGACCGTCGTACACCAGCCGCCCGTGGTCGATCACCATCACCCGGGAACACAACTGCTCGATGTCCTGCAGGTCGTGCGTGGTCAGCAGCACCGTCGTGCCCCGCTCGGCGTTCACCTCCCGCAGGAACTCCCGCACCCTGGCCTTCGACACGACGTCCAGGCCGATCGTCGGCTCGTCCAGGTACAGCACGTCCGGATCGTGCAGCAGCGCCGCCGCGATGTCCCCGCGCATCCGCTGCCCCAGCGACAGCTGCCGCACCGGCACGTCCAACAGGGCGCCCAGATCCAGCAGTTCCACCAGACGGTCCAGGTTCTCCCGGTAACGGGCGTCCGGGATCCGGTACATGCGGTGCGCCAGCCGGTAGGAGTCGATCAGCGGCAGGTCCCACCACAACGTGGTCCGCTGCCCGAACACCACCCCGATCCGGTGCGCCAGCCGTGCCCGCTCCCGCGCCGGATCGATGCCCGCCACCCGCAGCCGGCCGGCACTCGGCGTGAGGATCCCGGTCAGCATCTTGATCGTCGTCGACTTCCCGGCACCGTTCGGCCCGATGTACCCGACCATCTCCCCGCGCGCCACACGGAACGAGAGCGAGTCCACCGCCCGCACCTCGCGCCGCTCCCGCCGGAGGAACCCGGTCTTGCGGCGCACCTCGAAGACCTTCTCGACCTGCTCCAGGACGATGAAGCCGTCCCCTGCGGTGAAGTCACCCACGCTAGCTCCCTGTGCTGCGGTACGAACGAAGTCCCGCCCGCCAGGCCAGCCCCGCCAGCGCACAGCACCCCACCGCCACCAGCGGCGGAGCCCACGCCAGCCACAGCGGCAGCCCCAGCGGATACGGCCGCCCCAGCACATACGTGGCGGGCAGCCAGTTGACGAAGGCCAGCGGAAGCACGAAGGTCACCCCGCGCACCAGCTCCTTCGCGAACACCGTCGGCGGATACTGCAACAGCGTCGTACCGCCGTACGTGAAGGCGTTCTGCACCTCCGAGGCGTCCTGCGCCACGAACTGGAACGCCGCCCCGGCCACGAACACCGCGCAGAAGATCCCGCAGCCGCTCACCACCATCACCGGCATCAGCAGCAGCCGCTCCGCCGTCCAGTCGATGTCCACCCGGGTCAGCGACCAGCCCAGGACCAGCGCCCCCTGGGTCACCCGGCCCAGCCGGCGCAACGCGAACCGGTCGGCCGCCACCTGCGCCAGCACCGGCGCCGGCCGCACCAGCAGGGTGTCCAGCGTGCCGTCCCGGACCCGCCGGCCCAGCCGGTCCATCGACCCGATCAGCAGGTCGGCCAGCCCGAAGGAGGCCGCCGACAGCCCGTACAGGAACGCCACCTCGGGCAGCGGATAACCGCCCAGCGCGTCCACCCGGGAGAACATCAGCATGATCGCGACGAAGTCGAGGAACGTCGCCGCGAAGTTCCCGAACGTCGTCATCGCGAAGGACGCGCGGTAGGCCATCGTGGACCGCACCCACATCCCCGCCACCAGCCGGTACGCCCGGATGCCCTCGGCCGGCCGGTACCTCCCGCGCTCAGCCACCCTGCACCACCACCCGGCGCGTCGCCGCCGACTGCACCAGCCGGCCCGCCCCCAGCAGCGCCGTTGCCCACGCGGCCTGGAAGAGATAGGTGGGCAGCGGGTCCGCGTGCCCCAGCAGGATGTCCGCCGGGGCCTGCAGCAGCGAGGACCAGGGCAGGATGCGTACGACCTCACCGAGCGCGCCCGGGAACACGTTCAGCGGCAGCAGCATGCCCGAGCAGAAGAAGCCCAGCAGCCACGCCATCTGCACCACACCGGTGCCGTCCAGCAGCCAGAACGCGCTCAGCGCCACCAGGTAGCGGATGCCGAACCCGACCAGCATGGCCAGCCCCACGGCGACGAGGAACGCCGCCCAGGTGCCCGCGTCGGACGGCAGGTACACCGGGAAGCACAGCGCGCCGAACACGAACGGCACCAGCCCCCGGCCCAGCAGCTGGAAGAACGCCCGGCCGAGATCCGCCGCCAGCCACCACAGCTGGAGATCGGCCGGCCGGTACAGGTCGATCGCCACGTCCCCCGTACGGATGCGTTCCATCAACTCGTCCTCGACCCCGCCACCCCCGATCGCGAGGGTCGACAGGAACGCCTGCCCGAGCCAGACGTAGGTCACGGCCTGCGCCTGGTCATACCCCCCGAGATGCGGCTTCTCGTCCCACAGCGCGCGATACGTGTAGACGAGGATCAGGCCGAAGACGGTGTTCGTGAACACCCCTGCCGCAGTGGCGGCCCGATAGGTCGCGTACCGTCGGAACCCCCCTGCCGCGACGGCCGCGTACAACCGTCCCGCGCCCACGCCAGTCGACCTCCTCGGACTGCTCGACACCGAAGCGCAGGAGCCTAGTCCGGAGGCCCGGCGGCCGGCCACGCGTTTTCCGGCCGGAAGCGTGCCGGAATCCGGGAACGGAACGCCAGGTGCGAGAGTCTTCAAACAGGGGGAGCGCAGAAGCGTACGAGGCGTACGGGAACGTACGACGCGAAACAGGAGTCCGTGCACGAGATGAGCGACGAGCCGCAGCCGCAGCAGCCGAACGACGGCGGGGCACCGAAACGGCCGCTGCCGGCTGAAGGGCCCGGCACCCCGGGGGGCCGCAAGCCGCACACGCCAGCCCCCGACGACGGGAGGCGCGAACGTCCCCGACGGCCCGACACCGACCGCACCGCACCCCCCGTGCAGCCCGACAACACCGAACCCACCGGCAACCGCCGGACCAGCTCCGACACGCCGAGCCCGGCGCCCCGGGAGGGTTCCGGCGCGGCGGGTCCGGGGTCCGGTGACCGGCCCGGTGCGACGGGCTCGGCATCCCGTGACCGGTCCGGTGCGACGGGGGCCGGCCCGGCGGACGCGGGGGCGCAGGACCGAACGGCTTCCATGGCCCGGGCCCGCCAGGCGGCCCGCGGCGGCCGGACGGAGCAGACGGGGGCTGCTGGGTCAGCCGCGGACACGTCGGCCGACGGCGCTTCGGCGCCTGGCCGGGGTTCGGCTTCCGGCGGTACTTCGGCGTCCGGCGCCAGTTCGAAGTCCAGCGGTGGTCCGGCACCCGGTGGGGGCGTGGGCTCCGGTGGTGCTTCGGGGGCTGGGCGTGGTCCGGTTTCCG
>NZ_JBIVJQ010000001.1:137188-173714 GCF_044750305.1 Streptomyces sp. NPDC088810
CGGCGGTGCTTCGGCCTCCGGTGGCAGTTCGGCTTCCGGCGGTGGTCCGGCGTCCGGTCGCGGTTCGGCGGCCGGGGGTGGTCCGGCGTCCGGTGGGGGCGTGGGCTCCGGTTCGGGGGCTGGGCGTGGTCCGGTTTCCGGCGGTGCTTCGGCCTCCGGTGGCAGTTCGGCTTCCGGCGGTGGTCCGGCGTCCGGTCGCGGTTCGGCGGCCGGGGGTGGTCCGGCGTCCGGTGGTGCTTCGGCCTCCGGTGGGGGCGTGGGCTCCGGTTCGGGTGCTGGGCGTGGCCCGGTTTCCGGCGGTGCTTCCGGGGCTGGGCGTGGTCCGGTTTCGGGCGGTGCTCCGGCGTCCGAGGGTGGCTCGGGTTCCGGTGCTTCGGCGTCTCAGCGTGCCCAGGCTTCCGGTGCTTCGGCGTCTCAGCGTGCCCAGGCTTCCGGCGGTGCTGCGGACGGCGGTGCCGCTTCGGCTGTCGGTGATGCCCCGGCCACCGCCAAGGAACCCGGTGGCAAGAAGTCGGCCCGTTCCGGTGCCCCCGCCGAGCAGCCGGCTGAGAGCACTCAGGTGCTTCGTCGGGTCACCCCGCCCCGGGGGCCGCAGCCCGGTGAGGCGCCCGAGACCACGCAGGTGCTCCGGCGGGTCAACGCGCCCCGCGCCGGGACGGAGTCGGACTCCGAGAGCCGTAACCCCCGTACCCCTGGTCCCACCGTTCCCCGCCCCGCCGGCCAGAACCGCGCGGCCGGGGCCGGTACCGCCTCCTCCCCGGCCGCCGCCCGCGCCGCCCGTGCCGCGCGCGCTGCCGGCACCGCCGGTACCGCTGCCGCCGGTGCCGCCGCCGGGGCCCAGGCCGCCAAGGGTGCCGCCGCATCCGCAGCCGGCGCCACCGCCACCGCCTCCGCCGAGGCCGAGACCACCGCCCTCTCCGCCGCCGACGGTGACACCGCCGGAGGCAGCGGCAACGGCAAGGGCAAGGCCAAGGACAAGAAGGGCAAGCGGCCCAAGCGGACCGGGTGGCGGCGGATCCTGCCGACCTGGCGCATGGTGCTCGGCACCTTCGTCATCGGCGTGCTGCTGCTCGTCGGGCTGTTCTTCCTCGGCTACTCCATGGTGAAGATCCCGCCGGCCAACGCCTTCGCGACCAAGCAGAGCAACGTCTACCTCTACGCCGACGGCTCCCAGCTCGCCCGCGACGGCGAGGTCAACCGCGAGAACGTCAGCCTCGCCCAGGTCTCCAAGGACGCCCAGCACGCCGTACTGGCCGCCGAGGACCGCGACTTCTACACCGAGTCGGCCGTCGACCCGAAGGCCATGCTCCGCGCCGGGTGGAACACCGCGACCGGCAAGGGCAAGCAGTCCGGCTCGACGATCACCCAGCAGTACGTGAAGAACTACTACCTGGCCCAGGAACAGACGGTCACCCGCAAGGCCAAGGAGTTCTTCATCTCGATCAAGCTCGACCAGAACAAGTCCAAGGACGAGATCCTGGAGGGCTACCTCAACACCAGCTACTTCGGCCGCAACGCCTACGGCATCCAGGCCGCCGCCCAGGCCTACTACGGCATGGACGCCGCCGACCTCGACCCGGCCCGCGCCGCCTACCTCGCCGCGCTCGTCAACGCGCCGAGCGAGTACGACGTCGTAGCCCACCCGGAGAACAAGAAGGCCGCCGTCGCCCGCTGGAACTACGTCCTGGACGGCATGGTCACCAAGGGCTGGCTGAGCGAGTCCAAGCGCGCCGGCATGAAGTTCCCGATGCCCAAGGAGCAGACGATCTCCACCGGCATGTCCGGCCAGCGCGGCTACCTCGTGGAGGCGGTCAAGCACTACCTGACCACCAACAACATCATCGACGCCGACCACCTCGCGGCCGGCGGCTACCGCATCACCACCACCATCCAGAAGAAGCGGCAGGACGCCTTCGTCAAGGCGGTCGACGACCAGCTGATGTCCAAGCTGGACAAGAAGAACCGCAAGGCCGACACCTACGTCCGGGCCGGCGGCGCCTCCGTCGACCCCAAGACGGGCAAGGTCGTCGCGATGTACGGCGGCATCGACTACGTGAAGCAGTACACCAACGGCGCCACCCGCGGTGACTTCCAGGTCGGCTCCACGTTCAAGCCGTTCGTGTTCACCTCCGCCGTGCAGAACGGGTCCACCACCCAGGACGGCCGCACCATCACCCCGAACACGGTCTACGACGGCACCAACCAGCGCCCCGTCCAGGGCTGGAGCGGCGGCGCCTACGCCCCCGAGAACGAGGACCAGCGGTCCTACGGCCAGATCACCGTCCGCAAGGCCACCGACCTGTCGGTGAACTCGGTGTACGCGCAGATGGCCGTCGACGTCGGCCCCGCCAAGGTCAAGCAGACCGCCGTCGACCTCGGCATCCCCTCCGGCACCCCGGACCTCCAGCCGTACCCGTCCATCGCCCTCGGCACCGCCACCGCCAGCGTCCTGGACATGGCCGAGGCCTACGCCACGCTCGCCAACCACGGCAAGCACGGCACGTACACGCTGGTCGAGAAGATCACCAAGGAGGGCACCGAGGAGGTCAAGCTGCCCGACCAGCCGGCCAAGCAGGCCGTCAGCCGGGAGGCCGCCGACACCACCACCTCCGTCCTGCAGAGCGTGGTGCAGAGCGGTACCGCCACCGCCGCACAGGCCGCGGGCCGTCCCGCGGCCGGCAAGACCGGTACCGCCGAGAGCGACACCGCCGCCTGGTTCGCCGGCTACACCCCCGACCTGGCCACGGTGGTCTCCGTCATGGGCCAGGACCCGGTGACCGCCAAGCACCAGCCGCTGTACGGGGCCCTCGGCCAGGCCCGGATGAACGGTGGCGGCCCGCCCACCCAGATCTGGGCCCAGTACACGCGCGACGCGCTGAAGGGCAAGCCGGTCAGCGACTTCGACCTCCAGCTCGAACAGGGCGCCGACCAGATCCAGGAGCCGCCCGCCAGCAGCACCGCCCAGCCCGGCACCGACGGCGGCCAGAGCGACGGCGGCGCGACCGCGACCCCGTCCAACGGCGCGACGGCCACCCCCACCGACGGCGGCGCCACCGGCACCCCGACCGACGGCGGCGCGACCACCGGCGGCGGCCCCACCACCGACGGCGGTACGACCACGGACGGAGGCGCGACCACCGGCGGTGACACGACCGGCGGAGGCGCGACCACCGGCGGCGGCACCACGGGCGGCGGGACCACCGGGGGCGGGACGGCCACCGGGGGCGGAACCCCGGGCGGCGGCACGACAGGTGGCGACACCTCCGGTACCGACGCGGGCACCGGAGGCTTCCCCGGCACCTAGGGCCCGCCCGGCAGTCAGTGACCGCCGGTCGCCTTCAGCCCCACCACGGCGACCAGCAGCAGACACACGAAGAAGACCCCGTACGCCGTACCGATGGGCAGGGACCACGCGGCGTACGACAGCAGGACCATGCGGCAAAAGCACGGCGAAGAGGGCCGGTGACCATCGTCACCGGCCCTCTTCGCCGCGCGTTGCTACAGGTACAGGCCCGTGGAGTCCTCCGACCCCTCGAACCGGTCCGCGGCGACGGCGTGCAGGTCACGCTCCCGCATCAGCACGTACGCCACGCCCCGCACCTCGACCTCCGCCCGGTCCTCCGGGTCGAACAGGACACGGTCGCCGGGCTCCACCGTCCGTACGTTCTGGCCGACGGCGACGACCTCGGCCCAGGCCAGCCGCCGCCCCACCGCCGCGGTGGCGGGAATCAAAATGCCGCCCCCCGACCGCCGCTCGCCCTCACCGGTCTCCTGCCGCACGAGAACCCGGTCGTGCAGCATCCGGATGGGGAGCTTGTCGTGGTGGGGAGTGCTGTGCTCGTTTCTGTTGGCGCTCACGCCTCGAACCTACCTGCCCCGGTCAGTCCCTGCGCCGTCGGGCCCCGAGGGCGAGCAGCCCCACGACCCCCACGACGACGAGTGCGACGGGTACGACCCGCTCCAGCCGGGGCGCCCCCTCCTCATCCACGAACCGGGTTCGCACCTCGCTGACGGCCCGGTTGACCTGCACATACGCCCGCCCGACCGTGTGATCGACATGCGCGATCGCCTTGGCCTTGGCATCCCCGACGATGGTCTTCGGATGCACCCGCACCCCGATCTCGTCGAGCGTCTCGGCCAGCACTTCACGGCGGCGCCTGATGTCCGCCTCGATCTGCGCCGGGGTTCTGGTGTCCGACGTGTCCGCCACCGTACGGCCTCCGAAGTCTCCTGATGCTGTTCCGAACAGTTTGTCAGCTCTGGGCCGCGCCGCACCGCAAGGCCCCCCGGTTACGCTGGCCCGATGAGCGAGCGACTCCAGCCGGGGGACGTGGCCCCCGCCTTCACCCTCCCCGACGCCGACGGCACCGAGGTGTCCCTCTCGGACCACAAGGGCCGCAAGGTCATCGTCTACTTCTACCCCGCCGCCCTTACCCCCGGCTGCACCAAGCAGGCCTGCGACTTCACGGACAACCTGGAACTCCTGGCCGGCGCCGGCTACGACGTCATCGGCATCTCGCCCGACGCCCCGGAGAAGCTGGCGAAGTTCCGCGAGAAGGAGTCCCTGAAGATCACCCTCCTCGCCGACCCCGACAAGAAGGTCACCGAGGCCTACGGCGCGTACGGCGAGAAGAAGAACTACGGCAAGACCTACCTGGGCGTCATCCGCTCCACGATCATCGTGGACGAGGAGGGCAAGGTGGAACGGGCCCTCTACAACGTCCGCGCAACCGGCCACGTGGCCAAGATCATCAAGGATCTGGGCATCTGAGGGCGCCCACTACCGCTGACGGCGGCTCGCCCCGGGAGGACCGGGTGCGGGCCGCTTTCTCTTTCCGTGCGTGACTGTCCGATAACCGGTTCGTTACTCCGTACGGGCTGCGAACCTGTGCCCGGAACGGAGGGTCTCGATGGTGGCCAGCCCGTACACCAAGGAACGGCTGGAGACGGCGGCTCGCGGGGCGAGGACGTTGTCGGAGGCGCTGCAGAGGCTGGGGGTGGATCCGAGGAGTTCGACGCGCCGATACGTGCTCGGGCGGATGAAGAAGCTCGGGGTGGATGTCTCGCACTTCGAACGGGAGGGGGTGAAGTGGACGAGGGAGGTACTTGAGGAGGCCGTCGCTGCCTCCACGAACATGTGCGAGGTGTTGCGCCGTCTCGGCCTGGAGGTCGTCGGCGGCCATCACACGCACATCAGCCGCCGGATCAAGGCGTACGGGATCGACACCTCGCACTTCCAGCTGCCGACGCAGCGAGGGAAACCCTGGCGCGCCCGAACGCCGGAGGCCCTGCTCGTAGAGCAACCGGTCGGCCAGGTTCGGCGCATTCCGGGCGACCGGCTCCGATGGGCGATGAGGGCCGTAGGCCTGCCGGAGCGCTGTGCCCGCTGCGGCACAGAGCCGGTGTGGCGGGGCCGTCCGCTTCCCTTGGAGGTCGATCACCTCAACGGCGACTGGCGTGACAACCGCATCGAGAACCTCCGCTTCCTGTGTCCCAACTGCCACGCCACCACGGACCATTACCGAGGACGCGGCAAGGGTCGTTCCCGGGGCGGCGCCGTATGAGCAGCGGCGTGCAGTACACGCGTGAGCGGTTGGCCGAGGCCGCCGCGCAGTGCACCGACATTGACGAGGTCATCGCCTTCTTGGGTGTACGTCCCTATCGCAACCTGCGTCGGCACCTCTGCAAGCGCTTCGAGCACTACGGCATCGACACCTCACACCTCACACGTCGGCGGCGAGCTGGTGGGCCACCGCCCAAGCCGACCGCTGAAGAGCTGCAGCGTGCAGTTGAGCAGGCAACCTCCATCGCAGGTGCTCTCCGCATCCTGAGTAAGCCTTGCACCGGCCAGCTGCGCACGCTGTTCAATGAGTGGGTGGCAGAGGAAGGCCTCGATACCTCGCACTTCCTGGGGCAGGCGCACCAGCGTGGCAGATCGAGCGCGACTGCCAAACGGCCTGAGGAAGTACTGGTCAAGCACGACGGCCGCCGCCGGACGCGAACCCACCTGCTGCGCCGCGCGCTCCGTGAGACGGGCGTACCGGAGGAATGCGCCGAGTGCGGCATCGGGCCGGAGTGGTTGGGGCAGCCGATGACGCTGGAGGTCGACCACATCAACGGCGACTGGAGCGACGACCGGCGCGAGAATCTCCGGCTGCTCTGTCCCAACTGCCACGCGACGACCAGCACCTGGTGCCGAGGGGGCGTCCGGAGAAACGCGCAGCCCCGTACACTGAGCGAGGCAAAACGGCCTGTAAACAAATAGTCCGTTTTGGGGCGGCCGTGGCGAAATAGGCGATACGCGCGGGTTTTAGGTGCCCGTGGGAGAAATCCCGTGTGGGTTCGAGTCCCACCGGCCGCACACGTCAGGGGCCGCCCATCCGGGCGGCCCCTCGGCCACTCTCAGCCCAACAGCTCCCGCACCACAGGTACCAGCGCCCGGAACGCCTTGCCCCGGTGGCTGATCGCGTTCTTCTCCTCGGGGGTCAGCTCCGCGCAGGTGCGGGTTTCGCCGTCCGGCTGGAGGATCGGGTCGTAGCCGAAGCCGTTCGTGCCGGCCGGGGCGTGCCGCAGGGTGCCGCGCAGCCGGCCCTCGACCACCCGTTCCGTGCCGTCCGGCAGGGCGAGGGCCGCCGCGCAGGCGAAGTGGGCGCCGCGGTGTTCGTCGGCGATGTCGGAGAGCTGGGCCAGGAGCAGCTCCAGGTTGGCCTGGTCGTCGCCGTGGCGGCCGGACCAGCGGGCGGAGAAGATGCCGGGGGCGCCGTTCAGGACGTCGACGCAGAGGCCGGAGTCGTCGGCGACGGCGGGCAGCCCGGTGGCCTGGGCGAGCGCGTGTGCCTTGAGCAGGGCGTTCTCGGCGAAGGTGACGCCGGTTTCCTTGACGTCGGGGACGTCGGGGTAGGCGTCCGCGCCGACGAGTTCGTGGGGGAGCCCGGCGTCGGCCAGGATGGCCCTCAGTTCGGTGATCTTTCCGGCGTTGCGGGTGGCGAGGATCAAGCGGGTCATGCCCGCCAGTATTCCTCGCCTCGCGGTTACAGCTCCGCCTGCCCCGCGCCCCGCAGGGTGCGCAGGTCGAACACCTCGCCCATGGTGCGGTAGCCCAGGTCGCTGGGGTGCAGATGGTCGCCGGAGTCGTACTCGGGGCGCAGCCGGCGCGGGTCGTAGGGGTCCCGGAGGGCCTTGTCGAAGTCGACGACCGCGTCGTACACGCCGCCGGCCCGGATCCGGGCGTTGACCTGCTGTCGTACGGCCTCCCGGGCGGGGGTGTAGCCGCGGTGGCCCTGGAAGGGCATGAGGGTGGCGCCGACGACCTTCAGGCCGCGGGCGTGGGCCTGGCGGACCAGGGAGTGCAGTCCGGTGAGGATGCGGTCGGGGTCGGCGAGCTCGGGGTTGCGCAGGATGTCGTTGACGCCGAGGTCGATGACGACGATCTTGACGTTGGTCCGGGAGAGCGCGTCGCGGCCGAAGCGGCCGAGTCCGCTCTGGTTCTCGGCGGGCCGGCCGAGGCCGTCGGCGAGGACCTGGTTGCCGCTGATGCCTTCGTTGACGACGCTGTAGCGCGGCAGTTGCTCGCCGTTCTCCAGGGCGCTGCGCAGCCGGCCGGCGAGGACGTCGGGCCAGCGGCGGTTGGTGCCGGTGGTGGAGGTGATGCCGTCGGTTATGGAGTCGCCGAGGACGACGACGGTGCCGGCGGCCTCGTTGCTGAGCAGGTCGAGTGCCGTCACGTAGCGCCAGTAGGGGGTCTGTTCGGTGTACGGGGTGCCGGTGGCGTCCTCGGTGCGGTCGCCGGTGGCGAGGTACGACGTCTGGCGGGCGTGCGGGTGGTAGGTGACCGGCCCGGAGGGGGTGGGGGAGTAGGTGGTGATCAGGACGTCGGCGCCGTGCGGGACGGTGAGGTGGACGGCGTCGCTGACGGCCTGCCCGCCGGCGGGTATGACGATGCCGGTGCTGCCGCCGAAGGTGAGGCGCCGCATCGTTTCCGCGTCGGCGGCCGCGGTGCCGTCGCCGCTGGACAGGGCGAGGGAGGCGTGGGTGATGGTGAGGGGGGACTGGCCGTAGAGATTGGACAGTGTGACCCGGGCACTCGTACCGCCGGTGCTGGTGTGCACCACGTTGCGGACGGAGCGGCCCGCCAGGCCGGCGGTCTCCGTGCCGGGTTCGCCGCCGACGGGGGCGGTGGCCCAGGCGCCGACCCAGGTGCCGGTGGAGGCGGGGGCGGCGTGGGAGTCGCGGTGCGGGCGGTTGTCGCCGAGGGTGTTGCGGGGGGTGCCGTCATCGGCCGCGACGGTGACGTAGATGCCGGCGGACAGTGCGATGACCAGGGCGACCAGCGCACCGAGCACCGCATAACCATGACGCTTGGCCACTCTTGTGTTGTTCTCCTCGGGAGATGGGAGCCCGGGGCTCCGATCTTGCTCACCCATGATGCGTCATGGGCCGGGGAGTTCTGACAGGACCCTGCCACTACTCCCCTCCGGACAGACGCCGGGAACTCCTTTTCCGTTCCGGGAGTCGGTCAGGAAGGGACAATTGTGTGCGGGATCACCGAACGGGTGGAGCTGATGGAACCTACCGAGACGGGAACACCGGGGCGGGTCGCGTCGTACAAGACGATGACGGCGTTCACCCCGGCCGACGAGGAGCGCCGGCGCGGGGTGCGCCGGATGAAGCTCACGGCGACGGGCATGCTGCTGTTCGTCGCGGTGGTGTACGTCCTGGCGAAGACGGCAGGGCACGCGGGCGCCGGGACGTGGACGGACTATGTGGCGGCGGCGGCCGAGGCCGGCATGGTGGGCGCGCTCGCCGACTGGTTCGCGGTCACGGCGCTCTTCCGGCATCCGCTGGGGCTGCCCATCCCGCACACCGCGATCATCCCCACCAAGAAGGACCAGCTGGGCATCTCGCTCGGTGAGTTCGTCGGGGAGAACTTCCTCTCCGAGGACGTCGTGCGGCAGCGGCTGCGCGCGGTGGGCATCGGCAGCCGGCTCGGGGCCTGGCTGGCGGAGCCGGAGCACGCGGACCGGGTGACGGCGGAACTGGCCACCGCCCTGCGCGGGGCCCTCACCGTGCTGCGCGACTCGGACGTGCAGGCGGTCGTCGGCGAGGCGATCAACCGGCGGGCCAACGCGCAGGAGATCGCGCCGGGGCTCGGCAAGACGCTGGAGAGGATCGTCGCCGACGGCGGGCACCGGCGGGTGGTGGACCTGGTGGTGGCCCGCGCGCACGACTGGCTGGTGCTGCACCGGGACGACGTGATGGTGGCGGTGGAGGGCGGCGCGCCGGGCTGGACCCCGCGGTTCGTGGACCGGAAGGTCGGCGAGCGGGTCTACAAGGAGCTGCTGCGGTTCGTCACCGAGATGCGGGACATGCCCTCGCACCCGGCGCGCGGCGCGCTGGACCGCTTCCTCACCGACTTCGCCTCCGACCTGCAGTCCGACACGGAGACCCGGGCGCGGGTGGAGCGGCTCAAGGGCGAGGTGCTGGGCCGCGGCGAGGTGCAGGACCTGATCGCGTCCGTGTGGACGGCCGTGCGGTCGATGATCGTGGCGGCGGCCGAGGACGAGCGCAGTGAGCTGCGGACCCGGGTGCGGGCCGCGCTGCTGTCCCTGGGCTCGCGGATGGCGACCGAGCCGAAGGTGCAGAACAAGGTCGACTCGTGGGTGGAGGGCGCGGCGGTGCACGTCGTGACGACGTACCGCGCGGAGATCACCTCGCTGATCACGGACACGGTGGCCGGCTGGGACGCCGAGCACACCACCCGGAAGATCGAGGCGCACATCGGCCGTGACCTGCAGTTCATCCGGATCAACGGCACGGTGGTGGGCTCCCTGGCCGGTCTGGTGATCTACGCGGTGTCGCGGGGGCTGGGGGCCTGACCGGACTGTTCCGGTGTGCTCCGGGCACCCGATAACCCGCCTCGACGTGGAGGGAGCCCCATGAGTGCAGCAGCCGAAGCGCCGTCGCCGGAGACCGGCCGGACCATCACCACGACCATCCCCGCCCGACTAGACCGTCTGCCGTGGTCCCGCTGGCACTGGACGATCGTGATCGGCCTGGGCACCGTGTGGATCCTGGACGGCCTGGAGGTCACGGTCGTCGGAAACATCGCCAGCCGGCTGTCGGAGCCCGGCAGCGGGCTGTCCATCACGTCCGGGCAGATCACCGGCATCGCCGCCGCCCTCTACGTGGCGGGCGCCTGCGTGGGTGCCCTGTTCTGGGGCCGGCTGACCGACCGCTTCGGCCGCAAGAACCTCTTCATGATCACCCTGGCGGTGTACCTCGCCGCGACGGCGCTCACCGCCGTCTCCTGGGAGGCCTGGTGGTTCTTCCTGTTCCGCTTCCTGACCGGTTTCGGTATCGGCGGTGAGTACGCGGCGATCAACTCCGCGATCGACGAGCTGATCCCGGCGGACTACCGCGGCCGGGTCGACCTGGTCATCAACGGCAGCTTCTGGCTGGGCGCGGTCGGCGGTTCGCTGCTGTCGATCGTCGCCCTCGACACCGACCTGCTGGCCGCGAACGTCGGCTGGCGCCTGACCTTCGCGCTCGGCGCCGTCCTCGCCCTGGTCATCCTGCTGGTACGACGGCACGTCCCGGAGAGCCCGCGGTGGCTGCTGATCCACGGCCGGGACCGGGAGGCGGAGGAGATCGTCTCCGGCATCGAGCGCCGGGTGGAGGAGGAGCGGGGCGAGCGGCTCCCGGAGCCCGAGGGCGAGCTGGAGATCCGCCAGCGCAAGAACGTGACCTTCCTGGAGATCGCCCGCACGGTCTTCGGCCGCTACCGCAAGCGGGCGGTACTCGGCTTCTCCCTCTTCATCGGCCAGGCGTTCCTGTACAACGCGATCACCTTCGGCTTCGGCGCCATCCTGACCAAGTTCTACGACGTGCCCGCCGACCGCACCGGCTACTACTTCGCGGTGATCGCGGTCGGCAACTTCTGCGGTCCGCTGCTGCTGGGCAAGCTGTTCGACACGGTCGGCCGCCGCGTGATGATCTCCTCGACCTACCTGCTCTCCGGCCTGCTGCTGTTCGGCACGGCGTGGCTGTTCGACCGGGGTGCGCTGAGCGCCGGCACGCTGACGGCCTGCTGGTGCGCGGTGCTGTTCTTCGCCTCGGCGGGCGCCTCCAGCGCCTACCTGACGGTGTCGGAGATCTTCCCGATGGAGACGCGGGCGATGTCCATCGCCTTCTTCTACGCCCTCGGCACCGCGGCCGGCGGCATCAGCGGCCCCCTTCTCTTCGCGGACCTCACCGGCACCGGCCGGGTCGGCGACACGGTCCTGGCCTTCTCCATCGGCGCGGCGCTGATGTGCGCGGCCGGCCTGGTGGCCGCGTTCCTGGCGGTACGGGCCGAACGCCGCTCCCTGGAGGACGTCGCCCGCCCGCTGACGGCGGTGGCGGGCCGGGCGAAGGCGGCGGCGCAGGGAGCGCGGCCGTCCCGGGGTTCCCAGGGCCGGGGTTCCCAGGGTCACGGGCCGACGGCACCGCCGGCGGCGAGCAGGCCGTGACGGGGGCGGTGCCCGGATTCCCTGTCAGGCGCCGGTGGTGGAGCCCGGCCGGACGATCATCAGGACCGTCACGGTGGCCCACAGCAGGTTGAACAGCCCGGTGACCATGGCGAGCCGCGCGGTCCGTTCGGGCCCGGCACCGCCTTCGAGGAGCGCGGTCTGGGCCGGCAGTACGAGGGCGACGAGGACGAGGGCGGCGAGCGCGGTCAGCGCGATCGACACGATCAGCCAGGCACTGCCGAGCACGCCCATCTCGCTCGCGGTGGCGAAGCCGAAGACGGGGACGACGACGCCTGCGACGGCGTAGACGCGGCAGATCCGGTGCAGCAGGCCGAGCGTCCCGGTGGCACCGGCGTCGCCGGGCCCGGTGGCCAGGGCCCGGCGCGCGGCGGGCGGGAACATGCTGGCGGCGACGGCGACGGGACCGACGGCGAGGATCGCGGCGATGACGTGGACGGCGAGGAGGAACTTGGTCACAGGGGGACGCTAGGGGCGGCGGGGATCCCGGAGGAGTGGCAGGAGTGCCAGGGTTCGACGGATTCTCGCCAGCGCCTCACATCAGGCAGCCGACGGCAGCCCGTACCCGGGCCCCTCCGCCGGCGACAACCCGTCGTACCCCTACCCTCTCGCCATGCACACCGTGGCCGTACTGGCGCTGGACGGCGTCATCCCCTTCGACTTCTCCGCCCCCATCGACACCTTCGGCTGGGCCCGGCTGCCCGACGGCCGGCAGCCGTACCGGGTGCGGGTGTGCTCGGTGCGGGAGGAGGTGAGCGCGGGCGCCTTCACGGTCCGGGCGCCGTACGGCCTGGAGGCGCTCGCGGAGGCCGACACGATCATCCTGCCCGGGGTGGCGGAGCCACCGGAGACGCTGCCGCCCGGGGTCGCCGAGGCGCTGCGCGCGGCGGCGGCGCACGGCACCCGGATCGCGTCGATCTGTGTGGGCGCGTTCCTCTTCGCGGCGACGGGCCTGCTGGACGGGCTGCGCGCGACGACCCACTGGATCGCGGCCCCGGACCTGGCCCGGCGTCACCCGGAGGTGACGGTCGACCCGAACGTCCTGTACGTCGACAACGGCCAGTTCCTGACGTCGGCGGGCGCCGCGGCCGCCCTGGACATGTGCCTGCACATGATCCGCAGGGACTTCGGCTCGGCGGTCGCCGCGCACGCGGCCCGGATGTCCGTGATGCCGCTGGAACGGGAGGGCGGGCAGGCCCAGTTCATCGTCCACGACCTGCCCCCGGCCCCGGCCGGCACCACCCTGGAGCCCCTGCTGGCCTGGCTGGAGGACCACTGCGACCGCGAGCTGGCGCTGGCGGAGATCGCGGCGAAGGCCGGCATGAGCACCCGTACCCTCAATCGCCGCTTCCGGGAGCAGACCGGTACGACCCCGCTGCAGTGGCTGCACCGGGCGCGGGTACGACGGGCCCAGCATCTGCTGGAGACCACCACGCACCCCGTGGAACGCATCGCCGGACAGACGGGTTTCGGCTCGCCGACGGCCTTCCGGGAACGCTTCCGGAGGGTGGTGGGGACGAGCCCGCAGGCGTACCGGAGGGCGTTCCGGGCGGGGGCGTCGTAAAGAGCGGGGCTCAGGCGGCCCTGCGGTCGGCGACGGCCCAGGAGGCGACGGCGACGGCACCGGCGACGCCGAGGACGGAGGGCCAGGCGCCGACCTTCTTGGCGAGCGGGTGGGATCCGGCGAAGGCGGCGACGTAGGCGGCGGTCAGCGCGCCGGCCGCCTTGCCGCCGGCCCGGGTGCGCCACTGCTGGGCCGCCGCGGCACCGGCGACGGCCAGGACGGCCCCGCCGAGCTGCCGCTTCTTGGTCCAGCGGGCGACGCCGTAGCCGCCGACGAGCCCGGTGGCGGCGACGACCGCGCTGGGAACCCTGGCCATGAGTGCCTCCTCGTATCCCGGATGTCTGTCCCGAGGCTAACGCGCAGGCGGCGCGCGTCCCCGAACCTGAGTCGAGGCTTGTCAAGTTTCCAGCGGAGAGTTATATAAGAAGCCGTAGGGCATCGCACACCAGCCCCTGAAGAGAGGAGTGACCTGTGATGCTCATGCGCACGGACCCCTTCCGCGAATTCGACCGGCTCGCTCAGCAGGTCCTGGGCGCGAACGCCCGTCCCTCCGCGATGCCGATGGACGCCTACCGGTCCGGTGACGAGTTCCTCGTCCACTTCGACCTGCCCGGCATCGACCCCGAGACGATCGAACTCGACGTCGAGCGCAACGTCCTCAACGTCCGCGCCGAGCGCCGCAACCCCGCTCCCGAGGACGCGGACATGCTGGTCGCCGAACGGCCCACGGGCACCTTCACCCGCCAGCTGTTCCTGGGCGAAACCCTCGACACCGAGCGCATCGACGCCTCGTACGACGCCGGCGTCCTGACCCTGCGCATCCCGGTGGCCGAACAGGCCAAGCCACGCCGCATCCAGATCACGGGCGGAGGCGACGACCGCAAGCAGATCAGCGGCTGACCGCCCGACGGGGCCGACCCCCCGGGGAGCCGGCGCGGCTTGATCTCGCCGGTGACCGACAGGCCGACGGCCGGCCTCGCGGGCCCATCCGCGCCGGCCCCCTGTGGACGGACCGGCGCGGCCCGTCACGTACGCGTCCCGCGGCCCGATCGGGCCGCGGGACGCGGTGACCCTGTGCCATGACAGGCGCCGGAATCCCACCGCCCGCGCTGGCCCGAAGACCGCGCGGCCCCCTACCGATCACAGACCACACGCCCCTGAGCACCCCCGAAAGGCAGCACACACCGCAGGACCCCCACCCGCCGCACATTGGCCGAACTGCCGCCCATGCCAGCCGCATTACGGGGTACCGGGCTTCCGGTGCCCCGAAGTGTCCCGGAGGAGGAGCCACCACGATGACCGTGACCACCCCGCAGCCGAGAATCGCCATCCCCGCCCCGACCGCGTCCGCGCGCCCGCGTGCCAAGAGCACGGCGGAGGACGCAGGCTGGCTGGAGCTGACCGAGGCGGTGCGCGAGGCGGGCCAGTACCCGACGCGGGCGGAGGCGGAACGCGTCACCCGGATCGTCCTGTCGGCCCTGGGCGGCCACGTCACCGGCGACGAACGCGTGGCCCTGGCCCAGGCCCTCCCCCGGGAGGCGGGCCGCGTCATCGCTTCCCAGATCCCCGCGACCCACCCCCTGACGGCCCGCGAGTTCGTCGAGTCGGTGGCCACCCGCATAGAGGGCTCGACCCCCGCGACCGCCCGCTGGGACGTCAGCTCGGTCCTGAGCACCCTCTCGGACCGCATCGGCGAACCCCTGACCACCCGAGTCCTCACCCAACTCCCCGCGGGGTACGCGTTGCTGTTTGGGCGGGCGGACCTGGCTGCGACGGCATAACGACTACGAGCACCCCGGGCGCCGCCCCAAGAAGCGGCGCCCGCCGCACGCTAGAAGAGCGTTGAGGCCGCAGGCAGCGCGAAGTACGGTCCGGGCCAGTGCACTGAACCGTCTCTGTCGGCTTGTGCCACGTGTTGCAGCAGCAGGGCCGTTGGATCCTGTAGGTCTACCTCAGCGTCCTTGCCGAGCAGGCGAGTGGTGATGGGTATGGATGGATAGGCTATTCCGAGCAGACTGCATATGTGCTCGAACTCTGCGTTTCTATTGTTCTGGCCAAGGTTTCCGTTGAGGTAGTCGCGCAGTCGTGAGCAGATATCCAGCATCGCGTTGCCGCTATCGGTAACGTGATAGATTCCGCCTTGTAGACTCTCGCTTTCCAGGAAGCCGATGATGAAGAGTCGCTCAGTCTCGTACCGCAGGGCGTCCAGGCTGACGTCTAGAGCCTTCGCCGTGTGCCTGTGGTTGCGATAGCCGTCCTTCTTGACGTGCGAGAGTATCGCAAGGGGAAGGCCGGGACGCCTGGAGGCGGCGAAGCGTTGCACATCCTGAGGGGTCAGCCCACCGAGAGCCACGTGCAGGAGTAGATCCTTCGTTATCTCCTCACGCAGGGAGTCGTACGTGGACTTCTCGGACTTCTCGTCGCCTGTCTTGAAATCTGCCGGCACCCAGAAGACCCGCAACCGAGACAGTCGGTCCCGTAGGGGCGTGTCGAGATGCGACTGAGTTACTTCAGCGAATCGTGAGCGAAGCCGGCTCTCGTGACGGGCAATGTACACGGCGGCAGCGATATCGCGCTCGTTGAGGAGCGTCCTGAGGTCCTTGTCAATGCCGTCTCCGCCGTGCTGCCACAAGGTCTGCCCCACGACTACCTTTGACCAGTCCTTCTTGAGGTCACAGGAGAAGTCGAAGAGCTTGCGTTGCCCCTCTGTGTAGCCGAAGAGCCCCGATCTCGAGGCGCTCTCCATGATACGAAGGGCTGCATGGGAGAGAAAGTCGTGCTCCGGTGACGTTGCCATGGCGACTCCAAAGGGGCAGGCGGGAGGGGTCGGTTACCTTGCCGTGTTTCTGACGTATCCGTGGTCACCCGGATAGATGGCGCTGATCCCCTCCGTGTGGAGAAGGTCTAGCAAGTCATCTTGCGGCTTGTCCGGAAGGAGCACGGCGAGACGGGGGCGCGGCTCGATGTGCCGCACATAGTCTTTGAGCTGACCTACGGCAATGCGCACTTCCTCCCGGCTGCCTTCACCTCGTACTGAATACAGCTCATGCTCGGTGGCGTCGTAAAGGTCTGTGGTGAGGATGGTTGTCGTGCCTGCGATCTTTATTTGATACGCGGAGACGTCATGTCCTTTGCGGGTCAGTTCCTCAAGGTAATCGTTCCGAAGTGTCGACTGACGGAGTTCGGCGATCAGGCTCGGTTGAGCTGCACGCCTGCTTTCTGCTGCGCGCTTCTGCCGTGGCGCGACCTTCTTTGCGGTGGTCGTCTTGGGCTCCGGTAGCTTGGTCGCGGCAACCGTTGCCAAAACTCGCAGTGCCTTTGTCTTTGCCGCAGGCCTGATCAAGTCCTGGGGAAGGCGCTGATATTCCCCCGTGGGGCGCAGGCGGAAAACGATGATGCGGCGCGGCTTTCCTTGCTCGTCCTTCGCCTCGCGCACGGTGTACGGCTGCTTCCGGTCCAACGCGAACTCGCCGATGTAACGTTGCTGCTTCGCACCGGACTTGGCGCCAGGGACCTTGCCCTCTGCCATGAACACGCGCAGGGATCTCCCGGCTTCCCCGTGGTACAGGACAGCCGCGTTGCGGGAGCCCCTCGTTCCCAGGAACGTCTGGTCTCCGCTGGTTCCCTGACCTGTGTACTCAAAGATCGGCCCGAGCTCGTCCTCCTCCGCCAGCCAGCCGTCCTCGTAGCCGTACTTCTTGCCGCTGTCGTGATCGACATAGATCAGGATGTTTCGGGTGGTTGTGGAGGGGAGGATCCCTCCCTGGCTCCCTCCACCAAACAGCTCATCCATGTCCGCGCGCGTGGTCAGGAGCCCAGGGGTGATCGAAGCTATGCCCATGCCTTGACGTTAGCTGATCACACTGACATCAATGTTGCTCAACTAGCCTGCGGCGATGGCCGCATAGCTCCAAACATCGGCCGGCAACTCATGCTCCAGCCGCCATGTGATCGCCATCGGCTTGCTGCTGGTGTGGTGCTCATAGGTGGCGGGCCCCAGGAGCATCCACGGCTGCGACTTGCCTATGTCGGTGGTCTTGTAGCGGCGCATGAAGAGGAGAACGTGGCTGCCTTGGCGGACGTGGTGCTGGTAGCGCAGGCCGGTGGGGGAGTTCTCCGAGGTGGCGTTCTGAGACTCCCAGTGGAAGAGCGTCGGGCTGAGCGCATAGTCCTTGTAGCGGACAGTGGGGGAGAAGTCCTTCTCGTTCTTTTCCAGCGTGATGAGCAGTGCGTCGGTCTTCAGCTCTTCGACCCACTGCACGCCCTGGGCGAACGATCTGGGCATCTGGCCGCCGAAGCGAGCCACGCCCAGCGCTGCGAGGATCTCTGAGCGGTTGTAGGCGCTATGCACCTTCAGCGGGAGAGCGCGGTGGGGGCCCGACAAATCGATCGGGTAGTGGTCGGTCTGCTCAATGACCCACCTCAGTACCTGCTCTAGCTCGTCGCGGACTACCCGTTGTGTTCGCAGCGCCTCCAGCCCTTCCTGGAAGCTGGTGAACCCGCCGGCGTCGTCCCACAGGTTGAAGAAGAGCATGCGGGCGTACGCCTGCTCCGTTGCGCTAAGGCTGTCGTAGTCAGGGGCGTCGTCGGCCAGGAGGCTGAGATAGGCATGTGCCCGCTCAGGATCGTCTACGTGCAGAAAGGCGTGGACCCGCTTGAGGAGCGCTGCTTCTCCCGCGGGTGCTGGCTCTTGCACCAGACCTGCCTTGCGCAAGACGGCTGTCCAGGAGTTGTCGCTCTTGTAAAGCTCCTTGATCTCACGTCGACTCTCGCGCAGGTAGTCCGCGAGGCGCGGGGTGCGGTACTCCTTGATCTCCTTCACCAGGGTTTTGATCGTGGCGCCTAGTTGCGAGCGAATGTTCCCGAGGACGAGGTCCTTCGCCTTGCCTTCCAAGATGATCTGGCACCCGGAGGGGAGCTGCGGGAAGTCATGCTCGATGTGGTCGACCAGTCGGTTGCGCGTGAGGTTCGTCAGGGCGCGGAACTGCTCTTCAAACCGGAACTCGGCTCGGTGTTGACCGATGAAGTCGAGAACGGTGACCACCGGCTTGGTCTCCGTCCGTCGAAGCCCCCGGCCCAGTTGCTGGAGGAAGACGGTCGCGCTGTTGGTGGGACGCAGCAACAGCAGCGTGTCGATGTCTGGGATGTCGAGGCCTTCGTTGAACAGGTCGACGGAGAAGATGACCTGGAGCTTGCCGCTTCGAAGGTCGGCCAGGGCCTGTGCCCGGGCATCGGTGGTTGAGTCGCTGTCGAGTGCTACAGCGTGGAAGCCGGCCGTACGGAAGAACTCGGCCATGAAGTGCGCATGAGCCTTGGTCACGCAAAAGCCGAGCGCCCGCATGGCCCCGGGGTTGGACACCTTGTCGCGGATCTGCTTGACGACAATGCGGGCGCGGGCGTGGTTTCCGGTGTAGACCCCGTCCAGGTCTCGATCGCTGTAAGCACCCTTGTGCCAGGTGAGGTTGGTGAGATCGGTTCCGTCGGGGATGCCGAAATAGTGGAACGGGCACAGGAGATCATTTTCGAGGGCTTCCCATAGGCGCATCTCGGCTGCGATGCGACCGCCGAAGAACTCATCTTGCACATTGAGGCCGTCCATGCGCTCAGGAGTCGCCGTGAGACCCAGCAGCTCCTTCGGCCGGAAGTGCTCGATGATGCGACGGTACGTGGCCGCCGTCGCGTGGTGGAACTCATCGATGACGATGATGTCGAAGTGCTCAGGTGCCAGCTGCTCCAACCGCTGGACGCTGAGTGACTGCACACTGGCGAACACGTGGTTCCAGTGAACCGGGTCCTGGCCCCCGTAGAGCGGTTCACCGAAGGATGCATCGTCGAGCACCTCGCGGTACTTGCGGAGGGATTGATCGAGGATCTCTTTACGGTGGGCCACGAAGAGCAGCCGCGGATATCCATCGCCCAGTTTTTTGCGCAGGTCGCGGTAGTCCAGAGCGGCCATCACGGTCTTGCCTGTGCCGGTTGCCGCCACGAGGAGATTGCGGTTCCGGCCGCGAATCTCCCGCTCCACGCGGAGGCGTTCCAGCATGTCCCGCTGGTGCGGGTAGGGACGTACCTCAAGGCCGGACAGACTGATCTTTAGGTCGGCGGTAGGACGTGCCCCGCCGGCCTGCGCCAAGGCACGGTCAAGACGTTCGCCATCAGCGTCTGGGTCGTAGATCTCGAATGCGCTGTCATTCCAGTAAGCATCGAAGGTCGCCTCAAACTTGTTGAGCACCGCTGGCGTGGCCACCGAGGACAGTCGAACATTCCACTCCAAGCCGTCCAGGAGTGCCGCCTTCGACAGGTTCGAACTGCCGACGTACGCCGTGTCAAAGCCGCTGTTACGTCGGAAGAGCCAAGCCTTGGCATGCAGCCGAGTCGAGCGGAGTTCGTAGTTGACCTTCACTTGTGCGCCGAAATCGCGGACCAGGCGGTCCAAGGCATGCCGGTCGGTTGCACCGATGTAGGTGGTCGTGATCACGCGTATGGGCACCTTGCGGTCCCTGGCGGCGCGCAGTGCATCTTCCAGGACCCGCAGGCCGTACCACTTGACGAACGCGCACAGCAGGTCGATCCGGTCGGCCGTCGCCAGTTCAGCTCGCAGCTCACTGCCCAGGCTCGGGTCATCCGGCGAGTTGGTGATGAGGGCCGTTTCGGACAGTGGGGTGAGCGGACGCACGGCGTACACGCCGGGTGCTTCCTGTTCCGCCAGAGCGAGGAGCTGGCGCGGTCCCTCCGCGATGGCACTCGTGGCCTCATCCTCGGAGGGGACACTCGCCAACGCCTGCAACACCCGGTTGGCGAGGGAGACCTGCTGGTCCTGCGGGACTTGGCTGAGCTTTCGCCCTACAGCCTCACCGATGTAGCGCGCCAGCACGTGCGGGGTGGATTCGGCGCTGACCTCAACATCGATGGCCTTCCAGCCAGCGGCCTCCAGCCCCTCCATCCGTTCCTGGACAGCTTCGGTGACGAGTTGCTCATAGATGCCCGCGACTGGCTTGCTCAGACCCCCCGGTTGCGTCACGCCGGCTCCTTGATCAGTTGTCGCTGCCCCGCACGGCTACTCGTGCCGGTTCGATCTGTTCTAACAGCAGACACTGACAAGCGTGGACGGACCGAGCGAGAGGGCCTTAGCCCCCTAGGCTCCGTGGCAGGCGTCGTAGTTCTGGGTGGACCCACACCAACACCCCGCCCCCCGCCCCGGCGGCCAAGCCACCGCCCGCCCCCGGGCCGCCAGAGTCGTCGCGTACTGCGGCAGCAGTGCGGTGTCCGTCGGGGACGTGCCCTCCGAGGCTGCGAAGGCCTCGTAGGAGGGGACCGTGCCGGTGACGATGCCGAGGTTGGCCGTGCCGGAGGCGGAGAGTTCGCGGAGGGAGGACTCTATGGTCGACAGGTGTTCGGTGTGCGAAGGGTACTCCGAGGACAGGGTCGGGTACGCCGACAGCAGCTCCGACAGTTCCGGGGCCGGCCAGTGGAGGACCGCCACGGGGAAGGGGCGGGAGAGGGCCTCGCGGTAGGCGCCGAGTTCGGCGCGGAGGCGGGAGATCTCCGCCTGGAGTTCCGCGGGGTTCTCCGAGCCCAGGGACCACACGCGTTTGGGGTCGTGGAGTTCGTCCAGGGCGACCGGGGACGTGTGGAGGGTGTCGGCGAGGGTGTCCCAGTCGTCGTGCGGGAGGCCCAGCATGCGGCGGACGCGGTGGCGGCCGTAGAGGAGGGGGTGGGTGGGGGCGGGGGGCTCGTCCGCGGGCCCCAGCAGGAGGCGGGCGGCCTCGGTGAACGTCTCCGCCGCCGCCTCCAGCTCGTCGTGGGCCTCGAGGGCCTCGGCCACGATCACCCAGGGGGCCGGGTCCCGGGGGGCCGCGGTGCGGATGCCCTCGATGATCGCCCGTGCCTCCGCCTCATGGCCGTACTCCCACAGGTTCGACGCCTTCAGGGCGCGGACCAGGGCCGGGTTGTCCAGCGTTTCGGCGGACGCGAGCAGGCGGTCGTAGAGGGTGGTCGCCGCGGGGCGGTCGCCGGACAGTTCCAGGTGGGCCGCCGCCCGCAGGAGGAGCGTCTCGGCGTCCTCCGGGTACAGGCCGGCGGTCCGCTCCAGGCGTGCCGCTTCGGCGGTGTGGTCGACGTTCTCGGCAGGCGTGTCGGGGCGCATGGGGGACACCGTACTGCCGGGCGGTGACAAAAGTGAGGTGCCCCCGGGGGGCGTGCACTCCGGTAGGGATATACGGATATCTTCTGTGCCGACATCTACACGGGGTGGAGCCGGCATGCAGAAGACGGGCGCGCTGGTCGCGGACGAGCCGGCGGCTGCCCTGGACGAGGGGCGCGAGCCGCCCCGGCACTGGCCCCTCCTCCTCGTCGGCGCCGCCGTCGTCCCCGGTACCGTCCTCTTCCTCCTCGGGCGCTGGGGGGACGCCCCGGCCGTGCAGGCCTGGCGGACCGTGTGTCTGGCCGTGACCGTGCAGGCGCTGCCGTTCCTCCTGCTCGGTACGGCCCTGTCCGGGGCGATCAACGCCTTCGTGCCGGAGGGGGTGTTCAACAGGATCCTGCCCCGCCGACCCGTGCTCGCCGTACCCGTGGCGGGGGTCGCGGGGGTCGTCCTGCCGGGGTGCGAGTGCGCCTCCGTGCCGGTCGCGGGCAGTCTGATCGGGCGCGGGGTGCCACCGGCCGCCGCCTTCGCGTTCCTGCTGTCCGCGCCCGCCATCAACCCCGTCGTGCTCACCGCCACCGCGATCGCGTTCCCCGGAAACCCCGCGATGGTGCTGGCCCGGCTGCTCGCCTCCCTCGCCACCGCCCTCGTCATGGGGTGGCTGTGGCTCCGGTTCGGGCGGGCCGAGTGGCTGAAGCCCGTCGTACGGCACACCGGGCACCGGCAGGGGCACAGCCGCCTGGACGAGTTCCGGCGCGGGTTCCAGCACGACTTCCTGCACGCCGGCGGGTTCCTGGTGCTCGGCGCCATCGCCGCGGCCACCTTCAACGTCGCCGTCCCGCGCTCTGTGCTGGACACCTTCGCCGCGGCGCCCTGGCTGTCCGTGCTGTTCCTCGCCGGGCTCGCCGTGCTGCTCGCGGTGTGCTCCGAGGCCGACGCCTTCCTGGCCGCCTCGCTGACCGGGTTCCCGCCGGTCGCGCGGCTGGCGTTCATGGTGGTGGGGCCCATGGTCGACCTGAAGCTGATCGCCCTGCAGGCGGGGACCTTCGGGCGGGCCTTCGCGGTGCGGTTCTCCGCCGCCACCGTCGTGGTCGCCGTCGCGTGCAGCACACTGATCGGATGGGGGCTGCTGTGAAACCGGCCGGTGAGACCCCGCAGCCGCACCGCTCGCTCCAGGCGGGGCTGCTCGTCCTCTGCGGGCTAGGGCTGCTGCACGTCTCCCTCTTCACCGACCTCTGCCTGCGCTACGTCAAGGAGGGCATGCGGCTCCCGCTCATCGCCTCCGGGGCCGTCCTGCTCGTGCTCGGGATCGCGAGCGCCGTCCTCGACCGGGCAGGGGAGACCGAGGAGCACGACGGCCACTCCGGCCTGCCCCGCGTCGCCTGGTTGCTCCTCCTGCCCGCCCTCGGCCTGCTCGTCCACGCCCCGCCCGCCCTCGGCGCCTACACCGCCGCCCGGCAGCCGGCGAAGGTCGTCGTCCACGACAGCGAGTTCGATCCGCTGCCGCGCACCTCGCCGCTGCCCATGACCCTCTCCGACTTCACCGGCCGGGTGCGGCAGGACCGGGGGCAGGCCATCAAGGGGCGCACGATCCGGATGACCGGATTCGTCACCCCCGGGGACGGCGGCGGCTGGGAGCTGACCCGGATCATCCTCAACTGCTGTGCCGCCGACGCCCAGTCCGTGAAGGTACGGGTGTACGGCGGGCCCGCCCTGCCCGCCGACACGTGGGTGACGGTCACCGGGACCTGGCACCCGGGCGGGACCCTGGGCACCGGCTCCGCGGCGGTCGCCCTGGACGCCCGTACCGTCACGAAGGTGCCCCGGCCGGCGAACGGCTACCAGGACGCCCTGCCGCTGGGCTGAACCGGCCCGTCACACGGTGACGCCGTCGATCTGCAGGGTCTGCACGGACTTCGCCGCGAAGGGCACGGACACCGACTTGCCGCTCAGGTACGTGTCGGAGCGGGCGGTGTAGCGGTCGCCGCCCGTGGTGACCGTGTTCCAGCGGGGGACCAGGCCGCCCGAGCCGCCGGTGACGGCGGAGAAACGGGAGAGGTCGAAGGTCAGGGTCTGGGCGGAGGAGGAGGTGTTCGCGGCGACGATCACGAGCCGTTTCGCCGACCGGTCCAGGGCCGCCGCCGCGTAGCTCACGCCGGTGTCCAGGATCGTCATGCCGGGCCGGATGTGGCGGGTGAACTGGGCCAGGACGTAGTACTTCGTCTGGACCGCGCCCGGCTGGAGCGTGTTCGGGTCGTACGCGATCGTCGCCCAGCCGGCGCTGGGGTCCATCACCTGCCAGTACACCCAGGCCGTCGGGTGCAGCCAGCGGAAGTCGTAGAGCAGGTTGCTCGCGGTGGTCAGGCCGGTGGCGTCGCTGTCGCCGGTCTCCGAGTTCCACAGGGCCTTGCGCGCGGTCGTGACCACGTCCGTGTACAGCAGGTCCCTGCGGCCGCCGGAGCCCTGGTAGCCGTGCACGTTGACCCGGTCGACGTAGCCCTTCGCGGTGGCGGAGAAGGAGTTCCAGGTGGTGCGGGCCAGGTCGTAGCTGGTCTCGTCGGAGGCGGAGATCCTGGTGCCGGTCAGGCCGCGCTTGTCCAACTCGCTGCGCAGGTAGGGCAGTACGGCCGCCTGCACGCTCGCGTCGATGTGGCAGCCCTCCTGCGTGCCGGTGGCCGTCCACCAGGAGGAGGAGGGTTCGTTGAAGGCCTCCACCGTCGCGAAGTTCACGCCCCAGTGCTGCTTCGCGTACAGGGCGACCGCGGCGAGGTGGGAGGCGTGCTGGCGCTGGTTCCAGGACTGGAGGTTGTTGCCGCCGCCGGCCGCGCCGGACGGGTTGTGGTTGGAACACATCCACCACATCGGCGAGTTGGCGAAGAGTTCCGATATCGCGCCGCGCTGGGTGGCCTTCACCAGCATGGCCCGCTGGGTGGCGTCCGCCGTCCACTTCCAGGCCGCGGAGGCCGGGTCCTCGTTCGTCCAGTCCTGCCAGTAGCCCTCGATCTGCTTGAAGGAGGGGATGTTCGGGGAGACGGCCATCGACTCGCCGCCGACGCTGTTCCAGCTGCACGCGCCCAGGTTGTAGCGGGCGATGTTGAGGCCGAGGCCGGGCAGCGTGGTGCCGTTGTACGCCGTGTTCCTGGTCGTGAAGAAGATGTCGGCGAAGTCGTCGCGGGCGCCGAAGACGTTCGCCCACCACGCCAGGGAGGTGCCCCAGCCCTCCCAGGTGCCGTATGTCGTCGACGGGTTGACGGCGACCGTCGCGTCGGCCCGGGCGGTGCCGGTGGCGAGCGCGCTGCCGAGGAGCCCGCCGCCCGCGGCGGCCAGCAGTGTTCTGCGTCGGATCATGGGTCGTTCGCTGCCTCTCCGTGCGGCTCCGGCACCGCGTTCCCGGACGCGGTGCCGACTCGTCCCCCCGGCATGCCAACAGGAAGCATCGGGGGTGCCGGACTGTGTTGTCGAGAGTTGTGACGGCCCTTTCTCAAACCCGTTGAGAAAGCCCGGGCCCCGGTCTGTGCCCTTCTGTCTGCCGTCTGTCTCTGGCCAGTTGAGGGCTCCGCGCCTATCGTGCGGGCGGCTCCGGTGGAGGTGGGCGCGGATGCGGGCTGCGGCGGGCGTGCGGGTCGTACGGCACAGCGATCGGCGCAGGCGCGCCCGGCGCAGGCGGGTGCTGTGGAGCGGGGGCGAGGTGCTCGTGACGGCCGGTCTGGTGCTTCTGCTGCTGGTCGTGCACCAGCTGTGGTGGACCAACCGGGAGGCCCGGCGGGGGGCCGAACGCAAGGTGGCGGCGCTGGAACGGGAGTGGGGCAGCGGTACGGCGGCCGGCACCGGCGCCGCTCCCGGCGGTCCCGGTACGGCCGCGGCTCCCGTGCCCGCCGCCCCCGGCGGGTCCCGTGCGCCGGGGCGCTCGTCCACCCCCGCGACCGCGCCCCGGCGGTCCCAGGCGTACGCCGTGCTCACCATCCCCCGGCTGCACCTGCGCGTCCCCGTCGCCGAGGGCGTCGGCAAGGCGGACGTGCTGAACAAGGGGTACGTCGGTCACTACCGCGGCACCCAGCAGCCTGGCCAGGCCGGGAACTTCGCGCTCGCCGGGCACCGGAACACGCACGGCGAGCCCTTCCGGTACCTGCCCCGGCTGCGGCGGGGGGACGCCGTCGAGGTGGAGACGCGGACGGCGACGTACACCTACGACGTCGACCGGATCCTGCCGCGCACGTCGGCACTGGACGCGGGGGTCGTCCGGCCCGTCCCGCGCTCGCTGGTCCGGCCCGGGTACGGCTACCGCAAGCCAGGTCACTACCTCACGCTGACCACCTGCACCCCCGAGTTCACCTCCCGGTACCGGCTCGTGGTGTGGGCCCGGCTGGTGTCCGTGCGGCCCAGGTGAGCCTGCGGCCGGGCGCCCCTCACGCCCGCTCCCGCAGCGCCGGCACGCTCACCGCGCCCGCCACCGCCGGCCCCGCCGACACCGGCAGCGCGAGGTTCGCGCCCCGGGCCGGGCCGTCGGCCGAGGTGGCGACGGCGATGGTCAGGGCCACGCCGGCGCGGGAGCCGATGTAGCGGAAGGTCTGCTGGGCGCCGGAGCGCATCGCGGCCCGCTGGGGCGGCACCGACTCGACGGCGAGCAGCGGGAGCGCGCCGTTGAGCAGGCCGCTGCCGATGCCGCCGACGATCAGGCCGGGCAGCAGGCGGGGCCAGGAGCCGGAGCCGAGCGCGCCGAGCATCGTGACCATGGCGATCGTGTGGGCGAAGCCGAGGGCGAGCTGCGCGCGCGGGGCGACCCGGCCGGCCAGGTGCTCGACCTGGAGGGCGACGGCGAAGTTCAGCCCGGACCAGAGCAGGAACACCGAGCGCGGTGCCGCCCTCTGGCCCGTGCTGCGCGCCCTCGGCCGCTGGGGCCGGGAGCACGTCGACGCCGGCCGGCTGCGCACCTTCCGGCACGCGGACTGCGGCGGGGACGTCGAGCCGTTCGGGCAGTGCACGGGGTACGGAACTCTCGTGCCGGTCGCCGACGTTGTGATGGTGCCGGGGCCCGAACCGGACCCCGCCCCGGCGGATCCGGTCAGCAGGGCGCTGCTGCGACCCAAGCGGCTGCTGGAGCCCCTGGAGACGGATCCGGCACACCTGGCACACTGACACACGGTCATACGACACACGGTCATACGACATACAGTCATACGACAGGCGGTCATACCGTCTGGCGAAGGGGGGAGAGAGCATGGCCGGCCGAGTCGCCGTCGCGCGCCCCCTCGCCCTCCTGCTGCTCCTGGCACAGCTGCTGCTGCTCCAGGCCGCGCTCCTCGGCACCGGCGGCCTCACCTCCGCCGTCGCCCTCGCCGCGACCGCCGCCGCGGCCGCCGCGCTCGCCGCCTGCGCCCTGCTGGCCGCGCGCAGCGTGCCCGCCGTACCGCCCACCCGCGTCCGCACCGCCATACGCGACCGGGCCCGCCGTACGGCCTTCCTGTCCCAGCGCGATCCCGACGCGCCCGGCCGGCGCCGGCCCAGAGCACCCGGACACGCCGGTCCGGCGACCGCCGCGTAGGGCACGTCCTCGCACCACCTCAGCGCGTGACCCCGCGCGGGTCGTCCTGCCGTTCTCCGTTCCTTTCGGCACGACGAGACCCCCGGAGGGCTCACCCATGTCCGTTTTCGCCCGTCTGGTCGAGCACCTGGCCGACCTGCTCACCCCGCTCTTCCACGCCTCGGCGGCAGCCGCCGCGATCGTCCTGTTCACCGCGCTCGTACGGCTGCTCGTCCACCCGCTGTCCCGGGCCGCCGCCCGCGGCCGGCGTGCCCGCGCCGCGCTCCAGCCGAGAATCACCGCACTGCGCGAGAAGCACGCCGGGAATCCGCAGCGGCTCCAGCAGGCGGTGCTGGAACTGCACGCCGAGGAGAAGGTCTCGCCGCTCTCCGGCTGCCTGCCCAGCCTGCTCCAGCTGCCCGCCTTCTTCCTGCTCTACCACCTCTTCTCCAGCTCCACGATCGGCGGCGAGAGCAACGCTCTGCTCGGCCACCGGCTGCTCGCGGCACCGCTCGGCGGACGCTGGGCGGACGCGCTGACGGACGGCGGGATGTTCGGCCCGGCCGGAGTCGTCTACCTCGGCCTCTTCGCCGTCGTCGCGGCCGTCGCCGCCGTCAACTTCCGGCGCGCCCGGCGGACGATCGCCGAGCAGCCCGCCCCGGCCGCCGCCGGCGACCAGGTGCCCGGTCTCGCCGCGGTCACCCGGGTCACCCCGTTCCTGTCCTTCTTCACCCTCGTCACCGTGGCGGTCGTCCCGCTCGCCGCCGCGCTGTACGTCGTCACCAGCACCGCCTGGAGCGCGGCGGAACAGGCGCTGCTGTCCCGCTGAGCGGTGCCGACGGTCCGGTTACGGTCCAGTACGTGAACAGGGTCTTGCGGACTGGACTGCGGAATTGGAGGATCGGCCAGTCCTCCGATGGCTGCACCCATCGGTGGGGCGCCCGCGATCGAGGGAGATTGTGACCATGAAGCTGCTGCGAGTCGGTACGGCAGGGGCCGAGCGCCCCGCGCTGCTCGACGCCGAGGGGACCCTCAGGGACCTGTCGGGCCTCGTGGACGACATCGACGGCGCGCTCCTCGCCGACGACACCGCGCTCGACCGGGTGCGGGCGGCGGCCGAGTCCGGCGAGCTGCCCGCGCTGGACGCGGCCGGACTCCGGATCGGCCCCCCGCTCGGCCGCATCGGCAAGATCGTGTGCATCGGGCTCAACTACCACGACCACGCCCGCGAGACGGGCGTAGAGCCGCCGCCGGAGCCGGTGGTCTTCCTCAAGGCGCCGGACACGGTCGTCGGACCGCACGACACGGTGCTGGTGCCGCGCGGCTCGGTGAAGACCGACTGGGAGGTCGAACTCGCGGTCGTCATCGGCCGTACGGCCCGCTACCTGGACTCCGCCGAGGAGGGCCTCGCGCACGTCGCCGGGTACGCGGTGGCGCACGACGTCTCCGAGCGGGAGTTCCAGATCGAGCGCGGCGGCACGTGGGACAAGGGCAAGAACTGCGAGACGTTCAGCCCGCTGGGGCCGTGGCTGGTGACGGCCGACGAGGTCCCGGACCCGCAGCGGCTGCCGCTGCGGCTGTGGGTGAACGGGGAGCTGAAGCAGGACGGCACGACGGCCGAGCAGATCTTCCCCGTGGGCGAGGTCGTGCGGTACCTCAGCCGGTTCATGACGCTGTACCCCGGGGACGTCATCAGCACCGGCACACCGGCGGGGGTGGCCATGGGGCGGCCCGAGCCGAAGCCGTACCTGAAGGCCGGGGACGTGGTCGAGCTGGAGATCGAGGGGCTCGGACGGCAGCGGCAGGAGCTGAAGGACGCGTAGCCGCTCCGCCGGGAGTGCCGGGAACTGCGGCAACGTCGTCGCCCGCGCGTGGTTTCCGAACCGGTCGCGCCCGCGCGGCGGGGCCGCATGGCGAATGCGGCCCCGCCGCGCGGGCCGGACCGGCTACCCCAGCAGAGAGGCCAGCCGGCGCCATTCCTCCCTGGGGAGGGTGGTGCCGGTGGCCGCCGTCACCACCTGGAGGGCGACATGGTCGGCACCCGCCTCGTGGAAGGCGGTGATGCGTTCGCGGATCCGGGTCTCGTCGCCCCAGGCGAAGACCGCGTCGATGAGGTGGTCGCTGCCGCCGTCGGCGATGTCGTCCTCGGAGAAGCCCAGGCGGAGGAAGTTGTTGGTGTAGTTGGGGAGTTCGAGGTACCGGGCCAGGTAGGCGCGGGCCGTCTCCCGGGCACGGGCCGGGTCGGCCTCCAGGACCACCTTGAACTCCGGGGCGAGCAGCACCTGTTCGCCCAGGATCTCGCGGGCCTGCGCGGTGTGCTCGGGCGTGACCAGGTAGGGGATCGCGCCGGCCGCGCGGTCGCGGGACAGGCCCAGCATCTTCGGGCCCAGCGCGGCGAGCACGCGGCGGCCGGCGGGGACGCCCGCCTTGTCCAGCTCGTCGAGGTAGCCCGTCATGGCCGAGTAGGGGCGGTGGTAGCCCTCCACCCGCGGGCCGTGGCTCACGCCGAGGCCCAGGGCGAAGCGGCCGGGATGGGCCGTCTCCACCTCGGCGAAGGAGGCCGCGGTCGTGGCCGCGTCCTGCTGCCAGACGCTCTGGATGCTGGTGCCCACCGTGATGCGGCGCGTCGCGCCGATGAGCGGGGCCGCGTGGTCGGCGGTGCTGTTGCCGCCCAGCCAGAGGGCGCCGTAGCCGAGTTCCTCCAGCTCGGCCGCGGCCTCGTCCAGTTCGCCGCGCCGGGCCGGGTCCTCCGAGCGCAGCTCGACGCTCCAGACGCCGTAGCGGCCGACGGTCTCCTTCAGCGAGGTGGTCATCCGGTGTGATCCCTCCGGTGGTGTGCGGTGCCGTGATCATCACGTCTTCCGTCACTGCCAACCGGAGGAAACCCCTCCGTGATTCCCGCCGTTCGCTCAGTCGGCCGAGCGGCCGAGGAACTCCTCCAGCGCCTCCACCACGAACCGGTGGTCCTGGAGCTGGGGCAGGCCGGAGACGGTCACCGCGCCGATCACGCCCACGCCCTCGACCGTGATCGGGAAGGATCCGCCGTGGGCCGCGTACTCGTCGGGGTCGAGGCGGGAGGCCTCCTCGAAGGTCGTGCCCTTGGCGCGGAAGCGGGCGCCGACCAGGTAGGAGGCGGCGCGGTAGCGCTCCACCACCCGGCGCTTGCGGACGATCCAGGCGTCCTGCTCCGGCGCGGAGCCCGGCAGGGCCGCGTGGAAGAGCTGCTGGCCGGCGCGGTGGATGTCGATGGCGACCGGCGCCTGGCGCTCCCGGGCCAGCCCGACCATCAGGGAACCGAGGGCCCAGGCGTCCTCGTGGGTGAACTGCCGGAAGACCAGCCGGCGTTCCTGGGCCTCCAGCTCCTCCAGGCTCGGCGTGAGTTCGGGCGTCGACCGGGGCGTGATCTGCGGGTGCTGCATCAGAGGGTCACCGTCACCTTGTCTCGGGCGGACTTGCGGGCCGCTTCCAGTACGTCGAGCGCGGCGGCCGCCTCCAGGGCGGTCACCGGGTTGGGACCGGCGCCGCGCAGGGCGGCGGCAACGGCCGCATAGTAGGCGGGGTAGTCGCCCGGCAGGGTCGGTACCGGGGTGCCGCCACCCGACAGAGGGGACTCTCCGGAGCCGATACGGCCCCACAGGGACTGGTCCTCCGCGCCCCAGTCGGCGACGGTACCGGGACGGCTGCCCTCGCGCAGGGCCGCCTCCTGGGGGTCCAGGCCGTACTTGACGTAGCCCGCGCGGGAGCCCAGCACCCGGAAGCGGGGGCCGAGCTGGGCGGTCGTCGCGGAGACGTAGAGGTGGGAGCGGACGCCGTTCGCGTGGGTGAGCGCGATGAAGGTGTCGTCGTCGGTCTCGGCGCCCGGGCGGCGGATGTCCGTCTCGGCGTAGACCTCGGTGACCGGGCCGAAGAGGACCAGGGCCTGGTCGACGACATGGCTGCCCAGGTCGTAGAGCAGACCTCCGATCTCTGCGGGGTCGCCGGACTCGCGCCAGCCGCCCTTGGGCTGGGGGCGCCAGCGCTCGAAGCGGGACTCGAAGCGCCAGGCGTCGCCGAGTTCGCCGTCCGCGAGGAGGCGGCTCAGGGTCAGGAAGTCGTTGTCCCAGCGGCGGTTCTGGAAGACCGACAGGAGCAGGCCGCGCTCCTCGGCGAGGGCGGCCAGCTCGCGGGCCTCGGCCGCGGTGCCGGCCACCGGCTTGTCCACGACCACCGGCAGCCCGGCCTCGAGGGCGGCCGTGGCCAGCGGGACGTGCGTCTTGTTCGGGGAGGCCACGACGACCAGGTCCAGGTCGTCCGCGCGGTCGAACAGCTCCTCGACGCCGGACGCCGGCCGCACGTCCGGGAACTCGGCGCGGGCCTGCTGCTGCCGCTCCGGGTGGGAGGTGACCACGGTGTCCAGGGCGAGGCCCTCGGTGGCGGCGATCAGCGGGGCGTGGAAGACGGAGCCGGCGAGGCCGTAGCCGATCAGGCCGACGCGGAGGGGGGTAGCAGTCATGCCTCCACTTTGGCAACGCTGTTGCGAAAGTGCAAGCGGTGCGGAGAATGGGGGGTGTGAAGAGGGTGAGCACGGCGACGACGGGGACGGGACCGAGGAGCGGGGCGTCCGCTGGGGCGAACCTCGGGGTGCTGCGCAGTCACAACACCGCGCTGGTGCTGGGGCTGCTGCGGGACGCCGGGGCCGAGGGCATCAGCCGGCTGGAACTCGCCGAGCGCACCGGACTGACCCCCCAGGCCGTCAGCAAGATCACCGCACGGCTGCGGGAACAGGGGCTCGCCGCGGAGGCCGGCCGCCGGGCGTCGACCGGGGGCAAGCCGCGGACCGTACTGCGGCTGGTGCCGGAGGCGGGGCACGCGGTCGGGGTGCACCTGGACCGCGACGAACTGCGGGTGGTCCTCGTGGACCTGGACGGGGCCGTGGTGGCGGAGCGGCGCGGGGAACTGGATCTCGGGGCGGGGGCGGAGGCCGTGCTGGGGGCGGTGTGCGCCGGGGTGCGGGAGGTGGCCGGGGGGCTGGGGGCCGGTGCGCCGGGCGAGGGAGGGCTCGGCCGGGCGGTCTCGTTGCTGGGCGTGGGCGTCGCGCTGCCGGGGCCCCTGGACCATGCGCGTGGGGTGCTGCACCGGGTCACCGGGTTTCCCGAGTGGGACGGCTTTCCGCTGCGGGACGCGCTCGCGGAACGCCTCGGCGTGCCGGTGGTGGTGGACAAGGACACCAACGCGGCGGCGCTCGGGCTGGCGGTCGGGGGCGAGGAGGGCGTCGCCGGCGGGTCCTTCGCCTACCTGCACCTCGGTACCGGGCTCGGGGCCGGACTGGTGATCGGAGGGAGCGTCCACCGGGGGGCGCGGACCGGAGCGGGGGAGTTCGGTCACCAGGTCGTCCAGCTGGACGGACCGCTGTGCGAGTGCGGGAACCGGGGGTGCGTGGAGGTGCTGTGCCTCGGGGCCGTGGCACGGGGCGAGGTGGCCGAGGCGGCGCGCGTACTGGGGGTCGCCGCCGGGAACCTGGTGGGCCTGCTGGACATCGACACGGTGCTGCTGGGCGGGCGGACCGTCGCCGGGGCGCCCGAGGCGTACGTACGCGGCGTGAGCGAGGTGCTGGGCGCGCGGGCTCGCCGGGAGGGGACGGCCGAGGCCCGCGTCCCGGTGCGGGTCGCTCCGCGGGGGGAGCGGGTGGTGGCCGAGGGGGCGGCACAGTTGCTGTTGGCCCCGTTGTTCGGGCGGGGGGAGGTGTGACGGCGCTTCGGAGCGCCCGAAGGAGCGCGGCGAACTGCGCGACCAGCCACCGCCGACCCGCACGGTGGCGACGGCCGGTACCAGGACGGCGCTGCCGGTCCGGAAAGCCACCGCTCCGCCGATCGAGCAGACTTGGGCCCCACCTCCGGCGCGGCGCAACCCGCCCCCCGCCCCACCCGGCATGCTCATGTGTTCATGCGACTGTGCACGCCCCCGTCCCCGTCCCTCCGCCTCGCCGCAGCCGTCGCCACCGCAGCCGTCGTCCCCGTCGCCGTGCTCCTGTCGCCGGACACCGCCCACGCCGGCACGACGACGCCCCCCTCCTGCGCCGCCGCCGACACGCGGACCTTCCCGCTGGCCACCCGCATCCGCGGCGGCCCCGGCTCCTACGAGGCCGGCGGCGGGTACGGCACCTGGTACATCGACCTGACCAACACCACCCGCCGGACCTGCGCCGGCATCCACCCGGTCGTGGTCCTCGTCGACGACAAGCGCTCCCTGCGGCCGGACCAGCCCCAGCTGGACTTCTACGACGGTTCCACGCCCCGGTCGGTGGCCTTCGAGACCACCGACGAGCAGGAGCTGGTCGGGGTGCTGGACGGCAGCGGGTTCGCCGGGTTCACCGTGCCGCCGGGCAAGACCGTCAGCGTCCGGGTCCGGCTGGCGCTCACCTCCGACGCCGTGGCCGACCGGGTCACCGCCAACGCGGCCGTCGTACAGCGGCGGGGCCAGGACGGGGACTGGGTCGGGGAGTCCAACGCGTACCGCTTCGGGATCGGCAGGGAAGGAGAGCAGGACACCGAGGAGACCGAGGAGACCGAGGAGGTGCAGGAGGCCGAGGCCGCGCAGGAGACGCAGGGCCTGCAGGAGGCCGGCACCGCGCAGGAGGCCGAGGGCGTGGCGACCGCCCCGTCCGGCACCGCCCCGTCCGGCACCGCGTCGCCCGGCACCGCCCCGTCCGGCACCGCGTCGCCCACCGCCTCCGGCACCGACGCCCCGGACGACGCCCCGGACGACTCCGCACTGGCGCTCGCCCAGGGAGCCGAGGACGCCGGAGAGCGGGCGCGCGAGCTGGCCCGCACCGGCCCGGACCTCGCCCACGGCCTCCTCGCGGCCCTGGCCGCCCTGCTCGGCGTGGGCGCCGGCGCCTACCTCCTGCTCCACACCCGCCGCTGAACCCTGCCCAGCGCGGCGGCCGGTGCGGGAGGTGGTGGCGGAGGGGTGGCCGCGGCGTCAGGGGGCAGGCGTCGCCGGGCCCGGGCCGGCCCGGCCGCTGCCCCTCACCGGCCAGGGCGGGGGTGCGCGTCGGCAGGGGCGGACGCCAGGGTCGTACGCTCGTCGCCCCCGACCGGTTCCCGCCCCCGAGGCACTCGCCGCCGAGCCCGGGATCACCCGGGCGAGCCGGTGCGGCACCGGGAGCCGGTGCCGTGCGCCTGCGACGAGCGGGCCCGCCCGGAGCGCACGTACACCGCCGTCGCGCGGGCGCCGGGGCTGGACTCGGTCTTCTCTGCCGCCCCCCTGCTCGACCACGCCGCCGGCCTGCCGGGCCCCGCTCGCCGGAGAGCGTGTGATCGACGGGGTCGGGATCGGGCCCTCCTGACTAGGCAGCGGGGCCGCCCGGAGCGCACGTACACCGCCGTCGCGCGGGCGCCCGGGGCTGGACTCGGCCTTCTCTGTCGCCCCCCTGCTCGACCACGCCGCCGGCCTGCCGGCCCCCGCTCGCCGGAGAGCGTGTGATCGACGGGGTCGGGATCGGGCCCTCCTGACTAGGCTGGGGGCGTCGGTACGCCGTGGTTCCGGCGCCCCCGCTTCCCGACCGTACGTACGCCAGGAGACGCACAGCATGGCAGACCGCAAGCCCATCGAGTCATGGCTCACCGACATGGACGGCGTCCTGATCCACGAGGGCGTCCCGATCCCCGGCGCCGACGCCTTCCTGAAGAGGCTGCGCGAGTCCGGCCGGCCCTTCCTGGTGCTCACCAACAACTCCATCTACACCGCCCGTGACCTGCACGCGCGGCTGCGCCGGATGGGGCTGGACGTGCCGGTGGAGAACATCTGGACCTCGGCCCTGGCCACCGCCCAGTTCCTGGACGACCAGCGGCCCGGCGGTACCGCCTACGTCATCGGCGAGGCGGGCCTGACCACCGCCCTGCACGACATCGGCTACATCCTCACCGACCACGACCCCGACTTCGTGATCCTCGGCGAGACCCGCACCTACTCCTTCGAGGCCCTGACCAAGGCCGTCCGGCTCATCAACAACGGCGCCCGGTTCATCGCCACGAACCCCGACAACGTCGGCCCGTCCACCGAGGGCGACCTGCCCGCCACCGGCTCGGTCGCCGCCCTGATCACCGCCGCGACCGGCAAGAAGCCGTACTTCGTCGGCAAGCCGAACCCGCTGATGATGCGGGCCGGGCTGAACGCGATCGGCGCCCACTCCGAGACCTCCGCGATGATCGGCGACCGCATGGACACCGACGTGCTCGCGGGCCTGGAGGCCGGGATGCGCACGTTCCTGGTGCTGAGCGGAGTGACCCAGCCGGACGACGTGGACCGCTACCCCTTCCGCCCGTCCCAGGTGGTCGATTCCATCGCCGACCTGGTCGACTTGGTCTGAGCCGACACCCGCCGAGCCCGCCTGGTCGGCCCGGCCGAAACCAGGCGTCACCCGATCGGAGCAACAGGGCGCCTCCCGAGGATGCGGGGGCGCCCGGTCCGGGGGAGTCTCCAGGTAACTGGAGGTTCACGATGGGCTCACTACGCCTCACTCTCTGTACCGGACTCCTCGCCGCAGCCACGTCCGCCGCGGTCGCCCCGGCGGCCCACGCGGCGGACGGCGGCTCGGTCAGCGTGACCCCCGCCGTCCCGGCCCCGGGCGACGACATCACCCTGCGGGTCAGCGGCTGCACCGGCGAGCAGGGCACCGCCGCCTCGTCCGCCTTCGTCACCGACGCCCGGCTGACCGGAGCCCAGGGCAGCCTGACCGGCGAGACCCGTGTCCGCTCCGCCCTGACGCCCGGCGCCTACACCGTGAAGGTCAGCTGCGCCGGATCCGTGCGCACCGGCACGATCACGGTCACGGAGGCGGGCGGCACCGGCCGCCCGGAAGAGCCCGTCGAGCCCCCCGCCGGCACCGCCTCGCCCATCGCGCCGGTCCCCGCGGGTGGCGGCGGCACCGCGCACTTCGCCACGGTGGCCACCAGCGGCTCCGGCCCCGACACCCTGCAGGCGGTGACCGGCCTCGCGCTCGCCGGGATCGCGGCGGTCGCCGTCGGGCTGCGCGCCCGCCGGAGCCGCGCCCCCCGCTGAGCCTCGCCATGTCCGACGACGGGCGCACCACCGGCACCGGGCGGCTCGTTACGGGCCTGGCCTGGGCGCTGCTGCTGTTCGGGCTGTGGCTGTGGGGACGCGGGGTGACGGAGGTGCCCGAGGGCGCGGACGGCCCGGCCACCGGCGATGTCCTCGTCATCGGCCGGGACGCCGACCCCGCCCGGTTGCCGCGCCCGGCGAAACCCCTGGCCGAGGCGGTGCCCCAGCGTGTCGACATCCCCCAGCTGGGTGTCCGGGCCCCGGTGGTGGCCCGCGGTCTGGACGCCCGCGGCGCGGTCGACCCGCCGCCGTACGACCAGGCGGGCGTCGTCGGCTGGTACGGCGCCGGTCCCAAGCCGGGTGCGGTAGGCGCGGCCCTGCTGGTGGGCCACGTCGACACCGAGACCCGGCCCGCCGTCTTCTACCGGCTCAGCACCCTCAAGCCCGGCGGGACGGTCCGGGTCTTCCGCGCGGACGGCAAGGTCGCCGAGTTCACCGTCGACGACGTCCGCGTCCTGCCCCGCGACACCTTCGACGCCCGCCAGGCCTACGGCCCCCGCGTGCCCGGCCGCGCCGAACTGCGCCTGATCACCTGCGGAGGCACCTTCGACCGCGCCACCGGCAGCTACACGGCGAACGTGGTCGTCTCGGCGTACCTCACCCGCACGACCGGCTGATCCCCGGCCAGGCCCGCAGTCACCGGGCCCCTGGCCGGACGCCGTGCGGCGGCT
>NZ_JBIVJQ010000001.1:173814-372379 GCF_044750305.1 Streptomyces sp. NPDC088810
CGGACCGTGCCGGTGGCTGCACCGCGAGCGTCGTGGTCGTCGCGTACCTGCCCGGGACGACCGGCTGATCCCCGGCCAGGCCCGCAGTCACCGGGTCCCTGGCCGGAAGTCGTGCGGCGGCTCGGACCGTGCCGGTGGCTGCACCGCGAGCGTCGTGGTCGTCGCGTACCTGCCCGGGACGACCGGCTGATCCCCGGCCAGGCCCGCAGTCACCGGGCCCCTGGCCGGAAGCCGCGCGGCGGCTGCACCGCGAGCGTCGGGGTCGTCGCGTACCTTGCCGGGACGACCGGCCGAGCGCCCCTGCGTCGCTCCCCCCAGGTCCACCGCTCTGCGCCCGCTTGCCAGGCACCCCCGGCCGCTCACCCCTTGGTGGCCGCCACCGGGGACAGGCGGGTGCGGAGGTTGCCGAAGTGGTCGCGTATGGCCCGTTCCGCGCGCAGGGAGTCGCCGGAGCGCACCGCGTCCAGGATCTCCCGGTGCTGGCGGCAGGTGACCCGCGGATCCTGTGCCACCTCCACGAGGTCCTGCTGCACCCGGTGGAAGGCGTCCCAGAACGCCTCCAGCACCTCGCCGAGCAGCACGTTGTCCAGCCCCCGGTAGAGCGTGGCGTGAAAGGCGCGGTCGGTCTCGGCGAGCCCGGTCCCCTCGGCGGCCTCCCGCTCCATGCGTTCCACGAGCGCCTCCAGCGCCACGAGGTCCGCCTCCGGCAGCCGCCCGGCCAGCCGCGACACCAGCCCGGTCTCGACGGCCTCACGCAGCTCCAGCAGCTGGAGCAGGGAATCCTCGCCGCGGTAGTGGCCGGCCACGGTGCGGAAGGCCAGCCCCTCGATCATCGGCGCGAACGACATCGAGCCGACGTACGTCCCGAACCCGTGCCGGATCTCCACGATGCCCATCGCCTGGAGCGCCTTCAGCGCCTCCCGCACCGAGTTCCGGCTCGCCCCGAGGAGCCGCATCAGCTCCGGCTCGGTGGGCAGCGGGGCGCCCGAGGGCAGCCGCTGGTCCACGATCAGCTTCTTGATCCGCTCCTGAAGGTCCCGGGCTGCCATGGCGAGAGGGTATCCGGCCATTCGGGCGGAGGGCATGCGAAAAGCCCCCCGCTTCCGCGAGGGGCTTTCCGGTCGGTGCGCCGCCAGGGACTCGAACCCCGGACCCGCTGATTAAGAGTCAGCTGCTCTAACCAACTGAGCTAGCGGCGCCTGCTGACGGAGAAAACTCTACCCGACCCCCAGGGGTGCTCCTGACCACCGGGAGGGGGCGGGGCGGCCACCCGGAGGACCGCGTACATCATTCGGACCGTCAAAATGCGCGTTCCGTGCCCGGTTGGGAAACTGATCAACGTGCACACTCGCGGACAAACCACCCCCGAATGTGAGGCAGATCGCATGACCGCTCCCGTGTTCGAGGACATCGACCCGGCGAGCGACTGCGACTGCCCCGGCTGCGCCCACGAGCGGCCGGCCCTCCGTCCCCTGCCCGGCCGTAGCCACCCGGCGGCCCGCGGAGTGGTGGTCGTGGCCGCCGCGTCCGCCGTCCTCGGCACGGTCCCGCCGGCCGCCGCCCTCACCCCCGACCACTCCCCGCACCGCCAGGCCCTGCCCGGCGACGGCGAACCCGACACCCCGCAGGGCGCCAAGGCCCCGCTGCACGGCCCGGCGGGCAAGCCCGGGGGGTCCCCGACCGCCCCGCTCCCCGCCACCACCCGGACGGCGATCATCAACCGCGCCAAGGTCTGGGTCGCCGCGAAGGTGCCGTACAGCATGTACGCCTTCTGGTCCGACGGCTACCGGCAGGACTGCTCCGGCTATGTCTCCATGGCCTGGGGACTGCCGAACAACGAGTGGACCGGCAGCCTCGGCGCGTTCGGCGTGAAGATCACCAAGGAGGAGCTGCAACCCGGCGACATCCTGCTGTACCACAACCCCGACAACCCCGAGAAAGGCTCCCACGTCGTGATCTTCGGCGGCTGGACGGACTACACGCACACCTACTACACGGTCTACGAGCAGACGCCCCCGCACACCCGCCGCCAGGCCACGCCCTACCCCTACTGGAGCAACGCCGCCAAGTACATCCCCTACCGCTACAAGGGCCTGACCAAGGCCGCGGCCGGCACCGGCCCGGCGCCCGGCGGGAAGGCGGTGGCGGCCTACCCGGGGGCGGCCTACTTCGGCCCAGGCGCCCGCAACAAGTACGTCACCCTGCTCGGCGAGATGCTGATCGCCAGGGGCGCACGCTCCTCCTACGCCCAGGGCCCGGGACCGGTCTGGGGCGAGGCCGACCGGCGCGCCACCCAGGCGTTCCAGCGCGCCCAGGGCTGGACGGGCGCCGACGCCGACGGGATCCCCGGCCGGCGCACCTGGGAACTGCTGGCCACGGGCCAGGGCAAGGACATCCCGGCCGCCGGACCCGCCTCGCACGGGGTCCCCGGCTATCCCGGCCGGCGGTACTTCCGGCCGGGCCAGAGCAACGACTACATCACCCGGCTCGGCGCCCAGCTGGTGAAGAAAGGATTCGGCCGGTTCTACGGCCTCGGTCCCGGTCCGCACTGGGGCGAGGCGGACCGGAGGGCCGTCGAGGCCTTCCAGCGCGCCCAGGGCTGGCGCGGCGGTGCGGCGGACGGCTACCCCGGGCCGGAGACCTGGCGCCGCCTGTTCGCCTGACCGGGCCCCCACCCGCACTTCACACCCCTGTTTCCTGTTCATGACGCGTCTGGCGCGGAGGCTGGAGCACGCATGAGTACGACCGCATCCCACACGCCGCCCGAATCCGAGGGGCAGTCGGACGGCGTGGCCGCCGGCCCCGGCACCCGGCCGGCCCGCCTGATCCAGAACGAGGCGACCACCGAGATCCCCGTCCACCTGCTCTTCCGGGACGACCCCGACCCGGTGAAGGTGCCGCTCCGGCCGGCCGTGGTGGCCCGCCGGCAGGGCACCGGCGAACAACCGCGACTGCGCCGCCCGGTGCCGGTGCGCAGGCGCCCGCTGCCGCAGGCCGACCCGGAGCTGGCGGAACGCCCGGCGCGGGTGCTGCCCGGCGCGGCCGGGGTGCTGGCCGGGGCCTGCGGGGTCACCGGCTGCCTGGCCACCACCTGGTGGGCGGGGCTGCTGCCGCCGCTGGCCACCGAGGCGCTGCGGCTGCCGGCGTCCACGGGCGCCGGTCTCGGTCCCGCGCACTGGGCCGCGTACGCCGGGGCCGGGATGCTCGGCGCCTTCGGCTTCGGCGGGCTGGCCCGAGGGCGGGCCGGACGGGCGTGGGTGCTGGGCCTGTTCGGGCGGTACCGGGGGACGGTCCGGCGTACCGGGCTGCTGTGGGTGAACCCGCTGGTGCTGCGCCGCCGGGTGGACGTGCGGCTGCGGCACTGGCGCAGCGAGGCGATGCCGGCGACGGACCCCGACGGGGTGGCGCTGCGGGTGGTGGTGCTGGTGGTGTGGCGGGTGCGGGACACCGCGCGGGCCCTGCTCGGCATCGACGACCACGAGACCTATCTGCGCGAGTGCGTGGAGGCGGCGCTGGCCCGGGTGCCGGTGGAGCCGGCGGGCGGGGTGCGGGGCGGGACGACGGCGGCCGGGGACGCGCTGACCCGGCTGGTGGCGACGGAGACCGCGCCGGTCGGCGTGGAGGTGTTCTCGGTGCAGCCGGTCCGGGTGGACTACGCCCCCGAGGTGGCCGCCGCGATGCACCGGCGCCGGATCGCCGCGCTGGACGCCCGGCAGCGGGCCAGCATGCTCAGCTCGGTGGTGGACTCGGTGGAGGACACGGTGACCCGGCTGACCATGCGCGGTCTGGTCGAACTGGACGACTACGAGCGCAAGGTGCTGGTCCGTGACCTGACGGTGGCGTTCTGCTCGGGGCGCGGGGAGCCGGTGTAGCGGCGGGCGCACAGCCGGTCCGCGATTGGTATGGACATGTTCAACTAACGGCAATAATCTGAGACTTGGTCTAGACCTGATCTGCACGGCTCACCGAACTCCCCACGTTCCCCAGGAGCGGCAGCATGCGCACCAAGACCAAGTTGTCCGCGGTCGTGCTGGGCGCGGTCACCGCGGGAGCCTTCGCGCTCTCCACCGGCGGCGCCAGCGGGCACGGCTACACCGACCTCCCCATCAGCAGGCAGAAGCTCTGTCAGAACGGCACCGTCGCCAACTGCGGCCAGATCCAGTGGGAGCCGCAGAGCGTCGAGGGCCCCAAGGGCTTCCCGGCCGCCGGGCCCGCCGACGGCCAGATCTGCAACGCGGGCCTGGGCCAGTTCGCCCCGCTCAGCTCGCCGAGGACGCCGTCCGGCGCGGCCTGGCCCGCCACCAAGGTGACGGGCGGCCAGTCGTACACGTTCCGCTGGCAGTTCACCGCCATGCACGCCACGACGGACTTCAAGTACTACGTCACCAAGCCGGGCTGGAATCAGAACCACAACCTCGCCCGCTCGGACCTCAACCTCACCCCGTTCCTGACGGTGCCCTACAACGGCCAGCGCCCGCCGGCCACCCTCAGCCACAGCGGCACCCTGCCGAGCGGCCTGAGCGGACACCACGTCATCCTCGCGGTGTGGACGATCGCCGACACGGGCAACGCGTTCTACGCCTGCTCGGACGTCACCTTCTGATCCCCGTTCCGGTACGGGACGGAAACTGAGGTTCCCTTGAGGCCGGGCGCCCCGCGTGCCGGGTAGGTTCCCGCCACACCGCTCGATCGGGAGCGGCGGACCTTCCTCGGGGGAACCTCATGTTCGAGTCGCTCTTCTACGCCGTCCCCGCCCTCATGCTCGCGGGCTGCGCGTACGCCGCGTACCTGCTGGTCCGCCGTGCCCGGCGGATCAGCAGGACGTGGAGGCACGGCCTCACCGCCGAGGCGCGCTGCCTGCGGATGTTCACCACGACCAGCGGGGGCGGCGGGGACACCTCCGTGCACACAACCGTGCACCACGTCTACGAGTTCACCACCCGTGAGGGCCGCACGGTCCGCTTCGAGGAGGAGAACGGCCCCGCCACCGTCCTGGAGGGCGACTTCGTGACCGTGCGCTACCTGCCGGAGCTTCCCCAGCGCGCCACCGCGCTGCCCCCGGCGCGCAGCAGGCTCGCCGCCGGCACCGGCGCCGGACTGGTCCTCCTCGGCACGGTCGGCACCTTCTGCATCGGCTTCATGGCCGTGGCCCACATGATGTTCTCCGAGCCCGGCGGCATGATGCCGTAGCCCTCCCCATCTGACGCGTGTCGGTTACCGTGCGTCGCCATGGAGCCGACGACGGTCGCCGGGGGAGGCGTCGTACCGGCCACTGGCCAGGGAAGACGCCGAAGGGCCCCTCGCAAAAGCGAGGGGCCCTTCGATCACGTGCGCCGCCAGGGACTCGAACCCCGGACCCGCTGATTAAGAGTCAGCTGCTCTAACCAACTGAGCTAGCGGCGCATGACTCCCGCCTGCCTCGGATTTTCCTTCCGCGGCCGGCGACGAAGAAAATACTACCTGGTCCCGAGGGGTGCTCGTGACCACGGCCGGATCTAGAGCGTCAGCGACAGGACCACCGGAGCCGCGCTCCGGTTCAGGGTCTCCGCCGCCTGCTTCAGCCGGTGCGCGTGCTCCACCGGGAGCGACACGGCCAGGCAGCCCACCGAGGCCCCCGCGGTAAGCGGTACCGCCGCGCAGACCGTGCCGACCGCGTACTCCTGGAGGTCCAGGACCGGCACCGTCGGCGGCTGCGACTCCAGCCGGGACAGCAGCAGCTTGTCACTGGTGATCGTCCGCGAGGTCAGGCGGGCCATCTTGTACCGGGACAGGTGGTCGCGGCGGGCGTTGTGGTCCAGCTGGGTCAGCAGGCTCTTGCCGACGGCGGTGGCGTGGGCGGAGCAGCGGAAGTCCACCCACTCGTTGACCGCCGGGGTGGCCGGGCCGGCGGCGTACTGGGTGACGCGGACCTCGCCGTCGAGATACCGGCTGAGGTAGACCGCCGCGCCGACCGAGTCGCGCAGCCGGTCCAGGGTGTGCTGGAGCTTGTCGCGCAAGGCCCGCTCCCGGTCGTGCGCCGAGGTGAGCCGGCGCAGGGTGTCGCCGGTGACGTACGCGCCGTCGGTGATCTGCTCGACGTAGCCCTCGCGGCGCAGCATCCGCAGCAGGGCGGTGAGCCGCTCGGCGCCGAGGCCGGTGCGGCGGGCCAGCTCGGTGTCGGTGACGCCGGCGGAGTGCCGGGCCACGGTCTCCAGCACGCGCAGCGCGTCCTGGGCGGAGTGGTACGGGGCGGTCGGCTCGATCCTCATGTCGGTCCCCCTCGGCCACGATCCGGGTCGGCGGATCGTTACCACGATAGCCGTCAAAGGCTGGACGGCGAGAGGTTGTTGGCGAGATTGCGCCCGTGCGCCCCGGCTCCCAACTGCGGTGGTGATCCGCTGGCATATGCCAGGGTCATGCTCCAGCGAGCGGACCTCGGCTCTTCCCGCCCGGACCCCGCGTCCTCACAGCACCGCGCTGATGAATTCCCGGGTGCGCTGCCGCTCCGGGTCGCCGAAGATCTTCTCCGGCGGCCCGGCCTCGATGACCCGGCCCCCGTCGAACATCAGCACCTGGTCGGAGATGTCCCGGGCGAAACCCATCTCGTGGGTCACGCACAGCATCGTGATGTCGGTGCTGCGCGCGATGTCCCGGAGCAGGTCCAGCACGCCCGCGACCAGCTCCGGGTCGAGCGCGGACGTCACCTCGTCCAGCAGCAGCACCTGCGGCCGCATCGCCAGCGCCCGGGCGATCGCCACCCGCTGCTGCTGCCCGCCGGAGAGCCGGGTCGGCTTCGCGTCGCACTTGTCGGCCAGGCCCACCAGGTCCAGCAGCTCCCGGGCCCGCGCCTCGGCCTCGTCCTTCGACAGGCCGAGCACTCGCACCGGCGCCTCGGTGAGATTGCGCAGCACCGACATGTTCGGGAACAGGTTGAACTGCTGGAACACCATCCCGATCTTCTTGCGGACCTCCCGGACCTGCTTCTCCGGCGCCGGGAACAGCCGCTGCCCGTCCACGGTGATCGTGCCCTCGTCCGGCTTCGTGAGGGTCATCAGCAGTCTGAGGATCGTGGTCTTGCCGGAGCCGGAGGGGCCGATCAGGGTGACGTGCCGGCCCGCGTCCACGGACAGGTCCAGGCCGTCGAGGACGGTGTTGTCCCCGAACCGCTTGGTCACGCCCTCCAGACGGATCAGCTCGGTCGGCAGGGTGCCGGTCACGGCCGGCTGCTTGCTGGTCTCAACGGACAAGGCGTCGCTCCAGGGTGCGCAGACAAAGGGAGGCCAGGTACGAGACGACGATGAAGGCGACCCCGATCACCGTCAGGGGCTCGGTGAACTGGAAGTGCTGCTGGGAGACGAGCCGCGCCCGGCCCAGCATCTCCAACACGCCGATCGTCATCAGCATCGGCGTGTCCTTCAGCATCGCGATGACGTAGTTGCCGAGCGGCGGCACCACCCGGCGGACCGCCTGCGGCAGGATCACCGCCGTCCAGGTGCGCCGCACCGGCAGGCTGAGCGCCGTCGCGGCCTCCCACTGGCCCGGCGGCACCGCCTCGATACCGGCCCGGTAGACCTGCATCGTGTACGTCGAGTAGTGCAGCCCGAGCCCGAGGACCCCGGTGATCAGCGGGGACAGGGTCACGCCCGCCTCCGGCAGCACGTAGAACAGGAAGAACAGCTGCACCAGCAGCGGGGTGTCCCGCACGAACTCCGTGAAGATGCCCACCGGCCAGCGCACCCACCGGGTCGGCGTGCGCAGCAGCAGGGTCCACACCAGGCCCAGCGCGAACGAGATCAGCGACCCCAGGGCCAGCGCCTCCAGGGTGACGGCCAGGCCCTTCCAGAAGTACGGCAGGAAGTCGGCGACGGCTCCCCAGTCCCAGCTCATCGGGCCACCTCCGCCTTCAGCCGGCGCTCCAGCACCCGCATCCCGCGGGTCAGCAGGAAGGCGATCACGAAGTAGATCAGCAGCAGGTACGCGTAGATCTGGCCGCTCTGCTGGAGGGCGAGACGGACCAGGTTGCCGCTGAACGCCAGGTCGCCCATGCCCGTGATGGACACCAGCGCGGTGCCCTTGAGCAGTTCGACCAGCAGGTTGGAGAAGGACGGGATCATCTCCGGCACCGCCTGCGGCAGCAGGATCAGCCGCAGCCGCTGCCAGGGCGAGAAGCCGAGCGCGATCCCGCCCTCCCGCTGGGCCGGGTCCACCGCGGCCAGGGCGCCGCGCACGATCTCCGAGCCGTACGCGCCGTAGGTCAGGCCCAGCGCGAGCGTGCCGGCCCACATCGGCACCAGCTGCCAGCCGAAGGCGACCGGGAGCACGAAGAACACCCAGAAGATCATCACCAGCGCCGAGGTGCCGCGGAACACCTCGGTGTAGCAGGCCGCGAGGAAGCGGACGAGGCGCGAGCGGTGGGTGCGCGCGGCACCGGCGACGAAGGAGACCGCGAGGGCGAGCAGCGCGCTGTACACCAGCAACTGCAGTGTGATGCCCATGCCGTGGAGGACGAGTTCCCAGAGTCCCGCAGTCATCAGCCGCACAACTCCTTCGCGGTCAGGGTCGTCATCTCGGCCTTGGTGAAACCGAAGGGCCGGACGATCCGGTACAGCTCCCCGCTGCGGCGCAGCTTGTGCAGCTCGGCGTTGAAGGCGTCCCGCAGCCGCGTCTCGGCCGGCCGGAACGCGAACGCCCCGCCGTCCGCCTTCGGCTTGCCGTCGACGAGCGCGACGAACGGCTCGGTCGACTCGGCCTTGGCGGAGCCCCGGGCGACGAGCCGGGCGGTGACCGCCGTGGCCGCGAACAGGTCGACCCGCCCGGACTCCACCGCGTTCAGCCCCGCGACCTGGTCCGGCACGATGACGAGGTCGTTCTCCTTGTAGCCCGCCTCCACCGCGTGCTGGATCTGCGCGTACCCGGTCCCGGTGGCCACCTTGGCGTGCTTGCGCAGCGCGTCCGCGTAGGTGCGCAGGCCCAGCGGGTTGCCCTTGCGGACGATGAAGGCGTCCGGCATCCGGTAGTCGGGGTCCGCGAAGATCACCTGCTCGCAGCGGTCCGGGGTGACGTACATGCCCGCGGCCACCACGTCGAACTGCTGCGACTTCAACCCCGGGATCAGCGAGCCGAACTCGGTCGGCACCGGCTGCACCCGGTCCACGCCGAGCCGCTTGAAGATCACCCGCGCCAGCTCGGGCGCCTCCCCGGTGAGCTTCCCGTTCCTGTCGATGTACCCGAAGGGAATCTCCCCGGCGATCCCGAGCCGTACGACACCCAGCGCGCGCAGCCGCTCCAGCAGATCGCCGCCGCCCTTGCCGGACGCCGACGCCACCCGGGTGCAGCCCGCCCCGCCCAGCGCGCCGAACGCGGCGAGGCCCGCGAGCACCGAGCGCCGGGTGTGTCTGTGTTCCGACCGGATCGTGTGTACGTCGTTGCCAAGTGGTGGAGCCATGGCGGCGCGGCTACCCAAGGCCAATCGGGCTATGCACCCTGGTTTTCCCGGCCTGCGCCGACGCGCAATCTACGTCCTCTTCCTGCCCTTCACCTCCACGGAACGCCCACTGACTCCCCGGTACTGTGCTCAGTTTCCGGCCGGCGTGACCTTCCCGGGCAGGGGCAGGCCGGCCTCGTACAACGCGTGCGCTGCCCGCAGCACCAGATCGTCCCGGTGCCGCGCGGCGACGATCTGCATCCCCACCGGCAGGCCCGCCCCGTCCAGTCCCACCGGCACGCTCGCCGCGGGCTGCTGGGTCAGATGGAACGGGTACGTGAACGGGGTCCACCCCGTCCAGCGCCGGAACACCGAACCCTTCGGCACCTCCAGGCCCGCCTCGAACGCGGTCAGCGGCACGGTCGGCGTCACCAGCAGGTCGTACCGCTCGTGGAAGCGCCCCATCCGCCGCCCGAGGCTCATCCGGACCTCCACCGCGGCCAGGTACTCCAGCGCGCTCATCCGGGCGCCCTGCGCGCAGATCTCCCGCAGCCCGGGGTCCAGCAGCTGCCGGCGGCGCGGCGAGAAGCTCTGCGTGAGGCGGGCCGCGCCGGTGAACCACAGGGTGTGGAAGGCGTCCACCGGATCGCTGAAGTCGGGGTCGGTCTCCTCGACGTACGCGCCGAGGTCGGCGAGCGCGGCCACCGCCCGCCGTACCGCCGCGGCAACCGCCGGCTGCACCGCCACCTGCCCGCCCAACGTCGGCGAGTACGCCACCCGCAGCCCCCGCACACCTCCCCGCAGCGCCTCCCTGAAGGAACCGGGCGCGGGCGGCAGCGCCGACCAGTCACGCGGGTCGGGGGTGCCGATCACATCCAGCAGCAGGGCCGCGTCGGCCGCGTCCCGGGTCATCGGCCCGGTGTGCGACAGCGTGCCGAACGCGCTCGCCGGATACAGCGGCACCCTGCCGTACGTCGGCTTCAGTCCGAAGATCCCGCAGAACGCGGCCGGGATGCGGATGCTGCCGCCGCCGTCCGTGCCCAGCGACAGCGGGCCCGCGCCGAGCGCCACGGCCGCCGCGCTGCCGCCGCTGGAGCCGCCGGCGGTGCGCGTGGTGTCGTACGGATTGCGGGTGATCCCGGTCAACGGGGAGTCGGTGACGCCCTTCCAGCCGTACTCGGGCGTGGTGGTCTTGCCGAGGAACACCGCGCCGTGCTCGCGCAGCCGCGCCACCGGCGGCGCGTCCTCGTCCCATCTCCCCTGCTCGCTGATGGTCTTCGAGCCGCGCAGGGTGGGGTGGCCGCGCAGCAGCAGGATGTCCTTGACCGTTACCGGCACCCCGTCGACCAGCCCGACCGGCTCCCCGCGCCGCCAGCGGGCCTCCGACTCCCGGGCCCGGGCGCGCGCGTCCTCCTCGGTGAGCCGCACGAACGCGGTCACCTCCGGCCGGCTCCGCCGCGCCCGCTCCAGCGCCTCCTCGGTCACCTCCACCGGGCTGAACTCGCCCTTGCGGTACCCGTCCAGGAGCCGGCCGGCGGTCAGATCGGTGAGCTGCATGCACCCTCCAGGGGTCGGTGACGGTCCTTCAGTGACCGGGCACGTATCCACGCGTCTTGTCGACCACGTTGGGCAGGGATCTGCCCGCCGCCCACCGTTCGTACAACTCCACGAACTGCGCGCCGAGGTCGTCCCGCCAGCCGATCGTGTCGCCGCTCATGTGCGGGGACACGATCAGCCCCGGCAGCTCCCACAGCGCACTGTCCGCGGGCAGCGGTTCGGCGGCGAACACGTCCAGCGCCGCGCCCGCGATCCAGCGCCGGGCCAGCGCCCGGGCGAGGGCTTCCTCGTCGACCAGGTCACCCCGGCCGACGTTCACGAAGAACGCCGAGGGCTGCATCACGCCGAACCGGCGGGCGTCGAACATGCGGTACGTCTGCTCGGTCAGCGGGGCCGCCGCGATCACCCAGTCCGCGCGGGAGACCAGCCGGTCCAGGTCGTCCGGTCCGTGGATGCCGGTCCGCGGCACCCGCCCGACCAGCGCCGTCGTCACGCCCAGGGCCTTCAGCGCGCGGGCGATCGCCCGGCCGATCGGACCCGAGCCGACCACGCACGCGCGCGTGCCCGCCACCCGCCGGGTCTCCCGGTGCCGCCAGGTTCGCTCCCGCTGGTACTCCAGCGTGCGCGGCAGATCCTTGGCGACCGCCAGCACCAGGGCCGCCACGTACTCGGCGATCGGCTGGTCGAAGATCCCGCGCGCGTTGGTCACCACCGTGTCCGACGCGGCCAGCTCCGGGCACATCAGATGGTCCACGCCCGCGCTCGCCGTGTGCACCCAGCGCGGCCGCGGCCCGCCCCCGGGCCACGCCTCGCGGACCACGGGCGAGGTGAAGTCCCACACCAGCAGCACGTCCGCGGCGGGCAGCCGCTCGGCCAGGTGCGCCCCGTCCGTGTGCACGATCCGGGCGCGCCCGGTGAGGCGGCCGAGCCGGGGCGGCGGATCGGCGTCGAGGACCAGCACAGTGGGGACGGTCGGCGTCATGCGGGGCGGCTCCCGGCGTCTGACATGCGCGGATTGACCACGCTCGCACCCGAACCCACCCTCGTCAACACGGGCGTACCCACGATCCGTTGCCCACTCGTCTCCCAGCGTGAGCCCGGTGCCGGCCGTGGACGCTGTGACGCCCCCGCCATCTCGGCCAACCAGGTCACGAAATGAGCTGCGCTGCGCCGGCTGGGTACCCGGGCCCCGTACTGCCCGAAGAACAGCAGGAAGGCTGGACATGACCGCACTCGGATTCCTCTACCCGGGCCACTTCGCCGAGGACGACTATCCGCGCATCGAGCAGCTCCTGGGCAGCGACATCCGGGTGGAGCTGAGCCACACCGACAGCGGCGAGGACGCCCACGGGGTGGACGTGCTGCACGGGACGGGCACCGCCGCCCGGCTCGCCGAGGGCGTGGAGGAGCTGCGGCTGGCCGGGGCCGAGACGGTGGTGTGGGCGTGCACCAGCGGCAGCTTCGTGCACGGCTGGGAGGGCGCCCAGGAACAGGTGCGGAACCTGGCCCGGCTGGCCGGGATGCCGGCCTCGTCGACGTCCTTCGCCTTCGTGCACGCGGCCCGGGAGATCGGCGTACGACGGGTCGCCGTCGGCGCCACCTACCCGGACGACGTCACCGCCCTCTTCGCGGACTTCCTGCGGTCCGGTGGCCTGGAGGTGACGGGGCTGCGCTCCTCGGGCGTCGCCACCGCGGCGGAGGTCGCCACCTGGGGGGAGGAGGACGTCCTCACGCTGGCCCGCGCGGCCGACGCCGCCGACGCGGAGGCCGTGCTGCTGCCGGACACCGCCCTGCACACCGCCGCGCACCTCGGCCTGCTGGAGAAGGTCCTGTCCAAGCCGGTGCTCACCGCCAACCAGGTCACCGTGTGGGAGGCCCTGCGGCTCGCCGACCGCCGGGTGAACGCGCCGTCGCTGGGGAGCCTCTTCACCCGGGAGCCGTTGGTGCAGGTGTAGCCCCGGGTTCCTTCTCGCCGTAGGTCCCCTTGCGTGGGCGCGGGACAATGGACGGTGGCCCACCTGAAGGCGGTGCCGGTGAACCGTACGAGGAGGAGACGAGTCATGGCGGAGCCCACGCCGCGTCGGAACGAACCGCGGCTACGCCCCGCGCCCCTGCTCTTCGAGCCCGCGGAGGCAGCCGGGGATCCGGAGCACTTCTTCGACCTGGAGTCGATCGAGGATCCGCGGGCGCTGCTGACCCGGGCGACGGAGCTGACCCAGGCGTTCCGCGCGGCCGCCGACCGGGCGGTGGAGTTCCAGGCCATCGCGGCGGCCCAGCTCGCCGACCCGCGCCGGTTCGACCGGCTGACCCCGGCGGACATCGCCGAGCGGGCGGAGTGGACCGAGGACTACGCGAAGAAGATGGTCGAGTTCGGCCGGGACCTGATGCGCGGCGAGCCGGACGGACGCACGCCCGCCGATCCGCTGTGACACCCGATCCGCTGTAACACCCGGTCGGCATATGCCAGGCGGGCAAGATACTCCTCCTCGACCGCCCCTGTCCCGGTTTTCGGCAACCCAGAAGAACGGTCCGCTCACAGCCTGTACACGTAGTACATGAGCAGCGCACCGAACGTCACCCGTGTCAGCCCCGACGGCGTCGCCTGGCTCGCCTCGGCAGGAACGTATGCGCGCAGCACCCTGGCCCTGTGGGAGGAGCGCCCGGACGCCCCGGTCGTCCTGCCCTGCGGCACCGTCTTCGACGTGGTGAGCGCCCCGGCGGTCTTCGGGCGCCGCATGCTGGACCGGCTGTGGGACCAGGGCGCGGGCTCGGGCCCGGTCGCGGTGTTCCGGGGCCGGATCCTGCTGTTCGCCGCCCCGGGCACGGCCCAGCGGCTGCCCTCGCTGCTGGACTGGGAGGAGTGGGGGTCGCAGCGGGCCCAGGCGGTGCCGCCGCTGCTGTGTCACGGCGTCGGCGACGCGGTGACCGTACCGCCCCTGACCTGCGACGACGCCTCCGGCTCCGCCCGCTGGCTGGTCGCCCCGGACACCCGGCACCCGTGGCTGCCCGGCCCCGAGGTGCTGCTCTGGGCGGCCGTGCGCGCCGCCCGGGCGGCGGTACGGATTTCGATTTTTCCTCCGGCCGACCAGGATGCTAATGTCTACGACGTCAGCAGGCGCCGCTAGCTCAGTTGGTTAGAGCAGCTGACTCTTAATCAGCGGGTCCGGGGTTCGAGTCCCTGGCGGCGCACGCAACAAAACGGCGGGTCCGGTTCGAAAGAATCCGGCCCGCCGTTTTCGTATACACCTGCGGCTGCTCGCCGCGCCGGGTCCTCAGTCCTCGACTCCCGGTGTGATCTTCACCGTCCACGCCCCCGAGGCCGTCCGGCCCTCCGCCTCCACCTTCACGCCCTCCCCGGGCACGGTGAAGCTCTCCCCGAGGAAGACCGGCGCGTCGGCGAGGGGCGGGTAGACCGAGTTCTCCCAGCAGGCGTCGGTGTGCGGGTGGGCGTCCACGACCTGGACCGGCCCGTCGCCGGACGCGGCGCCGCCGTGCACCCGGTAGACCAGGATCCCCTGCCGGCAGGACACCCGGTCGTTGCCGGCCGCGCCGCGCGCCTCGAAGGCGAGGGCGCTGTCCGGGCCCGTGCGCACGACCGCGAGCTTGACGCCGTCGCCGAGGCCGAAGGCGGGGGTGCCACCCGCGCCCGGCACCGTGACGCCCGGCCCGGCCGCCAGGGGCTCCAGGGTGAGCCGGGCCGGGGTGGCACCGCGCACGCACACCACCTGGCGCGGGCCCAGCCAGCCCAGCCGCCACTTGTGCCAGCCGAACAGGTCGGGGGCCAGCCCGAACTGGCTGCCCATCAGGTCCCAGTCACCCACGTAGGTGTCCCAGTCGCCCTTGCCGTCGACCGGACGGTGGTACAGGTCGGGCAGGTCGAAGACGTGGCCGGTCTCGTGGGCGAGGACCAGCCGGTCCGGTGGATGATGCTCGAACACCGTGACGACCCGGTGGATGTCGGTGCCGTCCCTGTGCAGGGGTGTCTCGAGGTTCACCACCTTCGTGGCGTCCGAGTCGACGCCGGGCGCGTCCGGGTCGGCGACCAGGTACACGACCGGGTAGCGCGAGAAGTCGACCTCCTTGTCGGCCACGGCGAACGCGTCCCGCAGATAGGCGGCCCGGTCCTCGGCGCTCCAGTCCCGCCGCATGGCGTACGACGTCGACGGGCGCGGCATGCGCAGCCAGTGCTGCAACGGGTGCGGGCGCAGGGTGAACCTGCCGTAGGACGCCTGCTCGTAGAAGCGGCTGGTGGCCGGGAAGTGGTCGGCGGCCAGCTGGGCGGGGGTGGTGCGAGGGGTGGCGTCAGGGAAGGAGAGGAAGACCATCACGGCGTCGAGTGCGCCGGCCGGGCGGGTGTAGACAGGGTTCCAGGTGTCCACGCCCTCGGAGTGGTGGGCCTCGGTGCGGTGCAGGGCGCAGGGGGCCGTCGAGAACGGCTCGGCGGCCGACGGTCCGGTGAGGATCGAGGTCGCGGCGAGCGCCGACATCGTGGTGAACACGGCGGCGGTGCTGCGCAGCTTGGGCACGGACATGACCTCCGGATGCGGTTCGCGGGACCCGCACCCAGATTGCTGGTATTCGTCGGGCTTTGCCCTGTTTGCCTGCACCAGAAGGGTGAGCGCGCCCCCGTCGTACCCCGGCGCGCCCCGGCGCCCGACACCCCGAAACACTCACGGAACGTCACAACTGGTCGGGGGCCTGTAGAACCCGTCCAGGTGCGGGCAGAAACGATCTGTCAGAACCTGTGGTCGGTCCGGGACACTGGACAGTGGCTGGAAGGGCCCGGGGCCAGCCTCTATGATCGGCACACTTTCCGGCACGGACAGGCACGGACACAGATCGAGTGCACTGCGGGAGCGAGCGGTGAGCGGAACGTCCGAAGGGCCGACGCCCGCGGCAGACCTCGACCGGTCAGCCGTCACAGACAGTCACCACACCACCTACCACCGTGTCTTCGCGACCGCGCCGCTCGCCATGGCGGTCGTGGCCCCCGAGGGCTACGTCGTCAGCGCCAACGCCGCCCTCGGCGAGCTGCTCGGCACCGACCCGGACACCCTCGTCGGGCGGGTCGCCGCCGACCTGGTGGACCTGGCCTCCGACGCCCGCAGCTGGCACGCCTACCGCGAGGTGCTGCGCGGCCGGCAGGCCCGCCTGCGCTGCACCCGCCGCCTCAAACGCCCCGAGGGGCTCTCGGTGTGGGTGCAGATCACCGTCGCCCCGCTGGCCGACGGCGAGCCCGGCGTGCTGATGTCGGTCACCGACATCAGCTCCCGCCGCGAACTCCAGGCACAGCTGCGGCACTTGCAGATGCACGACCCGGTGACCCGGCTGCCCAACCGCACGCTGTTCTTCGAGCGCCTGACGGCCGCGCTGGAGGCGGAGTCGTACGAGCAGAGCGGCACCGGCCGGATCGGCCTGTGCTACCTGGACCTCGACGGCTTCAAGGCCGTCAACGACACCCTCGGCCACCGCGTCGGCGACCGGCTCCTGGCGGCCGTGGCCGGACGCCTGACCCGGGTCGCCGACGAGACCGGCTACGCCCGCGCGGCAACTCCCCTGGTGGCCCGGCTCGGCGGCGACGAGTTCGCGCTGCTGGTGGAGGACTCCACCGGCACCGAACAGCTCGCCGACCTCGCCGAGTCCGCGCTGAAGGCGCTGGAGGAACCCTTCGATCTGGCCGGGCAGCGGCTGTCGTTGACCGCGTCCATCGGCGTCGTCGAGCGGCACGCGGCCGGTACGACGGCAACGGGCCTGATGCAGGCGGCCGATACGACGCTGTACTGGGCGAAGGCCGACGGCAAGGGCCGCTGGACCCTGTTCGACCCCGAGCGCAACGCCCACCGGATGACCCGTCAGGCGCTGTCCTCCACGCTCCGCCCCGCCATCGAACGCGGCGAATTCGTCCTCGACTACCAGCCGTTGGTGGCCATGGAGGACGGCCGGCTCAATGGCGTGGAGGCGCTGATCCGCTGGCATCACCCGCAGTTCGGCACCTTGACGCCGAATCGGTTCATCGGATTGGCGGAGGAGGACGGGTCGATCGTGCAGCTCGGCCGCTGGGCGCTCGCCACCGCCTGCCGGCAGGCCCGCCGCTGGCAGCTGGACCGCCCCGGCGAACCGCCCATCTTCGTCAGCGTGAACGTCGCCGTACGGCAGGTGTGGGACTCCGACCTGGTGGCCGACGTGGCAGAGGTCCTCGCCGAGACCGGGCTCGCCCCGCACCTGCTCCAGCTGGAGCTGACCGAGTCGGCGGTGATGGGCTCGGCGGGCCGCCCGCTCCAGGCGCTGCAGGCCCTGAGCGACATGGGCGTGCGCATCGCCATCGACGACTTCGGCACCGGCTACTCGAACCTCGCCTACCTGAGCCGGCTGCCGGTCTCCACGCTGAAGCTGGACGGCTCCTTCGTGCGCGGCTTCCAGTACGAGGGCGACAAGAAGGCGGTCGCCCCCAATCCGGCCGACGAGGTCATCGTGGAGGCGATGATCCAGCTCGCCCACCGGCTCGGCCTGACGGTCACCGCGGAGTGCGTGGAGACCTCGGCGCAGGCCACCCGGCTGCGCCGGATCGGCTGCGACACCGGACAGGGCTGGCTGTACTCCCGCCCGGTGTCGCCGGATCGTATCTCCGAGCTGCTGGGGGAGCAGACCTACGCGGTCGGCAACCCGTAGGCGTCCGCGATCAACTCGTACGAGCGCAGCCGCAGTTCGCCGCGGTGTGCGTGCGAGGTGAGCATCAGCTCGTCGGCGCCGGTGCGCTTGTGCAGATCGTCCAGGCCGGCGCGGACCTCGTCGGCGGTGCCGTGCACGATGTTCGCCGTCCAGGAGGCGACGAACTCCTCCTCCATCGGGCTGAACTCGTGGCTCTCGACGTCCTTCGGGTCCGGGAACAGGCCAGGCCGGCCGGTGCGCAGCCGGAGCATGTTCAGCGCCACCGCGCGGGTCTGGCGGCGGGCCTCCCGCTCGTCGTCCGTGGCGATCGCGGAGACGCCGATGAGGGCGTACGGCTCGGCCAGCACGGCGGAGGGCCGGAAGGTCTGCCGGTACAGGTCGAGCGCCGGGATGGTGTTCTGCGCGGAGAAGTGGTGCGCGAAGGCGAACGGCAGGCCCAGCATGCCGGCCAGCCGGGCGCTGAAGCCGGAGGAGCCGAGCAGCCAGATCGGCGGGCGGTGCGGGGACTGCACGCCGCCGGGGGCGGTTCCCTGCACGGGGCCGGGGATCGCGTGGATACGGGCGTACGGGTGCCCGTCCGGGAAGCTGTCGTCCAGGAACCGGGTCAGCTCCGCGAGCTGCTGCGGGAAGTCGTCGGCGCCCTCGTTGAGGGTGTCGGTACGGCGCAGGGTGGCGGCGGTGGCCCCGTCCGTGCCCGGCGCCCGGCCCAGGCCCAGGTCGATCCGCCCCGGCGCCATCGCCTCCAGCGTGCCGAACTGCTCCGCGATCACCAGCGGGGCGTGGTTGGGCAGCATGACGCCGCCCGAGCCGAGCCGGATGCGGTCGGTGTGGGCGGCGAGGTGGGCGAGGATCACGGCAGGCGAGGAGGAGGCCACGCCGGGCATGGAGTGGTGCTCGGCGACCCAGTAGCGGTGGAAGCCGCGGGCCTCCGCGAGCCGGGCGAGCGCGACGCTGGTGCGCAGGGCGTCCGTCGCGGTACTGCCCGCGCCCACCGTCACCAGATCCAGTACGGAGAGGGGCGCCGGGGCGGTCCCGTGGCCGGTCCCCCGGATCTCGTCTGCCTCGTCTGCCACCACGGTGTGAGCCTCCTGTTCCGAGCCTGAGCTGTCCCGGTACTAACAGGAGAGACTCTCCGCTTATTCCGGAAACCGGCCCGGTTCCGGGCGCGAGCGACTCGGCGCGCACGTCACCGCCAGGTCACCCGGTGTTCGGCCAGGTGGGACAGGACCGCGTGGTTCGCCTCCCAGCCGTCCGGGCTGTGACCGTCGGCCGGACTCCGTCCGGTGGATGGGGCGGTGCCGGACGTCAGGGGCGCCAGGTCACCCGGTGTTCGGCCAGGTGGGACAGGACCGCGTGGTTCGCCTCCCAGCCCTGGGAAAACAAGATCACCAAATTTGGACCCCAGGGCTCCGGTAACGGAAGGTGAGGCTATGTCCAGTGCACGTCTCTTGCCCGGTATGCGGGTCCTCAAGGTGCGGCGTATCAGCCGTGACACTGAGGACAGCTCCGCCCTGCTCCGCCAGGGGGAGGAGCTGGACCGCGCGACCGAGGAAGCCAGGTTCACCGTGGCTGGAGAGGTCGAGGATGTCTGTGTCTCCGGCGCGGTCAACCTGGACGACCGGCCGAAGCTCGGCCGATGGATGAAGGACCCGCTCTGGCACGAGTGGGACGCGATCATGGTTACGTCGCTGGACCGGATCACCCGGGATCAGCACCACTGGGACAGGTTCGCGGAGCGCTGCCACAAGGGCGGCAAGGAGATCGTCTGTCTCGATGATCCGAGCCTCGACATCCACACGCCCACGGGCCGGATGATCGCCTACATCAAGGCGACTCAGGCACAGGAGTACCGCGAAGCGATCGTGAGGAAGCGTCGGAACCAGACGCAGTACTACCGTGATGCGAGCCTGTGGGGCGGCGGCACCTGGCCCTTTGGCTACCGGCCTGTCATGGTGGATCACCACGGCAAGCAGCGCTTCAAGCTCGTGATCGACCCGGTAACTGGCCCTCTCGTCCGTGAGGCGTACGAGCGAATCGCGGAGCAGGGATGGTCCATGGGTCAGCTCTGCACCGACTGGAACTCCCGCCCCCGGCACGTCGCGGATTGCGTCGACCAGGGCAGCGAGACGCCGCAGTGTGACTGCCCGCGCGGAGTTCTGACCTCTCAGGACTACCAGCGGAGCATCAACGCCCAGGAGAACAAGGCGGGCGTCAAGACGCACATCAAGGGCACCAAGTGGAGCACGTCCACCCTCGGCAAGATCCTGAAGAAGCCCACACTCAAGGGCGTGGCGATGCACAAGGGTGAGCCGCTGCTCAGGGACGGATTGCCCGTGCGATGGGCTGACCCGATCCTGACGGACGATGAGTTCGACAAGCTACAGATCGCCGTCACCGAGCTGGGCAAGTACAGGGCGGGCATCAAGTCGAACGCCTCGCCCATGACGGGAGTCTTGTACTGCCCGTGCGGCATGAAGATGTACGAAAACAGCTCCCTGGTGAAGCTGAGCACGGGGAACACCAAGAAGCACAAGTATTTCCGCTGTGCCTCTTGGTCCAACGGTGACGCTTGCCAGTTCTCCACGTCGTGGCCCCAGGTAGAGATCTACCAGGCCGTAGAGGAGTCATTCCTCTCCAAGCTGGGAGCCGAGTACATAACGGAACGCTCGTACGTGCCCGGCAAGGACAACAGGCAGCAGATCAAGGAACTGGAAGCGGCCATGGAGAACCTCTCTCAGGCCATCGCCCAGGCTTCTTCGGCGGCTGCTGTCACGGCGCTCACGGCGACGCTTGAGCGCCACGCCACGAACCTCGCAACGCTCCAGGAAGAGCCCTTCGTCCCAGGCCGCTGGGAAGAGACGAGCACCGGCCAGACCTACCGCGCGAAGTGGCAGCAGATGGCCGATTGGAAGGAGCGAGGCCCGTTCCTTCGTAAGGCCGGTTTCCGGATCTTCCTCGTAGGTAGCCCCAAGGTGGGGCTGTCCATCGGCCTCATCACTCCGAAGGATCTGCAAGAGCGGGCGAGCGGTGCTCTGCAAGGCAACTGGGCGTCGAGCGAGGGCGAAGAGTACGAGCGGGGAGCCTACGCGGCGTTCCTTAGCTTGCTCTCTGAACAGCTTCACCAACTGACTGATCTGGAGGAACTGAAGCAGGAGAAGTACAGGGATGACTTTGACCCCGAGCCGTAGCCATCCCGCCTGACCCCTCCCAGGACCCCGGGCTTGTCCCGGGGTCCTCCCCTTTGCCTAGGAAGTGCGAATGACTGAGACACCGTGGCCGCGCCGCCTGCTTGCTGCGACCCATGACGTGAAGACCGAGTGGACCCGAGCCCTGTTCGATGCCTTCGGGCCGGGTGGCCTACTGGCCCGCGAGGCACCCGAGTTCGGGCGTGAACATCTGCTGTGGGCCTTGGCCCAGCTCCGGCATACGAACGGCCGTACCGGCCTGATGTTCACCGGGGATACGACGATCGCGGATGAGCTGGGCTACAACACGAACGACCACCCTGGGAAGAGGTGCCGGGACGTACTGACACGGTTCGGGTTCTTCACCCAGCAAGGCAAGCAGGGACGGGCGGCGAAGCTCCGCCTGTCGGTGCCCTTGGAGCTGCTGGACGATGAGGAGACTTACCCCGCGCTGTCGAACTCCGTGGATGATGAGGTCATCACCGTGGCCGACACCCTGCCGAGCAAGCCCAGGAAGAAGGCAGCGCCGAAAAACGGAGCGTCACGGCCGGCTGAACCCTCCGAGACGGGAAGCGTCGAAGCCTGCCCGGCCCACCCGGGAGGGGACTGCCCTGACCCCGCCGACCCGTTCAACGCGGCACCACCCTGGGGCCCGGTAGTCTGTCGAGCTGCCCTTGGCGTCTAGCGTGCTCATTTCCCCGTTGAACCGGGGACTTAGTTAGTAGTTGGTAGTACGTAGCTCATAGAGCGTAGGTAGTAGTGAGTAGGGGCCCCTCTGCCGGGGCCCTCTCTCATTTCCTGTTCAGTTCAGGACCTTTGGGGTCCTGAGTCAGCCAAGGCAAGTGGAGTTAGGCAACTGGTTGCCAACGACACCTAGGACTTCTCGGCCAAGCAAGCGTCTTCCAGGGACGCGCGTATATCTAGGACGGAATCAGCTTCGGTAATCTCAAGCACCCGTTGAAACTGCGGTGCGGGAGCAACGAGCCGAAGAGTGGTTTGTGAATGAACGCGAAGCAGGAGATTCAAGAATGTTGAGTCTCCGAAGGTAACCCCGGCGACGTCCAGCACCACAATCGAATGCTTACGCGCGGCGGCCTCCAGGGCATCGGCGAGGGGAGCGATCGTCTTCATGTCGTACTCCCCGTGAGCGGCGACTACCCACGCCCCGTTCAGCTCGTACTGAACGACGCCAGCGGCCGTCGGAGTGGCCCCGCCGAGCTGCGGGTCTGCCTGCTCACCATGCCACTCACCTTGACTCATGAGTAGCAGTATGCCTGAGCGGCCACGGTCCGGCGAGGGGCACTTGCCCTCCAGCAACTGTTACAAACAGGTGACATGCGCCTCACTTGCTGATGGTGCTGTCCCAGACCGGACGCTTTGACACCGACATCTTTAGTGAGAGCAGGGTCGCTGTGGGGTCCGTCTCACTTCTCCCCTCATTAGGGCGGAAGTGCGTGACAGGACACATACATCATTAGTGAGAGTCATCCTCACGGGACTTGATCGACCTCGGCCGCAGAGGCCGGGGCTTTCTTTTTGCCTGCCGTCGCGCATTCCTGCATGACTGGAATGGAGTCATCAATGTTTGATCGTCACTTCTTCGCGGCCCGCCGCACTGCTCTAGGGCTTTCTGTGGAAGCCCTGGCTGAGGGGATTCGCGTAGCCCCGTCCACAGTGCGCCGCTGGGAGTCCGGTGAGACGTGTCCGAGTCTTCGCACTCTTGCACTGGCCGCCAGGCATCTCCGTATCCCCCTGTCCTCACTCATGAGTGAGGCAGAGAGCAACCGGGCTGCCTAAACCCGAACCCTTAGTTAGGAGGTGTCGCCATGAGCGACGCACAACCGACCCCCCAGGCCATGCCGGCCGACCCTTCCCCTTCCCTCCGAGCCGAGGTCGAGCGGGAGTATTCCGGGAAGCTGGCACGGGCTGAACTTAAGGGCCACGCCGCCCAGGCCGGAATTACTCTCCCGGATGGGTTCACCGAATACCTGGATGGTTCCAAGCTGCTTGGTGAAGACGGCAAGCCTTCAGCCGAGGCCATGGACAAGGCCCTTGCGCCTTTCAAGCCCAAGGACCCGGCGTTCCCCCATCTCGTCGGCTCCGGCCCAAACCGCAGTGGCGGCCCTCTGCCTGAGCCCCGCCGCATTTCTCTCGACGTTCGTAAGCGATAACTAGGAGTATCTCTATGAGCCTTGCCTATCAGCAGCCCGGCACTACCACTTTCATCCCTGAGATTTGGGACGCGGAACTTCTCACGCAGTTCGACCCACTTCTTGTCTGGGCGTCGCCGTTTGTGGCGAATAACAAGTATGAGGGCGAGATCCGGCAGAAGGGTGATGTCGTCCACATCAACAGTCTTCTTCGGCCCACCGTGGGCGATTACACGATCGCTGACGGTATGACGGCCCAGCGGCCGGAGACCGTGGATCAGAAGCTCACTATTACTGAGGCGAAGTATCTACAGGTTTTGGTCGAAGATGCGGAACGGGTTCAGCTTGCCGGTGGCCTTGACTCGCCGATCAACCAGCAGATGATCCGGGCCTTGGCCCGCGAGGCTGACGCCTTCATGGGCAACATCATCGCCACCGGGGCGACGGCGCTTCCAGCCATCACACCGACGGCCGAGAACATCCCTCAGAGCCTCTACAGCGCGATCCTGGACATGATGCTGGCCCTGGACGACAGCGACATCCCGGCAGGCCGTTACGTGGTCGTCTCGCCGCGCGTGAAGCGATACCTCATCGAGCATCCGGCCGTGGCTAACGCTGCCGCGTACGGCGAAGGCGGTGTTACTGCCAATGGCGTTGTTGCTCGCCTTGCCGGGTTCACCATCCTGACCACTACGGCCATGCCTGCTGGTGTGGACATCGTGGCGGGTCACTCGGAGTTCGCCACCTACGCCAGCCAGTTCACTGGTTTCCGTGAGGGACAGTCGGAGAAGTACCGCGCTGACTACATCGACACCCTGCACCTGTACGGCGGAAAGATCGTGCGGTACCCGGAGCTGGACACCAAGAAGGCCGACAGCACCTTTGATGAGTCCAAGCCCACCAAGGGAATTGTCAAGGCTGCCGTTACCTGGCCTACTTCCTGACCCCTGGATTCGTTCGGGCCCCTGCACTCCGCGGGGGCCCGTTCCTCTCACGCTCAGTTGACCGAGACTCACGCCGGCCGTCGACTCACTGTGACGAGAACCAAGAGTCAGGATGCGCAACTGGTGTCCATTTCCGGTTTCTGGGACACCAACCGCCAAAAATGTGACGGACCTCTCTTGTTTTCACCTCTTTGGCCTCCAAAACACCCTTCCTTGGGGTCGAATCTGAGGTATTTCAGATTCCATGGGTGTGAGAATCGGTGAGCCGTGAAAATTTGAAACCCGTACACGATGGAAGGACGGCACCCCCGGTGGGTCCTATTTCTTTTCTATTAGGTATTACCCCCGGCATTCATAAACATTTGAGTAATACTTCAGTTATTCGTTAGTTACCGTTCCGTGATAGGGACGCGGAAGAATGGATGTCAGCGGGGAAGCCGTAGAGCAACGCTCCGGACCCTCACTCAGACTTCCGCACTAACGAAGGAATGCAGCGCTATGCGTAAGACGGTGCTTGTGCCGGTTGAGTACACCTTTTGTGATGCACACCTTGCGCGTGACGGCTCTGAAGTTGAGGCCACTTCATCCCTGACCTTGGGTAAGGACACCTGGCACCTGTGCCTTGAACACGACGTCTCTTTCGGCAGGTACCTCTGTGACGCTCTGGGTGCGCCGTCTGAGCGAGAGGCCGTACAGACTGAGCCTGAGTCCGCGCCGGTCGTTGAAGCTGCCTCGGAGCCGGAGCCGGAGCCGGAGCCGGAGCCGGAAGCGGTGCCCGTGGTGGAGTCCGACCCTGAGCCGGTGCCGTCCGTGATGATCGCCGGTGAGGTTCCGGGATACGACTGGGAAGACGCGCGGGAAGCAGTGCGCAACCTGGGATATGAGGTGGTCGGCCGTGCCGACGACAGCACGGTCCTGCTGATCCTGGGTGAGGGTGGCGACCGCAACGCCACCAAGCTGCGGGACGCTTCCGAGCGTGGCATTCCTGTGATGGACGTGCGGGAAGTGGGACGCTTCAAGTCGGCTGTTCGATCGGGTGAGTTGGTCGGCGGCGACCCGCTTCCGGAGCCTGCCAAGGTCGACCGCTCGGGGATGAGCGAGCGTGAACGCAACCGTGCCGTCCGGGCATGGGCACGAGAGAACGGCTACGCCGTGCCCACAAAGGGACGCATCCGCATGCATGTTCGTCACGCCTACGAGCTGACCCATCGGGACGCATCCGAGGGAAAAGCGGCAGCGGCCTGAGTGCCGCCCCCGCAGTGCCGGGCGTCGAGTGCGCCCGGCCTCCCCGGCCAGTGGCCACCCAATCAACCCTGTTCGAGATAGAGGCAGCATGAGCACCCCCGTTCTGTACGGTCCCATCGGTCGCGCGGTTCGCAGGATCTCCCCATTCCTGGAAGCGGACCCCCTGGGGGTGTATGTGGCTGCCCTGTCGATGTGGTCGGCCGCTATCGGTGGCTCGGTCAAGGTGTCTTCCCGTGGCCCCCGGCCCGTGCTGCTGTGGTCCGCTCTGGTGGCCGGTACCGGGCGCGGCAAGGGAACCGCGCTCCGGGCGGCGCATCACGTCCTGGACAAGGCTCTGGGCCGCTTCCTGGCCACGCACACCACGTCCGGGATCACGTCCGGGGCGAGCCTGGTCAATCATCTGTGGGAGCAGCAGGAAGCGACGGCCGAGACCGAGCACGGGCGGGACGTGCGGACTCTGGTGGTCGAAGAAGAGTGGTCGGAAGTGCTCCGCAGAGTGAAGCGGGATGCCTCGTTCACGACCAAGCTGCGGACCGCATGGGATGGGGCAGCGTTGCGCAACACGACCAAGGATGAGGCGCAGGAAGTACGGGACCCTGCAATGGTCCTGCACTGTCACGTCACGCCGTCTGACTGGTCGAAGTACGTCGGTGAGTCGGAAGCGGCGGGAGGGTCGTACAACCGCATCCTTCCCTTCCTGCTCGGGTCGGTGCCGCTGCTGGATGACGACCGGGTGAGCCTGCCGGAAGTAGATGGGCGGGACCTGTCCGACGCCTACGGTTGGGCCACGGCCAGGCCGCGCGTGATCACGCTTGCGGAGGATGCCCGGCCGCTGTGGCGGGTGGTTCGCCGGTACGCCCGCATCCTGGGTGAGACCCTGCCCGAAGGACAGGCAGTGTTCATCGAGCGGACGGCAGAGCAGACGCTCAGAGTTGCGGCCTGCCTGGCAGTGTCCGAGTGCTCGGAGGCGATCACGGAAGACACGCTGTCTGCCGCCTTCAGCTTGGTCCGCCGGTCGGTGCAAGACGCCGTCCGCATAACCAAGGGAGCGACCTCCCCCAAGGTGAAGCGGCAGCCGCTCACCCTTGAGGACAAGGTGCGGGCCCGGATCGAGATGCACGGCGGTCGGGCCACTTCCTCCCAGGTGCTCCCGTACGTGGGAGCGACCGCAGCGGAAGTCAAGGAACTGCCCGGCATCCTCGTGACCGTGGAACGGTCCGGGAGGACCGGCCGACCGGCCACCGTTTTCACGCTCCGCGGGGACAGTTCTGGTGACTCTGTGCCGCAGCCGGCCAGCGCGAAGGGTGAGCAGAACGCGAGCACTTCCGGTCACGCAGAGGTGCGGCCGGCAAGCGCGGAGTGTGAGCGGAACCGCGCTCAGGTTGTCCGTCTGGACGCTTATCGCCCGACACCGAAGCAGGTCCCTGAGCATGTGTCGGAACCGAAGCAACCGGTGAAGCGCGCAGAACCGGTCGACTTGAATCCCTTTCTTGCTCTGCTCTAGGAAATGCAAATTTGCCCCCGGTGCTTCCGGGGGCTTCTTTCTTTCGCTGGATAGATGCCCCACCAAGTAAACGGACTGTACTCAAAGGTGGGTGCAGATCATCGAGTGGCCGTCTTGAGTTTACTTACCTCTCAGGGTGGCGTATTTGTGCGTTTCGGTGTCGATGTTCTTAGCGAGATATTGCAGGTCCCACTTATCTGGACTACGCCAATCATTGATGTTATGTGCGACCTTCACTCCGTTACTGGAAAGCCTTTCCAGGCTGGCTCGAAGTGCACTGACAAGTTCGCGATGCCTGGCTGGCTCAGTCGCCCAAGTCTTAACCGCTTCGTTGACAATCGGCAGCGCTTTTGTCAGTTCTAGATGCGCTCGCCTAATCCGTTTACGCTCCTCTTCGGCAGCCTTTAGCTCAGCGGCGCGATCCTCATCCATCTTGACGTGCCGGAGCTGCTGTCTCTTCTCCCGGTCGCCCTTCATGATCTCGACGCGATGCCGGAGATCATCAACCCAGATCATGGTTGCCTCAATCGAGGCTTTCCGCCAAGCCGTGATCATTCCGGCAGCGAAGCCGAAGACAAGCGTGCTGATGAGTCCGGCCCAGTCGACCACGTGCCCCCCTATGCGCAGTCAGAGTGTGCACGAATCTTACTCCCGTGCACTGACAGAGCTCTTGTCCTCTTGGTGAGCAACATGAGCCTGCTCCCTGCCAGTTACGGGGGACGTTCGGCAGGGCAAGGCTTCGAGGTGTAAGCGTCCTAGCCGCTGAAGTGCGCTAGGCCGGCTTCGGCTGGTGCGTCAGGCGGCTACTCGTTCCGGACCACCAGGGCGAAGGACGTACAGAGGCGACGGAAGGCGCCGTGACCGGTCCGGCCGGTATGGCTCATGCACTCCACATCGACGGCGGCCCCATCAGAGGAAGGGGTGGCCTGCCAACCGCATGCGTGCGTCAGACACTCGGCCTCGAAGGTTACCTCCGTGTCCGGGTGTTGGGTGATCTTGTGCTCGACGTAACGCATCACCGCTCTGGTAGTCACAGCCCACCCCTGCGGCTCCGCGCGTTGACCTCAGAAACTCTGGTGCGTAGTCCATCTGTCGGCCTGGTCGGCGGGGCCTTGTAGTCAGGGCATTTCGGGCTCCCGCACTCGCACTGGGGCCAACACAAGGCCGAGCTGGGAGCCATATCGGCCCCTTCGGGGCCAGGCTGGCTCTTCTGCACCATGAGCACTCCGTTTACGCCGAATGCTCCGGAGAGGCGGGAGAGGAACTGTCGGGCCTCACTGCTGCCCAGACGATCAGCCGCTTCGGTGTCCTGTGCCCTGCTCTCGCCCATCGCACCGCACCCTCCCGATCGGTTCCGCTTCGATGTGCCGACGGTAGGAACTGCCGAGTGTCGGACTCCACAGACTTGCATGAGCTTGCACGCCAATCAGCGTGGCTAGTAGCGCTATTGACGGTGTCTCCGCAGTTCAACGAAGCTGATGCAAGCCCGAGCAAGCGCCTAGACCAGGGAGCTAGTCATGGCCGTACAGTTCATCGGAATCGACCCAAACACGGACCGGGACCACTGCCCCACCGTGTGGGCTGACGCGGACGCCCAGGAGATCTTGTTGCAGGGGTGGAAGCCGAGCACCGACACTCAGGCGGAGTGCGAGGCGAGCAGCCCCGCGAACGGTTCGGTACCCGACAGTGAAGCCATCGTGAGGATTCCGGCCCGGATGATCCCGATGATCAGGGAGGCATGTGATGCCGTCGAGCGTGCCCAGCTTCGCTGAGCTGCTTGGCCAGTGCGAGCGGTCCGCCGTTCACCTGGAACTGCGTGACTCGTACGCCCCGACGGACCGGTTCGAGGCATGGCAGCGGGGCGAGCGGATTGACTGGGAGGATCGCGCGTCCTGGTGGCATCCGTACGACCAACTGATCGCGGACACCGTGGCCCGGGGAGTGGCGATCCGCCGGGCCCGGGTGATCTCCGAGCCGGTATCGGACTACATCCGCTGGGAGCACTACGTCACCCGTGCCAACGTGACAGCGGGTGAGGAAGTGCGGTGGTTGCCACGGCGACGGGCTACGGCTATCGCCTTGCCGGGCAATGACTTCTGGCTCTTCGATGGCACCCTGCTGCGGGTGCACCACTTCTCAGGTGGTGGAGTGGTGGTGGAAGACGAGATCACGGCGGACCCGGAAGCCGTGAAGCTGTGCTCCGCCGCCTTCGAAGCGGTCTGGGAGCGAGCGATCCCGCACCACCTGTACGAGATCTGACGAAAGCCAGCTCCATGCCCCCACACCCCTCCTCACGTGTTCAAAAGGCCCGTGAAGAACTGGCCGGCCGTCTGCGTGAGATCCGGAAGGATGCGGGAATCAGTGGGCGGGAGCTGGCCGTCAGGTGCGGTTGGTCAGAGTCAAAGTCATCCCGGATCGAGAACGCCAAAACCCCTCCCTCCGACGCGGACATCAAAGCCTGGTGCCAAGCCTGCGCCGCTGATGACCAAGCCCCCGACCTGATCGCAGCCAACAGGCAGTCCGCAGATGCTCATGTGCAGTGGAGGCGACTCCAGCGAAGCGGTCTCCGTCGTTTGCAGGAGTCCACTGGGGATCTGTACCAACAAACGAAGATATTCAGGGTCTACGTCTCCGATGTGATCCCCGGCTTTCTTCAGACACCCGGATACGCCGCCGCCCTGCTGTCCTCCATCGCACACTTCCGGGGGACTCCGGACGACGTGAGCGATGCCGTGGCGGCCCGTATGAGGCGTAACGAGGTGCTGACCAATGGCGCACGCCGGTTCTCGTTCGTGCTGGAGGAATCGGTGTTGCGGTACCGCCTGTGCAGCGCGGAGACCATGGCGGCACAGCTTGGTCACTTGCTTGGGGTCATGGATCTCCAGAACGTTGCCGTGGGGCTCATCCCGTTCTCGGCTCAACGAGCCGTGTGGCCCATGCCCACCTTCACGATCTTCGACGACACCAGGGTGCACGCGGACACCCTGGACGCTGCCGCCACCCTCACGCAGCCCAGCCAGGTGGAGCTGTATAGCCGAGCCTTTGAACGGCTGTCACAGGATGCCGTGAGGGGAGCGGCTGCACGTGCTCTCATAGCCGGTGCGCTGGCGTCCCTGGACTGACTGCCTGCGCGTCACCGCAGCTCAGGGACGCCAGGACACACGGTGCTCCAGCAGGTGAAGGTATGTGGTAAACATTGCATCCCAGCCGTCCGGGAACTTCACCAGCGTGCCGAGCTGGACCGGTTCCGTGGAGGGGTAGTCGTCCAGGAGGTCGGTCACGCCGGCGCGGCAGACCATGATGCAGGCGTGGCGGTGGCGCGAGGCCAGGACGCACAGGCGGCCGGTCTCCAGGTGGAAGGCGGTGGCGTCGGGGCGGCCGGAGAGCGGGTGCAGGACGACCGTGACGTCGTACTCGCGGCCCTGGAGGCGGTTCGCGGTGTCGACGGTCACGTCCGGCACGCCGAGGTCGGCCAGGGCCGCGCGGACAGCCGCCGCCTGGTCGCGGTGGGCGGTGCCGACGGCGATCCGGTCCGCGGTGAGCGGTGCCGGCTCCGGTGCGCGCTCCGAGACCGCCGCGCCGCCCCGGTCCAGCAGGCGCCGGACGACCGCGGCGACCGCCCGTACCGCCTCCGGGTCCGTGCGCGGGGTGTGCCGGGCGGGCAGTTCCAGCAGGCCCCAGCCGGACTCCGCGGCCTCGTCGATCACCCGGTCCGGGCCGGAGCCGTCGGAGGGGACCGCGAAGGTCAGCCGGCGGTCGCCGTGGGACGTACCGCTGCGGAAGGGGGTGTAGGGGTAGAACGCGGTCGAGACCAGGGGGGCCGCCGAGGCCGGCAGGCGCCAGGAGACCGGGAGGCGGTGCTGGGGCAGGTCCGGGTTGTGGGCCAGGAGGGTGGTGACGGCGGACGCCGAGGGGTCGTACGACAGGCCCGCCCACTGCTCGCTGCCCACGATGGAGAAGGGGTCGAGCTGCCCGGGGTCGCCCACGAACAGCGCCCGCTCGAACAGGCCGGCCACGGCGAGCAGGGAGTCCGAGCGCATCTGGTACGCCTCGTCCACGATCGCGTGCCGCCACGGCTCGTCCACCTTCACGTGCGCCCACTTCGCGGCGGTGGACAGGACGACCGGCAGACCGTTCAGCTCGGCCGCCTTCGCCGACGTACGGACCTGCGGCAGGGCGTCCAGCGCCTTGTCGTACGCGTCGGCGTCGCTGCTGTGCAGCCGGCCCACGGGCAGCTCCGGGTTCTTCTCGGCGAGCCGCAGGACCAGGTCGTCGACCTGGGCGTTGGTCTGGGCCACCACCATCAGCGGGCGGCCCGCGTCGGCGAGTTCGAGGGCCGCGCGGACCACCAGGGTCGACTTGCCGGCGCCCGGCGGCGAGTCCACCACCACGCCCCGTCGGCCACCGTGCAGCGTGTCGTCCAGGATCGCGTCGGTGGCGCGGGCGGCCTCGGCTCCGGGGTCGAAGTCGACGGTCGTCACAGCACGTCCTCCTCGGTCACGGGGTCGGGGGCCTCCGGCGCCGGTTCGCCCGGCGGGCCGCCGTGCGTCCAGGGCGTCTCCTCGGGGTCGGGCAGCTTCGCGCCGCCGCGCTGCTCGTGCTCGAAGAGCGTGAAGCAGACCCGGTCGCCCTTCTCCGGCACCGACCCGGGCTCGGGCTCCTTGCCGCGGCCCATCCGGTCCAGGATCCGCAGCACGAGGACGCCCTCGGCCTCCTGACCGACGAACTCCGCCGACTGCGGCTTGCCGCCCAGCGAGCGGTACACCCGCGCCCGCTCCGCGAGATGCGGCCGGTCCTCCGTGCGGACCGTCACCAGCGGGCGCGGGCTCGGCCGTCTGCCCTCGCTGTACGCCATCCCGACATCGGTCACCTCGCCCGCGAACGCCTCCCCGGCCAGCCGCCGCCCCGCCATCACCAGCGGATCGTCCAGCGCCTCCTGCGCCTCCAGCCGGGCCTGCTCCCGCTCGCGCGTGGCCAGCTTGTTCGCCGCCGTCACCGCGTCGTCCCGGCGCGGCTGCGGCGGCTCGCCGGCCAGCACCCGGTCCCGGTGCGCCGTGAACGACCAGCGGTCCCGGGTCCAGCGCCCCTCCACGTGCGCGCCGGCAGGCAGCGTCCGCAGCAGGTCCAGGCCCCGCCACACCGCGTCCCAGGTGGGCCGGGTGCGGCTCTCGACCAGATCACGGATCTCCCGCTCGGCCCGGGTCAGCGCGGCCAGCCGGCCGTCGGCCTCCAGCGGGTCCTCGGCGGCGGCCAGGGCGGTCCGCGCGCGGTCGTAGCGCTCGATCGCCGGGGCCAGCAGCTTGTTGTCGAACGCCGGGTCGGTGGCGGGGCCGGCCGGCGGGCACAGCAGCTGCCCGTCGGCGTCCCGGGCGAGTTCGGCCCGGCGGGCGGCCTCGGCGCCGGTCAGCCCCTCCGGGGGGTCGATCCAGGCGAGCAGCGCGCCCAGGTGCTGGTCCTCCAGGCCGGACTGGCCGGTCGCCCAGTGCCGGGACAGCACGTCGGTCAGGGCCAGCAGCAGCGAGGAGCCGGGGACCCGGGCCCGCTCGCCGTAGTGGGTCAGCCAGCGGCCGAGCAGCGGCACCCGGGGCGGCGCCGGATAGGGCGCGTCCGGGTCCTGCTCGGCGGTGCGCCGGAACCGCATCGAGCGGCCCAGCAGCCGGACGAGGTCCAGGCCCGTGCGGCTCGGCACGATCAGCTGCGGCGCGTCCGCGCACAGCTCCGCCGCCACCTTGACCCGCTTGCCGGTCTCCGGGTCGGTCTCGGTGCGCTCGGCCGCCTCCACCGACTGCGCGTACGCGTCGATGTACGGCAGGACGATGTCGGCCAGCTCGGCCAGGAACGCGAAGCGCAGATCGCGGTCGCGGGGCTGCGGTACGACCAGCAGGCGGGGCGCGTCCCGGTCGGTGCCGACCAGCGCGCCGAGCGGGGCGCCGGTCTCACCGGCGGTGGTGAGCGGCACGAACACCAGCGGACGGTCCGACAGATGCCGGTGCCGGACGGTCGCCGCGGGCTGCGCCCGGCCGCTGCCGACGGCCTCCAGCCGGGCGAGCGTGGTGATCAGGGACACGCGGACACCTCCGCGGCCGTCGCCAGCGCCTCCGCGCGCAGGGCCGCGGCCCGGCGCAGGGCGGCCACCGCCGGGTCGTCCGGGTCGCCGCTCTCGCCGCGGGCGGCGGCCAGCACCTCCTCCACCGTGGCCAGGCCCCCCAGTTCGGCCCGCAGGGGCCGGCCGAGGCGGGTGACCGCGCCGGCCGCGCGGGCCCGGTCCCGGCAGTGGAAGGCCAGTTCGCAGGCGGACAGGCACTCGGGCGCGTAGGTCGCCGGCACCGCCTCCACGGCCGCCGTCAGCTCCTCGGCGGGCCGGTCGGGCGCGAAGCACGTGCCCTCGGGCAGCGCGCCGGCGAGTTCCTCGATCCGGGTGAGCCGGGCCAGCTGGCGAGCGGTGACGGCGCGCTGCCTGCGGATGTCGACGGCGGAAGCGGCGGGCAGGTTCGAGAAGTCCTTCGGGCACACCAGCAGCACCCGGTGCCGCACGCGCGGGGCGGGATCCAGCCGCGCCGCGACCTCCTCCAGGGCGAGCACGTACACCGCCGCCTGCCGGGCCGCCGCGCCCACCTTCGCCGGGTCCGCGGAACCGTCCACCATCGGGAAGGACTTGATCTCCACCACCGACCAGCTGCCGTCCGGGTGCACCACCACCGCGTCCGGCTCCAGGAAGGCGGGCGAACCCGCCACGTCCAGGGCGAGCATCGGATGGTCCAGCAGGGTCCAGCCGCCCGCCTGCGCGGCCTCGCGCAGCGCCAGCGCCGTACGGGCCGTACGCCCCTCGGGGCCGTGCGCGCTCAGGTCGGGTACGGCCGCCCCGGCGGGCGGTTCGGCGCCCGGGTCGAGCCGGCTGTGCACCAGCCGCAGCAGCTCCGCACAGCCGTCCGCCTTCACCCGCGCCTCGAACGCGTTGCCCCGGGTCAGCGCGAACTGCGACTGCCCGAAGCCCGACGGCGCACCCAGCGCGGTCGCCAGCCGGGCCTTGTCCACCCCGGCGCCGTCCAGGACCGCCCGCCGGGCGCACCCCGGGTTCGCGGCGAGGGCGGCGAGGGCACGGGCGTCCAGGGCCTTGGCCGGTACGTCGGGACCGCGCAGCTCAGCGAGCCGGTGCCGGAGTCCCTTCGCCCGCGTCGCTGGGGGAGGCGTCCGGTCCGGCCGCGGGGTCGAGCCGCGACTCGCGCTGCCGTGGAATTCGCTCACCCGCCGAAGTCTGGCATCCGGCACTGACAATCGGGGAACCCGTGGCGTCCGGGGCCGGTGCGGTGCTGCGGGACAGCCGGACACGGACCAGGTCCGCGGCCCGCATCACGCGCGGCGCCAGCAGGAGGCCGACGCCCATCACGGCGACGCCCGCGGCCGCGTCCAGGAAGTAGTGGTTGGCGGTGCCCATGACCACGATCGCGGTCAGCAGCGGGTAGAGGACACCGAAGGCCTTCGCCAGGCGGGTGCCGCCGTATCGCCACAGCATGACCCCGCACCACAGCGCCCAGCCCACGTGCAGACTCGGCATCGCCGCGTACTGGTTGGTCATGCCGCCCATGCCGCGCGGGGCGCTGGCCTCTCCGCCCCACCAGCCGTACGAGCTGTACTGGGCCATCGTGTCGACGAAGCCGTGGCCGGCGGAGAGCAGGCGGGGCGGGCAGGTCGGCAGCAGGGTGAAGCCGATCAGGCCGATGAACGTGGACGTCATCAGCCAGGTGCGGGCCGTCCGGTAGTGCTCGGTGCGGGCCCGGAACAGCCAGACCAGGACGACCGGCGTCACCAGGTAGTGCAGCGAGGCGTACCAGAAGTCGGCGGGTACCCCGAGCCAGGCCTCGCGCGTGAACAGCCGGTTGAGCGGGTGCTCGGCGTCGAGGTGCAGGGCCTTCTCGATGCGCAGGATCGCCAGGCCGTGGTCGACGGCACTGCCGACGTCACCGCGCGCGAGGAGCCGGCCGGCCGAGTAGCAGCCGTAGACCAGCAGGATCAGGGGCAGCTCGGTCCACCAGCGCAGCCGGGTTCGCGGGACCACCTCGGTGCCCGGTGTCTCGGTCTGCGGCATCCGATCGCCCTCCCCCTTCTGCTGTACGGCGCCCCGGCGGGCGACCGTGCCACTTTACGGTGTCGCTACTCGGCCCATGAGGGGAGCTCCGGACACCTTCGGTGCGTTCCCAGTCCACGAAGACGCCGGGATCGCCCGGCGGGTTGCCCGGAATCGGGGTGCGCGATGATGGAAGGACCGCATCCACTTGTTCCGGGTTGCTCGTCCCGGTTCCGCTCGCTCACCGGAGAGGTCTCGCATGGCACCGCGCATCCTGCTGGCCCGGCACGGACAGACGGCCTGGTCGCTGTCCGGCAAGCACACCGGCAGGACCGACGTGCCGTTGCTGGAGGAGGGGCGGCGCGGGGCCAAGCTGCTCGGCGAGCGGCTGCACCGGGCGCCGCTGGACGGGCTGGCGGGCGCCGAGGTGCGCACCAGCCCGCTGTCCCGCGCGCGGGAGACCTGCGAACTGGCCGGCTTCGGCGACCGCGCCACGACGTGGGACACGCTCCTGGAGTGGGACTACGGCGCGTACGAGGGCATGACCCCGGCCGAGATCCAGGCCGTCCGGCCCGGCTGGCTGATCTGGCGGGACGGGGTCCCGGAGGGCGAGACCCTCGCCGAGGTCACCGCGCGCGCGGACGAGGTCGTCGCCTGGGCCCGCTCGGCCGACCGCGACGTCCTGGTCTTCGCCCACGGGCACATCCTGCGATCGATCGGCGCGCGGTGGCTGGGGCTGCCGCTGGACTTCGCGGCGCGCATCCGGCTGAACCCGACCTCGCTGTCCGTCCTCGGCTGGGCCTACGGGGAACCGGCGATCGAGAGCTGGAACGACCTGGGGCACCTGGCGGGCTGACCGGACGCCCCTACACCCGCCGGGGCAGCGAAGCGTGGCGGTCCAGGAACTCCGACACCCCCGACGCCCGCCGGTGCGGCAGCAGCACCCGCGCGGTCCCGGCGAGCATCGTCTGGATGCGGGAGGACTGGACCTGGTCCAGCAACGACAGCACCCGCAGCCCCGCCTCCGCCGCCTCGTCGGGACGGCCCTCGCGGGCGAGGTCGTCGGCCAGCTCCGCGGTGTAGAGCGCGATGTTGCGGGTGAAGTGCGGATCCTGCAGACGCGCCGCCCGCCACGCGTGCCGGGACGCCCGCCCCCAGTCGCCCAGCGTGGACCAGCACTGCGCCTCCAGCCCCTCCAGTTCGGCCTCTCCGTAGAAGCTCATCCACTCGGGGTCGGCGTCCGAGCGGCCCCGCTCGAAGAGGGCGTGCGCGCGGGCCAGCGCCTGCGCACAGCCGGTGCGGTCGGCGAGCCCCGCCCAGCCGCCCGCCTCGCGCAGCGCGAGCAGGGACAGCAGCCGGTCGGAGCCGAGCGGCCGGGCGGCGCGCTGCGCGGCCTGCGCGGCCCGGACCGCCTCCCGGGGCCGCCCGGCGTCCCGGGCGAGGAACGCGGTGTTGCAGAAGGCGTGTGCCTCCAGGGCCTGGTCTCCGGTCATGCGGGCGGTGGCCAGCGCCTCCGCGTAGTGCGAGCGGGCGTCGTCGAAGCGCCCGGAGTCGTGGGCCAGCCAGCCCACGGAGATGGCCAGTTCACCGGCGCCCGCATGCAGCCGGTCGGCGGTGGTCTGCCTGGTCGCGCCGGCGTCGAGCAGCGCGTAGGCGGCGCGCAGCGGAGCGGCAGCGCGCCGGTAGAGGCCGTCCGCGCCGTGCCGGTCGTCGAGCAGCCGGATCCGGCGGACGGCCTCCTCCAGCGCCGTCGCCTCGGGGGTTCCGGCCCGCCGCAGGGGCCGTTCGGCCGCCGCGGCGCCGGTGGCGAGCCCCAGCGGGGCCAGCGTGGCGGCGGCCACCGTGGCGCCTCCGCCGGTCATGAATGCGCGACGCAGCACGTCGCTCTCCTCGTGGTTCAGGGGGTCTTCCGCATATGGTTCGTGCGGTTCGTGCCGGTCGTGCGGATCGTGCGTGTCCTGCGTGTCGTAGGGGTCATACGGCTCCCCGGCCGCGCGTGACTCACCGGGCGCCGCGCCCGCGGTGGGCGGCTGCGGCGCCTCCCCGGCCGTCCGTGCCGCGCGGCCGCGGACGGACGAGCGGGGGGCGAAGCCGAGGTCGGTGAGGGTGCGGCCGGGGAACATGTGCAGGAACACCCGTTCGTACGCGTAGTTGGGGCAGCGGATCTCGCCGGCCTCGACCCGGCCGATGTAGCGCGCGTCACAGCTCACCCGCTCACCGATCTCCCGTGCCGCCCGCCGTACCAGCGCCGCGAACTCGGCCGGTGAGCGCCGGCCGCGCAGTTGCCGGAAGGCGAGGTTCGGCCGGGCTGGCCGTTCGGGCTGTGACGAGGTCACGGTTGACGACGCCATGGCCGGGTCCTCTCGTGCGAACCGTCGAACCATGCCGGGACCGGGATGATTTCGGGACGAGTTGCCCGTGTGACGCCCTGGTTCCGGCGGGCATGAACGTACCTGCTGTGAAGGACCCGCCACGCGGTGTTTGGCTACAAACCGGATATCTCATCCACGATCTGCCATGAAGTGCCATCCTTTGCGGCGCACTTGTGCCGTAGCCGTTGACGCGCTCGCGCGTTGGACTCCATGGACCGCAACAGGGCTGTGTGGTGGAGGCCGGCATGGAGACCAGCCAGGGCAACGATCCTTGTACGTCGCCGTCGTCGCCGTCGTCGTTCGCGGCGGGTGACACGGCATGCGACCTCGTGACGGTGCCGACCCGGCAGGGGCTGGAGGCGGTCGACATCCTGCGGCGGGGAGCCGCGGACGCGGTGGGACCCGTGCTGCACGACGACGGCTGCGGCACCCTCGGTTTCCTGGTCCCGGCCGGTACGGCCGCCGGCTGGGACCTGCCCGGCAGCACCTGCACCGAGACGGACGGCCGCGGGCTGCGGCTGGCCCCCGAGCCGCCGGTGGCGGGCTCCGACTGGCTGCTGCCGCCCGGCGAGGCCGACCTCGCCACCGACCCGGTGGTGTTGCGCCGGGCCCTGGGCGAGGCGGCCCGCCTGCTCGAGGCCGCCGACAACTGCCGCTGACGCCCGCCTGCGGCCCCGACCGCTCGCAGCAGCTGCGAAAATGGCCCCATGGGCAGGTCCAGGAACACGCGGCGCAGGCCGGCCGCCGCCGCCGCCGAGGAGCCGGTCGACGGCGGGATCGCGCGGCTCGTACCCGACCCGGACCGCGACCGGGCCTGGACGCTGCTGATCGACGGGGCACCCCAGTCGCACGTCGACCTGGACGACCCGGCCCACCTCTCCTTCGAGTACCAGCGGCGCCTCGGCCATGTCATCGACCTCGTCGCCCCGCCCGGCAAGCCCGTGCACGCCGTGCACCTCGGCGGCGGCGCGTTCACCCTCGCGCGGTACGTCGCCGCGACCCGGCCCCGCTCCACCCAGCAGGTCGTGGAGTGGGACGCGCGCCTGGTCCACCTGGTCCGCCGTGAGCTGCCGCTGGACCCGAACGCGCGGATCCGGGTGCGCGCCGTCGACGCGCGCGCGGGCCTGGCCAAGGTGCCGGACGGCTGGGCCGATCTGGTCCTCGCGGACGTGTTCAGCGGGGCCCGCACCCCCGCCCACCTCACCTCCACCGAGTTCCTGGACGAGGTCCGCCGCGCCCTGAAGCCCTCCGGTGTCTACGCGGCCAACCTCGCCGACGGCCCGCCGCTCGCGCACCTGCGCGGCCAGATCGCCACCGCCGCCGCCCGGTTCGGCGAACTCGCGCTGATCGCGGACGCGGCCGTGCTGCGCGGCAAGCGCTTCGGCAACGCGATCCTGGTCGCCGCCGACGTCCCGCTGCCGCTCGCCGACCTCACCCGCCGCGCCGCCTCCGATCCGCACCCCGGCCGGGTCGAACACGGCAGGCAGCTCACCGACTTCACCGGTGGCGCGCTGCCCGTGACGGACGAGGCCGCGGTGGCCTCCCCGGCCCCGCCGCCCTCGGTGTTCGACTAGGGCCCCGCCCCCGGCTGCGGACCGGTCGCCACCGCGATCAGGAACTGCCGCGAACGATTCTCTTCGGACACCTTGTGCCCATTTCGGAAGCCGTCCGCGTGTCGCTCAACGGCCACTGCTGACCTGGTCTTCCACCACACCGGAAGAAACCGGAAGGAAATGGTCATGAGCGCTTCTGTCCGACGGATCGCCTACGCCCTGGGCGCGGTCGCCGCGGTCCTCCTCGCCCTGGTCGCGTTCGACTCGCTCACCTCGTCCACGGCCGACGCCGCGGTCACCAACCCCGTCGTCCGGTCCAAGTACTTCTCCGGCGCGACGACGGTCTCCTGTCCGTCCGGCTGGGCGGCGACCGGCGGCGGCGTAGGCGCCGACGTCCAGAGCAGCATGTACGTCGCCCGCTCCGAGCCGGTCAAGAACTCCGCCGGCAAGCCGGTCGGGTGGAAGGGCGACCTCCGGCAGCGCGTGGGCGGCGGGGCCGCCAGCGGCACCGTCTACGTCGTCTGCGCCCCCTGACGACCCGTCCGGACGGAGTCAGTACGTGCCCACCTCGACCCGCGGCGGCCCGTCGTGCCAGGTGCAGAACACCGTCACCCGGTCCGCGCCCCGGCTGAACTCCACCCTGATCCAGCTCTCCGTCTTCCACACCTGCATCCCCCAGCCGGTCCCCGGGGTCGCCGACACCAGCGTCGCGTCGGCCGGACCCAGGTCGAACACCGCCCGGCCGCCCTCGGTGTCGTAGGACCTGACCCGGCCGGAGGCGGAGGCAGTGGGGGTGGGGGAAGGGGGCTGCGTGCGGGCCGCGGTGCGCGTCGGCGTGGGCGTCGGCCGGGCCGGCCGCTCGTGCGACGGGGTCGGGGAGGGAGAGGGCGTCCGGGACGCGGGCCGCACGTCCCGGGTGTCCGCGTCGGCCGCCGTGACCGGCAGGGCGCGCGGCGGGTCGTACGCCGTCCCCGCCATCACCGTGTGCACGCCCCACCAGGACAGCGTGACCGCCGCTCCCGTCGCGAGCAGCCACGCCAGTACGTGTACGAGTCCTCTGCGCATCGCGGGCCATACTGCCCCAGCGGTACCGCTGTGTGCACATGCCCCGGGTTGTCCACAGGCGCCCGCCCGGGGTCGGCCGCATGGCGTACGGTGCGGCGCATGGCAAGTGTTCTCGTGGTCGAGGACGACCAGTTCGTACGCTCGGCGCTCATCCGGCACCTGACCGACGCCGCACACACGGTGCGCAGCGTCGGTACGGCGCTGGAGGCGCTGCGCGAGGTCGCCCATTTCCGCTTCGACCTGGTCATCCTGGACCTCGGACTGCCCGACCTGGACGGCTCCGAGGCGCTGAAGATGCTCCGCGGCATCACCGACGTGCCCGTCATCATCGCCACCGCCCGGGACGACGAGACGGAGGTCGTCCGGCTGCTGAACGCGGGGGCGGACGACTATCTCACCAAACCGTTCTCCGTCGAGCACCTCTCCGCCCGGATCGCGGCCGTGCTGCGCCGGGCCCGTTCCGCCGGCGCGGAGGCCCCGCCCCCGGCCGTCCTGCGCGTCGGCGGCCTGACCGTCGACCCGCTCCGCCGCCAGGCCGCGTTGGACGGCGTCCGGCTCGACCTGACCCGCCGGGAGTTCGACCTGCTCGCCTTCCTGGCCGGCCGCCCAGGCGTCGTCGTCGCGCGCAAGGAACTCCTCGCCGAGGTCTGGCAGCAGTCCTACGGCGACGACCAGACCATCGACGTCCATCTGTCCTGGCTGCGCCGGAAACTGGGGGAGACGGCCGCCCGGCCGCGCTACCTGCACACCCTGCGCGGGGTCGGCGTGAAGCTCGAACCCCCCGCGGACCCCTCGGCGGACGGGCAGGTCCCGTGATGAGGTGGGCCCTGGTCAAGGTCTGTCTGGCGGTCACCACCATGGTCGTGGTCGCCTTCGCCGTCCCGCTCGGCCTGGTCGTCAAGGAGATGGCCCGCGACCGCGCCTTCGCAGGCGCCGAGCGGCAGGCCGCCGCGGTCGCGCCCGCGCTGTCCATCACCACCGACCGGGAGGAGCTGGAGCGGGTGGTGGCCTCGGCCGGCGCCGACTCCGGGATGGCCGTCCACCTGCCCGCCGACGGCGGCCGGGCCGCGCTCGACCTCGGCCGGCAGCGCGCCGCTGCCCGCGACATCCAGGCCGTGCGGAGACTGGGCCGCGCCTCCACCACCACCGTGCCCGGCGGCTCCACCCTGCTCCAGCCGGTCGCGCTCGGCTCCGGCGCCATCGCCGTGGTCGAGGTGTACGTCCCCGAGTCGGAGGTGACCAACGGCGTCGGCACGGCCTGGGCGGTGCTCGCGGCCGTCGGCCTCGCGCTGACCGTCGGCTCGGTGGCCGTCGCCGACCGGCTCGGGGTGCGCATGGTGCGGCCCGCCCGGCGGCTGGTCGAGGGCGCGCACGAACTGGGCGAGGGCAAGCTGGGCGCCCGGGTGCGGGAGGAGGGCCCGACCGAACTCCGGCTCGCCGCCGTCGCGTTCAACTCCATGGCCGACCAGGTCGTGCAGCTCCTCGCCAACGAGCGGGAGCTGGCCGCCGACCTCTCGCACCGGCTGCGCACTCCGCTCACCGTCCTCCGGCTGAACGCGGCCTCCCTCGGCGCCGGACCGGCCGCCGAGCAGACCCGCGCGGCCGTCGCCCAGCTGGAGCGCGAGGTCGACGCCATCATCCGCACGGCCCGGGAGGCCAAGCCGCAGACGGCCGCCGCCGGGCCCGGCGCCGGGTGCGACGCGGCCGAAGTGGTCCGCGAGCGCATGGAGTTCTGGTCCGCGCTGGCCGAGGACGAGGGCCGCAAGTGGCGGGTGGCCGGCGTGGACCGGCCGGTGCGCATACCCGTGGCCCGCGCCGACCTGGCCGCCGCCCTCGACGCCCTGCTCGGCAATGTCTTCCGGCACACCCCCGAGGGCACCGCCTTCGCGGTCGACGTGCACAACGGGGAGGACGCGGTGATCGTGCTCGTCTCCGACGCGGGCCCCGGCATAACCGACCCCGAGGCGGCGATGGCCCGCGGCCGGGGTTCGGGGACCACCGGCTCCACCGGCCTCGGCCTGGACATCGTGCGCCGGCTCGCCGAGTCCACCGGCGGAGACGTCCGCATCGGCGGCTCGGTGCTGGGCGGCACGGAGGTGCGGATCTGGTTCCAGCTGGACGCGCGCAAGACGGTGGGGCGCAGACAGCGGGGGGCCGCACGCAGGCGCCGGCCGGGGAAATTGGTCTCGACCTTTAACCGTCCCCGATCCCTTCCTTAAGCGAACCCTAAGGTCTCCAACCGACGGCCGGAACAAGCCATTTGTCCATTTCCCGGTCGCTAGCGTGCTGCCGCACCCCACCCCCGTGAACAGCGAAGGCAGGCACGCCCATGAGCACGCACCGGCGCAGGATCAGTGGCAGGAACAAGGCGATAGGCGGCCTGGTGGCCGCGGCCGTGGTGGGCGGCGGCGCGGTCCTGCTCACCGGCACCGCGAACGCGGCCGGGGTGAACGCGGCGTACACGAAGACCAGCGACTGGTCGACGGGCTACACCGCCCAGTACGTCGTCACCAACAACACCGGTCAGGCCGAGAAGACCTGGACGCTGGAGTTCGACCTCCCGGCGGGCGCCAAGCTCGGCTCGCTCTGGAACGGCGAGTCCAGCGTGAGCGGTCGGCACGTCACCGTGAAGCCGGCGAAGTGGGACACCGAGGGCCTGGCCCCCGGCAAGTCGGTGACCGTCGGCTTCGTGGTGACCGGCAGCGGCGACCCGACCGGCTGTCGTATCGACAACACCCAGTGTTCCGCGGACGGCGGCGCGACCCCCGAGCCGAGCGGCCGGCCGACGCAGACCACGCCGGCCCCCACCCCCACCCCCACCAAGACGACCGCCACGCCCACGCCCACCCCCACGGGCAGCACCGGGACCGGCACCACCGGCTCCGCCGGCTTCGCCCCCTACGTCGACACCAGCCTCTACCCGGCCTTCGACCTCCTCGGCGCCGCCGACGCGACCGGCGTGAAGAACTACAACCTCGCCTTCCTCACCGACGGCGGCGGCTGCACCCCCAAGTGGGGCGGCGTCACGGACCTCACCGGCGACGCCGTGGCCGCGCAGATCGGCTCGCTGCGCGCCAAGGGCGGTGACGTCCGGGTCTCCTTCGGCGGCGCCTCCGGCTCCGAGCTGGCCACCACCTGCTCCTCCGCGGACGCGCTGGCGGCGGCCTACGGCAAGGCGGTCGACGCGTTCAAGCTGACCAAGGTGGACTTCGACGTCGAGGGCGGCGCGCTGCCCGACACCGCGGCCAACACCCGCCGCGCCCAGGCCATCGCCAAGCTCCAGGCCCGGCACCCGAACCTGGACGTCTCCTTCACCCTCCCGGTGATGCCCGAGGGCCTCACCCAGGACGGTGTGAACCTCCTCGCCGACGCCAAGGCCAACGGCGTGAAGATCACCACCGTCAACATCATGGCGATGGACTACGGCCCCTCGTACAGCGGTGACATGGGCACGTACGCCGAGCAGGCCGCGACGGCCACCCAGGCCCAGGTCAAGAGCGTGCTGGGGCTGTCCGACGCCGCCGCCTGGAAGACCGTCGCCGTCACCCCGATGATCGGCGTCAACGACGTCTCCTCCGAGGTCTTCAAGGTCGAGGACGCCACCCAGCTGGTGAACTTCGCCAAGTCCAAGGGCCTCGGCTGGCTCTCCATGTGGTCCGCGACCCGCGACCAGCAGTGCCCGGGCGGCACCAAGCCCACCGCCGACGCCACCTGCAGCTCCGTCATCCAGGAGAAGTCCGCCTTCGCCAAGGCGTTCGGGGCGTACAAGGGATAGCCCGGACACGCCACCGGCACTTCCGTCCGAGCAAGAGGGCGCGGCCCGCTCCCACGACGGGCCGCGCCCCGCCTGTCACGCGGCGGGCTCCACCGGCGGCAGCACCCCCGTCCGGGCCGCCTCCGCGTACCACCGCGCGCTCGACTTCGGCGTCCGCTCCAGCGTGGCGTAGTCCACGTACACCGCGCCGAACCGCTTGCCGTAGCCGTACGCCCACTCGAAGTTGTCCATCAGGGACCACAGGTAGTACCCGCGCACATCGGCGCCGTCGGCGATCGCGCGGCGCACCTCCGACAGATGCCCGTACAGGTAGGCGATGCGCTCGGGGTCGTGCACCCGGCCGTCGGGGTCGGGCTTGTCGTCGTAGGCCGCGCCGTTCTCGGTGACGTACAGGGGCAGGCCCGGCGCCTCGCGCGCGTAGCGCATGATCAGGTCGTACAGTCCCGTCGGGTCGATCGTCCAGCCCATCTCCGTACGGTCGCCGGGGGTCTGGTGGAAGAGGACGTCGTCCGCGGCCGGCCAGGGCGAGTGCTCGCTGGAGCCGTGGCCGTCCGCCCGGGGGCCCTTGGCCTCGCCGGACGCGGCCGAGACCAGGGTCGGCGTGTAGTAGTTCAGGCCGAGAGCGTCCAGCGGGGCGTTGATCGTGCGGACGTCGCCGTCGAGGACGTACGACCAGTCGGTCACCGAGCGGGTGGCCTCCAGCAGCGACGACGGGTACGCGCCGTGCAGCATCGGGCCGTGGAAGACGCCGTTGGCCAGGTCGTCGATCCGGCGGGCCGCAGCCAGGTCCGCGGGGTCCTGGGAGAGCGGCCGTACGACGGAGGAGTTGAGGCTGACCGCGATCTGGTTGCGGGCCGGCATCGCCGCCCGCAGCGCCGAAGCGGCCAGCCCGTGCCCCAGGTTGAGATGGTGGGCCGCGCGCAGCGAGGCCGCCGGGTCGGTGCGCCCGGGCGCGTGCACCCCGGAGCCGTACCCGAGGAAGGCGCTGCACCACGGCTCGTTGAGGGTGATCCACTGCTCCACCCGGTCGCCCAGCGCCTCGCCGACGAGCTGGGCGTACTCGGCGAACCGGAACGCGGTGTCCCGCACCGGCCAGCCGCCCGCGTCCTCCAGCTCCTGCGGCAGATCCCAGTGGTAGAGGGTGAGCGCCGGCCTGATGCCCCGTGCCAGCAGCTCGTCGACCAGCCGGCGGTAGAAGTCCAGTCCGCGCTGGACCGCCGGCCCCCGGCCCGTCGGCTGCACCCGGGACCAGGAGACGGAGAAGCGGTACGCGGTCAGGCCCAGCTCCGCCATCAGTGCCACGTCGTCGCGGTAGCGGTGGTAGTGGTCGACCGCGACGTCCCCCGTCTCGCCGCCGGCCGTCTTGCCCGGCGTATGGCTGAAGGTGTCCCAGATCGAGGGGGTGCGGCCGTCCTCCCGCACCGCCCCCTCGATCTGGTACGCCGAGGTCGCGGCGCCCCAGAGGAAGGCGGGAGGAAACGTCACGGAGGAAACGGAGTCAGGCATGGAAGCGCTCCCATGAAGGGTCGGAAGAGCCGACGGATGAAGTGGGGGAGAAGGGGCCGGGACGGCGGTCGACCGGCCCCCTTGAAGCCGGACGGGCGGATCAGCCCTTGATCGCGCCCTGCATGATCCCGCCCACGATCTGCTTGCCGAACAGCAGGAAGGCGACCAGCAGCGGCAGCGTACCGAGCAGCGCGCCCGCCATGATCACCGCTTGGTCGGGGACGTACCCGGTGCCGAGCGAGTTCAGGGCCACCTGCACGGTCGGGTTCTGCTGGGTCAGGGCGATGATCGGCCACAGGAAGTCGTTCCAGGCGAACACGAACGTCAGCAGGCCCAGCACCGCCATCGCGGGCCGCGCGGCCGGGAAGACCACGTGCCACACGATCCGCAGGCTGCTCGCCCCGTCCACCCGGGCCGCCTCGATCAGCTCCGTCGGCAGCGCCTGCACCAGGTACTGCCGCATGAAGAACGTACCGAACGCGGTCACCAGGCTCGGCAGGATCACCGTCTGGAGCTGGTTGGACCAGCCCAGGTCCGACATCCACAGGTACAGCGGTACGACGGCCAGCTGCGGCGGGATCATCATGGTGCCGATGGTCAGCAGCAACAGCACGCTGGAGAACCGGAACCGCAGCTTGGCGAAGGCGAACCCGGCCAGCGTGGAGAACAGCACCGTGCTCACCGTGATGGTGCCCGCCACGATCACCGAGTTCAGCATGGCGGTGCCGAGCCCGGCCTGGTCCCAGGCCGCCTCGAGGTTCTTGAAGAGGTTGCCGCCGAACCACAGCGGCGGCGGGGTCTGGGCCAGGCGCCGGTCGGTGCGGGAGGCCGCGATCGCCGTCCACACCAGCGGGGCCAGCGAGACCAGCGCGAACACGGTGAGCACGAGGTAGGTCACCGGGCCCGCGTGCAGCTGCTTGCCCGCGCCCATCCGGCCGCGGCGCCGGCCCGCCTCCCGGGGCAGGGTCAGTTCAGTGGTGGTCATTGGGACTTCCTCAGCCGTCGGGTGAGCAGCAGATTGACCGCGGCCACGATCAGCAGGATCAGGAACATCGACCAGGCGATCGCGGACGCCTTGCCGAGGTTGCCGATGATCCAGCCCTGGTCGTACATGTACAGACCGAGCGTCTGGTACTGGTGCTCCGAGCCGCCCTTGGACCCGCTGACCCCGCCGAACAGCAGCGGCTCACCGAAGAGCTGGGTGGCGCCGATGGTGGAGACGACCACCGTGAACAGGATCGTCGGCCGCAGCTGCGGAACGGTCACGTGCCGGAACTGCTGCCAGCGGTTGGCGCCGTCGATCGCCGCCGACTCGTACAGATCGGCCGGGATCGCCTGCATGGCGGCCAGATAGATCAGCGCGTTGTACCCGGTCCACCGCCAGATCACGATGGACGACACCGCGAACTGCGAACCCCAGTCGGACTCCCGCCAGTTGACCGGGTCCACCCCGAAGAAGTGGAGGACCCAGTTGACCATGCCGCCGTCCCACGAGTACAGCAGCGTGAACACCAGGGTCGCCGCCGCCACCGAGGTGGCGTACGGGGTCAGCATCACCACGCGCCACATGGTCGAGCCGCGCAGCTTGTAGTTGAGCAGGTGCGCGAGCGCGAGCGCGGCCAGCAGCTGCGGCACGGTCGAGATGACGCCGATGCTCAGGGTGTTCTTCAGGGCGTTCCAGAAGAAGTCCGAGGACAGCAGGTTCCGGTAGTTGTCCAGGCCCGCCCAGGTCTGGTGGTCGAGTGCCGACAGCTGCACGTCGTGCAGCGAGTACCAGGCCGTGTAGAGCAGCGGGACCAGCGAGAAGGCCCCGAAGAGGAGGAAGAAGGGGGCGACGAAGGCGTACGGCGACGCCTTCATGTCCCAGCGGTACAGCCGGCTGCGCCAGGAGTCGGGCGCCGCCGGCGCACCGCGACCGCGAGCGCCCCGGGCCGCGCCCGGCGTGCTGCCGGGCGCGGCCTCGGCGCTCGACGCGGGATGCGCGAGAGCCTGCTTGGAGCTGCTCACTGGCCGAGCACGTCCTTGATCTCGTTCTTCGCGGCGTCCCAGCCCTGCTCGGGCGACTTGCCCTTCTGCTCGACCTGGAGGATGCCGACGTCGGTCAGCGCGCTGTTGATCGGCTGGTCCTTGACGCCGAAGTACTGGACCGGGATGGTCTTGGCCGAGTCGGCGAAGATCTGCGTGATCGGCGCGTTGGAGAAGTACGTCGTGGTGTCGGCGGCCGGCTTGAGGCTCGCGTACGCCGACGGGGTCGACGGGAAGCTGGCCTGCTTGGCGAAGACCTTCGCCTGCTGCTCCGGCGCCGTCAGCCACTTCACCAGCTCGATGGCCTCCTTCTGGTGCTTGCCCGCCGTCGGCACGCCGAGGAAGGAGCCGCCCCAGTTGGCCGCGGTCGGGGCCGCCGCCACGTCCCAGTTGCCCTTGCCGGAGTCACCGGACTTCTGCTCGATGTAGCCGATCATCCAGGCCGGGCAGGCCACGCTCGCGAAGGTGCCGTTGGCGAAGCCCTGGTCCCACGGCTTGTCGAACTGCTTCAGCTTGGCCGACATGTTGCTGGTGGCGACGGCCATCGCCGCGTCCCAGGACTTCTTCACACCCTCGGACTCGTCCCAGACGATGTTGCCGTCCTTGTCGTAGTACCGGGTCTCGGCGCCGCCGAGGGCCGCGTTGTACACCGAGGAGGCGGAGTCCACGAACTTGGTGCCGTTCGGCGCCTTCTTCATGTACTGCTTGCCCACGTCGACGTACTTCTGCCAGTCACCCTTCCACTGGGCGGCCAGCTTGGTGCGGTCCGTCTCCAGACCGGCCTTCTTGAACAGGTCCTTGCGGTAGCAGATCGCCATCGGGCCGATGTCCGTGCCGAGGCCGATGGTCTTGCCGTCCTTGGTGGTGGCCTGCGCGAGCTTCCAGTCCAGCCACTGCGACTTGTCGACCTCCTTGCCGAGGTCGACGAACTTGTTCGCCTGGGTCTGGACGGCCTCGGTGATGTTGCCGACCTCGATGGCCTGGACGTCGTCGGTGCCGGAGCCGGCCTGGAGGCGGGTGAGCACCTTCGGCCAGTAGACGTCGGTACGAGTGGTGACGTTCTCCTTGATGTTGATGTCCTTGTGGAGCTTCATGTACTCGTCGTAGAGGCCGGCCTGCTTGTAGCCGAAGACGCCGAAGGTCCCGATGGTCAGCGTGATCTTGCCCTTGCCGCCACCGCCGTCACCGCCCGAGTTGTTCGACGAGCCGTCGTCCGAGTCGTTGGCGCAGCCGGCCAGCAGCCCGGTGGTCAGTGCGGCCACGGCCGCGAGGGCCATCAGCCGCTGGGACCGGCGGATGCTCGTGCGCATTACGTCCTCCTGTTGCCTGACGTGCCGACCCCCCGGCCAACTGCTGGAATTGGGCCCGTTCGTACTCGCTGCGGCTCGGGCGGGGAACGTGCGGGATGTGTAGGTGTCAGGTACTGTGGGAGCGCTCCCACAAGTGATGTGTTGAAGGGTCGTCGGTTCCCGGCGGGGTGTCAAGGGAACGGACAGGGCGAACCGCGTTCAGTTATCTGCCTGTTAACTGCCCTCGCGGGCCGCCTGGTACCGCTCACCACTCTGGCCAGGACTGTTAGATTCCAGCCAGACAGGACACGGCGAGAAAGGCGGAGCCCATGGCAAGCCACGGAGGGCGGGGCCGGAGCGGAGGGCGGCCCACGCTCGAAGAGGTCGCCGCGCGGGCCGGGGTCGGGCGGGGCACGGTCTCCCGGGTGATCAACGGCTCCCCCCGGGTCAGCGACGCCACCCGCGCCGCGGTCGAGGCGGCCGTCGCCGAACTCGGCTACGTCCCCAACACCGCCGCCCGCGCCCTCGCGGCCAACCGCACCGACGCCATCGCCCTGGTCGTCCCCGAGCCGGAGACCCGGTTCTTCGCCGAGCCGTACTTCTCGGACATGCTGCGCGGGGTCGGCGCCGAGATCTCCGACACCGAGATGCAGCTGCTGCTGATCTTCGCGGGCAGCGACCGCGAGCGGCAGCGGCTGGCCCAGTACCTGGCGGCCCACCGCGTCGACGGCGTCCTGCTGGTCTCCGTCCACGCCGACGACCCCCTGCCCGACCTCCTGGCCCAGCTGGAGATCCCCGCCGTGATCAGCGGCCCGCGCTCGGCGGCCGAGTCGCTCACCTCGGTGGACTCGGACAACTACGGCGGGGCCCGCTCGGCCGTGGAGCACCTGCTCGGCCGGGGCCGCCGCCGGATCGCCCACATCACCGGCCGCCTGGACGTCTACGGCGCCCAGCGCCGCGTCGACGGCTACCGCGAGGCCCTGCGCGACGCCGGCCACCCGGCCGACGACCTCCTCATCGAGCCGGGCGACTTCACCGAGGAGGGCGGCCGCCGGGCGATGACGGTCCTGCTGTCCCACCACCCCGACCTGGACGCGGTCTTCGCCGGCTCGGACGTGATGGCGGCCGGCGCCCGTCAGGTGCTGCGCGAGGCGGGCCGCCGCATCCCCGACGACGTCGCCCTGGTCGGCTACGACGACTCCGCCATCGCCCGCCACATGGACCCGCCGCTCACCAGCGTCCGCCAGCCCATCGAGGAGATGGGCCGCGCGATGATCGACCTCCTCCTCACCGAGATCGCCGACCGCCGCCCACCGGCGTCCCGCGGCCTGGACCGCCGCCGGGCGGTGCTCCCGACGGAGCTGGTGGTGCGGGCGTCCTCCTAGCGGGGGGATCGGCAGATCCGTTCCGCCGGGGCGCGGCGAAGCCGCGGGCCGGGCCGGTGGGAGCTGGAACACATCTGCCGATCCCGGCCTGCGCGCGATCCCAAGGAGCCCCGAAACGTGTTCAGCCGGTGACCCGTCTTGCGACGGAGTCACCGGCTGAACACTCAGGGTGAGTGACGGGACTCGAACCCGCGGCATCCTGGACCACAACCAGGTGCTCTACCAGCTGAGCTACACCCACCATGACCGGCGGTGGAACTTGTCGTTTCCCCGACCGGCCGAGAAGAAGTCTACAGGGTCCGAAGGGGTGCTCGCGCACAGGTTTTCGCGCGGGCCGCCGAGCGGCCCTGGCGGAGCCCGCGCGGGCGGCTACTGCGCGGGCAGGACGTGCTTGGCGGCGATCGCCCTGGCGGTGTCGGAGTCCGGGCCGGGCTGCGGCACGAAGATGGCCTCGCGGTAGTAGCGCAGCTCGGCGATCGACTCGCGGATGTCGGCGAGGGCCCGGTGGTTGCCGTTCTTCTCCGGGCTGTTGAAGTACGCCCGCGGGTACCAGCGGCGGGCCAGCTCCTTGACCGAGGACACGTCGACGATCCGGTAGTGGAGGTAGTCCTCCAGGGTCGGCATGTCCCGCAGCAGGAAGCCCCGGTCGGTGCCGACCGAGTTTCCGCACAGGGGCGCCTTGCCGGGCTCCTTCACGTGCTCCTTCACGTACGCCAGGACCTGCTCCTCGGCGTCCTTCAGGGTCGTGCCGTGCTCCAGCTCGGCGAGCAGTCCGGACGCGGTGTGCATCTGACGGACCACCTCCGGCATCGTCTCCAGAGCCCGGGCCGGCGGGCGGATGACGATGTCCACCCCCTCGCCGAGTACGTTCAGCTCGGAGTCGGTGACGAGGGCGGCCACCTCGATGAGCGCGTCGTCGGACAGCGAGAGGCCGGTCATCTCGCAGTCGATCCACACCATGCGATCGTTCATGTGTCTCACCTTACGGCGCGCCGCGCTGAGCTGGACCGACCGTGCGCCGACCTTGTCGGTGCGCGGACACGCGAAGGGGGGCGGAGCCGGGCTCCGCCCCCCTTCGCGCTCCGTGCGCGGACCGCTCAGTTACCGCTGCGCGGCCCCGGCAGCAGCCCCACCGCGCCGGCCGCGGCCCGGCGGCTCTGCAGCGGCACCCCGCCGTCCCGGTGCTCGTGCAGCAGGGCCGGTGGCGGGCCCACCGGTCCGGTGCCGGACAGGCCCGCGGGCGCGCCCTGCTGGCCGGCCGTCGACACCGACGGCTCCGCCTCGCCCGGCTTGTCGCCCTGCGGCCGACGGGCCCGGTAGGCGGCCCGGTAGGCGGCCGGGGACGAGCCGAGCTGGCGGCGGAAGTGCCCGCGCAGCGCGACAGGTGAACGGAAGCCGCACCGCCCCGCCACCTCGTCCACGGAATAGTCCGACGTCTCCAGCAGCCGCTGCGCCTGGAGCACCCGCTGCGTGATCAGCCACTGCAGCGGAGCGCTCCCGGTGAGCGAGCGGAACCGGCGGTCGAACGTACGGCGGCTCATGTAGGCGCGTGCCGCCAGGGTCTCCACGTCGAACTGCTCGTGGAGGTGTTCCAGCGCCCAGGCGACGACCTCGGCGAGCGGGTCGGCGCCGATCTCCTCTGGTAAAGACCGATCGAGGTAGCGCTCCTGACCGCCCGACCGGCGCGGCGGGACCACCAGACGCCGGGCGAGCGCGCCGGCCGCCTCGTTGCCGTGGTCCGTCCGCACGATGTGGAGACAGAGATCGATTCCGGCCGCCGTACCCGCGCTCGTCAGCACGTCGCCGTCGTCGACGAACAGCTCACGCGGATCGACGTGCACCGACGGATAGCGCTTGGCCAGCGTCGGTGCGTACATCCAGTGGGTGGTCGCCGGGCGGCCGTCCAGCAGTCCGGCCGCGGCGAGCACGAACGCGCCCGTGCACAGCCCGACGATGCGGGCGCCTTCCTCGTGTGCCCGGCGCAGCGCGTCGAGTGCCTCCTCCGGTGGCGGTGAGGTGATCGACCGCCAGGCCGGTACGACGACCGTCCCGGCGCGTGAGATCGCCTCCAGCCCATGCGGTGCGGTGAGTTCCAGGCCCCCTGTGGTCCGCAGCGGGCCTTCCTCGCCGGCACACACCAACAGGCGGTAGCGCGGCACGCCGGCGTCCTGGCGGTCGATCCCGAACACCGACAGCGGAATGGAACTCTCGAAAATGGGGCCGCCGCTGAACAGCAGCACCGCGACGATCTCCTTGCGGCGTCGCCCGGACAGTTTCCGGGCTGCGGCGTCCGGCGAGGCAGTGGAGTCGTGGCTCATACTGCTAAGCCCCCCTCGGTGGTCGCGGCTCCTCGGTTGTGTCGCTCCTGCACGTTTCCCCTCGGTCCTGCACGAGTCCCCCGCCGTAAGACAGTCAAGATCGAATTTACTGGCTCCCGCGATCGGGCGGTGACCAGTTCCCCACGCGGCACATTGTCGACATGACAACTTGGCGTGAAGCATTCGATCACGAAGCGTTGCACTCGTGAGGCGTGCAGGGAAGTGCGCCTTGTCGCAGTGGCCAAACCGCGTAGGGTGCGCAGCGGCCCGTAGACCCTTTCCGTGCAGGTGGAACGGGGGTTGGAGGGTGGTTCGGACCCCTCCTGGTCGATATCCAGAAGTTGGCTGAAAAGCAGCGTTCGGAGGCGCGGAAACAGGTCAGTCGACCGGTGTCTGCTCCCGGGTGTGACGTCCGCCTCTTTGCGTGGCGCAACGCTGGGCGCACCGCTCCGAGCGGCGCAGCAGCACCCGGCAGACGGCCGTGACGGCGGCGAGGCCCAGCGCGGTGCCCGCGGCGCCGGCCAGCGAGGCGCCGTACCAGACGAGCACCACGGGCACGAGCACGCAGCTGAAGGCCGCCCAGCGGATCACATCGCTCGCGGTGTCGGGCGCGGGGCGCGGCTCGCTGCTGGGTCGGGGTCCGGGCATCTCGTACTCCCTGTGGCGGTGGCTCACCCCGATTCAACGCCCGTTCGACCGGTCGGTCACCGCAGGCGCAGCTGTGAACGCTGTGCAAACCGCCTGTACGGGGCAGCAACCATTGCGTTACGGGCGCGGCTCGTGCATGCTCCGGTGAACCCCTACGGACGTCGGGGGACCGCTCACGGAGCGTGCGCGGGATCTGGGCTCAGGAGGCGTGCCGCCGTACCCTTGAGGGTATGGGCTTGGGAAGACCTTTCCCGGACACAGCTCCGCCGCACACTGTCGTCCCTCCCATAAAGGATCACAACGCCGAGACAGCCATGGCCGGTCACGAATTCTTCGAACCCGCGGACCGCAAGCGGCCGGTCGCCGATCCCACGGCGGCCGATCCCCTGGCGGCGGAAGAGTCACGCCCTTCCTGCGACCCCGCCTTCCGGCACGGAGTCGTCGTCGGCTTCGACGGCTCCACCTCCAGCGAGCGCGCCCTCGCCTACGCGATCGGCATGGCCCACCGTTCCCACTCCGGTCTGATCATCGTGCATGTCGCGAACCGGCTGCCCACCACCGTCTGGGCCGGCTGCGAGCCGCCCGTCTTCGTGGACGTGCCGGACCACCGCACGGAGGTCCTGGGGCTGGAGCTGGCGTGTGCGGACTATCTGGCCGAGGTGCCGTGGATCCTGGTCGAGCGGGGCGGTGACATCTGTCACGAGCTGGAAGAGGTCGGGCGGGAGTACGAGGCCGACGCGATCGTCGTCGGCTCCACGCACGGCATCGTCGGCCGGATCTTCGGCTCCGTCGCGGGACGGCTCGCCAAGCGGGCGCAGCGGCCCGTGATCGTCATTCCCTGACCTTCCCGACTCCCCCTGATGCAGCTCGGTGCGGCCTGGTGCAGCGTGGTGCAGCGCAAAACTACTCGCGCGTAGAGGTGGGTTGTGCCTTTGTGAAGGGCATATAGCGCTCACCGCACGACTGCACCTGCACGAAGGGAGCCCGCCGTGGACAACGACGTCTCTGCGGGAAGCGGAAGCACCACCGTGGTCGGCCGACTCGCCCTGGGCATAACCCTGTTGGCGTTCGGACTCGGTACCACCGGTGTCATCGACGGCGTGGCCGCGTCCGACGCCGTGTCAGTGGCCCACTACGTGGGCGGAGTTGCCCTGTTCGTCATCGGCCTGCTGGCCCTCCGGGACCGTGACAGCGCCTCCGGTACGGGCTTCGCGGCCCTCGGTGCGCTGTGGTTCACCTGGGCGGTCGCCGGCCACTCGTCCGCCAACGCGGGCGGGCTCTTCCTGCTTCTGTTCGCCCTCGTGGCGCTCACGCTGACCCTCGCCGGCGGGGACGGTCTCGGCCAGGTCATGCACGGCCTGCTGTTCCTGGCGATGCTCGTGCTCGCCGTGGCGCAGTTCGCGGACAGTTCGGCTCTCACCAAGGCCGGCGGCTGGGTGGCCGCCGGCTCGGGCGCGCTGGCCTGGTACGCGGCGACGGCCGCGCTGGCCCACTGGCCGACGGCCCTTCCGGGGCGTGCTGCGGGCCGGGGGGTGACGGCCGCCGGCTGATGAGCAGCAGCACGGAAAGGACCCCCGCGTGAAGGTGGCCACGTGGGGGTCCGTTCTGTTCCCGCGTCCTACTCGACCGTCACCGACTTCGCGAGGTTGCGCGGCTTGTCGATGTCGCGGCCCAGGGCCTTGGCCGTGTGGTAGGCGAGGAGCTGGAGGGGGATGCCCATCAGGATGGGGTCCAGTTCGTCCTCGTTCTTCGGGACGAGGATCGTCTGGTCCGCCTTCTCCTGGTGCTGGTGGGCCACGGCGAGGATCTTGCCGCTGCGGGCCTTGATCTCCTCCAGGGCCGCGCGGTTCTTCTCCAGCAGGTCGTCGTCGGGGACGATCGCGACCGTGGGGAGGGCCGGCTCGATGAGGGCCAGCGGGCCGTGCTTCAGCTCGGAGGCGGGGTAGGCCTCGGCGTGGATGTAGGAGACCTCCTTGAGCTTCAGGGAGGCCTCGCGGGCCACCGGGTAGCCCCGGACGCGGCCGATGAAGAGCATCGAGCGGGCGTCGGCGTAGCTCTCCGCCAGCTGCTTGATGTCCTCCTCCTGCTTGAGGATCTCGGTGATCTGCTCGGGCAGCTTGCGCAGGCCCTCGATGATCCGCTTGCCGTCGCGGACCGAGAGGTCGCGGGTGCGGCCCAGGTGCAGGGCGAGCAGCGCGAAGGCGACCGTGGTGTTGGTGAAGCACTTGGTGGAGACGACGCAGACCTCGGGGCCGGCGTGCACGTAGACGCCGCCGTCGGCCTCGCGGGCGATCGCCGAGCCGACCACGTTCACCACGCCGAGGACCCGGGCGCCCTTGCGCTTGAGTTCCTGGACGGCGGCGAGGACGTCGTACGTCTCACCGGACTGGGAGACCGCGATGTACAGGGTGTCGGGGTCGACGACCGCGTTGCGGTAGCGGAACTCGGACGCGGGCTCGGCGTCGGCGGGGATGCGGGCCAGCTCCTCGATCATCTGGGCGCCGATCATGCCCGCGTGGTACGAGGTGCCGCAGCCGAGGATCTTCACGCGGCGGATCTGCCGGGCCTCGCGGGCGTCCAGGTTGAGACCGCCGAGGTGCACGGTGGAGAACCGGTCGTCGATGCGGCCGCGCAGTACGCGGTCCACGGCGTCGGCCTGCTCGAAGATCTCCTTGTGCATGTAGGTGTCGTGGCCGCCCATGTCGTAGGAGGCCGCCTCCCACTCCACGGTGGTCGGCTCGGCCGAGGTGCGGGTGCCCTCGGTGGTGTAGGTGCGGAAGTCGTCGGCCTTGAGGGTGGCCATCTCGCCGTCGTCCAGCGTCACTATCTGCCGGGTGTGGGCGACCAGGGCGGCGATGTCCGAGGCGACGAACATCTCCTTCTCGCCGATGCCGAGGACGACCGGGGAGCCGTTGCGGGCCACCACGATGCGGTCGGAGAAGTCGGCGTGCATGACCGCGATGCCGTACGTGCCCTCGACCACCCGCAGGGTCTCGCGGACCTTGTCCTCCAGCTTCTCGGCCTGGGAGCGGGCGATCAGGTGGACGAGGACCTCGGTGTCGGTCTCGGAGAGGAACTCGACGCCGTCCGCCTCCAGCTTGCGGCGCAGGTCGGCGGCGTTGTCGATGATGCCGTTGTGGACGACGGCCACCTTCTGGTCGGCCGACATGTGCGGGTGGGCGTTCACGTCGGAGGGGGCGCCGTGGGTGGCCCAGCGGGTGTGGGCGATACCGGTGGTGCCCTTGAAGCGCGCCGGGACCTTGGCCTCCAGGTCGCGCACCCGGCCCTTGGCCTTGACCATCTTCAGACCGGGCGTCTTCGGGGAGGTGACGACGATGCCCGCGGAGTCGTAGCCGCGGTACTCCAGGCGCTGGAGTCCCTCCAGCAGGAGGGGGGCGACGTCACGCTTCCCGATGTATCCGACAATTCCGCACATATATAGAGGTATCCCTTGGCTGTCGCTGGTCCGGCTCCGGCTGGTTTCAGCCGTAGACCATGCGGCGCAGCTGCCTGAGCGTCAGCTCCGGCGGCGCCACCGCCCGGTATTTCAGGTCCGCCTCGATCCGTTCGAAGATCTCCGTGTTCACCAGGCCCTGGGCCTGGAGTTCGCGGTGGCGGCGACGGACGTACTCCTGGGCCGTCTCGTCGAAATAGGCGAGCACGTCCTGGACCACGCGCAGCGCCTCGCCCCGGCTGAGGGGCGTGGACCGCGTCAGATGATCAACAAGTTCGTCGTGCACCCGGTAGATCCTGGAGTACCGGCGGCACTTTCGCAAGAATCGTGCCCGATTCCGGGCAAGCGGCTGTTGAGAGTCTTATGGCGCTCTGTTCGCAAGCTGTCCATCCTGCGTCTTGCGGCGCGTTGCCCGAACGGACGAGTTTCAGACGCCATGGACATTCCGCGTATGGGAGTACCCGAGAAGCTGGCCGCGCGCATGAGCATGGCCGAACAGCATGAGTACCTGCGCGCCAGGTTCTCGCGGCGCACCGTGATCAGGGGCGGTGCCGTCACGCTGGGCGCCGTCACCGGTGGCGCGTTCGTGCCGGGTGCCACCGCCCAGGCCGCCGTGCCGGCCCAGCACACCGCCTCCGCGGCCGTCGACGGCTCCCTCGTCGCCCCCTTCGGCCGCCATCTCGCCTGGGGCAATGACCCGCGCACCGAGATCACCGTCTCCTGGCAGGTCCCGGTGGCCGTCAAGAAGCCCTTCATCCGCGTCGGCGCCCACCCCTGGGACCTCTCCCGCAGGATCGAGGCCGAGGTCCGCACCCTGTACACCCCGGCCGGTGTCGGCGCCAGCGGCGACCACACCCAGTACTACCTGCACGCCAAGCTGACCCACCTGCGCCCCGGCAGGACCTACTACTACGGCGTCGGCCACCAGGGCTTCGACCCGGCCGCACCGCACCTGCTGGGCACCCTGGGCACCTTCACCACCGCCCCCGCCCACAAGGCGCCGTTCACCTTCACCGCCTTCGGCGACGAGGGCGTCGGCTACCACGGCCTGGCCAACAACAGCCTCCTCCTCGGCCAGAACCCGGCCTTCCACCTGCACGCCGGCGACATCGCCTACGCCGACCCGTCCGGCGCGGGCAAGACCACCGACACCGGCTTCGACTCGCGCACCTGGGACTCCTTCCTCGCCCAGACCGAGTCGGTCGCCAAGCAGGTCCCGTGGATGCCCGCCTACGGCAACCACGACATGGAGGCCTGGTACTCGCCCAACGGTTACGGCGGCGAGGAGGCCCGCTGGAACCTTCCGGACAACGGCCCCGACAAGAAGAACCTGCCGGGCGTCTACTCCTTCGTCTACGGCAACACGGCGGTCATCTCGCTCGACGCCAACGACATTTCCTTCGAGATCCCGGCGAACCTGGGCATATCCGGCGGAACGCAGACGAAGTGGCTGGAAGGCCGGCTGAAGAAGTTCCGCGCGTCGAAGGACGTGGACTTCATCGTCGTCTTCTTCCACCACTGCGCCTACTGCACCTCCACCGCGCACGCCTCGGAAGGCGGGGTGCGCCAGGAGTGGGTGCCGCTGTTCGAGAAGTACACGGTGGACCTGGTGATCAATGGCCACAACCACCAGTACGAGCGCACCGACGTCATCAAGGCGGGCAAGGTCGCCAAGAAGCTGCCGATCGGCGGCACCGCCTACCCCGAGACCGACGGTGTGGTGTACGTCACCGCCGGTGCGGCCGGGCGCAGCCTGTACGCCTTCTCCGCCCCGGACTCCTACGAGGGCCACGAGCACGAGACCGACTCCGTGGCCTCCTTCGTCAACACCAAGGAGGGCAAGGTGGATGAGACCGTCGCCTGGTCCCGGGTGCGGTACCTGAACTACTCCTTCCTGCGCGTGGACGTCAGGCCCGCGCCCAAGGGCCGGCAGACCACGCTGAAGGTGTCGGGCATCGCCGAGACCGGCGACCGCATCGACCACTTCACGGTGTCCCGCAAGGCCAAGTAGGCACCCGTGGCGCAGGCGGTCCTCACAGGCGCCTGAGGACCGCCTGCTTGGCCAGGGTGAACTCCTCGTCCGTCAGCACCCCGTCACGGTGCAGCTCGCCCAGCTCGCGCAGCCGGCGCAACAGCGCGTCGTGGTCGTCCCCGGCCCGCTCCCCGGCCGGCTGCGACGGGATCTTCCGCAGGCCGGGGCCGGCCGCCGACGGGTGCGGCAGGCGGGCCTGTACGGCCGCCGCGACCAGGGCCATCAGCGGGTCCTTCCGGAAGCCCCACAGCTCGACCGCGTTCGGGTCGTACTTGGGCGGCGCGGTGACCGGGGCGCCGCGCACCAGGAACCGCAGATGCCCGTTCTCCAGGCCGGCCGCCGGCTGCCACTCCACGCCGGTGATGTCCGCGAGCGGGATCGTGCGGGGGCCCGCGGAGGCCTTGGCGTCCTCCGTCTTCCAGTTCCACTCCAGCCGCACCCGCTCCCCGTCGAAGCCCGCCGTGCCGTCCCCGGCCGAGACGGACACCGGCAGCGACGGGCCCGGCAGCAGGTAGGTGTCGGCCGGGTCCGGGGAAATCCCCTCCAGCAGCAGGGCGTTGCGCAGCTCGTCGGCGACGTACTCGGCGACGCCGTACCGGTCGGGCTCCACGGCCAGCTGGTACGGCTCGTGCGCCTCGGCGAGCCGGCCGGCGGTGGCCTGGAGCAGCGGGTCGGCGCCGTCGCGCAGCCGCAGCCTGAGCCGCCCCGCCTTCCGGCCCTGTTCGAACGAGACACCGGCCAACGCCCCGAGCGGTACGACGAGTTCGCCCAGCTCGCGGCGGAGCAGGCCCACGCTCTTGTCCCGGCCGGGGGTGATGCGCAGGGCGTCGCCGTCGAAGACCCAGGTGCCGTCCTTCTGGATGATTTCCGCCATGCGGGGATTGTTTCACCCGATCTGCGGGACAGTGGTCTCGACCACGTCGGGCAGTCAGCCCCCCCGACGGTCGACCCCCTCCGAAGGGAGCGCATGTGAGACGGAACCACAGCACGACTCCCCGAACACCCCGCGTCCTCGGCGCCCTGCTGCTCGCGGCGGCCGGCGCCTTCACCCTCGGGGCGGCGCCCACGACACAGGCCGCCGCCCCGACCCCGCTGGACCGGGTGGTCCCGGCGCCTGCCTCGGTCACCCCGGGCGGGACGCCGTACCGCATCACCCGGGCGACCAGCGTGCGTGTCGACGGCTCGGCCGAGGTCCGCCGGATCGGCGGCTACCTGGCCGGCCTGCTGCGGCCCGCCACCGGCTACCCGCTGCCGGTCACCGACCGCGGCACCGGAGGCATCCGACTCCGTCTGGCCGGCGGGGACTTCGGTGCCGAGGGGTACCGGCTGAAGAGCGGCGCCGACGGGGTCACCCTGACCGCGAGCACCCCCGCCGGGCTGTTCCACGGCGTCCAGACCCTGCGCCAGCTCCTGCCGGCCGCCGTCGAGAAGAAGACCGTGCAGCCCGGACCCTGGCGGATCGCCGGCGGCACCATCCAGGACCGCCCGCGCTACGCCTACCGGGGCGCCATGCTGGACGTCGCCCGGCACTTCTTCACGGTCGCCCAGGTCAAGCGCTATGTCGACCAGTTGGCCCTCTACAAGATCAACGAGCTGCACCTGCACCTGAGCGACGACCAGGGCTGGCGCATCGCCGTCGGCTCCTGGCCGCGCCTGACCACCTACGGCGGCTCCACCCAGGTCGGCGGCGGCCGGGGCGGCTTCTACACCAAGGCCGACTACCAGGAGATCGTCCGGTACGCGGCCTCCCGCCATCTGGAGGTCGTGCCCGAGATCGACATGCCCGGCCACACCAACGCGGCCCTCGCCTCCTACGCGCAGCTCAACTGCGACGGCGTGGCACCCCCGCTGTACACCGGCACCAAGGTCGGCTTCAGCTCGCTGTGCGTGCCCCGGCAGGTCACCTACGACTTCGTGGACGACGTGATCCGGGAGCTGGCCGCCCTCACCCCGGGCCGCTATCTGCACATCGGCGGCGACGAGGCGCACTCCACGAGCCACGCCGACTACGTCACCTTCATGGACCGCGTGCAGCCGGTCGTCGCCCGGTACGGCAAGACGGTCATCGGCTGGCACCAGCTCACCGGCGCGCACCCGGCCCGCGGCGCCCTCGCCCAGTACTGGGGCCTGGACGGCACCAGCGCGGCGGAGAAGGCGCAGGTCGCGCAGGCCGCCCGGAACGGCACGGGCCTGATCCTGTCCCCGGCCGACCGGGTCTACCTGGACATGAAGTACACGAGCGCCACCAGGCTCGGCACCAAGTGGGCGGGCCTGGTGGAGGTGAGGCGCTCCTACGACTGGGACCCCGGCGCCTACCTGTCCGGAGTCCCGGCTGCGGCGGTCCGGGGCGTCGAGGCACCGCTGTGGTCCGAGACCCTCGCCAGGACCGCCGACATCGAGTACATGGCGTTCCCGCGCCTCGCCGGCGTCGCCGAGCTGGGCTGGTCACCGCCGGCCACCCACGGCTGGACCGCCTACCGGGTGCGGCTGGCCGCCCAGGCCCCGCGCTGGGACGCCCTGGGCATCCACTACTACCGTTCACCACAGGTGCCCTGGCCGACCCGCTGACCACACCGACGGGCACCCCGCAGGACCGTACTGCGGGGTGCCCGTCCGTTTGCGGCGCCGTCAGAAGCCGGCGATGGGATTGCTCAGGCTGCCGGCCAGCTGGAGTGCGCCGGACGGGTCGGCGAGGTCCACCATCTGGCGGTTGTTGCGCAGTTGGAGGCGGTTGAGGCAGGACAGGGCGAACTCGGGGGCGAACATGTCGTACTGGCGGAACCTGTCGGCCAGTTCCGGGTTCGCCTCCTGGTACTCGCGGGTGACCTCGGCGACCGTGCGCCAGAAGTCGTCCTCCGCCAGGACGCCCTCGGCGGCGAGGTGGGCGGCGAGGAAGCGGAAGAAGCAGTCGAAGACGTCCGTGAAGATCGACAGCAGCTTCTTGTCCTCGGGGACCTCGACACGGATCCGCCGGACCTCCGGCGGCAGGGCCGCGTCCGGGTCCATGACGGCGATCTCCTCGGCGATGTCCTTGTAGACCGCCCGCTGCACGGCGCCGTCCTTCAGCACCAGGACGACGTTCTCCCCGTGCGGCATGAACACCAGGTCGTAGGCGTAGAAGCTGTGCATCAGCGGGGTGTAGTAGGCCCGCAGGTACTGCCGCAGCCACTCGGCCGGGGGCAGGCCCGACCGCTCGATCAGCGCGCCCGCGAGGGAGGCGCCCCGGTGGTCGACGTGCAGCAGGGAGGCCATGGTCGCGAGGGTCTCGCCGTCCCGCAGCGAGGGCACCGGGCTCTCCCGCCACAGCGCGGCCAGCATCTTGCGGTACGGCGAGTACCGGTCGGTGGCCCGCTCGTACTCCAGGTGCCGGTAGCCGACGGCGGCCCGTTCCCGGATGATCGTCAGGCCGGTGGACCTCAGCACCGGGTCGCTGTCGATCAGCTGGGCCAGCCAGTCGTTGATCGCCGGGGTCGCCTCCATGTAGGCGGCCGACAGACCCCGCATGAAGCCCATGTTGAGTACCGACAGGGCCGTCTTCACGTAGTGCTTGTGCGGGGCGCTGGTGTTGAAGAAGGTCCGGATCGACTGCTGGGCCAGATACTCGTCGTCGCCCTCGCCGAGACAGACCAGCAGCTCACGGGCCACCTCGGCGGCGAACGTGACGCTCAGCTTGTTCCACCACTGCCAGGGGTGGACCGGGATGAACAGGTACTCGGCCGGGTCCAGGCCCCGGTCGGTGAGGACGGCACGGAACCGCTCCACCGTCTTCTCGCCCAGCTCGTCCCGCAGGAACGACTCGTACTCGATCCCGGCGCCGGCCGTGAACGCGGCCCGCGAGCGGTGCGCGGCCAGCCACACCAGCCGGACCGGGCTCGCCGTCTCGGGGGCGTACGACAGGTACTCGTGGATGCCGAAGCCGAGCCGCCCGTTGTTCGCGACGAAGCACGGGTGGCCCTCGGTCATCCCGGTCTCGACGTCCTGGAAGCCGCTGTGGGCCAGTTCGGCGGAGGTCACCTGCGGCTTGGTGAGCTTGTAGCAGGTGCCCGACAGGGTGGAGGAGATCTCCTCCAGGTACACCGGCAGGATGTCGTCGCTCAGCCCCAGGGACTTCTTCAGCTCGATGAAGAAGTCCATTGCGGCCAGCGGGAGTTCACTGCCGTCCCGGTGCCGGGTGAGGGAATCGGGGTCGATCTGCCAGTGGTCCAGGGCCCGCCGCACGGCCCGGAACCGGTAGCTGGTGAGCCCGTCGTCGCTGCGGACGACGTACCCGTCGCCGTCCTCCTCCGGGGTGATCAGCCGCTCGTGCGCGAACTCGGCGAGCGCCTTGCGCAGCAGCAGCCGGTTGGCGGTCGCCCAGCGCTCGGGGGACAGATGGGCCACGGCGTCGGCGAGGGTCATGCGGTCACCGCCGTCTCGAACTGTTCGCGGGTGCAGAAGCTCAGCAGGGCACGCTTCTCCGGCTTGTCGATCTCCCGCTCGGGCACGAACCCGACGGCCGCGTTCAGGGCGTGCACGGCCGTGTTGCGGACGTCCGGATCGACGACGACCCGCCGCACCGACGGGTCCTCGAAGAGATGGAACATCACGGCGGTGATGACCGACCTGGTGAACCCGTGCTCGGGGGTGTCGGTGGCCGGGGTCAGGAAGTGCATGCCGATGTCCCCGGACCGCGGCTCGTACAGGCCGGCCAGTTCCCGGTGCGCGGGGTCGTACTTCTCCATCAGGAACGCGGGCGTGCCGTCCCGCAGCCCGAGCAGCGCGTGGTGGTGCTCGTCGGCCGCGATCTCCATGTAGGCGCGCTCGACGTCCTCCAGTCGCGCGTCCTGCATCATCCAGAAGGCCGCCTTGGGGTGGGTGACCCAGGAGTGCAGCAGCTCGGCGTCCGTCAGCGGGTCGACGGGACGGAACGTGAAGGGCGGGGGTGTGCTGGTCATACCGCGAACTCCTGGAAGGCGATGGTCTTCTCGACCGGGTAGTACTCCGTGCCGAGCAGCTCACGGATGATGTACGCGTTCCGGTACGCGCCCATGCCCAGGTCGGGGCTGGTGATGCTGTGCGTGTGGACGCCGGCGTTCTGGAGGAAGACGCCGCGGCCGGTGACGTCGATGGCGTAGTTGCGGGCGACGTCGAAGCGGCCGTGCCCGTCGAAGCGCAGCCGGTCCCGGACCGGGGCCAGGAAGGCCGGCGGGGTGTAGTGGTAGCCGGTGGCCAGGACCAGGCCCTCGGTGCGGATCTCGAAGTCCTTGCCCTGCTCGTCCTGGTGGAAGCCGAGCGTGTACGTGCCGTCCTGGTACACCGCCGTGCGCAGCGTGGAGTTGGTGAGCAGCCGGGTGGGCACCGGACGGTCGCCGCTCTCGACGTTCTTCTGGTACAGCAGGTCGAAGATCGAGTCGATGAGGTCCGAGTTGATGCCCTTGAACAGGCCCTTCTGCTGCTTCTCCAGCCGGTAGCGGGTCTCCTCGGGCAGCTCCCGGAAGTAGTCGATGTAGTCCGGGGAGGTCATCTCCAGGGTCAGTTTGGTGTACTCCAGCGGGAAGAACCGCGGGGAGCGGGTGACCCAGTTGAGCTGGTAGCCGTGGACGTCGATCTCGGCGAGCAGCTCGTAGTAGATCTCGGCCGCGCTCTGCCCGCTGCCGACGATCGTGACGGACTTCTTCTTCAGCAGCTCCGCCTTGCTGTGCAGGTACCGGGAGTTGTGCAGGAAGTCCCCGCCGAGCCCCCGGCACGCCTGAGGCACGAAGGGGGCCGTGCCGGTGCCGAGCACCAGGTGCCGGGCGCGGTAGGTGTCGCCGGCCTCGGTGCGGACGACGTACAGCTCGTCCTCGTACGTCACCTCGGTGACCGTGGTGCCGAAGCGGACACTGCTCAGCTGCCCGGCGGCCCAGCGGCAGTAGTCGTCGTACTCGACCCGCAGCGGGTAGAAGTTCTCGCGGATGTAGAACGAGTACAGTCTGCCCTTCTCCTTCAGGTAGTTCAGGAAGGAGTACGGCGAGGTCGGGTCGGCCAGGGTGACCAGGTCCGACATGAACGGGGTCTGGAGGTGGGCGCCGTCCAGGAACATGCCGGCGTGCCACTCGAAGTCGGGCTTGGACTCCAGGAACACGCCGTCCAGTTCGGCGATCGGCTCGGTCAGGCAGGCGAGGCCGAGGTTGAAGGGGCCGAGCCCGATCCCCACGAAGTCGTAGGTCCGGTGCGGGGCTTCAGGACGCGCGGTCAAGGGACTCTCCCAGGTACTGCTCGGCATGGCCGGCGATCAGATCGAGGACGGCGGCGATGTCGGCCGCCTGTGTCTCGGGGTTGAGCAGGGTGAACTTCAGGTAGTGGCGGCCGGCCACCTTGGTGCCCGCGACCACGGCGTCACCGGAGGCGAACAGGGCCTTGCGGGCGTAGAGGTTGGCACGGTCGATCTCGGCGGGGTCGGTGACGGCCTCCGGGACGTAGCGGAAGACGAGGGTGGACAGGCTGGGCTCGACGACGACGTCGTAGCGCGGGTCGGCGGCCAGCAGCTTCCAGCCCTCGGCCGCCAGGTCGCACACCTCGTCGAAGAGCTGCCCGATGCCGTCGGCGCCCATCGTGCGCAGCGTCATCCACAGCTTGAGGGCGTCGAAGCGGCGGGTGGTCTGGAGGGACTTGTCCACCTGGTTGGGGATACGTTCCTGCACCATGCGGCGCGGGTTGAGGTACTCCGCGTGGTAGGTGACGTGCCGCAGCGTGGCCGCGTCCCGCACCAGCACGGCGGAGGAACTGACCGGCTGGAAGAAGGACTTGTGGTAGTCGACGGTGACCGAGTCGGCGCGCTCGATGCCGTCGATGCGGTCCCGGTACTTCAGGGAGGCGAGCAGCCCGCAGCCGTAGGCCGCGTCCACGTGCATCCAGACGCCGTACTGGGCGCACAGCCCGGCGATCTCCGGCAGCGGGTCGATGGAGCCGAAGTCGGTGGTGCCGGCGGTGGCGACGACGGCCATGGGGACCAGGCCGTCGCTCGCGCAGCGCTCCAGCTCGCGGGCGAGGGCGACCGTCTGCAGGCGCTTGTCGTGGTCGACGGGGATCGCGACGACGGCGTCCGGACCGAGGCCGAGCAGTTTGGCGGACTTCTGCACGCTGAAGTGGCTGACCTCGGAGGCGAAGATCCGCAGTTTCGCAAGGCTGTCGGTCTTGGCCTCCTCCCGGGCCAGCAGCAGCGCCTGCAGGTTGGACTGGGTGCCGCCGGAGGTGAAGACGCCGTCGGCGGCCGGGCCGAGGCCGATGCGCGCGGCCGTCCAGTCGATGAGTTTGCGCTCGATGAGGGTGCCGCCGGCCGACTGGTCCCAGGTGTCCAGCGAGGAGTTGACCGCGGAGAGCACGGTCTCTCCGAGCACCGCCGGGATGACGACCGGGCAGTTGAGGTGGGCCAGGTAACGGGGGTGGTGGAAGTAGACCGCGTCCCGGAGGTAGACGTCCTCCAGCTCGTCCAGCACCGCGGCGGTGTCGCCCAGCGGGCGGTCCAGGTCGATCGCGTCGATGGCGGGGGAGAGGGCGTCCACGGTGACGCCGGTGAACGGACGGTCGGTGGTGGCGAGTTTGGCCGCCACCCGCTCGACTCCTTCGGTCACGGAGCGGCGGTAGTGCTCCGCGGTGAGGCCATTGAGCAGGTGCGAGCGCATGGGGGGGTCCTCCGAGGGGACGGTCCGTCGGGTTCAACTTAGGTTAGCCTAACCTAAGTTACGCGGGTCGAGGCGCACCTCTCCGCAATCGATGTCACGGAAGGGACGCGCCCGGTGCTACTCCGCGGCCCGGAGCTGTTCCTCCGTCATGCCCTGCCGCCAGTAGCCGACGAAGGTGACGCGCCGCCGGTCCACCCCGCGCTCGCCGACGAAGTGCCGCCGCAGCGCCTTGACCTGACCGGACTCGCCCGCGAGCCACACGTACGCCCGTTCGGTGTCGGTGAGCTGGGCGGCCCGTACGGCGTCGACGGCCATGGGGGACCCGTCGTGCCGTACGAGCCACGTGATCTCCGCGTCCGCGTCCGTGCACACGTCCTGGACGTCACCGGCGTGCGGCACCTCCAGCCAGGCCCGGACCCGGGTGCCGGCGGGCAGGGACCCCAGGATCGCGGTCGCGGCCGGTACGGCGGTCTCGTCGCCGCACAGCACGACGAGCCCGGTGTCCTCGGGCGGGCGGAACCGGATCGCCCGGTTGTCGGCGACGGCGGGCCCGAGCAGCAGCACCCGGTCGCCGGCGGCGGCCCGCGCGGCCCAGCGGGAGGCCGGCCCGGCGGGCGTGGCGGCACCCGGCTCGACCCCGTGCAGCGCGAAGTCGATGTCGACCTCGTCGGGGTCCCTGCGCAGTGCCCTGAGCGTGTACGAGCGCATCACCGCCCGCACGTCGTCCGGCAGTTCCCGCCAGCCCTGCCACCAGCCGTCGCCCAGCTCCAGCGGGACGACGGGTTCGCTCTGCCCGGGGTGCGGGAGGAAGAGCGACAGGGACTGGTCCCGCCCGTCGGAGTGGAAGGCGTGCAGATCGGCTCCGCCGAAGGTGACCCGGACCAGAGACGGGCCGAGCCGCCTCGTCCGTACGACCTGAAGAGCGAAGAAACGGAACGGGGCGGCCACGGCCGTCGTCATGTGGGCTCCTGAGAGTGGGGGTCCAGGGCTCTGTCGGGGGTCAGCTGACCTTCTTGGCCTTCTCCAGGGCCTCGGCCAGGTTCGTCAGCAGCGGCACGCACTTGTCGTACGACAGGATCGGCTCGGGGGAGCGGGAGATGACCTGCCCGGCCTTGACCGCGGGCAGCTTCTTCCAGGTGGCCTTGGTGATGTCGGCGGGCTGGATGGCCGAGGAGCGGTCGTCCATCATGATGATGTCGGCCTTGTACTTGTCGACGTTCTCCCAGCTGAGCGACTCGTACCAGCCGCCGCCCTGCTTCTTGGCGCTCTCCGGCGGCTCCACGAAGTTCACGCCGAGGGCCTTGAAGTACTCCAGGTCGATGGAGAGGTTGGTGCCGGAGACGTAGAACAGCTGGTCGCTCGCGGAACCGGCCATCACCTTGAGGCCGGGCTTGGCCTTGGCGGCCGCGCGCAGCCGGGCGGCGGCGTCCTCGAAGCGCTTCTTGGCGTCGGCGGCCTTCGCGGCCTTCATGTCCGCGCCGAGCGACTCGGCGAGGTCCCACATGCGCTGCAGCGGCTGGGTGAGCTGGCGGTCGTAGACCGAGATGCCCACGCTGGGAGCGAGCTGGGCGATCTTCTTCTTCGACTCCTCGGGGACGTACCAGAGGGTGCTGGCGCCGTCGAACATCGTGGTGATGAGCACGTCCGGGGCGAGAGAGGCGTACTTCTCGATGCTGAACTGGCCCCAGGCGTTGCCCAGGACCGTCACCTTGCTGATGTCCATGTCGCCGGCCTGGACGTCGGGCTTGCCGGCGGTGGTCTTCGTCGGACCGAAGACGCCCTTCACCTGGATGCCGTAGTCGTACAGCGCGGCGCCGACACCGGTGAACGCGACGATGTTCGCGGGCACCTTGTCCAGCTTCACGGTCGTGCCGCGGTCGTCCTTGAAGGACCAGGGCCCGGACTTCCCGCCCTTCGCCTCCGTGCCGGAGCCACTGTCTTTGCCCTTGTCGTCCCCGCAGGCGGCGAGCGCGGCACCGAGACCGAGGGCGCCGCCGGCGGCGAGCAGGCCGCGGCGAGTGAGGTGGGTGGCACGGGCGAGGGGCATGGGTATGACTGCTTTCGAACGGGGCGAAGCGCCCGCCGGACAAGTTCCAAGGTAGGTTAGCCTAACCTCAGCTGATGTCCAGGGGCGGGTGGCCACCCGTCCGTCCTGTGCGGGACCTGTGGACGGCCCCTGCTTCCCGTGGAGTTGGCGTATTCCATGACACGGGACCGGCAGCCGTGCGGCGCCGGTCCCGTGCGGGGCTCAGCTCACCAGCCCGAGTTCACGGGCGATCAGCATGCGCTGGACCTCGCTCGTGCCCTCGCCGATCTCCAGGATCTTGGAGTCGCGCCACATGCGGGCCACCGGGTACTCGTTCATGAAGCCGTAGCCGCCGTGGATCTGGGTGGCGTCGCGGGCGTTGTCGACGGCGACCGTGGAGGAGTGGAGCTTGGCCAGGGCCGCCTCCTTCTTGAAGGGTTCGCCGGCCACCAGGCGGCTGGCCGCGTCGCGCCATGCCAGGCGGGCCGTGTGGGCCTTCATCTCCATGTCGGCGATCTTGAACTGGATGGCCTGGTTGGCGCCGATGGGCCTGCCGAAGGCGTGGCGTTCCCTGGCGTACTTCACCGACTCGTCCACGCAGCCCTGGGCCAGGCCGGTGGCGAGGGCGGCGATCGCGATGCGGCCCTCGTCCAGGATGCGCAGGAACTGGGCGTAGCCGCGGCCCTGTTCGCCCAGCAGGTTGGCGGCGGGCACCCGGACGTCGGCGAAGGACAGCTCACGCGTGTCGGAGGCGTTCCAGCCGACCTTCGAGTACGGCGCCGCCACCGTGAAGCCCGGCGTGCCGGACGGGACGATGATCGCCGAGATCTCCGGCCTGCCGTCCGGCTTGCGGCCGGTCACGGCGGTCACCGTGACCAGGCCCGTGATGTCCGTACCGGAGTTGGTGATGAAGCACTTCGTGCCGTTGATCACCCATTCGTCGGTGTCCGGGTCCAGGCGGGCCGTCGTACGGGTCGCCCCGGCGTCGCTGCCGCCGTCGGGTTCCGTAAGGCCGAACGCGCCCAGGATCTCGCCGGAACAGAGCCGGGGCAGCCACTGCCGCTTCTGCTCCTCCGTGCCGAAGAGGTGGATCGGCATCGCGCCCAGCGACACCCCCGCCTCCAGCGTGATGGCCACCGAGGAGTCGACGCGGGCCAGCTCCTCCAGCACGAGGCCCAGGGCCAGGTAGTCGCCGCCCATCCCGCCGTACTCCTCCGGGAACGGCAGTCCGAACAGGCCCATGCGGCCCATCTCCCGGACGATCTCGTACGGGAACTCGTGCCGCTCGTAGAAGTCGCCGATCTTCGGCGCGACGACATCGTGCGCGAACTGCTCGACCGTACGGCGGAGTTCCTCCAGCTCGGGGCTGAGGCGGTGGTCCATGCTGATCACTGGTCCTTGTGGGAGAGAGCGCGGACGGTACGGGACGGGCTGGGCCGGCCCAGCTGTTCGGCCATCCACACGCTGGTGGCGGTCAGACGGCCGAGGTCGACCCCCGTCTCGATGCCGAGTCCGTGCAGCATCCAGACGAGGTCTTCGGTGGCGAGGTTGCCGGTGGCGGACTTGGCGTACGGGCAGCCGCCGAGCCCGCCCGCGGAGGCGTCGACCGTGGTCACGCCGTGTCGCAGCGCGGCCAGCGTGTTGGCGAGCGCCTGGCCGTAGGTGTCGTGGAAGTGCACGCCGATCACGTTCGTCGGCACCCCCTCCTCGTTCAGCGCAGAGAGCAGTTCGAGCACATGGCCCGGGGTGGCCACCCCGATCGTGTCGCCGAGGCTCAGCTCGTCGCAGCCCATGTCCCGCAGGGCCGTGCAGACGCGGGCCACCTGGTGCAGCGGCACCGCGCCCTCCCACGGGTCGCCGAAGCACATCGACACATAGCCGCGCACGTACACGCCCCGGTCCTTGGCCTGCCGCACCACCGGCTCGAACACCGCCAGGGACTCGTCCAGCGTGCGGTTGAGGTTGGCCTTCGCGAAGGACTCGGTGGCGCTGGCGAACACGGCGACGCGCTCGGCACCGAGGGCCAGCGCCCGGTCCAGGCCCCGCTGGTTGGGCACCAGCACCGGCAGGTCGGCGCCCAGCTCCCGGACCAGCGGGAACAGCTCCTCGGCGTCCGCGAGCTGGGGCACCCACTTGGGGTGCACGAAGCTCGTCGCCTCGATCGTGGTCAGGCCCGCGGCGGCCAGCCGGCGGATGAACTCCGCCTTCACCGCCGTCGGCACGGCCGTCTTCTCGTTCTGCAGTCCGTCGCGCGCGCCGACCTCGTGGATCCGCACCCGCGCGGGCAGGTCCGGGGCCGGCACGACCATGGGCAGTCCCCCGGCGGTCACTGCGCCACCTCCTCGTGCGGTGCGATGACGGCCAGCACCTGGTCCATGGCGACCGTGGTGCCCGGCGTCACGTCCAGCTCGGCGACCGTGCCGGCGTGCGGGGCGGAGATGACGTGCTCCATCTTCATCGCCTCCACCACCAGCAGGCTCTGCCCGGCGGCGACCTCGTCCCCGACGGCCACCTTCACCACCGTCACCGTGCCGGGCATGGGCGCGGTGAGCGAGTCGGCGCCCGCGTGGGCCGAGCGGTTCAAGGACGCGGCCACCGGGTCGTGGTCGCGGACGTGCCAGGCGTCGCCGTCGCGGCCCAGCCAGTCGCCGGCGCGGCGGAAGGTGTGCCGGACGCCGTCGAGGGTGACGGACACCCGGTCCCCGGTGACCGTGTGGGCGCCCCGGGGCGTGTGGGTCACCGGGTCCTGCACCCGCAGCGGGAAGGACGGCGGCTTCGGGGTGCCGCCCATCCGCCAGCCGCTCGGCACCGAGAACGGGTCGGTCCAGCCCTCCGCGCGCGGTTGCAGCGCCGCCAGCCGCACGGCCGCCGCCGCCTCGTACACCTCCTCCGGCACCTGGGCGGGGACCAGCTCGTCCACCACCCGCTCGACCAGACCGGTGTCCAACTCGCCCGCCACCACGGCCGGATGGGCCAGCAGCCGGCGCAGGAAGCCCGCGTTGGTCTGCACGCCCAGCGTGACCGTCTCCGCGAGGGCCGCCCGCAGCTTTCTGAGCGCCGTCGCGCGGTCGGGGCCGTAGGCGATCACCTTGGACAGCATCGGGTCGTAGAGGCTGCCCACCTCGGTGCCCTCGCTCAGCCCGGAATCGGTGCGGACGCCGTCGCCCTGGGGCTCGTCCAGCAGCAGCACCGTGCCGCCGGACGGGAGGAACCCGCGCGCGGGGTCCTCGGCGCAGATCCGGGCCTCCACCGCGTGCCCGGTCAGCCGCAGGTCCTCCTGCGCGAAGCCCAGCGGCTCCCCGGCCGCCACCCGCAGCTGCCACTCGACCAGGTCGAGCCCGGTGACGAGTTCGGTGACCGGGTGCTCCACCTGGAGGCGGGTGTTCATCTCCATGAAGTAGTACGACGACGGGTCGCCGCCCGGGACGATGAACTCGACCGTGCCCGCGCCCCGGTACCCGCACGAGCGGGCCGCCTGCACGGCCGCCGCGCCCATCGCGGCCCGGGTCGCCTCGTCCAGGAGGACGCTCGGCGCCTCCTCGATGATCTTCTGGTGGCGCCGCTGGAGGGAGCACTCGCGCTCGCCGAGGTGGACCACGTTGCCGTGGCCGTCGGCCAGCACCTGGATCTCGATGTGCCGGGGCCGGTCGACCCACCGCTCCACCAGCAGGGTGTCGTCCCCGAAGGAGGCGCGGGCCTCGCGGCGGGCGGCGGCGATCTCCTCCTCCAGCACGCTCATGTCCCGCACCAGCCGCATGCCCTTGCCGCCACCGCCGGCGGACGGCTTCAGCAGCACGGGCGCCCCCAGCTCGCGGGCCGCCGCGGCCAGGTCGGGGTCACGCCCGCCGGGTACGACCGGCACCCCGGCCGCCTTCACCGTCTCCTTGGCGCGGATCTTGTCGCCCATGAGCGCGATCGCGTCGGCGGGCGGGCCGATGAAGACCAGCCCCGCCTCCTCGCACGCGCGCGCGAAGCCCGCGTTCTCGGCGAGGAACCCGTACCCCGGGTGGACGGCCTGGGCGCCGGTGCGGGCGGCGGCCTCCAGCAGCCGCTCCACCGACAGATAGCTCTCGGCGGCCGGTGCCGGACCGATCCGTACCGCCGTGTCGGCCTCCCGGACGTGCCGTGCGTCGGCGTCGGCGTCGGAGAAGACCGCCACCGAGCGCACGCCCAGCGAGCGGAGCGTACGGATGACGCGTACGGCGATCTCGCCCCGGTTGGCCACCAGCACTGTGTCGAACACGGTTCCCCTCCTCACATCCGGAAGACGCCGAACTGGGGCTCTCCCAGAGGCGCGTTGGCGCAGGCCGTCAGGGCGAGGCCGAGGACCTGACGGGTGTCCAGCGGGTCGATCACGCCGTCGTCCCACAGGCGGGCGGTGGCGTAGTAGGCGTTGCCCTGGCGCTCGTACTGCGCGCGGATCGGTGCCTTGAAGGCCTCTTCCTCCTCGGCCGGCCACTCCTCGCCGCGCGCCTCCAGCTGGTCGCGCTTGACGGTGGCCAGGACGCTGGCGGCCTGCTCGCCGCCCATGACGGAGATCTTGGCGTTGGGCCACATCCACAGGAAGCGGGGCGAGTACGCCCGGCCGCACATCGAGTAGTTGCCCGCGCCGTAGGAGCCGCCGACGACGACCGTCAGCTTCGGCACGCGCGTGCAGGCCACCGCCGTCACCATCTTGGCGCCGTGCTTGGCGATGCCGCCCGCCTCGTAGTCCTTGCCGACCATGAAGCCGGAGATGTTCTGCAGGAACACCAGCGGGATGCCGCGCTGGTCGCACAGCTCGATGAAGTGGGCGCCCTTCTGGGCGGACTCGGCGAACAGGATGCCGTTGTTGGCGACGATCCCGACCGGGTGGCCGTGGATCCGGGCGAACCCGGTGACCAGGGTCTGCCCGAACTCGCTCTTGAACTCGGCGAACCGGGAACCGTCGACCACGCGCGCGATGATCTCGCGGACGTCGTAGGGGGTGCGGGAGTCGACCGGGACGGCGCCGTACAGCCCGTAGGGGTCGATTTTGGGCTCGACGGACGGCTGCACCTCCCAGGGCAGGGAGCGCCGGGCGGGCAGCGTGGCCACGATGTTCCGGACGATCCTCAGGGCGTGCGCGTCGTCCTCCGCGAGGTGGTCGGTGACCCCGGAGACCCGGGAGTGCACCTCGCCGCCGCCCAGCTCCTCGGCGGTGACGACCTCGCCGGTGGCCGCCTTCACCAGGGGCGGCCCGCCGAGGAAGATCGTGCCCTGGTTGCGGACGATCACGGCCTCGTCGCTCATCGCCGGCACGTACGCCCCGCCGGCCGTGCAGGAGCCGAGGACGGCCGCGATCTGCGGGATGCCGGCGCCGGACATCCGCGCCTGGTTGTAGAAGATCCGGCCGAAGTGGTCCCGGTCCGGGAAGACCTCGTCCTGCATCGGCAGGAAGGCCCCGCCGGAGTCGACCAGGTAGACGCACGGCAGCCGGTTGTCCAGGGCCACCTCCTGCGCGCGCAGGTGCTTCTTCACCGTCATCGGGTAGTACGTGCCGCCCTTGACCGTGGCGTCGTTGGCGACGATCACGCACTCGCGACCGCCGACCCGGCCGATCCCGGCGATCACCCCGGCGGCCGGGGCCTGTCCCTCGTACATCCCGTCGGCCGCGAGCGGGGCCAGCTCCAGGAAGGGCGAGCCCGGGTCGAGCAGCGTGTCCACCCTGTCCCTCGGCAGCAGCTTGCCGCGCGCGGTGTGCCGCGCCCGCGCCTTCTCGCCGCCGCCGAGGGCCGCCGCGGCCAGCTTGGCGCGCAGCTCCTCCACGAGGGCGAGATGGGCCTGTTCATTGGCCCGCCAGGCCTCCGACGCGGGGTCTGCCGCGCTCGTCAGCTCCGGTGCCTCCTGCATCCTGCGGTCCCCTCACCCGGTGATCGAACCAGTTAATGAGCGTTAACCATTTCCTTCAGGTTAACGACCGCTAACCTCGCTGTCTAGAATTGACCGCATGGTCACCAGAACCGACGCCACGACCCGCCGCGAGCAGATCCTCAAGGAGGCCGCCCGGCTCTTCGCCGAGCGCGGTTTCCACGGCGTCGGTGTCGACGAGATAGGTGCCGCGGTCGGCATCAGCGGCCCCGGTCTGTACCGGCACTTCCCGGGCAAGGACGCGATGCTCGCCGAGCTGCTGGTCGGCATCAGCGGACAGCTGCTCACCGGTGCCAAGCGGCGGCTGGCCGAGGCCGACGGGGTGCCGGCGACCCGGATCCTCGACTCCCTGATCGAGGGCCACATCGACTTCGCCCTGGACGACCGCCCGCTCATCACCCTGCACGACCGTGAGCTGGACCGCCTGCGCGACAGCGACCGCAAGCTGGTGCGGCAGCTGCAGCGGCAGTACGTCGAGCTGTGGGTGGAGGTGGTCCGCGAGGTGTACCCCGGGCTGACCGAGCCGGCCGCCCGCTCCGCGGTCCACTCGGTCTTCGGCCTGCTCAACTCCACCCCGCACCTCGGCCGCGCCGGCACGCTCCCCGGCCGCCAGACGACGGCGGTGCTGCTGCACCGGATGGCGCGGGGAGCGTTCGCGGCGGCCGGCGAGGAGTAGCGGCTCCACGGCCGGGGGAGTGACGGGTCCGAGAGCGCTACGGGCGGTGGCCGCGCTCGCTGCGGCGCTACTGGATGGGCGCGCCGCTGCGCGGAGGCCTGTGTCCGTGGCATCCGCCTGGGGCTGCCAGTGAAGCGGGCGTGACGAGCGTTACGGCGGAACCCCTCTGGACGGGGTTCCGTACTCGCCGGTACGGTTGAGTGAGCAAGCGCTTAGACATGCCGATGTCAGGTACGTGGAGGTGACGGCGTGCGCCGTACGGTGTTCAACGAGGATCACGAGGCGTTCCGGGAGACCCTTCGCGCCTTCATCGAGGCCGAGGTCGTACCGGTGTACGACGAGTGGTTCGCCGCCGGCCAGGCGCCGCGCGACTTCTACTACAAGCTCGGTGAGCTGGGCGTCTTCGGCATCAGCGTGCCGGAGGAGTTCGGCGGCGCGGGCCTGGACACCCACAAGTTCGAGGCCGTCCTCTACGAGGAGACCTCGCGCGCGGGCGTCCAGTTCGGCGGCTCCGGCGTGCACGTGCTGCTCGCCCTGCCCTACATCAAGATGCTGGCCAACGACGAGCAGAAGAAGCGCTACCTGCCGAAGTTCGTCACCGGCGAGGAGATGTGGGCCATCGCGATGACCGAGCCGGGCACCGGTTCGGACCTCGCGGGCATGAAGACCACCGCCAGGCTCTCCGAGGACGGCACGCACTACGTCCTCAACGGCGCCAAGACCTTCATCACCGGTGGCGTCCACGCCGACAAGGTGATCGTCTGCGCCCGTACCGCCGCGCCGACCGCCGAGGACCGCCGCCACGGCATCTCCCTGTTCGCCGTGGACACCAAGTCCGAGGGCTACTCCGTCGGCCGCAAGCTGGACAAGCTGGGCCTGCGCACCTCCGACACGGCCGAGCTGGCCTTCGTCGACGTCAAGGTGCCGGTCGAGGACCTCCTCGGCGAGGAGAACAAGGGCTTCTACTACCTCGGCCACAACCTGGCCTCCGAGCGCTGGGGCATCGCCTTCGGCGCCTACGCGCAGGCCAAGGCCGCCGTCCGGTTCGCCAAGCAGTACGTGCAGGAGCGCACCGTCTTCGGCAAGCCGGTCGCGCACTTCCAGAACACCAAGTTCGAGCTGGCCGCCTGCCAGGCAGAGGTGGACGCCGCCGAGGCGGTCGCCGACCGCGCCCTGGAGGCCCTGGACGCCGGCGAGCTGACCCCGGCCGAGGCCGCCTCGGCGAAGCTGTTCTGCACCGAGGTCGCGCACCGCGTCATCGACCGCTGCCTCCAGCTGCACGGCGGCTACGGCTACATGAACGAGTACCCGATCGCCCGCCTGTACGCGGACAACCGCGTCAACCGCATCTACGGCGGCACCAGCGAGATCATGAAGACGATCATCGCCAAGGACATGGGCCTGTAAGGCCCGCGACACCGACACGCGATCACTGGCCGGTACAACTGACGCCATGAGCCAGGCACTCCAGGATCTCCTCGATCTGCTCGACCTCGAGCAGATCGAGGAGAACATCTTCCGCGGCCGTTCCCGCTCCGCCGTCGTCCCGCGCGTCTTCGGCGGGCAGGTCGCGGCGCAGGCGCTGGTCGCCGCAGGGCGGACGGTCCCCGCGGACCGGCCCGCCCACTCCCTGCACGCGTACTTCCTGCGCCCCGGCGACCCGGGAGCGCCGATCGTCTACACCGTGGACCGCATCCGGGACGGCCGGTCCTTCACCACCCGCCGGGTCGTCGCCGTCCAGCACGGCAAGCCGATCTTCCACCTCTCGGCGTCCTTCCAGGCTTACGAGGACGGGCTGGAGCACCAGGCGCCCATGCCCGCCGCGCCCGACCCGGCGACCCTGCCCACCTCCCACGAGCGGCTGCGCGGCTACGGCCACCTCGCGCCCGAGGTGGTGGAGCGGTTCCTGGAGGCCCGCGAGGCGATCGACCTGAGGTACGTGGACGAGCCGCCGTACGGGCAGTACGGCGAGCCGCGCGAGCCGCACTCCCAGGTGTGGTTCCGCACCAACGGCAAACTCGACGACGACCCCCTGCTGCACGTGGTCCTCGCCACCTACGTCTCCGACATGACCCTGCTCGACTCCGTGCTGCTCGCGCACGGGCGCGGCGGCTGGGCCGTCGGGGACGTCGTCGGGGCGTCCCTGGACCACGCGATGTGGTTCCACCGGCCCTTCCGCGCCGACGAATGGCTGCTGTACGACCAGGAGTCGCCGTCCGCGCACGGCGGCCGCGGCCTCGGTCAGGCCCGCATCTACACCCAGGACGGACGGCTCGCCATCTCGGTCATCCAGGAGGGCGTGGTCCGCGTCCCGCGCTGACGGCCCGACGGATGTGCGCCTGGGCACGGGGTGGTGCCGCTCCCGGAAGACATGTGACCCATGCGGCAGTAGGCTCCTTTAGTGAAAGCCGCAACGAACGGCCTGCCCGGTTCAGCCGGTGCGCCCGGCATCCGGGGGTTCTCGACGCCGTTTCGTATCACTTCATTGCGGTGACATCTGAAGACCGCGCCGCATCTTCGCATCTGCAGCGGCGTGGCCATCCACCTCGCGCCTTCCGCCGGGAGTCGCGAGAGACGATGGAGATGGAAGGTACTCCCATGCGATCACAGCGCACGAGGCGTCTTGTCGCGTTGTCCGCCTCCGGCCTCCTGCTGGCCGGCGGAGCCGCGATCGGCACAGCCGGGACCGCCTCTGCCGCGGACCACAGCGACCACGGCTCCTACAGCAGCAGCTGGGGAGACGACGACAACGGGCGTCACGGCGACCACAGCTCGTGGGGCGACGATGACGACGACTACGGCGACCACGGCGACCACGGCGACAACGGTGGCTACGGCGGTGACCACGGCGACAACGGTGGCTACGGCGGTGACCACGGCGACAACGGCGGCTACGGCGGCGACCATGGCGGCAACGGAGGAGGTGGGCACGGTCACTGACCCGACCACGCACTGAGCGCGGCGTGCGGCCCCGGCGACGGGACCGCACGTCACGCCTGTCACTCCGTCAGATCCGGCACGCCGTCAGGCCAGTTCCGCCTCGGCGAGCAGATACGCCGTCATGGGGTCGTAGTAACGCGGGCTGACGACATGGTCGTCCAGCGGCACGACGACCTGGACGGTGCCCTCGGACTCGGCGAGGAACAGGGCCGGGTCGTTGCAGTCGGCGTACCCGACGGAGTCGACGCCGTGCTGACCCGCGTACCCGGCCCAGCCGTGGTCCGCGACCACCAGGTCCGGCAACGGCCGTCCCTCCCGCTCGAGTCCGGTCAGAACGGCCCGCATCGGCTCGCCCGAGTGGGTGTGCCACAGCGAGGCCCCGTGCTCCAGCACGGCCACGTCCGCGAACTGCATGACGTACCCCTCCTCCGTCTGCAGCCCGTCCGGGATGACCACGATCTCGCAGCCGGCGGCGCGCAACGCGGCGGCCGTGGCCCGGTGCACGTCCAGCAGACCGCCCGGGTGTCCGGTCGCGAACAGCACCCGTTGCCGCCCCTCGGCCGCCTTGCGCAGCCGCGCCGCCATCCGGTCCAGCGCGTCCACGGTCAGCTCGGGGTCGATGGTGTCCTGTCCGTACCGGTACTCGGGGTCGTCGTTGACACCCACCCGCTCGGCCATCACCGCGAGCACGTCCTGCTCGTCCGTCCAGCGGTCGCCCAGCTCCAGGCCGAACCAGAAGCCCCGGACACCGTTGGCGAGCTGGCGGTAGTGGGAGAGGTTGTTCTCGCGGGGCGTGGCGACGTCCCCCGCGATACGGGTGCGCACCAGGTGTTCGACGAGCTGGGCGCGGCTGGGTGTCCCGGATATCGGCATGCCTCCATTGTGGGGCAGCCCGCGGCCGGCGTCCTTGGCATATCGCCCGCTGGGACGGGGGTCACTCGGCTCTCCGGGCCCGGTCCTCAGGTCCGCCGCAGCGCGAACCACAACTCCATCCGGACGTCCGGGTCGTCCAGGTCGGCGGCCAACAGGGCGGCGCAGCGGGCGATCCGCTGCCGCACGGTGTTGCGGTGCACGTCCAGCGCCACCGCCGTACGGTCCCAACTGCCGTGCAGCGACAGCCAGGTGCGCAGGGTCTCGGCGAGCGCGGCCTGCCCCGCGAGGGGAGCGAGCAGCGTACGGGCGTGCGTGTCGGCGTCCGCCCGCGGCACCAGGTCCTCCAGCGCCGGGCGGGCGGCGTGCCGGACCAGCGGGGTACGGGTCGCGCGGGCCCGGGCGAGGGCACGGGCGGCCTGGGTGTCGGCGGCCGGCCACTCCGGCGGCCCGGCCGCGGCACTCACCCCGAGCGTCCACCCGGGTTGCGGCTCCGGCTCCCGGTCCGCCGGCACCAGCACCCGTACGACGTCACCGGCGAGGTCGACCAGCGGTGAGCCCAGGGCGGCGCCGAGCGCGGAGGCCGCGACCGCGTCCGGTGCCTGCGCCTCCGGCCGCGCGTGGACGACGAGCCACTGCCCGGTGCCGAGCAGCGGGGCCACCTGCTCGGGCGGGGCGCCCAGCAGCAGCCGCACGAGCGCGGAGGACCGGGCCGCCCCGGCCCCGCTCTGGTGTTCACCGGTCAGCAGGGACAGCAGGACGGCGGCGACGGAGGCGATGGTGTGGTCCCCCGGGTCGCGCCGGGGAGCGGCCACACCGAGCACGAACCCGGCTCCGGCCCCGAGCGCGTAGACGGCGAGGTGGGTCGAGCCGTGCGTGTCGGTGGCGGAGGTGGGGTGCGCACGGGTGGCTGCGGGGGAGGCGTGGGAGGCCTGGGCGGGGGAGGCGGGTCTCGGCCGGGTGGGGGGACCGGCCGGTGCCGTCGACGGCCCTGGTGCGGAGGCGGGGTGCGGGCGGGTGGCCGGTGCGGTGGGGGCCGGGGGTGCGGGGGAGGCCTGGGCGGGGGAGGCGGGCCTCGGCCGGGTCGCCGGTCCGGACGGTGTCGGCACCGGGCCCGGTGCCGAGGGCGAGACCGGGGTGGCGGGCGGACGGCCGGTGTCCGCGGCCGCTGCCGTCGTCGGGCGCACCACCCCGGCCAGCTCCGCGAGCGCCGTCCGCACGGCCTCCGGGGTCTCCCGGCCCGCCCCCGCGACCTCCGTGCCGTCGGGCCCGTACAGCACCGCGCGGCCGCCCAGCCGCTGGGCCAGCTGGCGCAGCACCGAGGGGACCGGATCCGGCCGGGACGCGGCTGCCGCGAGGCTCTGCTGGGCCTCGGTGACCCGGCGCAGTTCGGCCAGCCGGGCCTGTGCCATCAGCTGCCACACCGCGCGGGCCACGCCGGAGAAGGTGGTCTGCGGCGGCACCTCCAGCAGCGGCAGGCCGTACCGCTCGCAGGCGACGACCAGGGCGCGCGGGACCGTGTCGTGCACCGGGGCCAGCCCGAAGCCGAGGGCGGCGCCGCCCGCCGCCACGATCCGGGAGACGTAGTCCTCGAAGTAGGTGCCCGAGCCGGCGGCCTCCGGGATGTGCACCCCGGCCGTCAGCAGCAGCTCGCCGCCCAGCAGGTACGGGTACGGGTCGGCCATCTCCGAGGTGTGCGCCCAGTGGATCACGATCCCCGGATCCGCCGGCCCGGCGATCTGCCGCAGGGCGAGGTCCTCGCGGGCCAGCAGCGCCTGGAGCGGGACAGGTGGGGTCGGTGGGACCGCTGGGGCGATCGTCTCCGGCATGGTGTGCGTTCCCTCCATCCCGCCCCGTTCATATGGATGAAACGTACACTTCGCAGTCGCTTTCCGGCCACCTAGTGTCGGGTGGGCACGGCAGCCGCGGGTACGGGCGGATGTCCCCGCGAGCCGCTGCCGACACATCACCGAAGCATCTGCACGACACGCCACCGGACAGTGCGCGAAGGAGGGCCGCCCCATGGCCGTCGACTACACAGTGATCGTCGTCTATCTCGCCGGCATGCTGGCCATGGGCTGGTGGGGCATGCGCCGCGCCAAGTCCAAGAGCGAGTTCCTGGTGGCCGGCCGGCGCCTCGGGCCCGCCATGTACTCCGGCACCATGGCGGCGATCGTCCTCGGCGGCGCCTCCACCATCGGCGGGGTGGGCCTCGGCTACCAGTACGGCCTCTCCGGCGCCTGGATGGTCTTCACCATCGGCCTGGGCCTGCTCGCCCTTTCGGTCTTCTTCTCGGCGCGCATCGCCCGCCTGAAGGTCTACACGGTCTCCGAGATGCTCGACCTGCGCTACGGCGGCCGGGCCGGCGTGATCTCCGGCGTGGTCATGTGGGCGTACACCCTCATGCTCGCAGTGACCTCGACCATCGCCTACGCCACGATCTTCGACGTCCTGTTCGACATGAACCGGACCGTCGCGATCATCCTGGGCGGCTCGATCGTCGTCGCGTACTCCACCCTCGGCGGCATGTGGTCCATCACGCTGACCGACATGGTCCAGTTCGTGGTCAAGACGATCGGCGTGCTCCTGCTCCTGCTGCCGATAGCCGTCGTCAAGGCGGGCGGGTTCTCCGAGATGAAGGCCAAGCTGCCGACCTCGTACTTCGACCCGCTGGGCATCGGCGGCGAGACGATCTTCACCTACGTGCTGATCTACACCTTCGGCATGCTCATCGGCCAGGACATCTGGCAGCGCGTGTTCACCGCCCGCAGCGACAAGACCGCCAAATGGGGCGGCACGGTGGCCGGAACCTACTGTCTGGCCTACGCCCTCGCCGGCGCGGTGATCGGCACCGCCGCCAAGGTGCTCTACCCCGACCTGGGCAGCGCCGACGACGCCTTCGCCACCATCGTCAAGGACGAGCTGCCCGTCGGCGTGCGCGGCCTGGTCCTGGCCGCCGCCCTCGCCGCCGTGATGTCCACCTCCTCCGGCGCCCTGATCGCCTGCGCCACGGTCGCCAACAACGACATCTGGTCCCGGCTGCGCGGTGTCGTACGCCGCGGCGGCGAGGAACACGACGAGGTCAAGGGCAACCGCGCCTTCATCCTGATCATGGGCCTGGCCGTGATCGGCACGGCGATCGCGCTGAACAACGTGGTCGAGGCGCTCACCGTCGCCTACAACCTCCTCGTCGGCGGCCTGCTCGTGCCCATCCTCGGCGGCCTGCTGTGGAAGCGCGGCACGGTCCAGGGCGCGCTGGCCTCCGTCGTCGTCGGCGGCCTCGCCGTCATCGGCCTGATGGCCGGCTACGGCATCCTCGCCAACGAACCCGTCTACTACGGCCTGCTGGCCTCCCTCGCGGTCTACGTCGCCGTCTCCCTGGCGACCAGGCCCACCGACGAGGCGGTCCTCGCCGCCTGGCGCGAGCGCCTCGCCGGCCGATCCCCCGAACTCGCGTCCGAACCGGTCCCGGCTCCCCAGTAGAGTCATAGGGAAAGCAGTACAAGCGCGATGAAGCGCTGGAAAGAAGGCAATTCACCATGAGCAGCAACGAGACGCCCCGCGGCCCCGTCGACTCCTCCCGCATCCCGCGGTACGCCGGACCCGCGACCTTCGCCCGGCTGCCCCGTCTGGACGAGGTCGGCACCGCCGACGTCGCCGTGGTCGGCGTGCCGTTCGACTCCGGCGTCTCGTACCGGCCGGGCGCCCGCTTCGGCGGCAACGCCATCCGCGAGGCGTCCCGGCTGCTGCGCCCGTACAACCCGGCGCAGGACGCCTCCCCGTTCGCCCTCGCGCAGGTCGCGGACGGCGGCGACATCGCCGTGAACCCGTTCAACATCAACGAGGCCGTCGAGACGATCGAGGCCGCGGCCGACGAGCTGCTCGGCACCGGCGCCCGCCTGATGACCCTCGGCGGCGACCACACCATCGCCCTGCCGCTGCTGCGCTCGGTGGCCAAGAAGCACGGCCCGGTCGCCCTGCTCCACTTCGACGCCCACCTGGACACCTGGGACACCTACTTCGGCGCCGAGTACACGCACGGCACGCCGTTCCGCCGCGCAGTCGAGGAGGGCATCCTCGACACCTCGGCCCTCTCCCACGTCGGCACCCGCGGCCCGCTGTACGGCAAGCAGGACCTCACCGACGACGAGAAGATGGGCTTCGGCATCGTCACCTCGGCGGACATCTACCGCCGGGGCGCCGACGAGGTGGCCGACCAGCTGCGCCAGCGCATCGGCGACCGCCCGCTGTACATCTCCATCGACATCGACTGCCTCGACCCGGCGCACGCGCCCGGCACCGGCACCCCGGAGGCGGGCGGCATGACCTCCCGCGAGCTGCTGGAGATCCTGCGCGGTCTGGCGTCGTGCAACCTGGTCTCGGCGGACGTCGTCGAGGTCGCCCCGGCCTACGACCACGCGGAGATCACCTCGGTCGCGGCCTCCCACACGGCGTACGAACTGACCACCATCATGAGCCGCCAGATCGCGGCGGCGCGGAAGGACGCGGAAGCGAAGTGACTCACGACCACGACCTGGTACTCCGCCCGACGACGGCGCAGATCACCGCCGCCCTGAACCCTCCCCCGGGGCGCAACGGCGGAGACCTGGTCGTGGAGACGCTGGCCGGGCTCGGCGCGACCACGGTCTTCGGCCTGCCCGGCCAGCACGCCCTCGGCATGTTCGACGCCCTGCGCCGCTCGACGCTGCGCTACGTGGGCCTGCGGGTGGAGAACAACGCGGGCTTCGCGGCCGACGCCTACGGCAGGATCACCGGCGAGGCGGCACCGCTGCTGCTCTCGACCGGCCCGGGCGCGCTGACGTCACTGGCCGCGCTCCAGGAGGCGGCGGCCGCCTCCGCCCCCGTCCTGGCGATCAGCAGCCAGATCCCGACGGCGGGCCTGGGCGGCGGCCGGCACGGCTACCTCCACGAACTCCCGGACCAAGCCGCCTCGTTCCGCGGAGTCGTCAAGTCGGTCCACACCGTCCGCACCCCGTCGCAGATCCCCTCCGCGATCGCGGCGGCCTGGAAGTCGGCGCTGACCGCCCCGCACGGCCCGGTGTGGGTGGAGATCCCGCAGGACGTCCTGCTGGCGGAGACCTCGCTGCCGGTGGTGACGGCGATGGACGCGACCCCGGACGACCTGGTCCCGCGCCCCGAACTCACCGCGGTGGCGGCCGACCTGCTGTCCCGCGCGTCCCGCCCGGCGGTCATCGCGGGCGGCGGTGTCGTACGCGCCGACGCGTCCGGCAAGCTGCTCCAGCTGGCCGAGAGGCTTCAGGCACCGGTCGTGACGACCTTCGGCGGCAAGGGCGCGTTCCCCTGGAACCACCCCCTGTCCCTGCAGTCCTGGCTGGAGGACCGGCACACGACGGACTTCCTGGAGGACGCGGACGTCCTCCTGGTGGTCGGCTCGGGCCTCGGCGAACTGTCCTCCAACTACCACACGTTCCAGCCCCGCGGCCGAGTGATCCAGATCGAGGCGGACCTCGGCAAACTGGAGTCCAACCACCCGGCCCTCGGCATCCACGCGGACGCACGCCTGGCCCTCCAGGCCCTGTTGGAGACGGTCGAGGAGCGCACGGACGCCTCGGCACCGGAGCGGGTGCGGGAGCTGCTGGCCAAGGTCGCCGACCGCATCACGTCCCAGCAACTCACCCTGGAGCAGGACGTGCTGGCGTCGGTCCGCCGCGCCCTGCCGGCCGACTCCCCGTCCTTCTGGGACATGACGATCCTGGCCTACTGGGCCTGGTCGGCGTTCGACGCGCAGGGCCCCAACACCATGCACTCGGCGCAGGGCGCCGGCGGCCTCGGCTACGGCTTCCCGGCGGCCCTGGGCGCGGCGGCGGCGGACCCGACCCGCCCGGTGCTGGCGGTGTCCGGCGACGGCGGCGCCCTGTACTCGATCGCCGAGCTCGCGACGGCGAAGCAGTACGACCTGCCGGTCACCTGGCTGATCATCGACGACGGTGGCTACGGCATCCTCCGCGAGTACATGACGGACGCCTTCGGCCGGCCGACGGCGACGGAATTGCACCGTCCGGACTACGTGGCCCTCGCGGAGTCCTTCGGCGTACCGGGCGTCCGTACGACCCCGGAGGCGCTGGAGGAGGACCTGGCCAAGGCCCTGTCCGCGCCGGGGCCCTCGGTGGTCGTCCTCCCGGCGGTGCTGCGGATGTTCGCGCCGACGCATCTGGGCTGACCGGGCGGCGGGAACGGCGACGCGGCCGGTCCGCCGCCCCGCCCGTCACCCGTCCCGGCAGCGGCCGGGCGCGCCCGGTGACGGCGACCTCGGCGGCGTCACCCTTTCACCGTGATGGGGACGGGGCGGTGGATGATTCGCATCCGTGATCTCCGGGGGTGTGACCTGCGCAAGCGACCAGAACGGGACCCCGCGGCACCTGACTGGGTGACACATCCGGCGCTGCGTCAGGTTGCGGAACTGACGGACTGTCGGTTGCCTCGTGAGTGGAACACAGGAGAGGCGCCGCGCAGACAGGCCGGACACTGTTCCGTTGGAGGATTCGCATGCGTTACACACACCTGGGTGCGGGGATCGGCCTGGCTCTCGGTGCGCTCGGACTGCAGATCCCGGCCGCTGCCGCCGCCGATGACTCGGATGTCCGTATCGACTCGTGGAACGCCTACCCGGGCTCCACGGTCACGGTCAGTACGAGCGCCTGCGACCCCGACGCGGACTACGGCAAGGGCTGGTCGGAGGTGGGCGGAGAGTTCCACCTCTTCGAAGGCGACGAGGAGGGGGAGCTGACCGGCCGGTTCCGGATCCCGGAGGGAACCCGGCCGGGCAGCAGCGACACCATCACCCTGAAGTGTCCGCCACTGACGAAGCTCACGGAGACGTACCAGGTCACCGGCCGCCCTCCGACCGGCTCGGTCAGCGCCGGCTTCGGACCGGACGAGGACACGGGTACGGGGCTCGTCCTGGGCGGCGGGCTGCTCGTCACGGCCGCCGCCGGGGGTGCGGTCTGGCTGCGCCGCCGCCCGAACGGCAACCGGACCTGACCGTCCGACACCTCCCGCCGGCCCCACCCGCCTCGGCCCGTGACCGGCCCCCGAACGGGCTCCGTCCGATGGCCGCGAGGCCCGCACCACCCGCTGTGCCGTACCCGCCGTGAAGCAGAGGCCCGACCGCGATGGCACCCGGACACCACACCAGCGCGCCCCGAGACGCGTTGAGCCCCGCCGGGCTCCTTCTCGCCTGCGCGATGACGGCGGGTGCCATGCTGCTGATCAACGGGGTCCACGACGGGGTCCACGACGGGGAGCCGCCGCGGCCGTCGGCGGCCCAGGCCTTCTCGGCCTCCGCGCACCCCACCGGCCGCACGGTCCGTCCGCTGCCCCCCGCGGATCCGGTCCGGCTCCGGATCGCCGCCATCGGCGTGGACGCCCCGATGACCCGCGTGGGCCTCGATGCGGCAGGTGCGCTACGGCCCCCGCCAGCCGGCGAACCCGGCCTCGCCGGCTGGTACGGCGACGGCACGGCTCCCGGCTCGGCGGGAACCGCCGTCGCCACCGGGCATGTGGACACACCCACCGGCGACCCCGGTGTCTTCTACGATCTCGGCACCCTGGCCCGGGGCACCACCATCGAGATCCGCCGGGCGGACCGGCGGACAGCGGTGTTCGCCGTCCGCGCCGTCGAGTTGTACGACCGGGAGAAGTTCCCCAGCGAGAAGGTCTACGGCGGTTCCGGCCGGCCCGAACTCCGGTTGATCACCTGCGGTGGCGGCTACACCAAGCGCACCGGCTACCTGGGCAACGTCGTGGTCTACGCGACGCTGACCGCGGTGACGTAGCCGGACGGACGGGCGCCGGACGGTCGGGCGCCGGCCGCCGCACGCGGACGCCGGCCAGCGCGTAGGCGCCGCCGCCCGCGGTCCGCTGAGCCGCCTTCACCCCCACGGTCGCGGAAGCCGTGCCGAGTCCCGTCCGGACCCCGAGGGCCGGCGAGGGCCCGGTGAGGCACGTCCCCTTCCCCGAACGCACGTACAACTATCGACCCCTTTGGCGAGTCCATTGAGGCAGCGCACGGGTGCGCTCAACGGCGTTCAGGGGGACGCCCGTACGACTTCAAGGGGACTTTCCATGACTTACCGGACATCCGGCCGGGCCGGTGTGCTCGCGGCCGCCGTCAGTGCCGCGCTGCTCATACCGGCCGTGACCGCCGCCACTCCGGCCGCCGCGGTCACGCCCGCCGTGACCTGCACGTCCGCCAAGGCGGGCCTGGCCGCCAAGCTGACGAAGGACATCACGGCCGCCCTGGCGAACCGCAAGGGAACCGTCGCCATCGGCCTGTACGACCGCAGCACCAAAACCACCTGCACCCTGCGGGCCACCAGCGCCTTCGACTCGGCCAGCACCGTGAAGGTCACCGTGCTCGCCACGCTGCTGTGGGACGCGAAGAAGCACAACCGGTACCTGACGAGCACCGAGCAGTCGCTCGCCAAGGCCATGATCACCCAGTCCGACAACACCGCGACCAGCAAGCTCTGGAAGCAGCTCGGCATGACGAAGATCAAGGGCTTCCTGTCCGCCGCCGGCATGACCAAGACCGTGCCGGGTGCGGACGGTTACTGGGGCCTGACCCGGGAGAACGTCAACGACGAGCAGAAGCTCCTCAAGCTGGTCACCGCCAAGAACAGCGTGCTGAGCGACAACGCCCGCACCTACATCCTCAAGCTCATGGGCCAGGTCGTCTCCTCCCAGCGCTGGGGCACTCCGGCCGGGGCGCCGTCGTCCGTCTCGGTGCACGTGAAGAACGGCTGGCTGCAGCGCTCCACGCACGGCTGGCGGGTGCACAGCCTGGGCACCTTCAACGGCGCCGGGCACGACTACACGATCACCGTGCTGACGCAGGACAACAGCACCATGGGCTACGGCGTGACCACGATCCAGAACGTCGCCAAGGCGATCCACAAGGACCTGGTGCCGGCCACGTCCGGTGTCACCCGCTACACCCCGACCGACTCGCCGAGCGAGGCGTTCGTCGCCGTACCCCCGCAGGGCTGACCCGGGGCCTCACGGCCGCCTCGTCAGGCCCCGCCGCTGCCGGCCGGCGTTGCCGGATCCGGTCGGCAGCGGTCCCGGTCGGCCGCTCTCGCGGGCCGATGACGGTCGCGTAAGAGGTACAGCGCGCAGGACACGGGCGGCGCGGGGCCGCGGCAACAGGCCGCCGCCGTAGGAGCGTTGGCCGCCGCCCGGTCCTCGCCGACGGGCTGCCGGCCCGGTGGCAGACCCTCCTGATCCTGCGAACTCCCGCCCTGCGAACATGCGTACTCGCAGGACGCCCGTCCGACGTCAAAGGGGGAAGCCTTCATGACCCACCGGATATCCCGCAGAGCCGGGGCATTCACGACCGCCTTCGGTGCCACGCTGCTCGTCTGCGCCACCGTCCTTCCGGCCGCGGCGGCACCGACGGCCACCGTCGCGTGCACGTCCGCCCGTACCGGCCTGGCCGCCAAGCTGAAGAAGGACATTACGGCCGCCCTGGCGAACCGCGAGGGCACCGTCGGCCTCGGTCTGTACGACCGCTCCACCGGCACCACCTGCACCCTGAACGCCACAACCGCCTTCGACTCGGCCAGCACCGTGAAGGTCACCGTGCTCGCCACGCTGCTGTGGGACGCGAAGAAGAGCAACCGGTACCTGACCGACACCGAGGACGAACTCGCCACGGCCATGATCACCGAGTCGGACAACGACGCGACCAGCACGCTGTGGAAGCAGCTGGGCACGGCGAAGATCCAGGGCTTCCTCACGGCGGCCGGCATGACGAAGACCGTGCCGGGTGCGGACGGCTACTGGGGCCTGACCCAAGAGAACGTCACCGACGAGCAGAAGCTGCTCAAGCTGGTCACCGCCAAGAACAGCGTGCTGAGCGACAACGCCCGCGCCTACATCCTCAAGCTCATGGGCCAGGTCGTCGCGGACCAGCGCTGGGGCACCCCGGCCGGGGCGCCGTCGTCCGTCTCGGTGCACGTGAAGAACGGCTGGCTGCAGCGCTCCACGCACGGCTGGCGGGTGCACAGCCTGGGCACCTTCAACGGCGCCGGCCACGACTACATGATCACCGTGCTGACGCAGGACAACAGCACCATGGACTACGGCGTGGCCACCATCCAGAACGTCGCCAAGGCGATCCACAAGGACCTGGTGCCGGCCACCTCCGGTGTCACCCGCTACACCCCGACCGACTCGCCGAGCGAGGCGTTCGTCGCCGTACCCCCGCAGGGCTGACGTCTCCCGAGACGGTCACGCCGGCGCGGCGGCGGCCGGCTGCCCGACCGCCGCCGGGCCCGCGGGAACACGCGTGACCGCTTCGGTGCCCTGCCGGCACCGACCGCGCGGCCCGGCCGAGGCGTCCGCACCGCAGTGCCGCCGGGGCCGGACCCAGCGGAGCTTTTCGTTGCGGAGGGATGAAATCCGCTCCTCGTGACGTTGGTGTGTTGCGGTAGAGCAGGTCGAACGGAAGGCACCGGAGTGGCAGCGCAACGGGGATGGGCACGACGCCTGGCGGGGTACGCCTGGCGGTATCCGAAGGACGTCGTCCTGGCCCTCGGCTCGTCCCTCGCCGGCATGGCCGTCCTGGCCGTCGTCCCGCTGATCACCAAGGTGATCATCGACGATGTGATCGGTGCCCGCACCCGCGCCATGGCCCCGTGGGCCGGCGCCCTCGTCGGCGCGGCCCTCCTCGTCTACGCCCTGACCTACATCCGCCGCTTCTACGGCGGCCGGCTCGCCCTGGACGTCCAGCACGACCTGCGGACCGAGATGTACGGCACGATCACCCGGCTGGACGGCCGCCGCCAGGACGAGCTGTCCACCGGGCAGGTCGTCGGCCGCGCCACCAGCGACCTCCAGCTGATCCAGGGCCTGCTCTTCATGCTCCCGATGACCATCGGGAACGTCCTGCTCTTCCTGATCTCCCTGGTGATCATGGCGTGGCTGTCGCTGCCGCTGACCGTGGTCGCCCTGGCCGTCGCGCCCGCCCTCGGCTGGATCGCCCGCCGCAGCCGCAGCAGGCTGCACCCCGCCACCTGGTACGCCCAGGCCCAGGCCGCCGCCGTGGCCGGTGTGGTCGACGGCGCGGTGAGCGGTGTCCGCGTGGTGAAGGGCTTCGGGCAGGAGGACCAGGAGACCGGCAAGCTGCGCGAGGTCGGCCGCCGGCTGTTCGCGGGGCGCCTGCGCACGATCCGCCTGAACAGCAGGTACACCCCGGCCCTCCAGGCCGTCCCGGCGCTCGGCCAGGTCGCCATGCTGGCCCTCGGCGGCTGGCTGGCCGTACGCGGTCACATCACGCTCGGCACCTTCGTGGCCTTCTCCACCTACCTGGCCCAGCTGGTCGGCCCGGTCCGCATGCTCGCGATGGTCCTCACGGTCGGCCAGCAGGCCCGGGCCGGCACCGAGCGCGTCCTGGAGCTGATCGACACCGAGCCCACCCTGAAGGACGGCACCAAGGAGCTGCCCGCCGACGCTCCCGCGACCGTCGAGTTCGACGACGTGTCCTTCGGCTACGACCACGCGCGTCCGGTGCTGGACGGGCTGAGCTTCGAGATCCGGCCCGGCGAGACCCTCGCCGTCGTCGGCTCCTCGGGCTCCGGCAAGTCCACCCTCTCCCTGCTCCTGCCGCGCTTCTACGACGTCACCCACGGCGCCGTCCTCATCGGCGGCCACGACGTGCGCGAGCTGACCCTGGACTCGCTGCGGGCCGCGATCGGCCTGGTCCCTGAAGATTCGTTCCTCTTCTCCGACACCGTCCGCCACAACATCGCCTACGGCCGCCCGGACGCCACCCGGGAGGAAATCGAGGCCGCCGCCCGCGCCGCCCAGGCGGATCGTTTCATCAGGGAGCTGCCCGACGGCTACGACACCAAGGTCGGCGAGCAGGGCCTGACCCTCTCCGGCGGCCAGCGCCAGCGCGTCGCGCTCGCCCGTGCCCTGCTCACCGACCCCCGCCTGCTGGTCCTGGACGACGCCACCTCGGCCGTGGACGCCCGGGTCGAGCACGAGATCCACGAGGCGCTCCAGCACGTGATGCAGGGCCGTACGACCCTGCTCATCGCCCACCGCCGCTCCACCCTGAACCTCGCCGACCGCATCGCCGTCCTCGACGGCGGCCGGCTCGCCGACCTCGGCACCCACGAGGAGCTGCAGGAGCGCTCGGCCCTCTACCGCCGGCTGCTCACCGACCCCGACGAGCTGGGCGGGGTCTCCCCGGGCCACGCCCGCCCGGCCGAGCCGCGGGAGGACACCTCCGTCCGGGACGAGCTGGACGCCGAGTTCGACGCCGAGCGCGGGGTGACCCCCCGGCTGTGGACCGGCGACCGCGAACCCAAGGACACGGCCCTGTCCGGCTCCCCGGCCACCACGGAGCTGCTCGCCCAGGTGGACGCGCTGCCCCCGGCCACCGACACTCCGGACATCGACGAGGGTCGCGCGGTCCTGCCCGAGGACTCCTACGGCCTGCGCCGCCTGCTGCGCGGCTTCGGGCTGCCCCTGCTGGTCAGCCTGCTGCTGGTCGCTGTGGACGCGGGCGCGGGCCTGCTGCTGCCGGTGCTGATCCGGCACGGCATCGACTCCGGCGTGACCAAGGCGGCGATCGGCGCGGTGTGGTCGGCCGCCCTGCTCGCCCTGCTGACCGTGCTGGTGCAGTGGGCCGCGCAGATCGGCGAGATCCGGATGACCGGCCGTACCGGCGAGCGTGTGCTGTACTCGCTGCGGCTGAAGATCTTCTCGCAGCTCCAGCGGCTCGGCCTGGACTACTACGAGCGCGAGCTGACCGGCCGGATCATGACCCGGATGACGACGGACGTCGACGCGCTCTCCACGTTCCTGCAGACCGGCCTGGTCACCGCCTTCGTCTCGGTCGTCACCTTCTTCGGGATCATGGCCGCCCTGCTGGTGCTCGACCTCCAGCTCGCACTCGTCGTCTTCGCGACCCTGCCCCCGCTGTTCGTGGCCACCTTCTTCTTCCGCCGGGCGAGTGTGAAGGCGTACGAACTCGCCCGCGAGCGGGTCTCCACGGTGAACGCCGACCTCCAGGAGACCGTGGCCGGGCTGCGGATCGTGCAGGCCTTCGGGCGGGAGCGGGACGGCGGACGCCGGTTCGCCGAGCGCAGTGACGGCTACCGGCGCGCCCGTATCCGCGGCCAGTGGCTGATATCGGTCTACTTCCCGTTCGTGCAGCTGCTGTCCTCGGTCGCCGCGGCGGCCGTGCTGATCGCGGGCGCGGGCCGGGTGGAGGCGGCCACGCTGACGACGGGCGCCCTGGTGGCGTACCTGCTCTACATCGACCTGTTCTTCGCGCCGGTCCAGCAGCTCTCCCAGGTCTTCGACGGCTACCAGCAGGCCACGGTCTCGCTGGGCCGCATCCAGGAGCTGCTGCGCGAGCCGACGTCCACGCGGTCCGCCGCCGAACCCCTCGACGTGCTGTCCCTGCGCGGTGACATCGCCTTCGAGGGCGTGCACTTCGCGTACGGCGGCGAGGAGGAGGCGCTGTCCGGCATCGACCTCACGATCCCGGCCGGGCAGACGGTCGCGTTCGTCGGCGAGACGGGCGCCGGCAAGTCGACCCTGGTCAAGTTGGTCGCGCGGTTCTACGACCCGACCGCCGGACGGGTCACGGTCGACGGTACGGACCTGCGCGCGCTGGACCTCACCGCGTACCGGCACCGCCTTGGGGTCGTGCCGCAGGAGGCGTACCTCTTCCCGGGCACCATCCGCGACGCCATCGCCTACGGCCGCCCCGGCGCCACCGACGCCGAGGTGGAGGCGGCGGCCCGCACGGTCGGCGCGCACGAGATGATCGCCACCCTGGAGGGCGGCTATCTGCACGAGGTCGCCGAGCGCGGCCGCAACCTCTCCGCCGGGCAGCGCCAGCTGATCGCGCTGGCCCGCGCCGAACTGGTCGACCCGGACATCCTGCTGCTGGACGAGGCCACGGCCGCCCTGGACCTCGCCACCGAGGCCCAGGTCAACCAGGCCACCGACCGGCTGGCGGGCCGCCGTACGACGCTGGTCGTCGCGCACCGGCTCACCACCGCGGCCCGCGCGGACCGGGTGGTGGTGATGGACCGCGGCCGGGTCGCGGAGGACGGCACCCACGAGGAACTGCTGGCCCGCGGCGGCCGGTACGCCGAGCTGTGGCGGACCTTCGTCGGCCAGTCCGAGCCGGAGGAGCCGGTCGGCGCGTCCCGCTGAGGCCCCTGGCTGGGGTGTGTCGCTGACGGTCGTGCAACCATCCGACACACCCATGCGTCCGTACATCAGTACGGACACGGGGGAGCGCGTTCGATTACGGGGAGGACGACAGTGCACAGTGGTGCGATAGGCCGACGACTGCGCAGGCGACTGGCGCTCGGCGCGGCCGTGCTGGCCGTGTCCGGGGCGTTCACGCTCACGGCGACGGGGGCCGCGCAGGCGGCGGGACCGGCCGGCACCTGCGCCGGACGGGAGGTGAAGACCCTGCCGTTCAGGACCGGGGTCACCCACGTCTACCAGCGCAACGGCTACGTCTGTGCCGTCACCGTGGCCAGAGCCCCCGGCGCCGCCCGGACCATGTCGGTCAGCGTGCAGGCCCGCGGCAACCGGCCCGTCGTCGACAGGGGCCGCTACCGGTACCACGCCGGCCCGGTGATCGTGCACGCCGGCCACCGCTGTGTCTGGATCAAAGGCGCGGTGGGCCGGTACTCGACCAGCTCCGGCTGGATCCTGTGCTGAGCGGCTGAAGCGGCCCTTCGGTGAGGAGCGCTCAATTACCCCTGGTGTGAGGCAGGTTGCTGGGATAGCTTCCGGCGCACATCTGTCTCACAGGGGAGAGTGCGCATGCGCAAGGCGCTCAGATGGCTGCTGGCGCTCACGGTCTTCATAGGCACGCTGAGCACGGCGGCCGGCGCGGCCACCGCCGCCGAGCCCGAGCCCGCCGACATCAAGGACCGGCTCCTGTCGATACCCGGCATGAGCCTCGTCCAGGAGAAGCCGTACCCCGGCTACCGCTACTTCGTCCTGAACTACACCCAGCCGATCGACCACCGCCATCCGGACCGGGGCACCTTCCAGCAGCGCATCACCGTGCTGCACCGGGACGTGACCCGCCCGACGGTCTTCTACACCAGCGGCTACAACGTCTCCACCAACCCGTCGCGCCGCGAGCCCACCCAGATCGTGGACGGCAACCAGGTCTCCCTGGAGTACCGCTTCTTCACCCCGTCCCGCCCCGACCCGGCCGACTGGTCCACGCTGGACATCTGGCAGGCGGCGAGCGACCAGCACCGCGTGTACGAGGCCCTGAAGCCGGTCTACTCCGCCAACTGGCTGGCCACGGGCGGCTCCAAGGGCGGCATGACGGCCACCTACTACGAGCGCTTCTACCCCCGTGACATGAACGGCGTGGTGGCCTACGTCGCCCCCAACGACGTCGTGAACAACGAGGACTCGGCGTACGACCGCTTCTTCGAGCGGGTCGGCACCAAGGAGTGCCGGGACCGGCTGAACGCCGTCCAGCGGGAGGCGCTGGTGCGGCGCGCCCCGCTGGAGAGGAAGTACGCGGCGTACGCGGCGGAGAAGGGCTACACCTTCACCACCATCGGCGGCCTGGACAAGGCATATGAGGCGGTCGTCCTGGACTACGTCTGGGGCTTCTGGCAGTACAGCCTCCTGAAGGACTGCGACACCGTCCCGGCGAACGCTGCGACCGCGACCGACGAGGAGATCTGGAACTCGGTCGACACGATCTCCGGCTTCTCCGCCTACACCGACCAGGGCCTGGAGACGTACACCCCGTACTACTACCAGGCGGGCACACAGCTCGGCGCGCCGACGATCCACTTCCCGCGCATCGAGCGGAAGCTGATCCGCTACGGCTACCAGCCGCCGCGCAACTTCGTCCCGCGCTCCATCCCGATGCGCTTCCAGCCGGACGCGATGCGCGACGTGGACACGTGGGTCCGCCACCGCGCGCACCACATGCTCTTCGTCTACGGCCAGAACGACCCCTGGGGCTCGGAACGCTTCCGGCTCGGCAAGGGAGCCCATGACTCCTACGTCCTCACGGCCCCCGGCATGAACCACGGCGCGAACGTGGCGGGCCTGGTCCCGGACCAGAAGAGCCTGGCCACGGCCCGCATCCTGGACTGGGCGGGCCTCTCCCCGTCCACCGTGGCCCAGGCGAAGCCGCTGGCCCGGTACGACGCGAAGCTGGACGTACGGGACGCGGAGCGGGAGCCGGCGTTGCGGCCGTAAGCCCGTGAGAGGTGACTGGCGGCGGGTTCGCGAGGGCCCGCCGTCGTGTCATTCATGAGATTTCTGCCAGGACATCGTCACCTGGAGGTGGCAGGTGGCCCGGCCCTTGGTGATCACCGCTCCGGCCTCGACCGCGAGGTCCACCCCGAACGTGACGGTGATCTCGTCGGGCCGGGCCTTGCGCAACTGGTCCAGGGTGGTCTGGGCCGCCTGGGTGACCGGTTCCAGGGCCTCCTGCAGGGTCCGCGGTGCCTCCTGCAGGAAATCCCCGACCCCTCGCGCGGCCTTCACCGGCCCCTCCGGGCCGGCCGGTGCCTCGACCAGGAGGAAGCCTCCGCCCTCCAGCGGGATCCGGGTCAGGAGTGTCACGGCGCCTCCTCCGTTGCGCGTGGGCGTCGGCCGCACGTCCCGGCCAGGATCGGCCATGACCGGCATGTGCCGCAGCCGGACGTGGGCCGTACGGAGGAGGCGGGGCTCCCGCGGCTAGTACCTCAGGCCGTGCCCGACGGGGTACAGCACCCGCGTCGGATCGTCCGCCCGCTGCACCGGCACCGGCAGCTTCCCGCGCGGTGCCACCCGGCCGGCGATGACCCGTGCGGCGGCGCGCAGTTCGACGTCCGTCCAGCAGTACGTGGCCAGGCAGGCCGGGACGGAAGGCAGCTGGGCGACGTCGTACGGGTTGCGGACGGCCACCGCGATCACCGGCCTGCCGGTGCCCAGCAGGCGTTCCACCAGGGTGCGTTGGGTGCTGGTCGCGGTCACGTTGTAGGTGGCCACGACCACCGCGTCAGCGTCCCGGGCGGCCGTGACCGCCTTGTCGACGGTCGCCGCGGAGGGGGCGGTGCCGGTGGACAGGGCGGTGGCGGTGAAGCCCAGCTCGGTGAGGGCGGCGGCCAGGACGCCGGTGGGCGGGCCGGTGGTGCCGGACGGGGAGGCGGGGTCGGCGCCGACGACGAGGAGCCTGCGCTGCCGGCGGCGGTCGAGGGGCAGGGTGCCGTCCTCGTTGACCAGCAGGGTGGTGGTGCGTTCGGCGATGCGGTCGGCCTTGGCCAGGTGGGCCTCGGTGCCCACCGTGCCGTCGACGCCGGCCGGGTCGGCCCAGGGGTCGTCGAAGAGCCCGCGCCGGGCCTTCAGCCGCAGGATGCGCAGGATCGATTCGTCCAGCCGGGCCTCGGTCAGCTCGCCCTCCCGCACGGCCTTCAGCACCGCGTTCCAGGCGACCTCCAGCGACGGCGGGTTGAGCAGCTGGTCCACCCCGGCCTTGAGGGCGAGCACCGGCACCCGGTCGTCGCCGTACTTGGTGCGCACGCCCTGCATGCCCAGGGAGTCGGTGATCACGACCCCGTCGTAGCCGAGTTCCCCGCGCAGGATGCCGGTGAGGATCGGCCGCGAGAGGGTCGCCGGGTCACCGGAGCCGTCCAGGGCCGGGAACTGGATGTGCGCGGTCATGACCGAGTCGATGCCCGCCCGGATCGCGGCCCGGAACGGCACCGCGTCCAGCTCCTCCCACAGCTCCCGGCTGTGCGTGATGACCGGGAAGCCGTAGTGGCTGTCGACGGCGGTGTCCCCGTGGCCCGGGAAGTGCTTGGCGGTCGCCGCGACCCCGGCCGCCTGATAGCCCCTCACCTCGGCGGCGACCAGCTCGGCGACCGCGTCCGGGTCGGCGCCGAAGGAGCGGACGCCGATGACCGGGTTGGCCGGGTTGACGTTCACGTCGGCGTCGGGGGAGTAGTCCTGGTTGATGCCCATCGCACGCAGCTCGGCGCCCGAGATCCGGCCGAGGGTGCGCGCGTCGGAGCGGGAGCCGCCCGCGCCGATCGCCATGGCACCGGGGAAGAGCGTGGCGGGCTTGCCGACCCGGCAGACGGCCCCGTGCTCCTGGTCGGTGGCGATGAGCACCGGCAGACCGCGCGGCTGCTCCAGCGAGGCCCGCTGGATGCCGTTGGACAGGTCGGCGATCTGGTGCGGGTCACGGGTGTTGTGCGCCCAGGTGAAGTAGATGATGCCGCCGACGCGGTACTTCGCGATCAGCTCGGCGGCGGTACGGACGCCGATCTCCTTGAGGTTGGCGTCGATGTCGGCCTGGTCGGGGGCGGTGGCGGAGTGGCCGTAGACCCGCATCACGAAGAGCTGGCCGACCTTCTCCTCCAGGGTCATGCGGGAGACCAGGGCGCGCAGCCGGCGGTCGCCGGAGGCGGCGGCGTGGGCGGTCGCCGGTACGGTCAGCGCGGCTGTGAGGCCCGCGGTGGCGGTGAGGACGGCGCGTCTGGACGGCCGTGCGGTGTTTCCCGTGCTTCCCGTGCGCGTGTCGCTTCCCGTGCCGGTGTCGCTTCCCGTGCTGGTGTCGTGCACGTGCGCTCCTTCCAGAGGAGAACCGCTGAAGGAAACTTCCGAGGAGTCACCAATATCCGGGAAGTTTCTTTCCGTCAAGGGAATGCACAGTAACCAGGAAGGGGCCGCCGACCGCGCATTCCCGGGGCGCGTCCAGCCCCTGGACAGCCGGGACCGCGGCTCCGACGAGGCGTCATCATGCGGCCTTCCTCGCTGCCGCCGCCGATTGGACGCCTCGGGCGAGCGGGTCGTGGTGGCGCACAGCCTGTCCTGCGTGCTGTGGCTGCACGCTGCCGCCCGGGGCATGAAGCAACTGCGGTACGCGGATCGGGTGCTGCTGGTCGCCCCGCCCTCCGGTTCCGTCCTCGCCCGGTACCCGGAGGTGGCCGCCTTCGCGCCGCCCGCGCCCGACTTCACCCTGCCCGGACCGACCCGGCTGGTCGCCGGCGACGACGACCCGTACTGCCCCGAGGGCGCGGGCACGCTCTTCGCCGAGCCGCTCGGCCTCCCCGCCGACATCCTCCCCGGCGCCGCCCACCTCGACCTGGAGGCCGGGTACGACTCCTGGCCGGCGGTTCTGGACTGGTGCGTCGACGGCATCGCCCCGCTGACGCCTCGTCCGGGACTGCGGTAGTCCGGTTGGGGCTTACCGCCGACGTCCTGCCCGGCGCCGCCCGCCTCGCCTGGAGGCCGGGTACGGCTCCTGGCCGCGGTTCTGGACTGGTGCGTCGACGGCACCGCACCGCTCACGCCTCGTCCGGCACCCCGGTAGCCCGGTCGCGCAGCTCCGGGGTCGTCGTCGCGACCGCCGCCACCGCCAGGACGCACAGCAGGCCGCCGCTGATCAGGGCGGTCGTGCCCGAGGTCCAGCCGGCCAGCAGACCGCCGCGCACGTTGCCGAGGCTCGGGCCCGCCTGGCCGACGATCTGCTCGGCCGCCGTGACCCGGCCGAGCAGCGCGTCAGGGGTGCGGGTCTGCACGAGCGTGGAGCGGGAGACCACCGCCGTGGCGTCCGCCGCACCGGCCAGCGCGAGCAGGGCCAGGCCCAGCCAGGGGCTGCCGGCCAGGCCGAACAGGACCAGCGCCGCGCCCCAGGTGGCGGACGCGCACAGCATCACCGGGCCCGGCCGGGCCAGCCGGGTCAGCGGACCGGACAGCGCGGTCGCCGCGACACCGCCCACCGCCAGCGCCGACAGGAACAGGCCGAGGGTGCGCGGATCGCCGCCGAACCGCTCGGCGTTGACCAGCGGGAACAGGCTCACCGGGAACGAGAGCACGGTCGCGGCGAGGTCGGTGACCAGCGCGCCCCGCACCACCCGGTGCCCGGCCAGGAACCGCAGCCCGTCCAGCACCCCGTGCACCCCGGCCCGCGACGGCTCGCCCTGCGGCGGCAGCGCGGGCAGCCCGCGGGCGCCGTGGAAGGCGAGGCCGAAACTGAGGGCGTCCAGCAGATAGCAGACGCCGATGCCGAACCAGCCCACCAGCAGCCCGGCCAGGGCGGGGCCGAGCAGCATCATCGACTGACCGGTGACCTGCTGCAGCGCCAGCCCGGCGGCCACCTGCTCCTTGGGCAGCAGCCGCGGTACGAAGACCCCGGCGGCCGGGGCGCCGAGCGCGCCGAAGGCCGACTGCACGGCGACGAGCAGCAGGACGACCGCCACCGGCACGTGCCCGGTGAAGCCCTGCACGGCCAGCAGCAGCGAGCAGACCGCCTGGCCGACGGTGGCCGCGAGGAAGACCCGGCGCCGGTCCGCCCGGTCCACCCAGGCCCCGGCGAACAGCCCGAACACCACCAGCGGCAGCGCCTGCGCCAGCCCCACCGCACCGGTCCAGGCGGTGCTGCGGGTCATGTCCCAGACCTGGTACATGACCGTCACCATGGTCATGAACCCGCCGAGCACGGACACGGTCCGGCCGATCAGCAGCCGCCGGAAGACGGGGGAGGTGCGCAGTGGTCGTACGTCTATGAGCGAGCGGGCGAGGCTCATGAGCGGAGGCGGGCGCACGGCCCTGGTGGCTGGATCACCGGGGGAGGCTAACCGCGCGCCCGGGCACCCGCCAGCGGATTTCCCTGTCCGGGGCTTCGGTCAGGCCGCCTCGCCCAGCAGCCGCGCCAGATGCTCGCGGCCGGCGCCGAGCAGATCCGGGAGCGCAGCGGCCCCCTCGTACCAGCGCTTCTCGTACTCCCAGCACAGCCAGCCGTCCCAGCCCTGCCGGGACAGCACGTCCACGCACTCGGTGAGCGGCAGCACCCCCGTGCCGAGCGGCAGCGGGGTGGTGTCCTCGGCGGAGGCGATGTCCTTGACCTGGACGTAGCCCAGGTGCGGGGCGAGGGCCGCGTACGTCTCCGACGGCTGCTCACCGCCCAGCCACGTGTGCATCACGTCCCACAGCGCGCCCACCTGCCGGTGGCCGACCGGGCCGAGGATCCGGATCACGTCGGCGCCCGTGCGGTGCGAGTCGTGGGTCTCCAGCAGGATCCGCACGCCCAGCGCGGAGGCGTCCTCGGCGGCGGTGCCGAGCCGCCGGGCGGCGATCGCGTCCGACTCCTCGCGGGGCCGGTCCGGATCGGCACCGGGGAAGACCCGGACGAAGGGCGCGCCCAGGTCGTGGGCCAGCCCGAGGAGGTCCCGGATCTCCGCCAGCACCGGCGCGTCCTCGCCCGGGGCGGCGACACGCGCGTACCCGGCGAGACCGAGCACCTCGACGCCCGCGCTGCGGAACAGAGCCGCGGTCTCGGCGCGTTCGGCGGGCGTCAGGCCCGGGTGCACCGGCTCCTCGGGGTGGGCGCGCAGTTCGACGCCGTGGTAGCCGTGGGCGGTCGCGAGCGCGAGGACGTCCGGCACGGGAAGGCCGGGGACACCGAGAGTGGAGAACGCCAGCTTCATGGTCACGGACCCTACTCGCTCCTACCCCCGCACCCCAGCCGTCACTCACCCGCACCGCCGAGTACCGGCCGATCAGGCGGGGCGGAGGCAGGCGGCGGGCGGGTCGGAGCAAGCGGTGGGTCGCCGCCCGCCGTTGTTCATTCCCGCCGGACCGTATGCGTCACCAGCGCGGTCCGCGCGCGAGCCGCCCGTCCTACGTGCCCCGGGCAAAGACCCTGCCCCGGAGCCGGAGCCGGAGCCGGAGCCGGAGCCGGAGCCGGAGCCGGAGCCGGAGCCGGAGCCGCCCGTGCTCCCGCGCCCGTTCCTACGCCTGACCAGCCGGCCGGTACACGTTCACCTGCGCCCCGGTCTTCGCCGTGGCCGACGACACCAGTTCCCAGGCCCGCTTGCCCCCGTCCGCCGGGAAGATCGACTTCCCGCCGCCGAGCAGCACCGGCATGACCACGAGCTGCAACTCGTCCACCAGCCCGGCCTCGATCAGCGCCCGCACCAGCGTGGGGCTGCCCATCATCGCCAGGTCCCCGCCCTCGGCGGCCCGCAGCTCCCGCACCTTCTCCAGCGCCCGCGCACCCGGGATCCGCACGGTGTCGGCCCAGCTCAGCTCGTCGTCCCCGAGGGTGTCGGACACGACGTACTTGCGCATCGAGTTGAGCCGATCGGCGAAGGGGTCCCCCGCCCGCTCGGGCCACGCGGCGGCCATCGTCAGGTAAGTCCGCCGCCCGTACAGCAGCGCCTCGGCCCGCTCCAGCCCCGCGGCGAACGCCCCGCCGACCACCTCCGGATCGAAGAACGGATGCGACCAGCCCCCGTGCGCGAACCCCCCGTCGGTGTCCTCCTCGGGCCCACCCGGGGCCTGCACGACCCCGTCCAGACTGATGAACTCGGTGACGACGACACGCATGGCGTTGCTCCTCGGGGAAGTGTTCTTCGCTGCGACGATGAAGACGGCCGGCACCCCGAAAACTCATCGGTGCCGTCCGGGAACGGGTGGCGACGCCGCCGCGGCACCCCGCACCCTTACTCCCGCGGCACTCCGGAGGACCCCCGCACCATCAACTCCCCCCGCACCGACGCGATCCCCCCGGGCGGCGGCTCCTCCCGGCCCATCGCGATGCGTCCGGCCCGTGCCCCCGCCTCCGCCAGCGGCAGCCGGACCGTCGTCAGGGACGGCACCGCGTCGATGCTGAAGGGCAGGTCGTCGAAGCCGGCCACCGAGACGTCCCCGGGGATGCGCAGACCGGACTCACGCAGGGCGGCGCAGGCGCCGAGCGCGACGGAGTCGTTCGCGGCGACGATCGCCGTCAGGGAGGGATCACGGCGCAGCAGCTCCAGCGTGGCCTCGTAGCCGGACCGGCGGTCGTAGCGGCCGTGGACCGTCCAGCGCGGGTCCTCCTCGATGCCCGCCGCCGCCAGCGCGGCACGGTGGCCCTCCAGGCGGTGCCGGGTGGTGGTGCGTTCCTCGGGGCCGGCGATGTAGCCGAGCCGGCGGTGGCCGAGGCCGATCAGGTGGTCGGTCAGCGCGCGGGCGCCGCCCCGGTTGTCGAAGGTGAGCGCGACGGCCTGGGTGTCCGGCGCCGGCGGGCGCCCGCACAGCACCACCCGGGTCCCCGCGTCCGCCAGCTTGCGCAGCTTCCCGGCGACCGCCGCCGCGTGCGGCGCGTCCTCCACGGCCCCGCCGGTCAGCACCACGGCCGCGGCCCGCTGCCGCTGGAGCAGCGTGAGGTAGGTCAGTTCGCGCTCGGGGGAGCCGCCGGTGTTGCAGACGACCGCCAGGCGCTCGCCGCCCGCGCGCCCGCCCGGCCCGCCGATCTCGGCCTGGATCGCGCTCGCCATGATCCCGAAGAACGGGTCGGCGATGTCGTTGACGAGGATGCCGACCAGGTCGGAGGTGGCCGCGGCGAGCGCGCTGGCAGGACCGTTGAGGACGTAGTCCAGCTCGTCCACCGCCCGCAGCACCCGTTCGCGCGTGGATGCGGCGACCGGGTAGTTGCCGTTCAGCACGCGCGACACCGTCGCGGGGGAGACCTGGGCGCGGGCCGCCACGTCCGCCAGGGTCACGGTCATCTCGTCGTCCTCCGGTCACGCGTCATGTCGTACGCCCTCGTAGACAGCCAGGCACACGTCCTGGTTCCGAGCAGACCTTAAGGCCACGACCCCCGGTTGTTCGCCCCCTCGAACAACTCGAAGCGGACACGGTCTTGTACAGACCACGCCCAGAGGCTAGCTTCTCCTCAATAGAAAGCGCTTGCTACACCGGCCCACGAAGGGGACTCACGTGACACGCAAGACGGTGCGTATCGCCATGAACGGCGTGACCGGGCGCATGGGCTACCGCCAGCACCTCGTCCGGTCGATCCTCGCCCTGCGCGAACAGGGCGGCCTCGACCTCGGCGACGGCACCGTGCTCTGGCCCGAACCCATCCTGCTCGGCCGCCGCGAACACGCCCTGCGCGAGATCGCCGAGCGGCACGGACTCGACCACGTCTCCACCGACCTGGACGCCGTCCTCGCCGACCCGGGCGTCGACATCTACTTCGACTCCCAGGTCACCTCCGCCCGCGAGGAGGCCCTCACCAAGGCGATCGCGGCCGGCAAGCACATCTACACCGAGAAGCCCACCGCCACCGGCCTCGACGGCGCCCTCGCCCTCGCCCGCCTCGCCCACGACAAGGGCGTCAGGCACGGCGTCGTCCAGGACAAGATCTTCCTGCCGGGCCTGCTGAAGCTGAAGCGGCTCATCGACGGCGGCTTCTTCGGCCGGATCCTCTCCGTGCGCGGCGAGTTCGGCTACTGGGTCTTCGAGGGCGACTGGCAGCCCGCCCAGCGCCCCTCCTGGAACTACCGGGCCGAGGACGGCGGTGGCATCGTCGTCGACATGTTCCCGCACTGGGAGTACGTCCTGCACGAGCTGTTCGGCCGCGTGAAGTCCGTCCAGGCCCTCGCCACCACCCACGTCCCGCAGCGCTGGGACGAACAGGGCAAGCCCTACGACGCCACCGCCGACGACGCCGCCTACGGCATCTTCGAGCTGGAGGGCGGCGCGGTCGCCCAGATCAACTCCTCGTGGGCGGTCCGCGTCAACCGCGACGAACTGGTGGAGTTCCAGGTCGACGGCACCGAGGGCTCGGCCGTCGCCGGACTGCGCAGATGCCGCGTCCAGCACCGCAGCGCCACCCCCAAGCCCGTGTGGAACCCGGACATCCCCGCCACCGAGGTCTTCCGCGCCCAGTGGCAGGAGGTGCCCGACAACGCCGAGTTCGACAACGGCTTCAAGGCCCAGTGGGAGCTGTTCCTCAAGCACGTCTACGCCGACGCCCCCTACCACTGGGACCTGCTGGCCGGCGCCCGCGGCGTGCAGCTCGCCGAACTGGGCCTGCGGTCCTCCGCCGAGGGCCGCCGCATCGACGTACCGGAGATCGCCCTGTGACCATCCACCTCCCCGCGGCGGACGGCACCCTGCGCGCCTACGAGCCCCGCACCGACCCGCCGGCCTTCTCCTCCGCCGCCCCCTTCGCCTCCCGTACGGTCTTCTCTGCGGCCCACGTCGTCGCCGACCCGTACGCCGACGTCTCCCCCGACTCGCCCGCCGCCGTCGACTGGGACGCCACCCTCGCCTTCCGCCGGCACCTGTGGTCCCACGGGCTCGGCGTCGCCGAGGCCATGGACACCGCCCAGCGCGGGATGGGCCTGGACTGGGCGGGCGCCGCCGAGCTGATCCGGCGCAGCGCGGCCGAGGCGCGCGCCGTCGGCGGCCGTATCGCCTGCGGCGTCGGCACCGACCAGCTCACCGCGGGCAGCCCGGCCGGCATCCGCGCGGCCTACGAGGAGCAGCTCGCGGTCGTCGAGGAGGCCGGCGCCCAGGCCGTCCTGATGGCGTCCCGCGCCCTGGCCGCGGCGGCGAAGGGCCCCGAGGACTACCTGGAGATCTACGGCCACCTCCTGCGCCAGGCCGCCGAACCGGTGATCCTGCACTGGCTGGGCCCGATGTTCGACCCGGCCCTGGAGGGCTACTGGGGCTCGGCCGACCTGGACGCGGCCACCGAGACCTTCCTGGAGGTCATCGCCGCGCACCCCGACAAGGTCGACGGCGTCAAGATCTCCCTGCTGGACGCGCAGCGCGAGATCGACCTCAGACGGCGGCTGCCGCAGGGCGTGCGCTGCTACACGGGCGACGACTTCAACTACCCCGAGCTGATCGCGGGCGACGACCAGGGCTTCAGCCACGCCCTGCTCGGCATCTTCGACCCGCTGGGCCCGCTCGCGGCGCAGGCGGTCCGGGTCCTGGACACCGGGGACGTCAAGGGCTTCCGCGAACTCCTCGACCCGACCGTTGCGTTGTCCCGCCACCTCTTCCAGGCCCCCACCCGCTTCTACAAGACGGGTGTGGTCCTGCTCGCCTGGCTCGCCGGCCACCAGAGCCACTTCGTCATGGTCGGCGGCCTCCAGTCGGCGCGCTCCCTGCCGCACCTGGCCCGCGCCTACGAACTCGCCGACTCCCTCGGCCTGTTCCCGGACCCCAAGCTGGCGGAGGAGCGGATGAAGAGCCTGCTGAGTGTGTACGGGGTGGACCGGTGAGCACGGATCTCGCGCGTTTCTCCATCAACCAGATGACGGTCAAGCAGCTGTCGATGCCCGAACTGGTCGACGCCTGCGGCCCATTGGGCATCGGACAGGTGGGCCTGTGGCGGGAGCCGGTCCAGGCGTACGGTCTGGAGGCGACCGCCAAGCTGGTCCGCGACGCCGGCCTGACGGTGACGACGCTGTGCCGGGGCGGCTTCCTCACGGCGACCGACCCCGCCGAGCGGTCCGCGGCGCTGGCCGACAACCACGCGGCCGTCGACGAGGCCGCCGCGCTCGGCACGGACACCCTGGTCCTGGTCTCCGGCGGCCTCCCGATGGGCAGCAAGGACCTGCACGGCGCCCGGGAGCGCATCGCGGACGCCCTCGCCGTCCTCGCCCCGTACGCGGCCGAACGCGGGGTACGGCTCGCCATCGAACCCCTGCACCCCATGTACGCCGCCGACCGCTGCGTGGTCTCCACCCTCGCCCAGGCCCTGGACCTCGCCGAACGCTTCCCCGCGCACCAGGTCGGGGTGACCGTGGACACGTACCACGTGTGGTGGGACGACCAGGCGCCCGCCCAGATCGCCCGCGCGGGCGCGGCCGGCCGGATCCACGCCTTCCAGCTCGCCGACTGGACCACCCCGCTGCCCGAGGGCGTCCTCACCGGCCGCGGCCAGATCGGCGACGGCTCGATCGACATGCGTGCATGGAAGGGCTACGTGGAGGCCGCCGGCTACACCGGACCCATCGAGGTCGAGCTGTTCAACGAGGACCTGTGGGCCCAGGACGGCCGGGAGGTCCTCGCCCGGACGGCCGAGCGGTTCGTGGAGCACGTGATCCGCTAGCGGGCCGGCGCGAGAAAAATCCGCGGAAGCGGGTGCAACCATTCCGCCGCCTGCGGTGTCGTACATGGCGTCGGAACCACGGGGGACCCGGGGGGGTTGCGGGTTCCGGCGGGGAGGGGAGAACGAGGGGGCGTGACCGGGCCTGCGGCCGGGAAACGCCCCCTCGAAACGTCTGCGACGGCCGGCTAGAAGAACACCCCGCAGCGCAGCAGCACGTTCGCGTACGGCCGGGCCTCCCCGGTGCGGACGATCAGCCGGGCCCCGGCCGACCGCTCCTTCAGCCGCTCGTGCGGGACGAGCGCCAGCTCCGGGAAGCGGCCCGCCAGCAGCTCGGCCGCCGCGGGATTGGCCGCCCGTACCTCCTGCGCCGCCGTGGCGCCCTCCACCACCAGCTCGGCCAGCAGACCGTCCAGCACGTCGGCGAACGACGGGACACCGGCCCGGAACGCCAGGTCCACGACCCGGGGTCCCTCGGGTATCGGCATGCCCGCGTCGCAGACCAGCACCTGGTGCCCGTGGCCCAGCTCGGCCAGCGCACCGGCCAGATGCCGGTTGAGGATCCCCGCCTTCTTCACAGCGCGTCCACCTCCGCCGCCGTCGGGTACGACTCCTGCGCGCCCCGCTTGGTCACGGCCGCCGCGCCGACCCGGGCCGCGTACGCCGCCGCCTCCGCCAGAGCCGCACCCGCGCCCAGCCTCCAGGCCAGGGCCGCCGTGAACGCGTCCCCGGCACCGGTGGTGTCCACCGCGTCCACCTTCACCGACGGCACCCGGGTCACCCCGGAGGCGTCGCCCGCCAGCGCCCCCTCCGCGCCCAGCGTCACCACCACCGAGCGCGGACCCTTGGCCAGCAGCAGCCGGGCCCAGTCCGCGGGGTCCTCGCTCACACAGGCGGCACCGAGGATCACCCGTGCCTCGTGCTCGTTCACGATCAGCGGGTCACAGGCCGCCAGCACCTCCGCGGGCAGCTCACGCGGCGGGGACGGGTTCAGCACGAAGCGGCTGCCCGGCGCCAGGTTCCGCACCACCTCCACGACCGTCTCCAGCGGGATCTCCAGCTGCGCCGACACCACCCGGGAGGCGTGGAAGAGGCTCGTCGCCGCCCGCACGTCCGCGGGCAGCAGACGGGAGTTGGCGCCCGGCGACACCACGATGCTGTTGTCACCGGACGGGTCCACGGTGATCAGCGCGACCCCCGTCGGGGCCCCGCCCACCAGCACCCCCACCGTGTCGACCCCGGCCGCGCGCAGGGAGTCGAGCAGCAGCCGGCCGTGGCCGTCGTCGCCGACCCGCGCCAGCAGGGCCGTACCGGCGCCCAGCCGGGCGGCGGCGACCGCCTGGTTGGCACCCTTGCCGCCCGGGTACACGGCCAGGTCGCCGCCGAGCACGGTCTCGCCGGCGGCCGGCCGCCGCCCGACATCGATCACCAGGTCGGCGTTGGCCGAGCCCACGACCAGAAGGTCGTAGTCGTACATCAGTTGACTCCCCTGAGAGATGACCCGGGGCGGACGGCCGGCACCCGGGGTGTACGCCACCCCGGGTACGGCCGCCCGCCCGGTCGTCCGTTGTCAGCCGCTGAAGCCGGCCACGTTGTCCTTCGTGACCACCTTCACCGGCACCTTCACCGTCGGCTCCACCTTCTCGCCGCGGACCGCCTTGAGGGCGTTGTCCACGGCGATCCGCCCCAGCTGCGAGGGCTGCTGGGCGACGGACGCGTACAGCGTGCCGCCCTCGACCGCCTTCAGCCCGTCCGGGGTGCCGTCGAAACCGACCACCTGCACCGACCGGCCGGCCTTCGAGCCGAGCGCCTTGACCGCGCCCAGGGCCATCTCGTCGTTGGCGGCGATGACGCCCTGCACGTCCGGGTGGGCCTGGAGCAGGTTCGACATCACGTCGAGGCCCTTGGTGCGGTCGAAGTCGGCGGGCTGCTGGGCCAGCACCCGGATGCCCGGGTAGGCCCTGAGGCCCCGGGCGAACCCGGCCGCCCGCTCGCGCGCCGCCGACGTGCCCGCCTGGCCCTGCAGGATGACGATCTTCCCCTCGCCGCCCAGCTTCTCCGCGAGGGTCTTCGCGGCCAGCTCGCCGCCGGCGACGTTGTCCGAGGCCACCAGGGCGTCCACGGACGCCTTGTTGACACCGCGGTCGACGGCGATCACCGGGATCCCCGCCTTGTCGGCGGCCTTGACGGAGTTGCCCGCCGCGTCCGAGTCCACCGGGTTGACGATGATCGCGCCGAGCCTGGAACTGGTGAAGTTCTGCAGCTGGTTGGCCTGCTGGGAGGCGTCGTTCTGGGCGTCGGTGACGGTCAGGTCCACGCCCAGCTTCTCCGCCTCGGCCTGGGCGCCCGCCCGGATCTGCACGAAGAACGGGTTGTTGAGCGTGGACAGCGACAGGCCCAGCTTCGGGTTCGCGGACGACGGGGAACCGCCGTGCAGGAACGAGGTGGCGCCGACGACGGCGACGGTGACCACGGCGGCCAGCGCGTACGTCACCGCCTGCCGGCCCGTCGGCCCGCCCGCACCGGCGGCCACCGCAGTCGCCCCGGCCTTGCGGCGCACGGTGTCCAGCAGCACCGCCAGCGCGATCACGACACCGATCACGACCTGCTGCCAGAACGCCGACACCGACAGCAGGTTGAGCCCGTTGCGGAGCACCGCCAGGATCAGCGCGCCGATCAGCGTGCCGGACGCCTTTCCGGTGCCGCCCGCCAGCGAGGCGCCGCCGATGACGACCGCGGCGATGGCGTCCAGCTCGTAGCCGTCGGCGGCCTGCGGCTGTGCCGAGGACAGCCGGGCGGCCAGCACGACGCCCGCGACGGCGGCGAACACACCGGACAGGGCGTAGACGGCGAGCTTCTGCCGGTGGACGCGCAGGCCCGACAGCCGCGCGGCCTCCTCGTTGCCGCCGATCGCGTACATGGACCGGCCGATGTACGTCCGTCCCAGCACGAACGCGGCGAACAGCCCCATCACCACCATGACCAGCACCGGCACCGGCAGCCAGCCGCCGAGGGTGTCCCCGAGGTGGGAGACCGAGTCCGGGAACGCGATGGGGGAGCCCTGCGAGATCACCAGGGCCAGACCGCGGCCCACCGAGAGCATGGCCAGCGTCGCGATGAACGGCGGCAGCTTGCCGTAGGCGATGAGGAAACCGTTCACCAGACCGGCGACCACACCCGTGGCGACCGCCATCAGCACCGCGAGCACGACCGGCACCCCGTGGGAGGTCGCGCTCCAGGCCAGCACGGTCGCCGACAGGGCGGCCACCGAGCCGACGGACAGATCGATGCCCGCCGAGACGATCACGAACGTCACACCGAAGGCGAGGATCGCCGTCACGGCCGCCTGGACGCCGATGTTCAGCAGGTTGTCCGTCGTCAGGAAGTCGCCGGACAGCGCCGACAGGGCGACGACGAGGACGATCAGCGCGGTGAGCGCGCCGTTGTCGAGGAGCAGCCGGCGCAGGCCGCCCGGGGCGCCACTCGCGCCCGTCGTGCTCTTGAGCGTGTCAGTGGCCACGGGTGGCCTCCCGTTCGGTAGTAAGGGTGCTCACGGCGAGGGACATCACCGTGTCCTGCGTGGCCTCGCCGGCGGAGAGTTCACCGGCGATCCGGCCCTGGGCCATCACCAGCACCCGGTCGCTCATGCCGAGCACCTCGGGCAGATCGCTGGAGATCATCAGGACGGCGGCCCCGGCGGCCGTCAGTTCGTTGATCAGCTGGTAGATCTCGACCTTGGCGCCGACGTCGATACCGCGCGTCGGCTCGTCCAGGATCAGCACCTTGGTGTCTGCCAGCAGCCACTTGCCGATGACGACCTTCTGCTGGTTGCCGCCGGACAGGGTCCTCACCTGCTGCCCGAGGCCCGCCATCCGCACGTTCAGCTGCCCGGCGATCCGCTCCGCGGCCGCGTACTGCGCCTTGCGGTCGACCAGCCCCGCCCGGGTGGCGGACCGCAGCGTGACGAGCCCCAGGTTCTCCTCGACGGAGGCGTCCAGCACCAGTCCCTGGCCCTTGCGGTCCTCCGGTACGAGCCCGATCCCGGCCGCCATCGCCGCGTTCACGTCGTGCCGCCTGACCTGCGTACCGGAGACCCGCACGACCCCGTGGTCGTACGGATCGGCGCCGAACACCGCCCGCACGACCTCCGTCCGCCCGGCGCCCACGAGGCCCGCGATGCCGACGACCTCGCCGGCGTGCACCTCGAAGCTCACGTCGTGGAAGACGCCGTCCCGGCCGAGCCCCTCGACGGACAGCAGTGGGGCGCCCTTCTCCGGCCTCTCCCGCGGGTACTGCTGCTCGATGGACCGCCCCACCATCAGCCGTACCAGCTCGTCCTCGGGCGTGGCGGCGGGCACCCGGCCCACGCTCCGCCCGTCCCGGATGACGGTGACCCGGTCCCCCAGAGCGGCGATCTCCTCCAGGTGATGGGTGATGAACACGATCCCCACGCCGTCCGCGCGCAGCGACCGCACGATGGCGAAGAGCTTCTCCACCTCCTCCGAGGTGAGCACGGCGGTCGGCTCGTCCATGACGAGGACGCGCGCGTCGAGGCTGAGCGCCTTGGCGATCTCGACCATCTGCAGCCGCGCGATCCCCAGTTCCCGCACGCGCGCGCGTGGCGAGACGTGGACCCCGACCCGCTTCAGCAGCGCTTCGGCCTCGGCCTCCATCCGCTTCCGGTCGATCATCCCGAAGCGGCGCGGCTGCCGCCCCAGGAAGATGTTCTCGGCGACGGTCAGATCGGGCACCAGGTTGAACTCCTGGTAGATGGTGGCGATACCGAGCCGCTCGGAGTCCTGCGCACCGTGGATGCGCACCTCCTCACCGCCTACGAGAATCCGGCCGGCGTCGGGGGTGTAGGCCCCGGAGAGCATCTTGATCAGCGTGCTCTTGCCGGCGCCGTTCTCACCGAGCAGCACATGGACCTCACCCCGGCGCAGGTCGAAGTCGACGCCGTCGAGCGCGACCACGCCGGGGAAGGTCTTGCGTATGCCCTCGATGCGCAGCAACTCGTCCGGGTTGCTCACGACGTGCTCCTTTGCACTGGGGAGGGGGACTGCGTGGGGGGTGTGGTCCGGGGTGCGGCTTCTCCGCACGAGCGGCGCACGACGAGCCGCGCGGCCAGCGTGACGGACTGCGGGGCACGCCCCTCGATCCGGTCGACCAGGGCGCGTACGGCGGCCCGCCCCAGCTCGCCGGTGGGCTGGGCGATCGCGGTGACCGGTGGATCGGTGTGCACGAACCAGGGGATGTCGTCGAACGCGGCGAGCGCGATGTCGTCCGGCACGCGCAGCCCGCGCGCGCGTACGGCGTCCAGCGCGCCGAGCGCCATCAGGTTGTCGGCCGCGAACACGACCTCGGGCGGCTCCGGCAGATCCAGGAACCCCTCGGTGACCCGCCGCCCGCTCTCGGCCTGGAAGTCGCCCTGCCCGATGTAGGCATCCGGCAGCGGAAGCCCGTACTCGGCGAGCGCGGCCCGGAAGGCCTCGACCCGCTCGCTGCCGGTGGTGGTGGCGGCCGGCCCGGCGATGATGGCGAGCCGCCGGTGCCCTAGCCCGTACAGGTGGGCGACGAGATCCCGCACGGCCTCGCGCCCGTCGGCCCGGACCACCGGGACATCCACCCCCGGGATCCACCGGTCGACGAACACCATGGGAGTCCCGGCCCGAGCGGCATCGAGCATCAGGGGCGACCCGCCATCGGTGGGCGACACCAGCAGCCCGTCGATCCGCCGGTCGAGCAGATTCCGCACGTGATGGTCCTGCAGCTCCGGCCGCTCGTCGGCGTTGCCGATGATCACGCTGTACCCGAGCGCCCGGGCCTCCTCTTCGACGGACCGCGCCAGCTCGGTGAAGTAAGGATTCAGCACGTCGCTGATGACGAGCCCGAGGGTGTGCGTCTGATCGGTCCGCAGCGACCGGGCGACGGCATTGGGCCGATACCCCAGGTCCGCCACGGCCCCCATCACCCGCGCCCGCGCCTCGGCACTGACGGACGGATGCCCGTTCAGCACCCGCGACACGGTCGCCACGGACACCCCCGCCGCAGCGGCGACATCCTTGATACTCGCCATCGCCGGCCCCACCTCCTCGTGGACTCGTGGAATCGATTACATCCCTCGGCGTAGGAAGGATTGGAATCGATTACACGGGCGCGGGCAAGAGGCGGGAGGTGGCCGAAACCCAATCGTGACCGGGGCACCCGACGCCCCCGCCGCCGTCCGCCGTACTACGCGGGCGGGGATGCAGGGGCGACCGGAGCCTTGCGCGACCAGAAGTCGCAGTGGAGGTACGCAAGCCCCCTGGACTTGGAGGCCTCCGGGTCGAGAGGCTTCCGCGACGGCTCGGTTGCCTTCGGCAGGGCGCGCGCCGGCGCCTCGCCGGACGCCGCCGCGTCCCGCCCACAACCGTGAGCCGCCAAGCTCTGCCGGCGTGCCGCCGCCCAGCCGTCGCGTCCCACCCCGCCCACCCGGCGTCCATGCGAGGCGCGAGCGCGCACCCCCTCCCACGGTGCTGCTCGGCATGCCCAAGGGCCCGGTACCGGGCTGGGCCACCGCTGTTCCGGGCCGCTCGCTCGCTTCTGACGCGGACCACGGAGGCACGACACCGGCCGGGAAGCGAGCGGCCCGACGGTCATGTGCTCACTCCTCGGCGAACAACTCCGTCGCCTCGGCCGCGTGGACGGCGCGCTGGGCCCAGACCTCCAGCTGGCCGAGGTCCGTGCAGGTCCCGACGCGCTGGCGGACTTCCTCGGGCACCGAGATACCCCGCCATTCGAGGATGCGGAGGGTCATTTCCTGGCGGTCCTGGATGCGCCCCTGTTCCAGGCCCTGTTCTCGCCCTTCTTCGCGTACCTGCTCAGCCAGCGGGTGTCGCCAGAAGTACTGGATCGCCGTCATCAATTCCCTCCACATCTGCTTCGCCTGGGGATCGGCCAGGCAGGAGTCGACGAACTGCACGAAGACCGCGGCACTGTCGGGGTCGATGGTCCGCAGGGCGGATGCCAGGGACTCCAGTATGGCCGCCGCCTGCGGACCACGCCCGTGTGTCATCGCCGACAGCACCGCAAGAGGGACATCCCGCTCGGCCTGCCGCTCGTCCGCGATCACCGGCACGTTGTCCGGCCCCAGCACCAGCGGACGCACCGTCAGCGAGTCCCACCCCGGGAAACCGAGCCGGATCGGACGGGACGCCCACTTCGCCGTGGCACTGCTCTGCGTGATGACGATGAGCACCGGCTCGCACCGGTACTTCTCGTACAGGTACGACAGGTAGTACGGCCAGCTGCCCCGCTTCCGGTCGTCCACCTTGCCCTGCGACTCCACCACCAGCAGGTACGTGCCCTCGTCCGTCTCCGCCCGCAGCAACGTGTCCACCCGGCGCTCGACCGGTTCGATCTCCGTCAGGTCCACGTTCAGTGCCGCGATCTCCCTCGGCTCGGGAAACGGCACGTGCAGCACCTTCTGTAACGCCTTCGTCAGCAGCGTCGGATCCTTCTGGAAGATCCGGTGCAGCGCCTCATGCGACGAGCCGACCATCACGCCACCCCCAGCTCACACCACACGTACTTCCCCCGGTCCCCGAACCGGGCCGAGGGCTGCCACCCCCAGTACTCCGCGCAGGCCGTCACCAGGCCCAGCCCCCGCCCGTCCTCCCGCTCCAGCGACTGCTCCAACGGCACCGGCGGCTCCGGCGGCGCCGGGTCCGTGTCCCACGCCCCGATCCACACCAGGCCCTCCAGGGAGCGGCGCACCCGCAGCGCCGCCGGCCCCTTGGTGTGCCGCACCGCGTTGGACACCAACTCCGTCGCCAGCAGCTCCGCCGTGTCCACGAGCCCGGTCAGGTCGTGCATCGTCAGGATCACGCGCAGGGTGCGGCGGCAGACGGTCACGGCTCTCGGGTCGTTGGGGATGTAGAGCGTGTAGTCCCAGGTGTCGTCGCTTGTGGGCATGTGTCATCAACTCCGGCGAGTGAGGGGGAAATTGGGCGCGCGGTGGCATTGCCGTAGCCGTCATGGCAGGACGGCACGGTGCGCTTCCGCTGCGTGTGCGCTGCATCACCGAACGTAGACTTAAGTGTTTAGGTCGTGCAAGCCGGTCGCGTAATCTGTCGCTCGAAAGAGCAGCTTCAGCAGGGGCGTTGGAAGGGCAGGCCATGGTGTTGAGGAGCGAGCCAACGGCACGACAGATGCGCCTGGCCATCGAGCTGCGCAGACTTCGCGAGGCGGCAGGGTTCACCGCCAGGGAAGCGGCGGCGCTTCTCGGTGTGAGTGCTCCGCAGATCAGTCAGATCGAGGCAGGTCTTTCGGGCGTGAGCGAGAAGCGGCTGCGTCGCCTGGCGTCCCACTATGCCTGCGCGGACGAAGACTTCATCGACGCCCTGGTAGCGATGGCCACCGATAGGACACGCGGCTGGTGGGAGGAGTACCGGGGGCTGCTGCCGACCTCGTTCCTGGACCTCGCGGAGCTGGAGCGTCACGCCACGTTCCTGTGCGAGGTGGCGATCCTGCACGTGTCCGGCCTGGTGCAGACGGAGGAGTACGCCCGCGCTGTCTTTTCTTCCAGGGTGCCCGAACTGACTTCGGAGGAGTTGGAGTTGCGGGTCCGCCACCGAATGCAGCGCCAGCGGTTCACCATCCCGTACGAGTTGGTGATCCACGAGGCGGCCCTGCGTATCAGGGTCAGCGACCGTAGCGCCTCCCGAGCCCAGCTTGCCAAGTTGCTGCAACTGTCCGAGGCGGACGACATCACGGTACGCGTCGTCCCCTTTGACTTGGACGGTTTCACCAGGGCTTCAAGCACGATGACGTACGTGGGTGGCCCTCTGCCGAAGCTGGACACGGTGGTACGGGACGCGCCTCACGGGTCAGTGTTCATCGATTCCGAAGCGCAGCTCAACGCCTATCGAACCCGCTTCCGTATGGTGAAGGATGTTTCGCTCGAACCCGACCAGTCGCGCGACTTCATCCACAAGCTGGCCAAGGAGCTGTGAGGTACCCATGACCACCCTCGTCAACTGGCGTAAGTCGTCGTACTCGGGCGAGGGCGACGGAAACGCCTGCGTAGAAATCGCCACCACCCCCACCCACACAGCCATCCGTGACTCAAAGGCCCCCACCCGCACCCCCCTCACCTTCCCCACCCCCGCCTTCACCGCCTTCCTCCGGGCCCTCAAGGCACACCCCCGCCCCTGATCCGGTAACCCGTTGTCACACCCCACCGGTACCGTCGGATCATGGCTCAAGAGGCGGGGACCCAGGCCGGTGAGCGGCGGCTTGCCGTGGTCGAAGGCGTGCTGGAGCGGGTCACGTACGTCAACGAGGAGAACGGCTACACGGTGGCCCGGGTCGACACGGGAAGAGGCGCCGGCGACCTCCTCACCGTCGTCGGCGCGCTGCTCGGCGCCCAGGTGGGGGAGTCCCTGCGGATGGAGGGCCGCTGGGGCTCGCACCCGCAGTACGGCAAGCAGTTCCATGTCGAGAACTACACGACCGTGCTGCCGGCCACCGTGCAGGGCATCCGGCGCTACCTGGGATCGGGGCTGGTCAAGGGGATCGGGCCGGTCTTCGCCGACCGCATCACGCAGCACTTCGGGCTGGACACGCTGCGGATCATCGAGGAGGAGCCGAAGCGGCTGATCGAGGTGCCGGGGCTCGGACCGAAGCGCACCAAGAAGATCGCGGACGCCTGGGAGGAGCAGAAGGCGATCAAGGAGGTCATGCTCTTCCTGCAGACCGTCGAGGTGTCCACGTCCATCGCCGTGCGGATCTACAAGAAGTACGGCGACGAGTCGATCTCGGTCGTCAAGGAGCAGCCGTACCGGCTGGCGGCCGACGTCTGGGGCATCGGCTTCCTGACCGCCGACAAGATCGCCCAGTCGGTCGGCATCCCGCACGACAGCCCGGAGCGGGTGAAGGCCGGCCTGCAGTACGCGCTGTCGCAGTCCGCCGACCAGGGGCACTGCTTTCTGCCGGAGGAGCGGCTGATCGCCGATGCGGTCAAGCTGCTCCAGGTCGACACCGGGCTGGTCATCGAGTGTCTCGCCGAGCTGGGCCGGGCGCCGGAGGAGGGGGCCGATCCGGGGGTCGTACGGGAGAAGGTGCCCGGGCCCGACGGCGGCGAGGAGCCGGTCAGCGCCGTCTACCTCGTGCCCTTCCACCGGGCCGAACTGTCCCTGTCGGCCCAGCTGCTGCGGCTGCTGCGCACGGACCAGGACCGGATGCCGGGCTTCCGGGACGTGGACTGGGGCAAGGCGCTCGGATGGCTGAAGACGCGCACCGGGGTCGACCTCGCGCCCGAGCAGGAGGCGGCCGTGAAGCTCGCGCTGACCGAGAAGGTCGCCGTCCTCACCGGGGGGCCGGGGTGCGGGAAGTCGTTCACCGTGCGTTCGATCGTGGAGCTGGCCCGGGCCCGGCGGGCCAGGGTGGTGCTGGCCGCTCCGACCGGCCGGGCGGCCAAGCGGCTGGCGGAGCTGACCGGCGCGGAGGCCTCCACCGTGCACCGGCTGCTGGAGCTGAAGCCGGGCGGCGACGCGGCCTATGACCGGGACCGGCCGCTGGATGCCGACCTGGTGGTCGTGGACGAGGCGTCGATGCTGGACCTGCTGCTCGCCAACAAGCTGGCGAAGGCCGTACCGCCGGGGGCGCATCTGCTGTTCGTGGGGGACGTGGACCAGTTGCCGAGCGTCGGTGCCGGTGAGGTCCTGCGGGACCTGCTCGCCGACGGCAGCCCCGTCCCGGCCGTACGGCTCACCCGGGTCTTCCGGCAGGCCCAGCAGTCGGGTGTCGTCACGAACGCGCACCGGATCAACGCGGGGCAGCATCCGCTCACCGACGGGCTGAAGGATTTCTTCCTCTTCGTCGAGGACGACACGGAGGCGGCCGGCCGGCTCACCGTCGACGTGGCCGCGCGGCGGATTCCGGCCAAGTTCGGGCTGGACCCCCGCCGGGACGTGCAGGTGCTGGCGCCGATGCACCGGGGGCCGGCCGGGGCGGGCGCGCTCAACGGGCTGCTCCAGCAGGCCATCACGCCGGGGCGCCCCGATGTGCCGGAGAAGCGGTTCGGCGGCCGGGTGTTCCGTGTCGGCGACAAGGTCACCCAGATTCGTAACAATTACGAGAAAGGGAAGAACGGTGTCTTCAACGGCACCGTGGGTGTCGTCACCTCGCTCGATCCGGTCGACCAGCGCCTGACCGTGCTGACGGACGAGGATGAGGAGGTTCCGTACGAATTCGACGAACTGGACGAACTGGCGCACGCGTACGCGGTGACCATTCACCGCTCGCAGGGCAGTGAATATCCCGCGGTGGTGATCCCCGTCACCACAGGGGCATGGATGATGCTCCAGCGGAACCTGCTCTACACGGCGGTGACCCGGGCCCGTCAGCTGGTCGTCCTCGTCGGTTCCCGCAGGGCGATCGGGCAGGCGGTGCGCACGGTGTCGGCCGGACGGCGCTGTACGGCCCTCGACTTCAGGCTCGGTACAAAAAATGATCGATCAAATGAGTCATGAAGGTCACAGAGCACTTCCAGATGCCCCTCGGAGGGGGCAGGATGAGCAGGTTGGCGGCACTGAGTGCCGCCAATAGGCCCAATGGTCGACCCCGAGTGCACTCTCCTGAGCCAAATGGGGGATGGTAGAGACAGTCAGGGCACCTCGAAGATGAGGCACTACGTCGGTGAGGGAAGACGTGAGCGACAACTCTGTAGTACTGCGGTACGGCGACGGCGAGTACACCTACCCGGTGGTCGGCAGCACCGTCGGCGACAAGGGCTTCGACATCGGGAAGCTCCGCGCCCAGACCGGTCTGGTGACCCTGGACAGTGGGTACGGCAACACGGCCGCCTATAAATCCGCGATCACCTACCTCGACGGCGAGGCGGGCATCCTCCGCTACCGCGGCTACCCCATCGAGCAGCTGGCCGAACGTTCCACCTTCCTCGAGGTGGCGTACCTGCTGATCAACGGCGAGCTGCCGACCGTCGACGAGCTCTCCACGTTCAAGAACGACGTCACGCGGCACACCCTGCTGCACGAGGACGTCAAGAACTTCTACAAGGGCTTCCCGCGTGACGCCCACCCGATGGCCATGCTGTCCTCGGTCGTCTCGGCGCTGTCCACCTTCTACCAGGACAGCCACAACCCCTTCGACGAGAAGCAGCGCGACCTTTCCACGATCCGGCTGCTCGCGAAGCTTCCGACGATCGCCGCGTACGCGTACAAGAAGTCGATCGGCCACCCGTTCGTCTACCCGCGCAACGACCTCGGTTACGTCGAGAACTTCCTGCGCATGACCTTCTCCGTGCCGGCCGACGAGTACGAGCTGGACCCGGTCGTCGTCGCCGCGCTGGACAAGCTGCTGATCCTGCACGCCGACCACGAGCAGAACTGTTCGACCTCCACGGTCCGTCTGGTCGGCTCCTCGCAGGCCAACATGTTCGCCTCGATCTCGGCCGGCATCAACGCGCTGTGGGGCCCGCTGCACGGCGGTGCCAACCAGTCCGTGCTGGAGATGCTGGAGGGCATCCGCGACTCCGGTTCCGACGTCGACACCTTCATCCGCAAGGTGAAGAACAAGGAGGACGGTGTCCGGCTGATGGGCTTCGGCCACCGGGTCTACAAGAACTTCGACCCGCGCGCCAAGATCATCAAGGCCGCCGCGCACGATGTGCTCTCCGCGCTGGGCAAGGAGGACGAGCTCCTCGACATCGCCCTGAAGCTGGAGGAGCACGCGCTGTCCGACGACTACTTCGTCGAGCGCAAGCTGTACCCGAACGTCGACTTCTACACCGGCCTGATCTACCGCGCCATGGGCTTCCCGACCGAGATGTTCACGGTCCTCTTCGCCCTCGGCCGGCTCCCGGGCTGGATCGCCCAGTGGACCGAGATGATCAAGGAGCCCGGCTCCCGCATCGGCCGCCCGCGCCAGATCTACACGGGCGTGGAGCTGCGCGACTTCGTGCCGGTCGAGGAGCGCTGACACCTGCCGGTGAGGGGACGCGCCACCCGGATGGCGTCCCGGCGCTGGGAGTACGTCGTCTCCGGCCTCCGGTGCGCCGGCCCGCGCGGCTCGGGCGTCTGGACGGCCGGGGGGTCCGGGGGTTGTCCACCCGGGTTGGCATGGTCACGGGCGTCGTGCGGCGCGACTTCGTGCCGGAGCGCCGCGTGTGTTTCGGATGGGTGCCTGGGGTGCGGTGCGCTCCAGGTGCCTGACTGTCTCGTCGTAGCCGCACAGCGCGACGAGGCGTAGCGGTGCAGGAAAAGTAGAAGGCGCCCTGAGACGCCGGTCCCCCCACGGGCCGACGTCCAGGGCGCCTTCCCATGTCCCGGTGCGGATTCCCCCCACGGGATCCGGCCGGGCGCTCGGAGAGGACAGCGCCTGAATCGCTGTCGGTTGAGCACAACGAGCAAAACTCGCCGCACTCCAGTGATGCGGTGCGATCTGCCGGGACAACGCACGCTGGGAGGGCCGCTCAAAGCTTCCCGGTGTACGTGCCCCGGCAACGCATCTCTGAGGAAGTCCCCCAAGACATCCCCAGATGCCAGTCAGCGCCCCCCAAGACGCTGGTCTGACATCGCCAACTTAGACCTTCGAACCCCTTCGATGGTTACGTTCGCATCACTGTGATCTGCGTCTCTTGCATATGTCCCTTAGGTGCGCAAGAGCCCCGATACGCCGATCGGGACTCAAGCGTAAGGATGATGCGCGAGCCTTGTGAAGAGCTTATGTGAGGCGCGCGCTTCACCGGAAGGCCCGCAGCCGCAGACTGTTGGTGACCACGAACACCGAGGAGAAGGCCATGGCCGCCCCCGCGATCATTGGGTTGAGCAGCCCCGCGGCGGCCAGCGGCAGCGCCGCGACGTTGTAGCCGAAGGCCCACACCAGGTTGCCCTTGATGGTGGCCAGCGTCCGACGGGACAGCCGGATCGCGTCCGCGGCCACCCGCAGGTCCCCCCGCACGAGCGTCAGGTCACCGGCCTCGATCGCCGCGTCCGTGCCCGTGCCCATGGCCAGGCCCAGGTCCGCGGTGGCGAGCGCGGCGGCGTCGTTCACGCCGTCGCCGACCATCGCCACCGACCGCCCCTCGCGCTGCAGCCGTCGTACGACGTCCACCTTGTCCTCGGGCAGCACCTCGGCGAACACGTGCGCCGCGTCGATGCCGACCTGCCGGGCGACCGCCTCGGCGACGGTCCGGTTGTCCCCGGTGAGCAGCACCGGGGTGAGCCCCAGCGCACGCAGCTCGCGGACCGCCTCGGCGCTGGTCTCCTTGACCGCGTCGGCGACGGCGAGGACCCCGCGGGCCCGCCCGTCCCAGCCGGCCACGACGGCCGTACGGCCCTCCTGCTCGGCCTCGTGGGCCGCGCGCGCCACCTCCTGCGGCAACTCCTCGTACAGGCGGCCCACGGCCACCTCACGGCCGTCCACGCGCCCGCGTACGCCCCGCCCGGGCACGTTCTGGAAGTGCTCGACGGCCGGCAGCGCCCCGGCGCGTTCCTCGGCGCCGGCGGCGATCGCGCGGGCCACGGGGTGCTCGGAGGCGTGCTCCAGGGCGCCCGCGAGCCGCAGCAGCTCCTTCTCGTCCTCGCCCTCGGCGACGTACACCGCCTGCAGGCTCATCCGGCCGGTGGTGACCGTGCCGGTCTTGTCGAGGACGACCGTGTCCACGCGGCGCGTGGACTCCAGCACCTCGGGGCCCTTGAGTAGGATGCCGAGCTGGGCGCCGCGCCCGGTGCCGACCATCAGCGCGGTCGGCGTGGCGAGGCCCAGCGCGCACGGGCAGGCGATGATCAGCACGGCGACGGCGGCCGTGAACGCGGCGGCCGTGTCGCCGGTGACCCCCAGCCAGACGCCGAAGGTGCCGAGCGCGATGAGGATGACGACGGGCACGAAGACGGCGGAGATCCGGTCGGCGAGCCGCTGCACCTCGGCCTTGCCGTTCTGTGCGTCCTCCACCAGCCTCGCCATCCGGGCGAGCTGGGTGTCCGCGCCGACCCGGGCGGCCTCGACGACCAGCCGGCCGCCCGCGTTGACCGTGGCGCCGGTGACCCGGTCGCCGGGGCCGACGTCCACCGGCACCGACTCGCCGGTCAGCATGGACGCGTCCACCGCGGAGAGGCCCTCCACGACGGTGCCGTCGGTGGCGATCTTCTCGCCGGGCCGTACGACGAACCGGTCGCCGACGGCCAGGGACGTCACCGGGACCCGCACCTCGCGGCCGGCCCGCAGCACCGCCACGTCCTTGGCGCCCAGCTCCATCAGGGCCCTCAGGGCGGCACCCGCGCGGCGCTTGGAGCGGGCCTCCAGGTAGCGGCCGAGCAGGATCAGCGCGACGACGCCGGCGGCCACCTCCAGGTAGATGGTGGAGGCACCGTCCATGCGGGAGACGGTGAGGCGGAACTCGTCGTGCATGCCCGGCATGCCCGCGTCGCCGAGGAACAGCGCCCACAGCGACCAGCCGAATGCGGCGAGTGTGCCGACCGAGACGAGGGTGTCCATGGTGGCGGCGCCGTGCCGCAGGTTGGTCCAGGCGGCCCGGTGGAAGGGCCATCCGCCCCAGACGACGACCGGCGCGGCGAGGGTGAGGGAGAGCCACTGCCAGCTGTCGAACTGGAGCGCCGGGATCATCGCGAGCAGCACCACGGGCGCGGCGAGGAGCGCGGAGACGAGCAGGCGGTGCCGGAGGGCGCCGAGTTCGGTGTCGCGTTCGGTGTCGCGTTCGGGAGTGTCCGGCGCGGTCTCGGGCGCGGGCTCCGGCGGCGGGGGCTCCTCGGCGGTGTAGCCGGTCCTCTCCACGGTGGCGATCAGGTCGGCGACCTGGATGCTCGGGGCGTAGGTGACCCTGGCCTTCTCGGTGGCGTAGTTGACGGTGGCGCTGACGCCGTCCATCCGGTTGAGCTTCTTCTCGACGCGGGCGGCGCAGGAGGCGCAGGTCATGCCGCCGATGAGCAGCTCGACCTCGGCGGTCGCGTCCGTGGCGGCGGCTGTCTCTGCGGTGGTGCTGGTCATGTCCGGACTCCAGACATCGGACCGGGCCGTACGGAGCCAGTATGAGCTGGTCGGTACGGCCCGGTCAGGGAAACGGAGGGTCTTCCTCAGGCCTGGCCGGCCAGCTCGAAGCCGGCCTCGTCGACGGCGGCGCGCACGGCCTCCTCGTCCAGCGGGGCCGTGGAGACGACGGTCACCTCGCCGGTCGACGCGACGGCCTTGACCGAGCTGACGCCCGGGAGCTGGGAGATCTCGCCGGAGACGGCGCCCTCGCAGTGGCCACAGCTCATGCCGGTCACCTTGTAGACGGTGGTGACGGAGCCCGGGGTGTCGGTGTGGGCGGTCATGTCGTTACTCCTCGTCGAGGCGTTCGGGGCCAGTGGGGTCCCTGGGGAGATCCCACGCTTCCGCATTTTATACCCCCTGGGGGTATGGCGCCAGTGCGAAACCCTCTGCGCGCCGCGAGGGCAGGTTCCCGCCCGGAGCAACTGGAGGGCGGTACGCCATAACTCCGGATGGGGCACGTCCGTTTTATGTGGGTGCGGGTGAGTGCCCGCGATGATGTCAGGAAGGCAGGAAACCTATGAGACGGACTACCCGAAACGGTGTGTTCGCCGTCGCCGCCGCGTCCGGCGCGATGGCCGTGGCGTTCCCGGTGTCCGCCGCCTTCGCGGCCGACGGGGCCGTTGCCGACGGTACGGCGGCCGGCTCGCCCGGGGTGCTCTCCGGAAATACCGTCCAGGTCCCGGTGCACGTGCCGGTGAACATCTGCGGCAACACCGTCGACGTAGTGGGGCTGCTCAATCCGGCCATGGGCAACACCTGTGTGAACGGCGGCGCGGCGAAGACCGTCGGTGCCGGGAAGAACGGCACGGTGAAGGTCGACGGTGCCGGGGCCGGCGGCGCGGCGAAAGCCGACAGCGCGGACCACAGCGGCGGATCGGTCACGTCCGGTGTGGCGTCGGCTCACGGCGGCACCGCGGACTCGCCCGGGCTGCTGTCGGGCAACAATCTCCAACTCCCGGTCGACCTGCCGGTGAACGTCTCCGGGAACAGTGTCAACGTGGTCGGTGTGGGCAACCCGGTCTTCGGCAACCACTCCGTCAACGAATCCGGCGGCCACCCGATCCAGCGCCCGCACTCCGCGGTCCCGAGGCCCCGGGCCCCCAAGCCTCCGGCTTCCGCCCGGTCCCACCTCGCCCCGCGCCCCGTGGCGTCCTCGCTCGCCCACACCGGAGCGGACCTCACGGCCCCGGCCCTTGCGGGCAGTGCCGCTCTCATCCTCACGGGTGGGATCCTGTACCGCCGCTTCAGTGGGGGCCACGTCCGCTGAGGGCCCCGTCCCTGGGGCGTGCCCCGGTTCGGACCAGTGCTGCGGGCCCACCGTGCCCCCTCCTGGACCCGCAGTGCTGAACCGGCGGCGTGCCGTCCCCGGGGCGAATGCCCGCCTCACCGTCGGGCGCCGTCCCGGTCCGGGAACCCGAGGGCCGCGTGCGCCCACGTGGCCCTCGAGGAGCCTCCGCTGTCCCACTGGCACCCAGGGGACGGGACGGCTGTGGCAGCGCTTCTTTCCGTCACGGCGCTGCGACGGCCTCACCGGCCGACGAGGTGCGCCGTGTAGGTGCGGGACAACCAGGCCGACGGGCGGCTTGTCCTCGCCCGAGGCTCAACGCCCCGATGGCGGCGTGACCGCTTGAGAGGAGGAGGAACGGGCGCGTGACTCCAGGTGCGCAGTGTCGTTGAAGGGGTGCGTTCCCTTCGGTCCGGGCCCCGGGAGTCATGTGCAGAACTCCCGGGGCCCGCGACACGTCCCAACCGATCCGGGTGCCGGCCGTACACCGGTCCGGCCGACGACATCGTGTCGTGGGAAAGGGCACGCAGAGACCGGGAGGCCACGCCACACGCGATGGCATTGACGTGGTCTCGGAGTGATCTGTGCGTGCCCGAACCGAGGGTGGCGAGGCCGTCAGAGCGCCTGGTTGTTGCAGCCCATGTCCGAACCGAGGTGGTTCTGCTGCGCGCCGGGGTTGCCTTCACCGTTCAGCAGGTTGCCCGCCAGGCCGGTGAGCGCACCGATGCTGCCGATCACCTCGATGTTCATGTCGTGCGAGCGGCACTCGACGCCCTGCGTGATGTCGAGGTCGTGGCCCGGCTCACCGTGTGCGAAGGCGGTGTTGCCGCCGAAGGAGCCGACACTGCCGAGGATGGCGCCCACGAGGACCACCTTGTGAAACTTGCCCACTGCTACTCCGTTGGTTGAGGGGACGCGATCTGCACGAGATCGCGTCGCGGTTTCGGATGATTTCGGTGAGGCCGTCAGCCGAGCCGGGGAAGTCCCAGCTGGCCGACGGGTGGCGCCGCGATCTGCCCAAGGCCGACCGGTGCCAGTTCCGGCACGCTCCCCGGCGTGACCTGCGGGTTGAGGAGCGGGTTGACCTGCGGGTTGACCTGAGGGTTCACCTGCGGGGCGACAAACATCGGGGGCTCCGGGCCGAATGCCTGGGGCACCGCCACCTGGGGGGCGACCTGCGGCATGACCTGCGGCATGACCTGCGGCACAACCTGCGGCTGCTGCGCCGGCTGCGGGGGAGCGGCTTGGACCGGCTGCGCCGGAGCAGCTTGCTGCGGGTACGGCGTGGTGGAGGCCTGTGCCGTTCCCAGCGATGTGGCCGAGGCCGCGGCGTAACCGGTCTGCTGCTGCGGGGGTGGCTGGGCCGGCTGGTACGCGGGTGCCGGGGGTGCGGCCTGGTAGGCGGGTGCCTGGTACGCAGGTGCCGGTGCGGCTTGGTACACGGGTGCCGGTGGGGCCTGGTACGCGGGGGCCGGTGCGGCTTGGTACGCGGGGGCCGGTGCGGCTTGGTACGCGGGGGCCGGTGCGGCCTGGTACGCAGGTGCCGGTGCGGCCTGGTACACGGGGGCCGGTGCGGCCTGGTACGCGGGTGCCTGCTGGGGAGCCGGATACTCGGGAGCCGGCGCCGGAGTTGGACTGCCGGGTGCGACGAGCGTGTCGGCATGGCTGACGCCGACGCCGATGGCGGACAGACCGCTGGCCGCTGCTACAACGAGCGCGGCCCTGTGAAGCTTGCGCATGAAACCCTCGGCCCTTCGATACCTGAAACATTGCATTCAGCGCGGTCACGCGTGCGGCGGGTGCGGTCATCGCACTGCACGGTCAGCAGGGGTAGTGCTGAGTAGCCCGCGGACTTCGCGTCGGAGCCGACAGCGAATTCCCTCATTCCTCTACGGGTTGACGGCCGCTGCCCCTCTCCCCGTTGGAACGACGACTCCTCGCTGTGGTCACGGTCCCGGGGAGCCGTCACCCGTTTGCCGTGTGAGGGCCGGCTTTGCGTCCCACGCGCCTTTGGGTCAAATGGGTGACCCCCATCAGGCGCCCGTATCTGAGTCCGTTCCCGCATCGTTCCTCAGAAGCCAGGCGCGATGCTCCATCGCCGCCGCTGAGGGCAGCAAGAAAAGCGACAACCGGGCTGCCGCATCAGCATTTCAACAGGTTCCGTGTACAGGTCAATGAAGGGCCGAGGATTCCATGCGCAAGCTTCAGCAAGTCGCGCTCGTCGTTGCAGCAGCCGGTGGTCTGACAGCCGTCGGCGCCGGCCCCAGCTCCGCCGTCACCCCCGCCGCCCACAACGGGGCTGCTCCGCCTCCCGTTTCCCAGCCGGACGCCCAGGCCGCCGCGGCCACCTCATCCCAGGCGACCGCTCAGACGTACGGCTCACCGGCCCCGCGGCAGGCGGCCCCGCAACGGGGCACCGAAATCGCCCCGCAGATCAACCCGCAGCTGAACCCGCAGATCAGCCCGCAAGTCACCCCGCAGGCCCCGCAGTCGCAACAGGGCGCCCCGGTACACCAGAACAACCTGTTCCGTCCGTACCAGGAGTGCAGCCCGCAGACGTTGCTCGACGCGAACATCCCGGTCGCTCTGCTCGCGGCGTCCGAGACACACGGCGTCGAGTGCACCCAGGCCAACAGTCAGGCGAACTCCCTCGCCAGCGCCACCGGCATGCTCCAGTAGCCACCGAGCGCACCGGATACGGCTTTTCGGGTCATTGCTGGTGAGTGCTCATGAAATCGGCGCGCCGTTGTCCGTTTTGGGATACTTCGTATTAGTCTTCCGTAACTGAGACGAGTCGATCACTCACAGATCGCACTCACTGAGATCATCGGAGATGACATGCGCAAGCTTCGCAACGTTGCCGTCCTGGTCGCCGCGCTCGGCACCATCGGACTCGTGAGCGGCACGGCCCACGCGGGCCAGGGCGACGGCAAGGGCGGTGACCACGGCGACAAGTTCAGCATCACGCAGAGCTCGCACTGCAAGTCGCACGACCTGAACCTCGACGTCCTCGGTGAGGTCGGCATCCTCAACGGCCTGCTGGGCAACGCGCTCAACGGCGAGGGCAACCCGGGCGCCCAGGCCACCGACATCGGCTCGACGATGGGCTGCAACAACAGCGCCCTCTAAGGGTCTTGCGCGGCGCGACCGGCGCCGGATGATCAATGGTCCCGGCATCCGGGCTTCGGGCAGGGTGCCGGGACCAATCTGCATGCACCGGTAGGCCCTCCGGGGCCACGAACGCACGAACATCGATCCTCACCGATCGCATACACCCTCACTTCATCGGAGATGACATGCACAAGCTCCGCATGGCTGCCGTCCTCGTCGCCGCGTTCAGCAGCGTCGGGCTCCTGGGTGCCGGCGCTGCCCACGCCGGCCAGGGGGGCAAGGGCGGCGACGCATTCGACGTCAAGCAGAAGAGCACCTGTACGTCGCACGACCTGAACGCCGACGTCCTGGGCGAGGTCGGTATCCTCAACGGCCTGGGCGGCAACCTGCTGAACGGCGAAGGCAACCCGGGGGCCCAGGCCACCGACATCGGCTCGACCATGGGCTGCAACAACAGCTTCGGCGGTTAGTAGAGCCGAAGTAGAGCCGAAATCCTTTCCCGGTACCCCGGCCATCGGCCGGGGTACCGGGCATTTGTGTGCGGCCGGCAGGCATACTTCCGCGAAAACGAAATGCCGGACCGGGAAGGATCCCGGTCCGGCATTCGCCGGCGAACTTCAGAACTCGATGTGCGGCTTCTTGAAGCCCTTGGGCAGCTCCGCCCTGTTGGAGCAGTCCACCACCTCTCCGACGCTGGCGGACCCACTGCCCGCCAGTTGGTCCTCCGGGAACACCACGCGCGGCCGGTCGGCCAACGAGCAGTCCTGCTCCTGCTTGAGGGTGTGTGTGCCGTCCTTGTCGATCCGGGTCTCGCTCTTGCGGACGCACACGGTGCCCCCTTGTGCCGTCGTCTTGCAGTCACCCGGGTTCGTGTCCGCGTACGCGTGTCCGGCCCCGACGCAGATCAGGGCGAAACCGCCGACGAGCCCCGATACAGTGGCGATCTTCTGCAGTGTGGACATGTGTTGCTCTCCTTTACGACGGAGGCCCAGGCGCCTGTGCCATCAACCGGCGTGCGCCCGGGCCCGAGAAGGTCGGAACAGATCATCTGCGCCTGAGCGCGCGGCGAGGCGAGCGCCAGGCGGGACGACGGCAGCCCGGACGCGGGCCGTTGGAGCCGCGCGTCCGGGCTGACTTCGCCATGGGGTCACTCGGCACACCGTCGAACGGGTCGAGCCGGTGTGGGACCGGGACGTCGAGTTCGTGCGATGTGCATCAGGCTTCCGAAGAAGGTCGATGCGCCCGTTGCCGTGGCGCCGAGGGGATGGGCCCCGTTACGTCTTTACTCGCCCTCGCCCTCGTGCTCACCCTCGTGCTCACCCTCGTGCTCGCCGTAACCCTGCTCGGGTCCCGGGTAACCCTGCTCCTCCGGCTTGGCCTCGTGCTTGTCCTGCGGCTGCACGTAGTAACCGCCACCGACGGCCACGGCGTTCGCCGACGAGTTGGCCACGGCGGTGACCTCCGGAGCCGAGTCGTCGCCGCCGTAGGCGAAGCCGACCCCGGCACCGAGGGTGGACAGCCCCATGACCGCCGCCGCTACGACTGCAGCACGCTGAAACTTACGCATGTTTGACCCTTTCTGACCCAGGCACGATGCCCGGCTTGACTACTCGTAGTGAGCTTATACTTACGGCGAGTAGCAATTGAGGATCTACACTCCACATGTCGCGTCGGTCCCTCTTATGCCGTACCGGCATCGCGCGGCACAGGCCGGAAAGCTCCGGCCCGCGCGTCTAACTCCACAGACCGGGCGACTCCGGCCGCTCGTTGGTCTCCTCGGGCACTCCCCTTGTCTCAGGGGAGCAGGTCACCTCGGGTCCGACCCGCACCCGGCCGTTGCCCAGGGCGGCGGGCACGGTCACCGGCTGCACCCTCTGACAGTTCTCCTGGTGGGGGAGGACGCCGTCTTCGGGGATGTGGCCTGTGATCCGCTGTGTGCAGGTGAGGCTGCCCAGCAGGTCGCGGGTGCAGGTCCCCGGGTCCACTCCGGCGTACGCCTGAGTGACGCCGGCGCAGGTCAGGACGAGGCCGCCGAGCAGTCCCGAGGCGGCCACGATCTTCTTCATGCTGAACATGTGATGCGTTTTCCCTCTGTGAGAGTGCCCGGGTGGCCGGGCATCGTGCGCCCCGGTCACCGGCCGCGCCGGGCTCTGTCTTCGACGCTCGGGCGACCGGCCGGGGAGCGGGGCCCTGCCGAGTTGACCTCGCAGGGTTCCGCGCGAGCGTCGCGCACGATGACGCCGTCGAACTCAGCCGGTGAAAGCGTTGTTGTACTGGCCGCAGGTGGTGTCCATGGTGTCGGCCAGACCGAGCACGGCGACCGGGATGTCGTTCTCGGACACCGTCTGCGGGCTGCACTCCTGGTAGGGGCGGTAGAGGTCGTTGACCTGCAGCCCTCCGTCGGAGGTGCCGGCGATGGCGGTGCCGGCGCCGATGGCCGTCAGGCCGCCGGCCGCCACTGCTGCGATCACGACCTGCTGAAGCTTGCGCATGGAACCCTCGGTTCTTTGCTTGTTCGTTGAGGCTGGTTGCCTATTGTGACCGGCCCGATACTAGCAGTAACGAGCGAGTGGTTCCGTGCTCGACGTCTGTGTCATGAGGGGCAAGGGTCCGGGAAGTCGAGCGCCCGCCAAATGCCGCGACAGGGGCGGGAGTTCGCCCGGTGCCGGGCGTCGTGGCGCATGGGGTCGTGCGGGCCGAGTGCGGCGCGTGCTCCAACACGGGTGAGCCGGGGGACGGTTGGGTCAGGGAAGCACCGGCTCCGCGACCCGGAGGTCATCGCGTGCCGATGCGGAGGCGATCAGGTCCCGCAGTCCCTCGACGTACCGCCGTACGTTCTTATAGGCGACGTCGGTGTCCGGGTAACGGCAGGCGAGCCACAGTCCTTCGTGCAGCCGGTTGACCCAGACGCACACCTGGTCGCCGTACGACACCCGGATCAGCCCGTACGCCTTCTTCTCGCTCCAGCGGGCCGAGCCGACAGTGAGGCGGGCATCCACATACGAGACGATCGAGTACAGGTCGGGCGAGGTCGGGCGGAAGTCCGCGCCGAGCAGGCGCAGTACGCGGGCCAGCGGGATGCGCGCAAGCGAGCGGTTCGCCCGCAGCTCGGCGCGGACGGCGGTGAGCGCGTCGTCGAAGTCCCGCGTCGCGGGCACCTCGATCGGTGCGCCGCCGACGTACCAGCCCACGGAGTCCGACCAGGCGGGCTTCAGCCGGGTGTGGAACGGGACGACCGTGCGGTAGTACGGGTGCCCGCCGAGCTCGTGGACGATGATGCTGGTCGCGGCCAGGAGGCCCACCAGGCTGCCGCCATGGGGCCGGCAGCGCTCCTCGAAGGCGGCGGCCGCGTCCGCGTCGAGGAGCGGCTCGCACATCAGCTTCTGGGCGGGCAGGGGGCTGCCGGGTTGCAGACCGAGGTCGACGGGGAACGCGGGAAGCCTTCCGTCGCACCGGCCGATGAACTCCCGCCAGCGCGCGACGATCGCGTGCGTGTCGTCGATCCCGTCCGCGTCCACCCGCTCCTGTTCGCAGAAGTCCACGTAACTTCCCGCAGGCGTACCGACGGTGGGCCGTCCCGTGACGCCCGCCGTGTACAGTTCGTGGATCTCTTCCGGGATGCGCTGGAGGGAGTAGGCGTCGACATTGGTGTGGTCGAAGACCGCGTACACGCTGGTGGAGTCGTCGCGGACGACGGCCGCGTAGATGAGGTTCGGCCAGCCGAGCGCGTCCGCCGCCACATCGAACCGATCCTGCATGTACCGGACCAGCGACTTCGCGTCCGCGAAGTCGCCGATCACCTCGCGGTGCAGCGACACGTCCTTCTCGGCGAGCGTGAACCGGTGCAGTTCGTCGCCGGCCCAACGGAAGCCGCTGCGCAGCGTCTCGTGACGCACCGTCCAGCGGCGCAACGCCTGTTCCAGTGCGTCGAGGTCGGCTCGGCCCGGAAGGTCGAACGCCGTGCCCAGCCACGTCGGTACGAACAGTCCGTCTGCGCGTACCGACCGTGCCGTCCTGACGTGTGACTCCTGGATGTACGCCGGCGGCCGCGGGTCCGCCGGCAGTGCTGACGCGGCTGTGATGGTCGCCGGGCTGAACGTCCACTCCACGAGCCGTCCGGGCCGGACCTCGCAGCGCTGAATGTCAGAAATTCGCACAGGGGCGTCTCCTTCGCAGAAGACACCAGCTTGATCAAGGGGGAGCCGTGTGCGAGCGGTGGTCGCTGTGTCGTCGGCTTTTCATCGGGATGTGTGACGCCTCGAACGGCGAAGCGAACTGTCCTCCTGACGCCAAACGGGCGTTGTGCCAACGGTGTTCGCCGCCGGAAACGTGGTGCACGACCGCAGTCATACGAACTGGTCGTTCTCACGGCGGCATTGAGCGGGGGTGACCGCGAACCGTCGTCGTGGCCCTAGCCTTCGCACAGTTTCCCGAAAGGAGCATGCATGCGAGCCGTGGTCTTCGAGCGATACGGCGACCTCGCCGAGGTACGGGACGTGCCCGACCCCCACCCGGCCCCCCACGGCGTGATCGTCCGTGTCGAGGCCACCGGTCTCTGCCGCAGCGACTGGCACGGCTGGATGGGACACGACCCGGACATCACGCTGCCGCACGTGCCGGGGCACGAACTCGCCGGGGTGGTGGAGGCGGTGGGTGCGCGGGTGACCGGCTGGCGGCCCGGCGACCGGGTCACCGTGCCGTTCGTGTGCGCCTGCGGCACCTGCCCGTCCTGCATGGCGGGCGACCAGCAGGTGTGCGAGCGGCAGACCCAGCCCGGCTTCCACCACTGGGGCTCCTTCGCCGAGTACGTCGCGCTCGACCACGCCGACGTCAATCTCGTCGCGCTCCCGGACGACATGGCGTACAGCACCGCCGCCGCGCTCGGCTGCCGCTTCGCGACCGCGTTCCGTGCCGTGGTGCAGCAGGGCCGGGTGGCGGCCGGGGAGTGGGTCGCGGTGCACGGCTGCGGCGGGGTCGGCCTGTCGGCGGTGATGATCGCGGCGGCCTCGGGGGCCCGGGTGGTCGCGGTCGACGTCTCGCCCGGGGCCCTGGAGCTGGCACGGGAGTTCGGCGCCGCCGCGTGCCTGGACGCGTCCGGCGTGTCCGATCCGGCCGCCGCCGTCCGCGAACTGACCGGCGGCGGTGCCCACCTCTCCCTCGACGCCCTCGGCTCGCCCGCCACCTGCGCGGCCTCGGTGAACGGCCTGCGCCGCCGCGGCCGGCACGTCCAGGTCGGCCTGCTGCCCTCGGCCGACGGCACCACGCCGGTCCCGCTCGCCCGCGCGATCGCCCTGGAGCTGGAACTCCTCGGCAGCCACGGCATGGCCGCGCACACCTACCCCGGCATGCTGCACCTGGTCCGCTCCGGCGTCCTGCGCCCGGACCTCCTGGTGACCCGGACGATCACGCTCGACGCTGCCCCGGCGGCTCTCGCCGCGATGGACACGGCGCCGGGCGCGGGCGTCACGGTCATCGAACCCCGGAGCTGACGGCCTGCCCCCCCGGCCGGCCGCCGGCTCCGGCGGCAGGGGTCAGTCGTCTCCGCGGCCGCGGTTGCGGGGGCGGGAGGCGACCCAGGCGCGGACCGTGTCGGCGTACCAGTAGGGCTTGCCCCCCTCGACGTGGTCGGGCGGGGGCAGCAGCCCGTGCTTGCGATAGGACCGTACGGTGTCCGGCTGCACCCGGATGTGCGCCGCGATCTCCTTGTACGACCAGAGCCTTCGGTCGGTCATGCGTTGCACCTCCCCGCGCGCACCACGGCGGCGACCGGGAAAGGCCGCCGGGGGGACCGGGCGCTGCGCTGGCGATCACCAAGCCTGTGCCCCGTTGAACGACGCAGAGTGACCAGCCGGGAACGCCTGTTGACCGGGTGTGACCCAAGGCCCGCGCAGACGGGACATGTGTGACAGGAAGGGGGTATTTGTGACGCAGCGACTACAGAGTGCATCGATGCGGGGCGCCGGGCGGGTGCACCCCGCCAGACCCCCGGAGGGAACTGGTCCGAATGTCTGGACAAAACATTGACAGGGCGAGGCGAGCGGGACTAGAAAGCCGGGGAGAGCCGTGACGAAGGGAAGCCGATGGCCTACGACCTGATCACCATGGGGCGGATCGGAGTGGACCTCTACCCGCTGCAGACCGGTGTCCCGCTCGCCCAGGTGTCGTCTTTCGGCAAGTTCCTCGGCGGGTCGGCGACGAACGTCGCGGTCGCCGCCGCCCGGCTCGGCCGGGACACCGCCGTGATCACCCGCACCGGCGACGACCCGTTCGGCACCTACCTCCACCAGGCACTGCGCGGCTTCGGCGTCGACGACCGCTGGGTCAGCCCCGTCCCCGGCCTGCCCACCCCGGTCACCTTCTGCGAGGTCTTCCCGCCGGACGACTTCCCGCTCTACTTCTACCGGCAGCCCAAGGCCCCCGACCTGGAGATCGACGCCCACGAGCTGGACCTCGACGCCATCGGCGAGGCCCGGATCTTCTGGGTCACCGGGACCGGCCTGAGCGAGGAGCCCAGCCGTACGGCGACCCTGGCGGCCCTCGCCCACCGCGCCAAGGCCGGCACCACCGTCTTCGACCTCGACTGGCGCCCCATGTTCTGGTCGGACCCCGGTGCCGCCCGCCCCTTCTACGCCGAGGCCCTGCGCCACACCACCGTCGCCGTCGGCAACCTGGACGAGGTCGAGGTCGCCACCGGCGTACGCGAACCGCATGCCGCCGCCCGCGCCCTGCTGGACGCCGGGGTCGAACTGGCCGTCGTCAAGCAGGGACCCAAGGGGGTCCTCGCCGTCAACCGGGAGGGCGAGTCCGCCGAGGTCCCGCCGCTGCCCGTCACCGTCCTCAACGGACTCGGCGCCGGCGACGCCTTCGGCGGCTCCCTCTGCCACGGTCTGCTGGCCGGCTGGGACCTGGAGACGATCATGCGGCACGCCAACGCGGCCGGCGCCATCGTCGCCTCCCGCCTGGAGTGCTCCTCCGCGATGCCGACCCCGGACGAGGTCGCCGCCGCGCTCGAGGCCGGAGCGGTGCTGTGAGGGCCGGCCGGGTCGCGGGCACGCGACACGAGGGCGGTTCCGGCGCGGGCACACCCCGCGAGAACACCGCAGCCGCGGCGGACGTGCCCCGGGAGGACGGCGCCGCCGGCGAGGGCGCTGCGGTCTCGCTCCCGGATGCTGCGACGGACGTGCCCCCGGAGGGTGCCGCTGCCGGTGAGGGTGCTGTGGTCTCCGGCTCGGATGCTGCGACGGATGTGCCCCCGGAGAGTGCCGCCGCCGGCAAGGGTGCTGTGGTCTCCGGCTCGGATGCTGCGACGGACGTGCCCCAGGAGGGTGCCGCCGCCGGCAAGGGTGCTGCGGTCTCGCGCTCGGATGTCGTGGCGGACGCGCCCCGAGGAGGTGGCGTCACCGGGGCCCGTGAAGGCACCGCTGCCTCCAGCCCTGACGCCGCGGCGGACGTGCCCCAGGAGGGTGCCGCCGCCGGTGAGGGCGCTGCGGTCTCGCTCCCGGATGTCGTGGCGGACGCGCCCCGAGGAGGTGACGTCGCCGGGGCCCGTGAGGGCACCGCTGCCTCGAGCCCTGACGCCGCGGCGGTTGTGCCCCAGGAGGGTGCCGCCGCCGGTGAGGGCGCTGCGGCGGACGTGGCCCGAGAAGGTGGTGCCACCGCTGCCCGCGAGGGCATCTCGCGCCCGGGCGTCACCGCGACCGCCCCCCGCCGAGGCGCCGCAGGCACCCGCGCGCCCCGCGTCGACGTCGCCGAACTCGTCCGTATCCGCACCCGCCACCCCGAGGCGATCGCCGAGGCCGCCGCCCGCCGGGCCCGACGGCCCCTGCTGAACGAGAGCGGCCGGCTGATGATCGTCGCCGCCGACCACCCGGCCCGCGGCGCACTCGGCGTCGGCGACCGCAAGCTCGCCATGGCCAACCGCGCCGGCCTGCTCGAACGCCTCTGCCTCGCGCTGTCCCGGCCCGGTGTCGACGGCGTCCTCGCCACCGCCGACATCCTGGACGACCTGCTCCTGCTCGGCGCCCTGGACCACAAGGTCGTCATGGGCTCCATGAACCGCGGCGGGCTGCAGGGCGCCAGCTTCGAACTGGACGACCGGTTCACCGGCCACCGCCCGGAGGACATCGAGCGCCTCGGTTTCGACGCGGGCAAACTGCTGCTGCGCGTCGACTACGCCGACCCGGGCTCCCTGACCACCCTGGAGTCCACCGCCCGCGCCATCGACGCCATGGCCGCGCGCCGACTGCCGGTGTTCGTGGAGCCGTTCATCAGCCGCCGCACCCCCGAGGGGAGGGTGGCGAACGACCTGTCCGCCGAGGCGGTCACCCGGTCCATCGCCATCGCCTCCGGCCTCGGCGGCTCCTCCGCCTACACCTGGCTGAAGGTGCCGGTCACCGAGAACCCCGACGACATGGCCCGGGTCATGGAGACCTCCACGCTGCCCGCCGTGCTGCTCGGCGGGGACATCGGCGACTCGCCCGAGGACCAGGTCGCCGCCTACGAGAAGTGGCGCGGCGCGCTCCAACTCCCCACCGTGCGCGGTCTGGTGGTCGGCCGCTCGCTGCTGTACCCGGCGGACGGCGATGTGGCCGCCGCCGTGGACACCGCCGTAGGACTGCTGTGAGGGCCGCATGACCAGCACCGATCTGCATCTGCCCAGGGGCGCCACCGCGAACGCCCTGTACGCCGTCGACATCGACCCCAAGGCGGCCGGCTGGACGCACAGCAGCCTGCGTGTCGTGGAGTTGGCGCCCGGTGGCAGCCATACGTTCACCACCGGCGACAGTGAGTGGATCGTGCTTCCACTGGAAGGCGGATGTACCGTACAAATTGAAACTGCGTCAACCGAGCAGGACGAGTTCCAACTCCTGGGCCGGGACAGCGTGTTCAGCGGGGTCTCCGACTTCGCGTACGCGCCCCGGGACGCCCGGGTTCTGATCGCCTCCGGCGCGGGAGGCCGCTTCGCCCTGGCAGGAGCGAAGTGCGAGCGACGACTCCCCGCCCGCTACGGCCCCGCGCCGGAGGTCCCCGTCGAAGAACGCGGCAGCGGCACCTGTGCCCGCCGGGTACGCAACTTCGCCTCCGCCGACTCCTTCGCGTGCGACAAGCTGATCGCCGTAGAGGTGATCACCCCCGGCGGCAACTGGTCCTCGTACCCGCCGCACAAGCACGACGAGCACCGGCCCGGCGAGGAGTCCGAGCTGGAGGAGATCTACTACTTCGAGATCGACGGGCCGAACGGTCTCGGGTACCAGCGCGTGTTCCCCTCGCGCGAGGGCGGCTCGGACGTCCTCGCCGAGGTCCGCTCCGGCGACGCCGTCCTCGTCCCCGACGGCTGGCACGGCCCGTCCATCGCCCAGCCCGGCCATGACATGTACTACCTGAACGTCATGGCGGGCCCCGGCCAGACCAGGGAGTGGCGGATCTGCTTCCACCCCGACCACACCGAGACCACAGGGGGCTACCGATGACGATCCGGCTGACCGTCGCCCAGGCACTGGTCCGTTTCCTCGCCGCCCAGTACACCGAACGCGACGGCGAGCGGCAGCGGCTGATCGGCGCCACCTGGGGCATCTTCGGGCACGGCAACGTCGCGGGCCTCGGCCAGGCGCTGGTCGAGTACGCCGACGTCATGCCGTACCACCAGGGCCGCAACGAGCAGTCCATGGTGCACGCGGCGGTCGGCTACGCCCGCCAGTCGAACCGGCTGTCCACGCACGCGGTGACGACGTCGATCGGCCCCGGCGCGACCAACCTCGTCACCGGCGCCGCCCTCGCGACCATCAACCACCTCCCGGTGCTGCTGCTGCCCGGCGACGTCTTCGCCGCCCGCCCCGCCGACCCGGTCCTGCAGCAGCTGGAGCTGCCGTACGCCGGCGATGTGTCGGTCAACGACACCCTGCGCCCGGTATCCAGGTACTTCGACCGCATCACCCGCCCGGAGGCCCTGATCCCGGGCGCGCTCCAGGCCGTGCGGGTCCTCACCGACCCGGTGGAGACCGGCGCGGTCACGCTCGCCCTGCCGCAGGACGTCCAGGCGGAGGCGTACGACTGGCCGGAGGAGTTCTTCTCGACGCGCGTGTGGACCGTACGGCGGCCGGGCGCGGACCCGGCCGAGCTGGCCGAGGCCGTCCGGGCGATCCGCGAGGCGCGCAGGCCCCTCGTCGTCGCCGGCGGCGGGGTCCACCACAGCCGCGCCGAGGAGGCCCTCGCGGAGTTCGCCGCGGCGACCCGCATCCCGGTCGCCTCCACGCAGGCCGGCAAGGGCTCGCTCCGGTACGACCACCCGCAGGACGTCGGCGGGATCGGCCACACCGGCACCGCGACCGCCGACGAGCTGGCCCGCACCGCGGACCTGGTGATCGGCGTCGGCACCCGCTACACCGACTTCACCACCGCCTCCGGCACCCTCTTCGAGAACCCGGACGTCCGCTTCCTCAACCTCAACATCGCGCCCTTCGACGGCCACAAGCTGGCCGGACTCCCGCTGGTCGCCGACGCCCGCAACGGTCTGGAGGAGCTGACCGAGCGGCTGCAGATGCACGGCCACCGGGTCACCGGCTCCTACGTCACCGAGTACACCGAGGACAAGGAGCGCTGGGAGCAGCGCGTCGACGCCTGCTTCGCGGCCGACGAGATCGACGCACGGCCGACCCAGCCGCAGGTCATCGGCACCCTGGACGCGCTGGTGGACGAGTCGGACATCATCGTCAACGCGGCCGGCTCGCTCCCCGGCGACCTGCACAAGCTGTGGCGGGCGCGGTCGGCGGACCAGTACCACCTGGAGTACGGCTACTCCTGCATGGGCTACGAGATTCCCGCCGCCCTCGGCGTGAAGCTCGCCGCGCCCGAGCGGAACGTGTGGGCGCTGGTCGGGGACGGCACGTATCTGATGATGCCGACGGAGATCGTGACCGCCGTCCAGGAGGGCATCGCGATCAAGATCCTGCTGGTGCAGAACCACGGGTACGCCTCGATCGGCGGGCTCTCGGAGTCGGTGGGCGGCGAACGGTTCGGCACGGCCTACCGCTACACCGCGGAGGACGGCACCTTCACGGGCGCCCCGCTGCCCGTCGACCTCGCCGCCAACGCGGCCAGCCTCGGCATGCGGGTGCTGCGCGCCAAGACCGTACGCGACCTGCGCGCGGCGCTCGCCGACGCGCGGGCCGCCGACACTCCCACATGTGTCTACGTGGAGACCGAAACGTCCGACACTGTGTCGGGCGCGCCTCCGGCGCAGGCCTGGTGGGATGTTCCTGTGGCCGAGACCGCGACCCGACCGTCCGCGGTCAAGGCACGAGAGCTGTACGAACGGCACGTCTCGACCCGACGCCGCCATCTGTAAGAAGGAGTCTCTGGGCATGACGAAGATCGTCAACCACTGGATCGGCGGCAAGACCGTCGAAGGCGCGTCGGGCACGTACGGGCCGGTCACCGACCCGGCGACCGGCGCGGTCACCACGAAGGTCGCGTTCGCGTCGGTCGAGGAGGTGGACGCGGCCGTCGCGGCGGCCAAGGACGCCTATCTGACCTGGGGCCAGTCCTCGCTGGCGCAGCGCACGTCCATCCTGTTCAAGTTCCGGGCGCTGCTCGACGCGCACCGCGACGAGATCGCCGAGCTGATCACCGCCGAGCACGGAAAGGTGCACTCGGACGCGCTCGGCGAGGTCGCCCGCGGCCTGGAGATCGTGGACCTGGCCTGCGGGATCAACGTCCAGCTGAAGGGCGAGCTGTCCACGCAGGTCGCGAGCCGCGTGGACGTCTCCTCCATCCGTCAGCCGCTCGGTGTCGTCGCCGGCATCACGCCGTTCAACTTCCCGGCGATGGTCCCGATGTGGATGTTCCCGATCGCCATCGCCTGCGGCAACACCTTCGTGCTCAAGCCGAGCGAGAAGGACCCCTCGGCCGCGATCCGCCTCGCGGAGCTGCTCGCGGAGGCGGGCCTGCCCGACGGTGTCTTCAACGTCGTGCACGGCGACAAGGTGGCCGTCGACCGCCTGCTGGAGCACCCGGACGTCAAGGCCGTCTCCTTCGTCGGGTCGACGCCGATCGCCCGCTACATCCACACCACCGCCTCCGCCAACGGCAAGCGCGTACAGGCCCTCGGCGGCGCCAAGAACCACATGCTGGTGCTGCCGGACGCCGACCTGGACGCGGCGGCCGACGCGGCGGTGAGCGCGGCCTACGGCTCCGCGGGCGAGCGCTGCATGGCCATCTCGGCCGTCGTGGCGGTGGGTGCCATCGGCGACACGCTGGTGGAGAAGATCCGCGAGCGCGCCGAGAAGATCAAGATCGGTCCGGGCAACGACCCGGCGTCCGAGATGGGCCCGCTGATCACCAAGGCGCACCGGGACAAGGTGGCCTCCTACGTGGAGGGCGCCGCCGCCGAGGGCGCGGAGGTGGTGCTCGACGGCACCGGCTACACCGTCGAGGGCTTCGAGGACGGCCACTGGATCGGCATCTCGCTGCTGGACAAGGTGCCGACCAGCGCGAAGGCGTACCAGGACGAGATCTTCGGCCCGGTGCTGTGCGTGCTGCGCGCCGACACCTACGAGGAGGGCGTGGCGCTCATCAACGCCTCGCCGTTCGGCAACGGCACCGCGATCTTCACCCGGGACGGCGGCGCCGCCCGCCGCTTCCAGCTGGAGATCGAGGCCGGCATGGTCGGCGTGAACGTGCCGATCCCGGTGCCGGTGGGCTACCACTCCTTCGGCGGCTGGAAGGACTCGCTCTTCGGCGACCACCACATCTACGGCAACGACGGCACGCACTTCTACACCCGCGGCAAGGTCGTCACCACGCGCTGGCCCGACCCGGCAGACGCCCCGGCGGGCGTGGACCTGGGCTTCCCGCGCAACCACTGAGCCGGACGGCACGGTGCCCCGCCCTCCGCGCGAGAGGGCGGGGCACCGGCGCGTTCACCGCTGCTGCTGTTGCTTCTTGATCACTTCGGTGAGGTCGGCGGTCCGCGCGGCCGGCGGCGCCTTGACGGAGGCCGCCTTGCCGAACTTGTCGAAGTCCATGCTGACGGTCATGACGCCGAACTTCTCCTTCAGCCGCACCGGCAGGTCGTCGGAGCCGACCCACACGTCCATCACGATCGACCTGGTGCCGGTCGCCGCGCCCATGGGGCTGCCCTCGCCGTAGACGTCCTTGAACTTGCCCATGTGGGCGCTGTCGATCACACCGCGGTAGTGCGTGGTGCGCCGCCCGTTCACGGTCTGCGTGCCGAGGTCCTTGACGTCCTTGGCGTACTTCAGGCCCTTCATGGAGGCGGATGGGCTGCCGTTGTCACCGCTCAGGGCCTGGGCGCCCTTCTCCCCGAAGATCGCCGAACCGTCGACCCTGATCCAGTCCTTGCCCTGGTACGGGCCGGAGGGGAAGCGGTCGACGTCGTAGTAGTAGACGCCGTCGACGAACAGCACGTGCGTCGTGGGGGAGTGGTTCACGGCCTGCATGTTCGCGGCCTTGGTGTCCATCTCCACGTCGAAGGCGTATCCGTCGCCCCAGGAGTACGTGCCGTTCATGGCGATCGGGCCGCTGGTGCCGGTGTCGGTCGTCATCCGCACCTCGGCCGACCCCAGCGCCTCCGTCCGGTCCGTGGCCCGGGCCAGCGCCGCCATCGCCTGGTCGGCCTTGCCGACCGCCTTGACGGCCGTCTTCGCGCCCTCCGTGCCACAGCCGGAGGCCGCGACCAGCGCCGCTGTCGTCAGCGCCGCCCAGGCGCCGGTGTGCCGCATCGTCATGTCCCCACCCCAAAGCTGTCCGTCTGCTGTGCGGGGCGCACTCTATCGGCCACTACTGACATGGACGCGACTGGATAAGCCGTCCGGATACCGGACGGCTGACATTTTTTTGACGCGACGGCTGCGGTTCTCGTTCTGGGCGGACGAAACGGGTGACGAAGGGGTGGCCGATATATTTCCTTTGAAAGCAAGGTCACATTCGGCTCGGGCTTGATGGTTGCACCTACAGGGCATCACAGCCTGGGAAAGTGATGCGCCGTACCGGTTTCTTGAAGTGCGGAATCCGAAGGTAAACGGCCATTGACGCAGCGGTTTTCGTCGGGGTTCGCTATGCAGCGCCGGGAGCGGACGAGACGAACGTACGACGATCCGCCGGAGGCGATAGCGCTCCCGACCCCCACCCTCAGTCGCACGAGTCGATCGGAACCGCCGTATGACCGACACGCTCCAGAAGTCCGTGGCAGACACCTCTTCAGCCCCCGCGCCGGGGCTGAAGCGCTCCATCGGTGTCGTCGGCGGAACCCTGCTGACGCTGTCCTGCGTCACCCCCGCCTCCACGCTCTTCGTGGTCGTCCCCGATCTGTTCGGCTCTCTCGGCACCGCCACCGCCCTGACGATCGCCATCGGCTCCCTCCTCTGTATCGCCGTGGCGTTCTGCTACTCCGAGCTGGGCACCCTCATCCCCAGCGCGGGCGGCGAGTACGCCATGGTCTCCACGATGGCCGGACGGCTCGCGGGCTGGCTCGTCTTCGTGCTCTCCCTGCTGGTCGTGATGATCGTGCCCCCGGTGATCGCGATGGGCACGGCGGACTACCTCGCCCCCCTCGTCCACCTCGACCCGTCCATGACCGGCGCCGGAGTGATGCTGCTGGCCACCCTCGCCGGCCTGCTCGACCTGCGCGCCAACGCCTGGATCACCGGCATCTTCCTGGTCCTGGAGGTCGTCGCCGCCGGGGTCGTCGCCCTGCTGGGCTTCTCGCACAGCCACCGCGGGGCGGGCAGCCTGGTCTCGATGCAGGTGGCCGGCGCGCACGGCCACACGGACACGGTGACGGCCATGCTGGTGGTCTCCGGCCTCGCCATCGCCCTCTTCGTCACCCAGGGCTTCTCCACCGCCGTCTACCTCTCCGAGGAACTGGAGAACCCGCGCCGCAACGTCGCCCGCACGGTCCTCGCCACCCTCGCGATCTCCACCGTGGTCATCCTGGTGCCGGTCGCCGCGATCACCATGGGCGCCTCCGACCTGGAGGAACTGACCGGCGGCGACATCAGCTCCATGGTCACCGCCTGGTCCAACTCCGCGGTCGGCACCTTCGTCAGCCTCTGCGTGGCCCTCGCGATCATCAACGCGGGCATCGTCATGGTCATCCAGAACTCCCGCGTCCTGTTCGCCTCCGCCCGCGACAAGGCCTGGCCCGGCCCGGTCAACACCGTCTTCTCCAAGCTCGGCCGCTTCGGCTCCCCCTGGGTCGCCACCCTCGCGGTCGGCGTCCCCGGCGCGCTCCTCTGTTTCGTCAACCTGGACACCTTGTACGGCGTCACCGGCGTCTCGGTGACCGGCATGTACCTGCTGGTGGCGATCGCCGCCCTGCTCGGGCGCCGCGGCTCCCACCACCACACCCCCGCCTGGCGCATGCCGCTCTGGCCCGCCATGCCGGTCCTGCTCATCGCCGTCCTGGCCTACATCCTGACCCAGCAGGAGACCACGTATCTCCTGTGGACGGGCGGTATCACCGCCGCGGCCACCCTGTACTGGGCCCTGTACCTGCGCCCGCGCAAGGAGACCCACTGGCTGGTGTCGATCCCGGAGGACGCGCAGGTCTGACCCGTGCGCCCCGCAAGGGGCCGCACAGGGGCGGGGGGAGCCGCGTACCACGACCGCGGTACGACGGGGCGGCCCCGTACTCCCGGAGAAGGGGCGCCCCTTCACCCCGAGGTCTGCCGCGGTTGTCAGCCCCGCCCCGTACCGTTGACGCATGGATCTTCGACTGCCCGCCCTGCGGAGCCTTCGGCGGCCCCGTCGGCTCACCGCCGCCGCGGCCGCCGTCGTGGTGCTCGCCGGTGCCGGCACGTGGACGGCGGCCCTCGCCTCCGAGGACACGCGGACCGTGCGCGTCAGCGACCAGGTCATGGCGGTCGACGGGGTGCGCCTGGACACCTCGTACGTCACCCCGGCCGACGGCGGCCGCCACCCCGCCGTCCTGCTGGCGCACGGCTTCGGCGGCAGCAAGCAGGACATGCGCCGGCAGGCCGAGGACCTCGCCCGGGACGGGTACGCGGTGCTGACCTGGTCCGCGCGCGGCTTCGGCAGGTCCACCGGGAAGATCGGCCTGAACGACCCGAAGGGCGAGGTCGCCGACGTCTCCCGGCTCATCGACTGGCTGGCGAAGCGGCCCGAGGTCCAGCTCGACAAACCCGGCGACCCGCGCGTGGGCATGGCCGGCGGCTCCTACGGCGGCGCGATCTCCCTGCTCACCGCCGGGTACGACCACCGGGTCGACGCCATCGCCCCGGCCATCACCTACTGGAACCTCGCGGACGCCCTGTTCCCGAACGGCGTGTTCAAGAAGCTGTGGGCCGGCGTCTTCGTCAACACCGGCGGCGGCTGCGCCCGCTTCAAGCCCGCGCTGTGCCGGATGTACGAACGGGTCGCGGAGTCCGGCATCCCGGACCCGGCCGCCCGGAAGCTGCTGGAGGAGCGCTCGCCGTCCGCCGTCGGCGACCGCATCAAGGTGCCCACCCTGCTGGTGCAGGGGCAGACGGACTCCCTGTTCCCCCTCGGCCAGGCCGACGCGGCCGCGAAGGCCATCCGTGCGAACGGCGCCCCCGTTGACGTCGACTGGATCGCCGGCGGACACGACGGCGGCGACATGGAGACCAGCCGGGTCGAGGCGCGTGTGCGGGCCTGGTTCGACCGGTACCTCAAGGGCGACAAGGCCACCGACACCGGCCCCGCCTTCCGGATCACCCGCACCGGAGGCATCGACTCCACCGACGGCACCGCCCAGCTGCGCGGCGCGAGCGCCGCCGCCTATCCGGGCCTGCACGACCACCCGCGGGCCATCCCGCTCACCGGCGGCACCCAGCACATCGCCAACCCGGCCGGCGCCACCCCGCCCGGTGTCTCGGCCCTGCCCGGCCTCGGCGGCTCCGGCGGCCTCTCCCAGCTGTCCGCGCTCGGCGTCGGCGTCTCCCTGGACTTCCCCGGCCAGTACGCGAAGTTCGACTCGGCGCCGCTCACCCGCGACCTGCAGATCACCGGCGCCCCGACCGCCACCGTGCACATCGCCTCCACCCGCGACGACGCCGTCCTGTTCGGCAAGGTCTACGACGTCGGCCCCGACGGCACCCGGCAGGTGCTGCCCGCCCAGCTCGTCGCGCCCTTCCGGGTGACCGGCGCCAAGGCGGGCAAGGACGTCACCGTCACCCTCCCGGCGATCGACCACGAGGTGCAGAAGGGCCACCGGCTCCGCCTGGTCCTGGCCTCCACCGACCTGGGCTACGCCTCGCCGGCCGCCCCCGCCACCTACACCGTCTCCCTGAAGGGAGACCTGAGCGTGCCGACCGCCCCCGCCGTCAGCACCGCCGCCGCGCCCCTGCCCGCCTGGGTCTGGTGGCTGCCCGCGGCCGGCGCGGTCGCCGCCCTCGCCCTGCTGCTCACCGCCCGCCGCCGCACGGCCGCCCCGGCACCCGACCCGGAGCTGGCCGAGGTCCCGCTGGTGATCGAGGGCTTGAGCAAGCGGTACGCCGGTGCCACCGACCGGTACGCCGTCCGGGACCTCTCCTTCCGGGTGGAGAAGGGCCAGGTCCTCGGACTGCTCGGCCCGAACGGCGCGGGCAAGACCACCACCCTGCGCATGCTGATGGGCCTGATCCGGCCGGACGAGGGCGAGATTCGCGTCTTCGGCCACGCGGTCCGGCCGGGCGCGTCGGTGCTCTCCCGGGTCGGCGCCTTCGTGGAGGGCGCGGGTTTCCTGCCGCACCTGTCCGGCCGGGAGAACCTGGAGCTGTACTGGCGGGCCACCGGCCGCCCGCCCGAGGACGCCCACCTGGACGAGGCCCTGGAGATCGCCGGGCTCGGCGACGCGCTCGCCCGCGCGGTGCGCACGTACTCCCAGGGCATGCGCCAGCGCCTGGCCATCGCCCAGGCCATGCTCGGCCTGCCCGATCTGCTCATCCTGGACGAGCCCACCAACGGCCTGGACCCGCCCCAGATCCGCGAGATGCGCGAGGTGATGATCCGCTACGCGGCCGACGGCCGTACGGTGATCGTCTCCAGCCATCTGCTGGCCGAGGTGGAGCAGTCCTGCACCCACCTGGTCGTGATGGACCGCGGCCGGCTGGTGCAGGCCGGCCCGGTCCGGGAGATCGTCGGCTCCGGCGACACCCTGCTCGTCGGCACCGCCCTACCCGTGGAGGAACCGGTGGCCGAGAAGGTGGGCGCGCTGCCCGGCGTCGCCTCCGCGGTGCGCACCGACGACGGACTGCTGGTCCGGCTCGCACCCGGCGGCACGGCCGAACGGCTGGTCGTGGAGCTGGTGCGGCTGGAGGTGCCGGTTGCCTCGGTCGGCCCGCACCGCCGCCTGGAAGACGCCTTCCTCACCCTGATCGGAGGTTCCGCATGAGCACGCTCACCGAGGTCGCCTCCGGTTATCAGGCGGGGCGCACCCTGCCGCTGGGGGTCGAGCTGGTCCGCCAGCTCAAGCGGCGCCGCACCCTGGTCATGGGCGCGATCCTGGCCGTGCTGCCGTTCGTGCTGCTGATCGCCTTCGCGATCGGCGGCGACCCGGGCGGCCGGAACAGCCAGATCACGCTGATGGACACGGCCACCGCCTCCGGCGCCAACTTCGCCGCCGTGAACCTGTTCGTCTCGGCGGGCTTCCTGCTGGTGATCCCGGTCGCCCTGTTCTGCGGGGACACGGTCGCCTCGGAGGCGAGCTGGTCCTCGCTGCGCTATCTGCTGGCCGCGCCGGTGCCCCGGGCCCGGCTGCTGTGGTCCAAGCTCGTCGTGGCGCTCGGGATGAGCCTCGCCGCGATGGTGCTGCTGCCGCTGGTGGCGCTCATCGTCGGCACGGCCGCCTACGGCTGGGGTCCGCTGGAGATCCCCACCGGCGGCGCGCTGGACACCGGTACGGCGGCCCAGCGGCTCCTGGTGGCCGTGGCGTACATCTTCGTGTCCCAGCTGGTCACCGCGGCTCTGGCGTTCTGGCTGTCGACCAAGACGGACGCCCCGCTCGGCGCGGTCGGCGGCGCCGTCGGGCTGACCATCGTCGGCAACGTCCTGGACGCCGTCACCGCCCTCGGCCACTGGCGCGACTTCCTGCCCGCGCACTGGCAGTTCGCCTGGGCCGACGCCGTCCAGCCCCGCCCCGAGTGGTCCGGCATGATCCAGGGCGCGGCGATCTCCCTCACCTACTCCTTGGTGCTGTTCGCCCTGGCCTTCCGGGGCTTCGCCCGCAAGGACGTCGTCTCCTAGTCCCTGATCCCGTCCCCCCGCACCCCATTGACCTTTCTTACTTCCGAGTAAGTTGACTCACGGTAAGGGCCGCTGTCCGCACCCCCACCGGGAGCCGTCATGGGCGTACGCAGGGACCTGAAACGGGCCCGGCGGCGCAGACGACGACGGCTATCTCACCATCACCGGCCGGAAGAAGGACATCCTCGTCACCTCCGGCGGCAAGAACGTCTCGCCGGCCGTCCTGGAGGACCGGCTGCGCAGCCGCTCGCCCGTCGGCCAGTGCCTGGTCGTCGGCGACAACAGGCCCTTCGTCGCCGCCCTGATCACCCTCGACCCGGAGGCGGTCGCCCACTGGCTGTCGGTACGGAAGCTGCCGCCGGACACCCCGCCGGCCGAGCTGGTCCGCCAGGAGCGGCTGCGCGCCGAGGTGCAGAAGGCCGTCGACTACGCCCACGAGGCCGTCTCCCGTGCCGAGTCGATCCGCGCGTTCGCGCTGGTCGAGGGGGAGTTCACCGAGGAGAACGGGCTGCTGACCCCCTCGCTGAAGGTCCGGCGGCACGCGGTGACGGCCGCCTACGCGGAGCAGATCGAGGCGCTGTACCACTGCTGACACGCCGAAGCGGGCCGCCGGACCACTCGGCGACCCGCTTCGATCGCTGGGTCAGTTCTCGCCGTTCTGGGACAGGATCGACACGTCCTCCAACACGTGTGCCAGCGCACCGTCGCGCTTGACGTTGGACGAGTTCTCGGTGCACTGCTGCTGCATGTGGTCGGACAGGATCGGAACATCCTGGAGCGCGCCACCGATGGCCGCGTCGACGGAGGCCGGAAGGTCGTTCACCGCGATGCACGGCTTGTTGAAAGACCCCTGGATCAGGGCGATCTGCGGGCTCATGTAGCCGTAGGTGGCCGAGTTGCCATAGGTCTGCCATCCCGCGTTGCCGTTCGCGACGGTCGGCCCGCTGTCGTTCCCGATCGCCAGCGCCTGCGGTGCCGCGGCAGCGGAGGCGCCCATGGCCGAAGCAGCGACGGCCGCAGTGGCAACAATCTTCTTGATCACTGGCCAGTCCTTTCTGAGAAACCCCGTCCACCGGAGCGCTCTGGTCAACTCCGCGGCCTCTTCTTGGTTTCTGCCGTTCACCCTGTCGGCCGATGCGCTGGACTGGTGGTGTGTTTTTCCGATGGGCGCTATTCGTCACCTCTGGGCCGCTTGGGGCCCAACCGAGTGAATGGGCGGAACCATTCCTCATGCGCCTGGTTGATGAGGCCGTAGGGCATGCGTCGCTACGAGGAAAGGAACGCGAAGTGCTCAAGAAGGCAATGGTCGCCGCTGCGACCGCCGCTTCTGTCGTGGGAATGGCGGTGGCGGCCGCGCCGCAGGCGCTTGCCATCGGCAACGACGACGGACCGACCATCGCGAATGGAAACGGTGCCGTATCGTCGTTCGGCAACTCGGCGACGAAGGGCAACATGAGCCCGCAGCTCTCCCTGGTGCAGGGCTCGCTCAACAAGCCGTGCCTCGGTGTTCAGGACGTCGACGTCGCCGTCGACGCGGCCATCGGCGGCACTATCCAGGACATCCCGGTTCTCTCGGACCACGTGCAGCAGCAGTGCTCCGACAACTCCACGAACGCCAAGCGTGACGGCGCGCTCTCCCACATCCTGGAGGACGTGTCGGTCCTTTCGGCCAACGGCGAAAGCTGAGCCGATCTGTCGGCCCGGGTCGTCCGCTGCATCGTCTGCGGGCCGCCCGGGCATTTCCGCGGACGCGGGCGAGGAAAAACGCGTGAGGAAGGGGTGCGATCGAGTGATTGTCGCGCTTTCCGCGTTCTGCGGCTTCCCAATGCGTCTATCCCTCGTTCCGTGCCGCGACTGTTCACGTCGTGCTCACACGGTTCTGGCCGTCATTGGGGCATGACCCCAGAGAAGGGAACACCCATGAAGAAGACCGTTGCTGTCGTTACGGGCGCCATCCTGGCCCTCGGCATGGCCGGACCCGCCTTCGCCGACGCCGGTGCCGAGGGCGCTGCCGTCGGTTCTCCCGGTGTGCTGTCCGGCAATGTCATCCAGGTCCCCATCCACGTGCCGATCAACGTGTGCGGGAACACGGTGAACATCATCGCCCTGCTGAACCCGGCGTTCGGCAACGTCTGCGTCAACGGCAACGTCGGCAAGTGACTGAGGACGCGCACAACGCACCAGCCCCCGGCTGAACCTGGCCGGCCCCGGACCGTCGAACTTCGGTGTCGTCGTTCCGGGGCCGGCTTTTCCACTTCTCCGAGCAGGAAAGACCACGAGCATGCGACAGACTCTCAGCAAGGGCATGGTTGTGGCCGCGGCCGTGACCGGTGTGCTGTCCTTGTACGGCGGCTCCGCGCTCGCCGACTCCCAAGCGCAGGGTGCCGCGCAGTCTTCCCCCGGTGTGCGGTCCGAGAGCGTCGTCGAGACCCCTGCGAACGTCCCGGGCACTGCCGCCTCCCCCGGCGCGCAGGGGCACGACGACAGCGAGCCCCGAGTCGGCTACGGCGACTCCTCGGCCTCCCCGAGCGGCGGCCCGACCGATTCCGGCAACGGCGGTTCGAAGGACCCCGGGTACGGCGGTCCCGCGGTCTCCGGTGGTCACGGCGACCAACTCGGGCCGGACACCGACCACTCCGCGCCCCCTGCGAAGAGCGACGACACCACGCTGCCTCTCTATGGCGGCGAGGAGACCACTCCGCCTCCCTACGGTGGCGAGGAGACGACCCGTCCTCCCTATGGCGGCGAGGAGACGACCCGTCCTCCCTACGGCGGTGAGGAGACCACCCCGCCGGGCGGCGACCACAGCACGCCCCCCGGCGGCGGGCACACCACACCCCCGATCGGCGGTGGCGAGACCACGCCTCCGGGGACCGGTCACACGCCGCCGCCCAGCGGTGGCGGGGAGCGCCCCGAGCAGCCGCCCATGCTCCCGCACACCGGTGGGGACAGCCGGACCATGATGGCGACCTCGGCCGCCAGCGCCGTGCTGATCGCGGTCGGGGCGGTCCTGTACCGGCGAGGCCGGTCCGCCAGACGCCGTTAGCGCGCCGGGTGCCGGACCAAGCGCCCGGCACCCCGTCGCGACCGCCTCTCCAGCACCCGTCACACCCGGCTCTGCGTGGCCGGCGTCCCGCCGTGCCCGCTGCTTAACCGCTCGCCTTCTCGACATCGTCAGGCCGTGGGGACAAGCCGTCCGGTCGTCCGCCGCGTGCACAGCGCCGTGTACAGCGCCGTGTACTTCTCCGCCACGACGTCCCGCCCGTGTCGCATTCGCCCGTGCGAGGGCCAGGAGGCTGCGAATGCAGTATCCGCAGTGGCGCCATTCATATTTACATGACTGAGTGTCGGTAACCGGAAACGGCTGGACAGCGAATGGCGAGTGGGCGAAGGGAGCGGGCATGGCTCCGCAACAGCACAAGGCCCGGTCCGGGCGGCCGGCCGTCATCGCGGCGGCAGCCGTCGCGTCGGTCACCCTGGCGGTCGGCCCCGGCCTCACCGTGGGCCCGGGGGCGGCTCGGGCCGCCGCTCCGCCCGCTCCGGTCCCGACGACCGTGACGACCCCGACCGCCCCGGCCACTCCCACGGTTCCGCAAGCCCCGGCGGTCCCTTCGACCACACCCGCCCCGACGACTTCGGCGGTCCAGTCGGCCACCGCCGTCCCGCCGGTACCGCTGCCCGCCACGCCGTCGCAGACCCCGGCACCTCCCTCGTCCCACCGCACCCTTCCGCCCTTCGGTGCGTTTCTCGACTCCGGCGCCCTCGGAGTCGCGCGCATGGCCGAGATGAGCCAGTGGCTCGGCGGGACCGAACTGAAGGTCGCCCACACCTATCTGCCCGGCGGGCGCTGGCGCGACATCGAGGGCCCGCCCGGCTTCCTGGACGTGTGGGCGCGCTGGCGGCGCCAGAAGGCGGACCGGACGCTCGTCCTGAACGTGCCGATGCAGGAGCGCAACGAGGAGAACGTCCCGGACAGCCAGGTGCGGTGGCTGCTGCGACAGGCCGCGGCCGGCGCGTTCGACCATCACTTCAGGGCCCTGGCCGAGCGGTTGGTGGAGCTGAAGGTGCCGGACACGGTGCTCGTGCTCGGCTGGGAGATGAACGGCACCACCTACACCCACCGCTGCGGACCGGATCCTCAGGCCTGGAAGACGTACTGGAACAGGATCGTGGCCACCATGCGCTCCGTGCCGGGCCAGAGATTCCGGTTCGACTTCACGCCGAGCCGCGGCCGGGACGCGGTGCCGTGGACCGAGTGCTATCCCGGGGACGCCACGGTCGACATCATCGGCATGGATACCTACGACCAGCCGAGCGGACTGTCGTTCGACGAGCAGGTGAAGGAACCTTTCGGCCTCCAGCACCACGTGGATTTCGCCACATCGCACGGCAAACCCATTTCCTACCCGGAATGGGGACTCTTCCGCAACGGTGACAACACCGAGTACATGCGGCGTATGCTCGCCTGGATCGACGAGCACAAACCGCTGTACAACACGCTGACCGACTACTGCCCGCACGGCGTGTGGCAGTGCTCGGCCAACCCCCGTGCGGCGCGGATCTACCGGACCGCCCTGTACGGTCGCACCGAGCAGCCGGCCACGACGCCCACGCCCACGCCGACACCCACACCCACGCCGACGCCCACCGTGAAGCCCCCGGCCGGCTGCTCGCCGCTGGACCTGGGCGACTGGGTCGAGTACTGGCTCGGCGGGAAGCTCTGCATCCGCTTCGACTGGTGGTCGCGGAGCCGCTAGCCCTGGCCCCGCTCCCGCCACCGGAGAAGCACCTCCCTGCCCCGCTCCCGGGCGGTCGCGTCGCACAGCGCGGCCGTCAGCAGCGGGGCGGTGCGTCGCCGGGCCATGAGCAGCCGTCGGTTGACGACCCGTTCGGGCCGCCAGTGCCGCTTGTACGGCTCGTCGCCGCGCAGCAGGCTCAGCGTGCGGGGCGCGCCGCCGCCGGTGTGCTCGGTGCAGGCGTCCAGCAGCATCACCGCCACGTCCACCTTCCGCTGCCGCAGGTCCGGATGCGCGCCGTAGAGGTAGCCGCCCGCCAGGCTGCCCGAGACGAGGGTCAGGTCGACGGCCACCACCTCGTCGCCGATCCGGAACTCGGTGACCACCGCGTTCCCCGAGCGCACCATCGGGCCCACCGCGCGTACCAGATGCTCGCGGAACCGGGGCCGCAGATGTTCACCGGTCACCTTCCGGTCCTGCCATTGCAGCCGGTGCAGTTCCAGCAGCCGGCCGATCGCCGTGTCCACCTCCTCCGGGCCCACCGCCCGCCGCTGGACACCCAGCGCGGACAGCCTGCGCAGCTTCGCCCGCACCCGCTGGCCGGACTTGCCCGACGACAGCCGGGCGATCAGCTCGTCCATGGGTACGGCGGGCAGTTCGAGGCACAACGAGTCGCTCACCGTGCGGCGGGGCCCGCGCCAGCGGTCGTAGACCTGCTCCACCGCGCCGCCCGGGCGTACCTCGCGGAAGTCGATGAGCGCCGTGCCGGCCGCGTCCGTGAGCGCCTCGGTGAGCGCGCCGGCCGCCCGCCCGTTGTCGCCGTCGTCCAGCAGCACGTCGGCGTAGTCGGAGACCGTCCCGCCGAGCGGCACCAGCGCGGGGAGCGGACGCCGCACCAGCATCAGCGGCGCGGCGGCCACCAGTTCCCGCCCGGCGTGTACCACCAGCAGCCGAAGCCGCCCGGGCAGGCCGTACGACAGCCACCACGAGTGCAGCCAGGCGTGGCTCTGGAACGGCGTCGCGGTGGCGCATCGCGCGAAGAGCCGCCCCCAGGCGGGGGCGAGCGCGGCGAACCTCTCCTCGTCGGTGACGAGTTCGCTGATCAGTCCCGTGGCGCGGGCGGGACGCGCGGTGCCCGCCGGGTACGTGGGGATCACAGCTGGCTGTTCGCGTCGGCCGCGACGGCCGGACCGGGCACGGAGGCCGACCGCGCGCTCTCCTCCTCCACACGCCGCCTCGGCCGCACCAGCAGCGCGAGGGCACCGAGCAGCCCGCCCGCGCTCGCGCCGACCAGTCCGGTCACCGCGGCGGACGGCGAGGTGGGCGCGCTCGGCTTCACCGCACGGGAGAACTGCAGGAGCCCGACGTGGGTGTCGGCCTTGGCGGTGTCGGCGTGGCGGATGAGCGCGCGGGCGACCGCGTTGGCCATGTCGGCGGCCTGCTCCGGGCGGACGGAGGTGGCGGAGACGGCGATCATGGGGGCGTCCGGCGAGGTCGCGGTGCGCACACTGTCGCGCAGGGTGCGCACCGGAACCCTGGCCCACATCTGGGCGTCGCCGAGTACCGCCACCTGGGTGGCGACCCGGCCGTAGGCCTGTGCGAAGCCGAGCGCGGTGGCGGTGTCGGTCCGCTCGCCGGGGACGGCGACGACATAGCTGGTCGCCGTGTACTCCGGCGACTTCAGCACGCCGTACCCGCCGCCCAGCAGCCCGCCCGCCAGGACACCGGCCGCCACCAGCGACCAGGGCGGGAGCGCACGGAGAGGGGAGGTTCGGCGGTGCGGTTCGTGGTTCTCGGTCATGAAGGGCTGACTCCCTCGGGGGATGGGGACGGGGGGACCGTGCGGGTGAACGCCGCCGTGTAGACGTCCATGAGCCGGGCGGCGCTGCGGGTGATGCAGTAGTGGCGGGCCGCCTCGGAGGCGGTGCGCGGGCCGGGCCCGGCGGCGCGGACCTCGGCGAGCGCGCGGGCGTAGGCGCCGGCGTCGCACGGGACGCGCACCGCGTCCCGGGCGGCCCCGGGCGGCAGGTCCTCGAGGGCGGGGCAGGAGGTGTAGCGCACCGGCAGCCCGGCCGCCAGCGCCTCCACGACCGCGAGGCCGAACGCTTCCTCGGGGGAGGGCGAGGCCAGCACGTCCATCGCCGAGGCCAGCGCGGGCAGGTCGGGCCCGGACGAGCCGTCGGGCAGGTACGGCCGCTCCCCGGCGAACAGCACCCGGTCGGTGACCCCCGCCTCCCGCGCGGCCCGCCGCAGTGCGGGCTCCTGCGGACCGCCGCCGACCAGCAGCAGCCGGCAGTCGGCGGGGAGGCGGGCGAGGGCGTGGATCAGGACGTCGAAACGTTTGCCGGGGGCGAGCCGCCCGATGCCGCCGACGACGAACGCGTCGGCAGGCAGCCCGAGCCGGGCGCGGGTGTGCCGGCGGGCGTCCGCGTCGAAGGCGAACCGCGCCAGGTCGATGCCGTTGGGCACGACCGCGATGCGCGGCTCGGGCACCCCCCAGCGGGCGAGCCGGGCGGCGACCGTGGGGGAGACGGCGACGGTGGACCGTCCCAGCCGCTCGCCCAGCAGATACAGGGCGCGGACCCCCGCGGTGAGCGGCCGGCCCTCCATCTGCGAGTCGCCGAGGGAGTGTTCGGTGGCCACGACCGCGCGGACCCCGGCCAGCCGGGCGGCGAGCCGGCCGTACAGGCAGGCCCGGTACAGATGGGTGTGCACGAGGTCGTACCGGCCGCGCCGGATGTGCCGGACCAGCCGGGGCAGCGCGGCCAGATCGCGGTTCCCGGCCATCCCGAGGTGGGTCACCCGCACCCCGTCGGCCGCCAGCCCGTCGGCCACCGGCCCGGGGTTGGTCAGCGTCACCACCTCGCACGCGACCGGCAGGTGCCGCAACAGCAGCCGCAGTTGCTGCTCGGCACCGCCCACGCCGAGCCCGGTGATGATGTGCAGGGCCTTCACCGCAGCCCCTCGACGGGCCGCCGGCGCAGCCGGTGCAGCCGGTACTTCACGAACAGGCGTGCGGCGGTGTCGTTCTGCCCGATGTACACGCGGGGCAGGACGTACGGGCCGGTCAGCTCACCGGGGTCGATCGCGCAGGCGTAGGCGTAACCGGCTTCCTGCACGGCCTCCATGGCACGCCGGTCGACCGTGCCGTACGGATAGCAGAAACCGGTGACGGGAGCGCCGGTCAGCTCCTCCAGCGCCACCCGGCTCTCGGCGATCTCGGCCTTCAGCAGGCGGTCGTCGGCCTGGGTGAGGTCGACATGGGTGAGGCCGTGCGAGCCGATCTCCATGCCCGCGGCGGCGGCCCGGCGGATGCCGTCGCCCGTCAGCAGCGGTTTGCGCGGGCCGAGGGGGTCCCAGGCGTTGTCGCCGCCGAGCCGGCCGGGCAGCACGAACAGCGTGGCCGTGCACCCCCCGTCGTCCAGCAGCGGCAGGGCGTGGTCGAGAAAGTCGGCGTACCCGTCGTCGAAGGTGAGCGCCACCAGGTCCCGCCCCTCGCCCCGGGCCCGGGCGGCGAGCAGCTCGGTGACCGACACCCCGCGCAGCCCACGCCGGCGCAGCCAGCGCAGCTGCCGCTCCAGCCGGTCCGGGGTGACCGTGACGTGGTACGGGTCGTCGGAGCAGTCGCCGACCGAGTGGTACATGGCGATCCACGGGACCGGGCCCGGGGTGAGGCGCCGGGTGAGGGCCGGGGACTCAACGGAGGACGGCATGGGCGAGCTTTCGGGTGAGGGAGCGTACGGAACGGAGTGCGGGTGCGAAGCCCTGGGCGCCCAAGGCCCAGCCGAGGAGAACGAACACGACGGTCACCGTGGCGCCCCCGGCGGCGAGCCCGGCGAGCGGAGCCGACGGCACGCCGGCCACGAACCCGCCGGCCACGGTGGCCACCGCCGCCGCCCGCAGCGGCCGGCTCAGCTCGTGCAGCACCGGCCCGGTCCGGATGGGCACACTGCGGCGTCGCATCCCGGCGAGGAGCAGGGCCGCGGTGAGGGTGATGCCGGAGGCGTTGGCGGTCGCGATCCCGGTGACCCCCCAGGAACCGAGCGTCCAGGCGCCGATCCAGGAGGTCGCGACGATGCCCGCTGTCATCGCGGCCACCGGGTACCAGGTGGCGCGGCCCGCCGAGAAGTAGGAGCGGACCAGGACGCCGGTCAACGTCTGGCCGAGCAGGCCGAGTGCGTAGACCCGCATCACACCGGCGGTCGCCGCGGTGTCCTGCGCCGTGAACGCGCCCCGCTGGAAGAGCAGCCCGATCAGCTGCGGGGCGCAGGCCACGACCGCGGCCGTACCGAGCATCACCAGGCAGCCGGCCAGCGCCAGGTCCTGCTCCACCCGGTTGCGGGCCCGCTCGGTCTCGCCGTCGGCCAGCGCCCGCGCCACCACCGGGAAGGTGACCGTGCACAGCATCATCGACAGCGTCATCGGGATCTGCGCGACCTTCTGGGCGTAGTTCAGGTGCGAGATGGCCCCGGCCGGCAGCTCCGAGGCGAGGAACCGCTCGATCAGCACCTGTGACTGCCGGCACAGCGCGAACAGCAGCACGGTGGCCAGGAGTGGCACGTCCAACGGCTGCGCCCGGGCGGCGGCTCTGGCCTCCGTCCCGCTGATCCGGCGGCGGCGCAACTGCCGTACCAAGGACGGAAGCTGGACCACCACCATCAGGCAGCCGCCCGCCGCCACCCCGATCGCGGCCGACCGCACGCCCCACCGGCCGCCGAGCGCGTACATCGCCGTGATGATGCCGACGTTGTACGCCACGTAGATCGCCGCCGGTGCCAGGAAGCGGCGGTGCGCCCTGAGGGCCGCGCTGGCGTACCCGGCGAGGCCGAAGCTCAGCACACAGGTCGCCGTGAGCCGGGTGCAGTCCACGGCGAGGTCCGGGTCGGGCAGGCCTGGTGCGAGCGCCGCGACGAACTGTGGCGCGCCCAGCCCGAGCAGCGCCCCGACCGCCGTGAACCCCAGGGCCAGCCGGGGCAGGGTGCCGGCCACCAGCGACCGCACCGGATCGCCCGGGGCACCCCGCGCGCGGCGGGCCAGGGCCATGCTGAACGCCGGGATCAGCGCGAAGGCCAGCCCGTCCTCGATGAGCAGCGTGGCCGCGAACTCCGGCACGGTCCAGGCGACCAGGAAGGCGTCCGTGTCCCGCCCGGCCCCGAACAGCCGGGCCAGTGACTGGTCCCGCACCAGCCCGAGCAGCGCCGCCGCGATGGAGAGGGAGGCGGTGACGAGGGTGGCGTGAGCGAGGAAGCGCTGGGTGGGCGGGGCGGGTTCGGGGGCCGGCGGTTCGAGGGCCGGCGGTTCGAGGGCCGGGATGGGAGTGAGGTGCGGTGAGGTGGGGGCGTGGGTGAGAGGCGGCCGGACCGGAGCAGGGCCGGGGGGTGGTGGGGTGGGTGCGGGGGTGGGGTCGAGGAGCGGTGGCATGGGGGTCGGGGCGAGGGGCGTCTCGGTGGGGGCGGGGTGTGCCGGGGGGCGGGCCTGGCCCGCTGCAGTGGTGGCGGGTCTCTCCATGGGTGGTTCGGCCGACCGGGCCACCGGCAGAGCGATCCCGCCGGTCTCGGGCCTCGCGTCCACCGCCGGCCGGTGTGCCGTACCGAGCTGGGGCCTCGCGTCCACCGCCGGCCCGCAAGCCGTACCCGGCTGCGGCCCCGGTGCGCCACCGGTTCTGGGGCGTGTCATCTCGTCGGCCTTCGGTTTCGGCGGGGCAGCGGGCACGTCTGGTGGGGTGTCAGCTGTCGTCTGCGGCTTGGATGGGTGACCGTCATCGCAGGGCCGCCTCCCCCGTCACCCTGTTCCGCGGGGCGGGTACGGCGATGCTGTCACCGGGAACTGCCCGGTCGGCGCCGACCAGCGCCCACCAGGCGACCAGGCCGAAGCACACCGCCATCAGGACGGTCGTCGGGCCGCCGATGTCGGCGTATGCGAAGTCCACCAGCTGCCAGACCAGCAGGCCGCAGGCGACCAGCGCGCAGTCCAGGCCCCGGCCGCCGGCCGCGCGGGTCCGCCACAGGCCGCGCAGCGCGCACACCAGCAGGGCGAGCCAGGAGCCCGCGAGGCAGACCAGTCCGGTCAGGCCCTGTTCGCCGAGGACCAGCAGGTACATGTTGTGCGGTGAGAGCAGCGGCTGCCGGTGGTAGGCGGCACCCGCGCCCGCGATGTCGCTGCCCGAGGACAGCGCGAGCGAGGCGTGCCCGTCGCGGTGCTCGGGGAAGCCCTTCAGGCCGACGCCGGTCAGCGGGCGGTCGCGCCACATGTCGGTGGCCGCGGCCCACATCGTGTACCGGTCGGTGACCGACTGGTCGGGCGCGTCGGTGACCTGGGTGATGCTGTCGAGCCGCTCCTGGAGCATCGTCGTACCCACCCCGAACCCGCCCACCAGCACCACACCCGCGGCTACCACGGCCGCCCCCGCCTTGAGCGCCCGGCGCGGCCCGGCCAGGACCAGCTGGGCGGTAGCGGTGACCGCGGTCGCGATCCAGGCGCCCCGGCTGAAGGACAGGGCGAGCGGAACCGCAAGGGCGAGCGCGCAGCAGACGGCGAGTACCCGCTCCCGCCCCCTGGACCGGCCGAGCGCCAGGCCCACCGCGCACACCAGCCCGAAGGACACCACCGTCGCCATGCCCATCACGTCCGTCGCCCCGAAGGTGCCGACCGCGCGGATGTCCTGGCCCTGGTAGGAGGCACCGGTGCCGGTGACGTACTGGTGCACGCCGACCGCCCCCTGCCACCCCGCGAGGGCCACCAGCGACCAGGCCAGCAGCCGGAAGTCGGCCCGGCCGCGGACGAGGAGCACGACGGCGGCCGGAACGAGGACGAAGACCTGGAGGTAACGGCCGAGCCCGGCGATCCCGGCGCCCGGCGAGACCGCGTGCGCAGCGGCCAGCGCGAGACCGGCCACCGGCAGCCCGAGGACCAGCGCGGCGGTGGGGGTGAGCGGGCGGCGGCGCGCGCGCAGCAACAGTACCGAGCAGAAGACGACGACCAGTGCGGACAGCACGTCGGCGGTACCCGCACCGCCCTCGTCGGCGGGGGCGACCGGCAGCGCGAGCAGCGCGACCACGGCCACCACCGGCAGCACCGGGGACGGTCGTGCGGGCCGGTGGAACGGCGGGGTGAGGGCCATCCGTCAGCTCCCCGTGGATCGTACGAGCGCGGCGGCCGTGCGCAGCAGGATGCAGACGTCCTGCCACAGCGACCAGTTGTCGATGTAGGCGTTGTCGAAGCGGGCCCGGTCCTCGATCGAGGTGTCGCCGCGCAGCCCGTTGATCTGGGCGAGCCCGGTGATCCCGGTCTGCACCCGGTGGCGTGCCGCGTAGCCCGGGTAGGTCTGGCTGAACTGTGCGACGAAGTAGGGCCGTTCGGGTCGCGGACCGACCAGGCTCATGTCGCCCCGCACGACGTTCCACAGCTGGAGCAGCTCGTCCAGAGAGGTCTGCCGCAGGAACCGGCAGAAGGGGCTCATCTTCCGCTCACCGGCCACGCTCCACCGGGTGGCGGCCTCGTGCTCGTCGGTCGGACGGTGGGTGCGGAACTTCAGCAGGGTGAAGGGCCGGCCGTCCTTGCCGATGCGCTCCTGCCGGAACACCACCCCGGGCCCGTCGGTGAGCCGCAAGACCGCCGCGCACACCAGCAGCACCGGGCTGACCAGCAGCAGCAGCGTCCCGGACACCGCGAGGTCCAGCAGCCGCTTGGCCACGCTCGTCCGCCGCCGCGCGCCCAGGTCCAGGCGGCGCACGGCGAACCCGGCGAGCTGGTCGCGCATCTCGTACGCCGGGCTGTCCGCGTCCACCTCCCACAGCGCGCAGCCGGACTCGGCCAGGGCCCGCAGCAGTGGCCCCTTCTCGGTGCGCACGGCCGGGTGGACGGTGAGGGCGACCCGCACCCCGTTCTGGATGAGCGCCCGCTCCACCTCCTCGCCGGTGGTGAGCACCGGCAGCCCGTCGGCGCCGTCCGGGTGCTCCGCGACCACGCCCACCGGGCGCACTCCGCAGCCCGGTTGCCGGAGCAGCGCGGCGGCCACCCGCCGCGCGGTCCCCGCGGGCCCGATCACCAGGGCGGGACGCGGGTGGCGGCGCAGGGCGACCCGGCGCCGCCAGTGCACCGCGCCCCGGCCCGCACCGGCCGCCGCCGCGTGCAGCGCGCAGCCCAGCAGCAGGGTGGAGGCGGTCAGGACGTGCCCCGGGTCGTACGTGGCGAGCAGCGCGGCCAGGCCCAGCCAGACCACGGCGATCCGCCCGCACACCGCGGGCAGTTCGTCGAGCACGCCGGGCACCGGCCGTGCGGAGTGCGGGCGCAGCAGCAACGCGCCGGACACCAGCACGGCGACCGGCAGCGGCCGGCGGGTGGCCTCGTCCAGCGCGACCCCGCCCACCAGGGCGGCGAACAGGTCGGCGGCGAGCAGGGGCAGCGGCGAGGCGGGCCGCGCGGGCGGGCGCCGCAGCGGGAACCGGAAGCCGCCTGCCGCGCGGGCCGGCAGGACGGAGACGGGCGCGAATCCGTGGTCCCATGGCTGCGCGCCGGGGGAGGGGACGGTGCTTTCCGCAGTCACGAGTGGATGGACTCCCTGCACTCGGAGGGTACGAGCTGGGCTGTTCCGCTGGTCGCCGCCGGGTCGCCGCGGCCCGTGCCGGCGGTGCCGAGAAGGGCGCAGTAGAGGGCCGCGAACCGTTCGGCGGTGAGCCGCACGTCGTGCGTGGACAGGACGTGCCGACGGCCCTGGTCGCCGAGCGCCGCGCGCAGCGGCGGATCGGCCAGCAGCCCGGTGACCGCTCCGGCCAGTGCCACGGGATCCTCCGGCGGCACCAGGCAGTGCGCGGCGAGTGCGGGCGGCAGGCTTTCCCGGGCGCCGTCGACGTCGGTGAGCACGACGGGTGTCCCGCAGCCCAGTGCCTCCAGCGGGGCGAGCGCCATGCCCTCCCAGCGCGAGGGCAGCGCCACCAGGTCGGCGGCCCGGTACCAGGGCACGGGGTCGGCGACGGCGCCGGTGAAGTGCACGGAGGCGGGTGCCTGTCGCCGTAAGGCCTCGCGGTCGGGGCCGTCACCGACAAGCACGAGTCTCGCCCGTGGCAGCACGCCGAGGACCTCCTCCCAGGCCCGCAGCAGTACGTCTTGACCCTTCTGGCGGCAGAGGCGGCCCACGCACACGACGAGGGGGCGGTGCTCGTCGCCGGGTGCGGTGCCGATGGGCGTGGCCGGGGAGAAGCGGGCCGTGTCGATGCCGTTGGGGATGACCGTGTACGCCGCGCGCACCCCGGCGCGCAGTCCGGTCGCACGCTCCGCCTCGCTGACGCACACCACCCGGTCGGCCCAGCGCGCCCCCCACCGTTCCCAGTTCAGGGCGAGTGTCGCGGTGAGGCCGTCGACGGCCTCGAAGGACCAGGCGTGCGGTTGGAACACGGTCGGGACGCGTCCGCGCACGGCGAGCCGCGCGGCCAGGCCCGCCTTGGCGCTGTGTGCGTGCACCAGTTCGGGGCGTACCTCGTCGATCAGGCGTACGAGCCGCCGTACCTCGCCCGGCAGACCGGGCCCCGGGGACCGGCCGGCACGCCAATACCGGACGTCGGCGCCGAGTTCCCGCAGGCCGGCGGCCAGTGCGCCGCCGGGGCAGGCCGCCGTGACCCTCAGGCCCGCAGCGAGCTGAGCCCGTGCCAGGTCGAGCACGACCCGGGCGACGCCGCCGTCGACGGGCTGCGCGAGGTGCAGGACCCGGGGCCGAAGGTCGGGTGCTGACTGATGCATTCGCGGGTTACCTCGCTCACGGGGGCGCTCGGGACTGCGGTCGTGCACGCGCCTTTTACTTTCGGGCGTCCACGGCGGCGAAGAGCGCACCGGCCCATGCCGCGTCCGCGTGGGAAACGAGCCGGAAGCCCGGCTGGTCACCACCGCGCCGCAGAGCCCGGCCGAGATCGAACACGTCCGAGTCGTAGCCGAGCGTGTTGGCGTAGGCCGGAACCCGTCGGGCGGGTACGTCACCCGGTTCGCTGATCGTGGAGTTGAGTACGTCGTCCGGAGGATTGGCGGAGTCGCGCAGTGCGACGGGCGTACGCCGGGGGCCGACGGAGAGCGTGAGCGTCTCGCCCACGCTGCCACGGTCACCGTCGTACGCCACCAGACCGACGCGTCCGCCCGCCCCCGCCGGTACGCGCATCCCGGTGAGCCGGACGTCGACGGGGGTGTCCAGTGCCTCGAAACCGTCCCAGAGGGCCAGCTCGCGCAGCGGCTCCGCGGGGTTCTCGTACGCCACCACCAGGGTCCAGCCGCCCCACGCCCCGACCGCCGACCTGCCCGTGGCGGTGTTGACCTGCGCGACGGTGTACAGCCCCGAACCGCTCTGCCGTACCAGCCGGGTGACGTCGGCCGAGGCCTGGAAGGCGTCCGCGCCGCCTGCCACCCGGTGGCCCTCGACCGTGTCGGCGAGAACCTCCTTGTACGTGCCACCCGGTGCGGCGATCAGCACCCGCCCGTTGTCGCGCGGCGGCTTCTGCTCGCCTACGCGCAGATTGCCACCCCAGTACAGCCGGGCGTAGGTCACCCGGCCGCCCTCGGGGAGGCGGACCTCGGCCCGGGAGGAGTTGTAGGTGTGGGGGTCGTTGTCGACGTCGACGTAGAACATGTCGAAGTCGCCGTTCACCGCGGTCCGTCCCGCCCGTACCGCCGGGCAAGCGGGCGCCTCCGGCGCGCGGCAGCTGATGGAGGCGTTGGCCGCGCGGACGAAGCCGCCGTGCTGCACGGCGTGGTGGCGCGGAGCGAAGACCGGGTCCGTCGTGTCCTCGGGGGAGGGCGGCGTGCCGGTCCCGGCCGCAGCCGGGGCGGCGAGGGCCGGGAGGACGGCCAGGGTGGTGGAGGCGAGGGCGCCCGCCGTTGTACGCAGCAGCGGACCGAGGAACTTGCGCATGACCGGCGGTGCCCTTTCGCACGTACTGGAGAGATCCGCAACTCTAGTCGATATACCGACTAATACGGACAAAGTCGGCAAGTGTGTTGGAAAGGTGAAGGCGTCCCGGCCCCCTGTCACCCCATCGGCGGCACAACCCCCGGCGGCGCCGCGCGTTGACACTGCGCCGGGCATCCGCTCGGATGTTTGTGTCGACCCCAAGGAGCACCTCTCCATGTCGCGTATCGCGAAGGGCCTGGTACTGACCTCCGCCGCCGTCGCGGCCGTCGCCGGCGGCGCCGGCGTGGCCTCCGCCGACGCCGGTGCGGGCGCCGCCGCCGCCGAGTCGCCGGGCGTGGCGTCGGGCAACGTCATCCAGGTCCCGATCCACATCCCGATCAACCTGTGCGGCAACACCGTCAACGTCATCGCTCTGCTGAACCCCGCGTTCGGCAACGCCTGCGCCAACGACTGACGTCGGGACGCAACCCTTCGGCCGGCCGCCCGCCCCGCGACGATGTGCGGGGCGGGCGGCCGGTTTGCACTCCTCCGAACGGATCACGCACCGTATGCGAGCGGTTGCGCCGGGCGATCGGTGAACTGACGGTGGGCACAGGTCCCACTGTTCACCGAAAGGAACGCCCATGCGTGATCTGCCTGCCCGGCGTCTCGCGTCCACCGTCCTGTGCGCATCCGTTCTCGTCGGCATCACCGGCCCGGTCGCGGTCGCCACCGACGCGGTCCGGGAACACGACCGTGCCACCTCCCGCGCGCCTGTCCCGGCAGCGGAGAAGGAGAAACTGCTCGCGCAGGTCCGGGCCCTCGGCACCGCCGGTTCCGTCCTCGATCCGGTCGTCGAACTGCTCAACCAGTCGCTGGAGAAGGGCAAGCTCCCCGCCGACGAGGCCAGACGGCTGGGGGAGGCGGCGAAGCAGGCCATCCTCAAGGCCGCCACCGGCCCCAGGCCGGCCGCCCCGACGGCTCCGGCCCAGGCGACGACTCCGCGCCCGACGGCCCACTCCCAGTCGCCGGCGCCCACTCAGTCGGCAGCGTCCGTGCAGCCTGCGGCTGTGGTGACGCCCACGGCGGCCACTCCCACGACGCCGTCCAAGCCCGCGGCTCAGGCGACACCGACGGCATCCGCGACCCCTGCGGCATCGGCGAAGCCCACGGCTGCGGCGACGCCCACGGCACCCGCTTCTCCGGCGGCCACCGCCCGACCTGCCGCTCCTTCGGCGCCCGCGACTTCGACGGCGTCCGCGAAGCCTGCGACGGCGACGGCTCCCTCGTCTCCGACCGCCTCCGCCCGGCCCGCGTCACCCAGTGCAGCCAACACGCCCACGGCACCGGCGACTTCCCCGGTGAAGCCCGCGAATCCCGCCACCCCCACCACCCCCGCCACGCCGACCGCTCCGGCGTCCCCCGCCAGACCCGCGAGCCCGACCACGCCCGCGTCCCCGTCCGCCCCCGCTGTTTCCGCGGTCCCCGCCGTCCCGGCGGCCCTCACCGCGCGGGCTGCCATGCGGCACGCGGACATCGTCAGCCCGCCCTCGTCCCGTGACCTCGCCGATGACGCGCTCTCCGCCCTGGAGACCGCGGTCGACAATCTGGTGAAGGCGGTCACCGGACAGCTCGACCAGCTCCTGTCGTCCGCCACCGACGTCGTGTCCGGCCTGGTCGACCTGCTGGGGGTGACCCTCCTCGGCAAGGACATGCCCGCTCCCAGCATCGACTCCCTGCCCTCGCTGCCCACCCTCCCCGCGGAGTGAGCCGGCGGGCGACCAGCCGGGGCGTGTGGATCCCGGTGGATGCACGGCAATTTCATATGTCTTCTCGATGCGGAGTTTCCGGCCCGGTCGGACATCGTTAGGCACGGCGTCAGAAATCCCTGGGTGACATGAGTTGCCGAAGAGAGGAACACGATGAAGTCCCTGAAGGCCGCCGCCGTAGTCGCCGGTTCCGTGGCCCTTGCCGGCGCCGCCGCACCCGCGTTCGCCTACGACGCCCACCACCTGCCGCCCATGAGCGTCAACGGCGCGCTCGCCCACCTCGCGGACAAGCCGCCCACGGTGAAGGACCTGATGCCGCTGCAGCACCAGTCGGACGCGCTCAACACCGAGAACAAGGACTCCGTGCTGAGCGACCTCAAGGCCGCCACCACGTCCCTCAACCATCGGCCGCTGCTCGGTGGCCTGCCCCTGAAGCGCTGACGCCGTTCGCCCCCTCCGGGCCGGTTCCGCAGCCACGCGGAACCGGCCCTCGGCGTATGAACGGGACCAGGTCCCTCGTTCGTGTGGAGCGGCGCCCGGACGCTGCTCCGGAAGGGTGAGAAGCCGCCAGGGCACACCGCGGTCCGTCGATATGGTCGCGCGGTGACCTCAGTATCCGGCGAAACCCGCCCTTTCCGTAGCGCCGATCTCGGTACGCTCGCCCTGCTCGCCTGGATGGCCAGGAACGAGGAGGGTGACGGCAGGACCCCCTGCCTGCTCGCCTGCTCCCTGGGCGACGGACCGGGTGGCCCGGAGGGCGCGTCCGCCGCCGTGGCGCGGCTTCTCGACGACATGCGCCTGCCGGTGGGCGGCAATCCCGTCGACGGCACCACCCGGCCGAGCCTGAAGGTCAGCATGCTGGTCGTCGCCGGCCAGATCGTCCTGCAGATGCCGAACGTCACCACTCAGGTCACGCCCCCGGCGGAGTGGCTGGAGGCGGTCGGGAAACTCGGTTACGCCTATTTCATGTTGACCACGCGCGTCTGCCCCACGACCGGGCCCCGCCGGCCGGTCGCGGGCGCGGAGCTGGCCGCGTTCGCGGGAGCCCCCGAGACGACGAACGCCGCCGCGCACGTCTACCTGCCCGCCCGCAGCCTGCGCGCTTGATGCACCGGTCGGCAGGCGGCAGCCGCGGCCTCGCCCGTGCCACGAGCTGACTATTACGGCACTCGGGGGAATTGTGCAATGAAGGCGTTTTCCGCTCGTTACGCGGTACGGACCCTCGAATCCCCGCATGCTGAAAAGGACCGTACCTGACATGAAGCCGACCACCCGAGGAACCCTTGCCGCCGTCGTCACGGGCGTCGCGGCCACCGTGGGCGCCGCAGCCCCCGCCGCGGCATCCGGCACGGTGCCCGTCCCGGTGCCCCTGGGGGGCGTCTCCCAGCCGCTCGACATGAAGCTGCCCAGGCTCGGCGCCGAACTGCCGCTGCTGAAGCCCGGCGTCCCCGAGGGACCCCGGTACGTCACGGGCCGGCTCGTCCCCGACCGGACCGTGCCCCGGCTGCCGGTGAGCAGCGGGCTGCCCGGCCTGGCCGCCAGGACTCCGCTGCCGCACCTTCTGGACGACGGCTTCGACCACCTCGACGTGGACTCACCCACCGGCGACCTGCGAACCGTCACCCCCGGTCTGTCCGTGGACGCCCCCCTGACCGCACCCGACGGAGGCACCTTCGGTCTGCCGGGCGCCAGGGTTCCCCAGACGGGTGTCCTCCCCCCGGTTCTGCGGACCGTCGCGGACGGCAACGTGGGCACGGGTCCGGGACTGTAGCCGGGCACGACCGTACCCGCCGTATGGCTCCTCACCGGTGACCCCGCGCGCCCCCGGCCGGTTAGCCCGGTACGGACATCTGAACCGGACGAGGAGCGAGCATGGTCGTCGGTGTGGGCGGAGTAGGGGTCGGTGCGGAGCCGGGGGCCGGGGTGCAGGGGACCAGACCGTCCCGGAGGGAGATGGCGCGGGGGCTGCTGGCCTCCGCCACCGCGCTGGCGCTGGCGCCGCTCGTCGCCGCCTCCCGTCCCGAGCCCCCGACCGGAGGCCCCGGCGGCAGCTCCTTCGACGAGACCTACCGGGGCCGCTCCATCCGCGGTGCCCTGGTGCCCGCCGCAGCTCGCGAGGAGGCCGGCGGCGAGTGGCGGATCACCATCGACGGCATCCCGCTGCACCTGATGCGCCGGGCCGACGGGACCTGGCTGAGCATGGTCGACCACTACACGTCGTACCGGACGCCGCTGGAGGCGACCCGGGCGGCCGTGGACGAGATCGGGCCCAGCCGGCAGCTGCGCGACCTTGCGCCGGGCCGGTTCACCGGCGGGCACCCGGGAGGGCATGCGCACATGGGGGGACAGCATGGCGTACGTGCGTAAGAACGTCAGCGCGCTCACCGCGGGCGAGCGACGACGGTTCGTGAACGCCCTGCTGGCACTCAAACGGCGAGGTGAGTACGACGAGTTCGTGCGCATGCACATCGCGTTCTACACCGCCGACGGCGAGCGCGGGCTGCGCACCGCCCACATGGCGCCGTCCTTCCTGCCCTGGCACCGCAGGTTCCTGCTGGAACTCGAACGGGCGCTGCGCCGCGTCGACACCTCGGTGACGGTGCCGTACTGGGACTGGACCCGGGACCGTACGACGACCTCCGTGCCTTGGCGGAAGGACCTGCTCGGCGGGAACGGCCGGCGCTCCGACCGGCAGGTAATGACCGGCCCGTTCGCCTACGCGGCGGGGCACTGGACCCTCAGGGAGGGCGTCACCGACGGAAAGTTCCTCACGCGGGACCTCGGCCGCTCCGCCGCCCCCCTCCAGCTGCCCACCCGGAGTGAGCTGCGGTGGGCGCTGGACGATCCCGTCTACGACGCGTGGCCGTGGGACTCGACCGCCCGCAGGGGCTTCCGCAACAAGCTGGAAGGCTGGGGGGCCGGCACCGGCAGCGGGTCCTGGAAGAACCACAACCGGGTGCACCGCTGGGTCGGCGGCGCGATGGTCGGCGGCGCGTCCGTCAACGACCCGGTGTTCTGGCTCCACCACGCCTTTCTCGACCTGCAGTGGTACCGCTGGCAGCGGGCCCACCGCAACCACCGTTACCTCCCGGCCGAGCCGCCCGGCGCCTCCGACGCGCAACACCAGCGGGTCGTAGCCCGGCACGAGAAGCTGCCGCCGTGGAACGAGACGCCGGACCAGCTGGAGGACGTGAGCCGGATCTACCGGTACGCGTGAGCAACCGGTACGCGTGCGCACGTGCCCGCGTACCGGGCCGGACATGGGAAGAGCCCCGGCGTTCGCAGTGCCGGGGCTCTTGCCTGTGGGCGGTCGCCCGGCTCAGTTGCCGTAGCCGTCCTGACCAGAACCGGGGTTGCCCGCCTTGCCGTGGCCGCCGTCGTTGACGCAGGCGTTGCCGAACGCCGGGTTCAGCAGCGCGATGATGTCTACGGTGTTCCCGCACACGTTGATCGGGATGTGCACCGGGACCTGGATCACATTGCCGGACAGCACGCCGGGCGAGCCGACGGCCGCACCCTCAGCGCCCGCGTCGGCCAGGGCCAGTCCGGCCCCGCTGAACACCACGGCGCCGGTGCCGAGGGCAACACCGGCTGCCTTCGCGATGCGAGACATCACGTTCTCCTTCTGTAGCTCGGAACGCGCGACGGCGGATCAGCCACCGCACTTCCCGTTCAACGGCGCCGCACATGGCTGGTCACGGTGATCACCTCGGAATCACTCGTTTAACGGGCAGGACGCGGCGGTGTGGCGGCGGGGCCGGGCGGATGTGACGCGCGGGCCCCGGCGACTGATCGGTCTCGGCCGAGGGAACCGGAGGACGGCCCGGCCGTCGCCTACGGCCTCCCGGCACAGTGGACCCGTACGCAGTAGGTGTTGCGCACCAACTGCCCCGGAGCGAGGGCGTCCACGGACGCGTGCCGCGCCGGGCCGCCTGACCGTACCGCCGTCCTCAGGGCAGCTGTCGTACGGGGGAGCCCGCCAGATAGGCCTGGATGTCCTCCACGGCCTGGCCGTAGTACGTCGTGTAGTTGGCGTGCGAGACGTAGCCGAGGTGGGGCGTGGCCAGGAGGCGGGGCGCTGTGCGCATCGGGTGGCCGCCGGGCAGCGGCTCGATGTCGAAGACGTCGACGCCGGCACCGGCGATGCGGCCCTCGTGCAGCGCGGCCAGCAGCGCGTCCTGGTCGACGATCGCGGCGCGGGAGGTGTTGACGAGATAGGCGCTCGGCTTCATCAGGGCGAGCTCGGCGGCACCGAGCAGGCCCCGGGTGCGGTCGCTGAGCGCGAGATGGACGGACACGAAGTCGCTGTCGCGGAGCAACTCCTCCTTGGAGCCGACGAGTTCGACGCCCACCTCCTCGGCGCGCTCCTTCGTGAGGTTCTGGCTCCACGCGCTGACGCGCATGCCGAAGGCGAGCCCGACCCGGGCGACCCGGCTGCCGATCTTCCCCAGCCCGAGCAGGCCCAGCCGGCGTCCGTGCAGATCGGCGCCGACGGTCGACTGCCACGGGCCGTTGCCCCGCAGGGCGTTGTTCTCCTGGACGATGCCCCGGGCGAGCCCGAGCAGCAGCGCCCAGGTCAGCTCGACCGGCGGGGTGCTGGAACTCGCCGTACCGCACACGGTGACCCCGTGCGCCTCGGCGGCAGCGTAGTCGATGACGCTGTTACGCATCCCGGAGGCGACGAGCAGCTTCAGCCGGGGGAGGCGGGCGATCAGCGAGCCGGGGAAGGGGACGCGTTCGCGCAGGGTGACGACGATGTCGTAACCGGCGAGCGCGTCGGCGAGAGCATCCTCTCCCTCGATGTGCTCGCGCAGCGCGACGACCTCCACCTGCTCCTCGACCACCGACCAGTCGGCCAACTCGGTTGCCACGCCCTGGAAGTCATCCAGCACCGCACAGCGAAGTCGCACGTCGTCTCCCTTCCGAGGGCGACTGTAGCGACCTGGCGCCCTCGGCTCGGCACCCGCCCCGAGGGCCGCGAGAACCGCTCCCCAGTCGATGACATGGGGCAGCCCGGGAAGGAAGGCGAAGAACCCCAAGGTCCCCACAAGCCCCCCGTTGAAGGAACGCACGCTTTGCCTGACGAGGCAGCGCCTGAGGAGACTCACTCCCCATGGCGACAACGCTGACCAGGGGAAACGCTCCAGGCCGGACAAGCGTGTGGCGCCACCCCCCGCGGAACGGGTCGGGCAGCGCCACGCGAGGAGACCTGGGGCTCAGCCGGGGAACGGCTTGCTCTGCTCGTTCTCGGCCTTGATGCACGCGTCGAGCCTCTTCTGGAGGGCCGCCGCGTCGCTCAGCGCCTTCCTGGCCGCCGCGTTCTCCCCCAGCCGCTTCAGCTGCGCGGCCTTGGTCTTGAGCCGGGCGATCTGCTGGCGCATCTCCTTCTGGTTGCACGTGACGGTGGCCTTGGCCACAACCGTGCTCTGGGCCGACGTGGCGGCGTGAGCGGGCACCGACGTGACGAGGAAGCCGCCGGCGATGACCGCCGAGACGGCCAGCGCGGAAAGGCGCTTGGTCATGAGTTGTTCCCCCTGACAGGGCGCGAGTTGGTCGAAGTGGATCTTACAAAAGCCGGTGAACCCACCAGTAACCAGCCCCGACCAAGGCATGCCCGGCCCCGTGCCGACAAGCGCCCGTGATCCGTCAGCGATATCATGGGAACAATCCCGAAGTATGACAAACACGCACGGTCCCCCCTGGGAATCCTTGCGGCTTCCCCCGTGGCCCTCCGCGCCGCACCGGCTAAGCCCGTTGTGTGAGCCCTCGTTAGACGGGACGCAGCGCTCCAGTGTGAGTTCCCGGCCGTGGGCGCACACCAGCCTTCCACGGCACTTCACAGACAGGGAACATCTCCGGACATCACAGTCTCCGGGGGAGGAGCCACCATGGCCGGCCCGCAACAGACGCCCACCGCCCGAGTCGTCCGCCTGATCTTCGAGTACGAGGGGGATTCCGTACGACTCGTCTCCCAGCAGTCGGTCGACGCGGTCATCAGTGGCTTCGACGCTCATCCCGAGGTACGTCCGGGCAACTTCGTGGAGACACGCGACGACAAGGGCCGGCGCCTCGCCCGCGTCCCCGTCCGCGGGGCCTTCCGGGAGAGCGCCGAGGTCTTCCCGGAAGACCACTCGGAGCCGATCACCCGGGTCGACGTCGAGGCACGCGGTGCCTTCACCGTGCTCCTCCCCGCACCGGCCGAGGCCGCCGAGGTCGCCGTGGTCCGCGTCGCCCCGGCAGCCCCCGAGGCGCGATTCGCTGCCGGAGGCGCGACGAGTCCGCCGCCCGGCGCGACGCAGGACGTCGACCTCGCCACCTTCCGGCTCGAGCGGTAGGGGGCCGGGATGACCACCGCCGACGGCACCGTCCAGGGCCGCACCCAGATCTTCGGCTCCGCACCGCGCAACCGCGCCTTCACCATCGTGCTGCTGGGCGACGGCTTCACCGCCGCGCAGCAGACCGATTTCGACACCGCCTGCAAGGACTTCGTCACCGCGCTCACCGCGACCGCGCCCTACAACGAACTCGGGCCGGCCATCAACATCTGGCGGGTCAACGTCACCTCCACCGACTCCGGCGCCGACGACCCGGTCGGCGCCGGGGGCACCGGCGCGACGGCCCGCACGTACTTCGACTCCACGTTCGGCGCGAACGGCGTCCGGCGGCTGCTCGTGTGCAACAACTCCACGGTGCTCCAGACGGCCGCGGCCCAGGTACCGGAGTTCTCCGTCGCCATCGTCGTGGTGAACTCCACGGTCTACGGCGGGAGCGGCGGCTCGGTCGGCACCTACTCCCTCGCGAGCGGCGCAACCGAGATCGCCATCCACGAGGTCGGGCACACGGCGTACGGACTGGCGGACGAGTACGCGTACTACGCGGGCGGCAACGAGACCGGACACGACCACCACCCGGCGGGTGAGCCGGGCGAGCCGAACGTCACGCTGAACACCAACCGCACCACCCTGAAATGGGGTTGGGCGGTCGCCACGAGCACGGCGCTGCCCACGATGAGCAACCCGAACTGCGCGACGGTGGACACACGGCCCAGCCCGGTACCCGCCGGCACGGTCGGCTGCTTCGAGGGTGCGCACTACTACCACTGCGGCGCCTACCGGCCCGAGTACACCTGCAAGATGCGGGAGTTGAGCGTCCCGTTCTGCCGGGTGTGCCGACAGGTGATCTGGAACCGGATCGGCCCCCTCGCGACCCTGCCCGCCCGTGACCGCACGCCGATCAGCGTCGTCGCCCGCTACCCCGAGCACCTGGACGTCTTCGCCGTGGCGGCGGACGGGCGCACCATGTCCGACTGGTGGGACGCGAGCAGCGGTTGGGCAGGATGGTTCCAGGTCTCCGGGGGCTTCGCCTCTCCCGGCGGTACGGGCGCGCCGGTCACCTCGATCGCACGGTACGCCGGCCACCTCGACCTGTTCGTCGTGGGCACCGACAGCCGGATCTGGAGCACCTGGTGGGACCAGTCGACCGGCTGGGCGAGCTGGTTCCGGGTCGGCAGCCTCGTCGCGCGGCCCGGTTCGACGGTCAACGTCGTCAGTCGGTACGCCGACCACCTGGACCTGTTCACCACGGCGTCCGACGGCCGGACCATGTCGACGTGGTGGGACGCCCGTACGGGCTGGGCGGCCGACTGGTTCCAGATCGGCGGCGGTGTCGCGGCGAACGGCGCCACGGTCACGGCCGTGGCGCGCTACCCCTTCCACCTCGACGTCTTCACCGTGGGCACGGACAACCGCGTCTACAGCGCCTGGTGGGACGAGCGTTCCGGCTGGTCGGCGTGGTTCCCCCTGCCGGGCATCACCTGCCGGCCCGACTCCACCGTCACGGCTGTCGCCCGCCACCGCGACCACCTGGACCTGTTCACCACGGCGTCCGACGGCAAGATCATGTCGACGTGGTGGGACGCGCGCAGCGGCTGGGCGGGATGGTTCCAGGTGTCCGGGGGCGTCGCGTCTGCGGGCTCACCGGTCACAGCCGTGGTGCGCTACACGAATCACATGGACCTGTTCGTGGTCGGCACCGACAACCGGATCTACTCGACGTGGTGGCACGACACCACGGGATGGGCGGCGTGGTTCAACGTCTCCGGCGGTGTCGCCAAGCCCGGCAGCCAGATCGCGGCACTGACCCGGATCACCGAACACCTGGACCTGTTCGCGGTCGGCACGGACGGGACCGTCTACAGCACGTGGTGGGACGCGTCGGGCGGCTGGGCCGGCTGGTTCCGGCTCGGCATCACCTGAGAACCCGGCGACGGCCGGAGCCCCGGCGCCTGCCCTTGCTCACCAAGGGGGGTGGCGGACTGGTACGTCCGCCACCGAGGGCAGGGCGGCCGGCGGCAGGGCCGTTGCCGGCGCCACCGTCATTCGTGGAGGCAAGCCGCCTGTGCGTCCTCGAGCGGCAAGGTCTCCTCTTCCCCGAAGTCGGGGGCCTGGAAGGGGTTGGTCGCCGGAGCGGGCGACGCCGCAGCGGCGCGGCGCGGTTGGTCTTCCGGGGCGGAGAACAGCGATGTCAGATCGATGAGAGGGCTCTCTTTCGTTGCAGGTCCCCGAAGGGTCCTGGTGTGCCGTGACCGGGCACAGCGGTTCTACAGCTTGGTCATCTTGGCGTACGGGCTCAGGACCCGCACTTGCACCGAACCGAAATCCACGAGCGCCGCGACACCGTCCTCGATGCCGATCACCCGGCCGAGGCCGTACATGTCGTGCGTGACCTGATCGCCCATGGCGAAGTGCTTGGGGGCCGGTGGAACCGGGGCCTTGAAGGGGCTGGTGGGCAGGTGACGCTTCGGCGCAGCAGGCTTTGTCATGGTTCAGTATGGGCCTACTCGCGCGCCCTTTGCTGTGGCCGTGGGCACAGATCCACACGAGGCCACCCACTCCACGTCCGTGACCTGCGCTTTCCTGACCAACAGAGACCAAACTGGAACGCAGACGAAGGGCACTCCGGCCCGATGCGTGCCGCACCCGCCCTCGAACAGCGCCACCCGGGCGCAGAGGCGTCGGACGCGGCTGCGGCGAGCTGGGCCAGGTGGTGCAGTGAGTCGATGAGGTGGTCAGGACCGAACGGCGGGAACCGGATACCGCTCCCGGATGAACCGCGGCACCGCCGACCAGTCGTACGTGAGCGTCACCTCGGTCCCGGACGGACCGAGCGGCACCAGGTCATAACGCCAGACCCAGCCGCCGAACTCCAGCCGACCGTCGGCCTTTTCCTGCCCCGTCAGCCAGCCGATCGCGCGCGGCGGCTCTCCTCGGGCCTCCCGCAGCGCCAGGGGCCCATCCCCGACATGCAGACGACCCGGCGCGGCGGAACTCACCGGTCGGGTGAGGGGCGAGGGGCGAGTTTCGTGGGGGCGGGAAGACGGTCCACCCGTACGCCTCCGACCTGCGCGTCAGCCGCGGAGATCAGCCGGGCAGGCTGAGCGGTTCGACGCCATGCCCAGCCTTACGACGAGCTGAAATCTTCCGGTGCCTGATGCGCCAGCCCTGACGTGTGCGCACGAGTTGATCCTCGTAGGTGACGCTGGCAACGGAACCGTCCTGGTTCAAGGCCATGCCCTTCGACCACGCCCGGGCGCCTTCGCCGTCCTCACGGACGATGACGTTGGTGACATGGTGGGCAAGCGGGCCATCGGACCCGTGGCGGTGCGCGGCCGCGATGTACACGTCGAGGAGCGGCCGGGAGGGGGCGCGTGCCGGCAGTTGAGCGAGACCGAGATCGCCGGCGTCGATGACGAGATCGCAGGTGAACACCTCGTCGAATCGTTCATAGGCGCCGGCGTCGCTCAGGTGACCATGCAGTGCGATCACCTCGTGGATTTCCAGGCGGTCGTCGGTGGTGAGGCTCAATGCAGACTCCAGACGTATCAGTTCGCTCTGCCAGCGGTTTTCTGCCCGTGTCTTCGCCCGGGCCATGGGAAGGGCTCAGCGGCTCAACGGGGTCTCGCGGTCGATGCGTGACAGCTTCTCGGGATTGCGCACGGCGTAGAGCCCGGTGACGAGGCCGCCGTCGATGCGCACCGCCAGGATGGTGTCGGCCTTGCCGTCCCGCCGGAGAACGAGCGCCGGGTAGCCGTTGATCTGTGTCATCTGCAGCGACACCGCGGCGTCGATCCTGGCCAGCAGGGGGGCCACCCTGTCGGCGCCCACGACGGGCGCCGGCGCGGCAGGCACCACTCCGCCACCGTCGGTCAGCAGGACGACATCCGGCGCGATCATGTGGCCGGCGTCGAAAGCTCGCCCTCGATAGTAGCTAGACGTCATGGCGCCACCTCAGGAGGTGAAAATCAAATTCGGATCACATGGTTGGTGCGAGCTCGCCGTTATGCGATCATAATGGAGATCGCGCAAGCTATTTCGGCGTGTGCCCGTGCGCATTCATCTGGAGGCGAGCAAATGGCGCATGAGCTTCGGCGTGCATCGCGGCGGATTGGAGCGGTTACTCGCGCTCTACGCAATGCGCATAATCAGCGAGGCACGGTCCCGCTCTGGTCACACCGCCGTACAGCTTTGAAATTGCATGAGAGGAAGGTGATTGGTGCACTGCGCAAAGCCGAGAGGAGATTAGACGATAACCCGCGAGAGGGGTTGGAGGAGATTGGAGAAATGCTTACAAAGATCGCCGATCGCTATTGCCAGGCGCGACTTTCTTCCCTGCTGGATCCAGAGCAGCTTACGGATGTAGAGCCGACTCCAGATAGAGAATACATTAGGATCATTGCGGCTGCTGTGCTTGCGGCTGGTGCAGCGATCGCAGTGCCCGCAGCTGGTTTTCCGGATGAAGCTGAGCCGATTGTTACGGGTAGTTGCATCGTCATAGCATGTACCTTGATTTGGGGTCGCAGCGTGCGACGGGCCTTCGACGTGATCGGACTCATTTTTGGGCCGTGAGGTGGCTCGCGCCGGCCGATCGCCGCTCTGCCTGGCACTCCTGTCCTAGCCGCGTGTTGGTGGGCTTGCCCCCTGCTCGGCCCCGATTCCCTGCAGGAAAAGCACCGCAACCCTCCGCACCAAAGGCAGGAACCCACGAGCACGTAGCCCACCCTCTGGTGCGGACGTGGTGAGCCCTCTCTGCCCCCGGGACCAGACAACGAAGAAATCCCGAGCCCATGATCTGGGGGCCTGCATTGGAGCGGGTGACGAGAATCGAACTCGCGCTCTCAGCGTGGGAAGCTGCGAGCATCCGGAGCCGGTTCTGGCGCTGAGCTGGGCGAACGGTCGGACTGTGGCTTCTTAGGGCTCGACTGCTTTGCCCGCGGTTCCCCGTGGTTCCCCGCTCGATCTGGTGCGCTTGTGGTGCGGGGCCGACCCGCGCCGTACCAGTGACTACGGTCTGTCTATGCAGTGGATCACCTTGATCAGCACCATAGTTGGCGCGGCGATCGCCACAGGATCCGCGATGCTTCTGGACCGTCAACGGTGGAGGCGGGAGCGCTTAGATCGTGAGACGCAAGCGCGTCGAGCCCTGTATGGGGACTACCTCGCTGGCCTGTCCGAGGCTCGTCACGCTTGCGGCAACATGGCTCGTGACCCGGACATGGAACCCTCAACGCGTCGCGTCACAGCTCGCGAGGCGTTCGGACCGTGCATCGGATTGAGGTATCAGATGGCCATCAGCGCGCCCAGCCGCGTCCTAGAGGCCTCGGAGGATGCCTTCCGCCGCCTGCGCGACCTCCGCGATCGGGTAATGGAGGGAGTCTTGGTCACTGATCCCGTGTACCTGGAGGGACGCCGAACTCATGACGATGCTCTTGCTGTGCTTCGGGCGCGTATGCGAGAAGACCTGCGCGTCAGTGAAGACGGCACTGCGCCGTGAGCTTGGGAAGCTTGGGTCTTCTATGTGTGGTTGCTGGGCTGATCTCGTGCGGAGCGGCCATGTAGCATGACCGGCCGACGACCTGTTCCCCGCCATTCCCCGCGGCTCCCCGCACAACCTGGCACGGTTCTGGCACGATCCCTTCGTCCCGAACTATCGGCTGGATGGCCATTGCGGTCCAGGACGCTGGTCGTGAGGTCTTCGAGGGGCTTTGTCGGTCTGCTGCGGTTGTGGCGGTTGCTGTATTCCACTGCTGTAGAGCAGATTGCACGGACAGCGGTGTCTCGAAGCCCGTGTTCACGTGGCCAGTCGTCAACTGTCGTCGGCTGGGTCCTGCCAGTGCCAGGGCAAGGCCGGCGGCAGCCAGGGAGTGCTGTCACTTCGCTCAAGCACTGGTGCCGCGTAGTCATCCGGCAAGGGGCTACCGTCGATCACGGCCTCAAGCGTGAACTGGACATAGCGCAGGTACCCGCGTACGTCGCGAACCTGGCGCTCGCGATTGCTCTGGCCGATGCCTCGGTACCCGACGTCGAAGCACAACCGCACTAGCGCCCGGTACCGGGCGCGGACACGGTCATCCCCTACGGAGAGAAGGTCGGTTTGCATGCCCCGGCGGACCGAGTCGAGGGCCACTGCACAACGCTCACGAGCCTGCGGGCTCAGCCGCGGCTCGTCCTCTGCAAGATCCGGCAAGGAGGGCAGCCACGCGTAAAGCTCTGCGAGGCGTTCCAAGAGCCGCTGTGCAGCCTCTGCGGAGCGCTGCTGCATCGATTGCCGACGGGCTAACGCGCTGTTGGCAGCTTCTTGAGATGCCGCGAGCTGGACTTGTGATTCGACAGTCCTTGCGGTTTGCCACCGCGCCACATACATCGCGATGCCGCCGCCGGCCAACGTCCCAATGAGCGCACTGGCCGTTTGTCCCGCTAGATCCCCCCAGCTACCCATGCCTCCATCTTGGCGCCATGCGTGAGCCTCAAACCCTCGCCGTCGAGCCTTGGGACTCGCTTGGACATGACACAGGTGGAGTGCCCTCAGCTTGGGAAGCTGCGGTCATTCGGGGCCGGTTTGGGCGCTGACTTGGGCGGACCGCTCCGACGCGGCCTTGTCGGGCCCGGTTGCTTTCACCGTGATTCCCCGCTGTTCCCCGCTCGATCTGGTGCGGTTGTGGTGCGGACGCGTGGCGTCAGGGTGTCTGCTCGCGAGGAGCGTTGTCAGCGCCCATGGCTAGGGTCTCAGACGCGCGGTCGGCTTCCGGGGTGTCCAACTCTGTAGAGCAGCTGCATCCCCGGCTCTGTTGGGGGTGGTCCGGGCACGACCCGGGACCTAACCAACGGTCGGGCTTCGTCGATGGCTAAGGAGAGACCTGCCAGCGCCGGCCGCGCACCGAGCAGCGCGGACCGAAAGCAGACGCACGTTTTCCAAGTCTGTTGGTGCCTTGTTGGGCGGAGTACAGGGTCGTTCACCTGCGTCCATGGGCGGGTGCGGCTGGGGGTGCCCATGCGGACGGCCCTGCCTGTACGGCGGTGAACCGCGCTGAATGAGACGGAAACTGAGACGGCCACTAGACCAGAGCGGGACAGCTTCGGCACTGCTCAGGGCACCAAATGCTGCTCAGAGCGGTCGGCTCAGTCACCAGACATGTCGACCTACTCAGGTACTGTCTGAAGGCCATCGGCACCCACGGCTTGGGAAGCCTAATAGAGGAAGCCAACATATTTCCCGTAAGCCGCAGTGCAAGCCGCTTTCATGGCCTCCACCGTCCCGCTCGCCTCGGGGTCCATTACGTCGAACACCTGATGCTTGAAGTCTGTCAGACTGGTGCCTAGATCCACTGCTGCTGAGATCACCGATGGCGGTCCCTCGATGTAGACCTGAGCTTCGAGGTGCTTGAGCGCACGCCGGGCCTCGTCCGAGGCGTCATACAAGGTGCGTGCTCGTTCGCGTACGTGTGGGCCGTTGCCGTCCAAGGCGTCCAGGAGCCTGACTGCGAAGACCTCGGACATGCGCTCGCTGACTTCGCTCCAAGTCGGCTGCCATGAGCTGGTACAAGTTCGCCGTCGAGTACGTGGACGCCCGTTGGCCTCAACTCGGCGGCAACAGTCGCAAGAACATCGCGAAGACCCTGACCGCCACCACCATCGCCCTGCTGAGGGCAAAGCGCACCCAGTTCCCGCCTGCGGCCGTGCGGACGGCCCTTCGCGAATGGGCGTTCAACACCAACCGACGTCCGACGCGCCCCGAGACGTGGCGGCCATCCTGAAGTGGGTGGAGCGGAATTCCCTGCCCGTCTCGGCCTGGGAAGACCCGGAGAAGGTCGACCAGGTCCTGCAAGCCATCGACACCCGCCTCGATGGCAAGCAAGCGGCGGCCTGGTCCCGGAAGCGCAACCGTCGGATCCTCAACGTCGCCATGTAGTACGCGATCCGGCGGCGCATCCTTCGGACCAACCCCCTTCCCAAGGGCAAGGAGTCGACGGCGGCCACGAAGACCACGAACGCTGTCGACAAGCGGTCCTTGCTGAATCCCGAGCAGGCGGCGGCCATCCTCGACTGGATACGGCGCCGGCCGCCCGGCGGCAAGCGGCTCCACGCCTTCTTCGCCACGCTGTACTACTGCGGGCCCCGCCCCGAGGAAACCGTAGCCATGCGGGTGGAGGACGTGACCCTGCCGGAACCCGACGCCGACGACCAGTGGTGCGAGCTGCTGATCCACACGGCGACGCCGGAGATCGGGAAGCAGTGGACCGACACGGGGGAGATTCACGAGCAACGTGACCTGAAGGGCCGAGCGCAGGGCGAGACGCGCACGGTGCCGGGGCACCCGGCCCTGACGCGCATCCTGCGGCAGCACATCGCCGATGAACAGCTCCACCCGGGTGATCTCCTCTTCCAAGGTGAGTTCGGTGGCATCCTCGCCGGCTCTGTCATCCGGCGGGCGTGGCGCAGCGCGCGGAAGGCCGTACTGCCCCCGCACGTCTTCGAGTCACCCACTGGACGGCGCGTGTACGACATCTGGCACACGCGCCTGACGAAGTGGCTCAACGACGGGATCCCGCCCGCCCAGGTGGCCGAGTGGGCCGGGAACAGCGTCGCCGTGCTCCTCGCCACGTACGCCCGGTGCATCGACGGGCAGCTGCCGGACCTGAAGCGGCGGCTGGAAGCCGCGGGTGACCTTCCGGAGGCGGAGGTGCCGGGCGCTGGCTGATCTTCCCCCGGTCGAGAACTTCGACACGTATTCGACACAGCCACCCGCGAGAACCCGGTGACAGCCGGACACCCCGGAGTCAACCCTTGATCATCAAGAGGGCGTCCGGGGCTTCGCTGTACCCACTGACATCCGCTCTGACCAGCAAAAAGCCCTCCCGAGCGGGAGGGCGAAGCGTGGCGCCCCCGGCAGGACTCGAACCTGCGGCCAAGCGCTTAGAAGGCGCCTGCTCTATCCACTGAGCTACGGGGGCCGGTGGGGTGGCCTCGTGTGCGGTGCCCTGGGTGGGCTGACCCGTGACGTTGCCGGGGTCAAGGATAGGGCTCCCGGTTCCTTGACCCTGTCGCTTCGCCTCCGTGGCTCGATGTGGAGGTTCGGTGAAGCGGTCCTGATAATCGCAGGCAGGTACGAATCGTGCACCGCTTTTGGCGTCCGACGCACCGGGTGTTGTGCACTCGTTATGCCTGGCCTGTGCCCCTGTCCGGGTCGTCCCTTCCGTCCGTTCTGTTCCGTCGGCGCGCAGACATGTCCATATGCTTCAGAATTCCCCTAAAATTGGGCATTCTTCGCATGTGGTGACCTTGGACGTACGGCCTCAGCTGCTCGACACACTCTCCGCTCTGCGCGACCGTGTCGCCGCCGCACGCTTTCCGCTGCCCCTCGCGGGGGCGCCACGCGCGCGTGCCAACCGCGACGAACTCCTCGCGCAGCTCGACGACTACCTCGTGCCCCGCCTACGGGAGCCCGAGGCGCCGCTGCTGGCCGTCATCGGCGGCTCCACCGGCGCGGGCAAGTCGACGCTCGTCAACTCCCTCGTCGGCCGGCGCGTGAGCGAGGCCGGTGTGCTGCGGCCGACCACCCGGACGCCGGTGCTGGTCTGCCATCCGGAGGATCATCACTGGTTCAGCGGCATGCGCGTGCTCCCCCAGCTCACACGCGTGTGGGTACCGCACCAGGACCCCGCCGACGAGCTCGTGATCTCCGACGACGATCCCGCGCGCGTGGTGCGCGTCGAGACCGCCGACACGCTCCCGCGCGGGCTCGCCCTCCTCGACGCCCCCGACATCGACTCGTTGATCGCCGACAACCGCGTCCTCGCCGCGGAACTGATCTGCGCCGCCGACATCTGGATCATGGTCACCACGGCCGCCCGCTACGCCGACGCCGTCCCCTGGCACCTGCTGCGCACCGCCAAGGAGTACGACGCGACCCTCGTCACCGTCCTGGACCGGGTTCCCCACCAGGTCGTCTCCGAGGTCTCCCGGCAGTACGGCGCCCTGCTCACCAAGGCCGGGCTCGGCGACGTACCCCGCTTCACCGTGCCCGAACTGCCCGAGTCCGCCTGGGGCGCCGGTCTGCTGCCCGCCACTGCCGTCGCGCCCCTGAAGAGCTGGCTCGTCCAGCACGCCCAGGACCCCGCGGCCCGGCAGCACGTCATGGCCCGTACGGCCTACGGCGTCCTCGACTCGCTCAAGTCCCGCATGCCCGAGCTGGCCAGCGCCGCCGCCGCCCAGTACGCGGCTGCCCTCCGGCTCACCTCCGCCGTGGAGGCCGCCTACGACAAGGAGCACGCGCGCGTGCGGGCCCGTCTCCAGGCCGGCGCCGTACTCGCCGGGGACGCGCTCAAGCGCTGGCGCGCCTTCCCCCTGGACTGCACCGCCGGGGAGCTCCTGGACGCCCTCGTGGAGAGCCTGGCCGCGCTCCTGCTGTGTGCGGTCACCGCCGCCGACGAGCGCGTCGACGACGCCTGGCGGCGCGAACCCGCCGCCGACGCCCCGGAACTCGCCGGCCGTGAGGCGTCTGCGGAGCGGGCCGAGCACCGTATCGGGCTCGCGGCCCGGCGCTGGCGGCGCGAGCTGGAGGAGTACGCCGAGGACGAGGTACGGGTCCTGGAACGCACCGGCGCGCCCGACCCCGAGGTGGTCGCCGCGCTGGTCGCCACCGCCGTACTGGGCGGACGCCGGGCCCGTACCGCGGGCGAGGGGCTCGCCGAACGGCTCGGTGCCCACGGCGTGCTGCGGCTGCGCGACCGGGCCGGGCGGCTGCTCATCGAGCACGTGGACCGGGTCATGCACGCCGAACGCGAGCGGCGTCTCGCCCCGTTGGACGCGCTGGACGTCCATCCCGAGCCTCAGGCCGAACTCATCGCCGCGCTGTCCGTACTGCAGAAGGAGAGGTGACCGGTGACCGCCGTCACTGACCAGGACCACATGGATCACACCGAGCACATGAGGCGCAATGACCACGGCGGCGACAGCGGTGACGGCGGCGGGGCCATGGAGCACAGCGGTCACGCCGAACACGCAAGTCACTCCGGTCACGCCGGTTCTGGTGACGGGGACGGCGTCTCACGCGCGGGCGGCTTCACGGAAGGGCGCCTGAGCCTCGTGAAGGAGGACGGCCCCGGCGACGAGCGGACTTCGGACGGCCGTCCCGCCGACGGCGGCCTCTCCACCGGCGAGGACGTGGGCAAGGCGAAGAACGAGCAGGAGAGCGAGAGCGACGGGGGCACGGGGGACGGGGGCGAGGCGGGGGACGGTAGCGGCACGGACGCCGTCGGCGGGCGTCCCGCGCGCGTGAAGGACGACAGGGACGACAACAGCGGCCCCGCGCGCGTGAAGGACGACAGGGACGACAACAGCCGCCCCGCGCGCGTGAAGGACGACAACGATCGCCCGGCGCGCGGGAACCGTGCCGAGGAGGGCGGTGTCCCCGTCCCCCGGCCGCACGCCCACCCCTCCACACCCCGCCCCGCGGCCGACGCCGCGCCCCCCAAGTCCGACGCCGAGTCCGAGTCCTCCTCGGAGACCTGGGACGACGGCCTCATCGCGCGGCGCGTCACCGAGGCCAACGCCGCCGCCCTCGCCGCCGACCGCGCCTCAGCCGGGGAGCCGGCGCACCGCGGGCCGGGCAGCCACACCCCGGCCCCACTGGCGTACGACGGCCCGCTGCGCTCCCGCCTGGACGCCCTGCGCGAGCTCGTCGGGCTCTCCCGCACCCGTCTGGACAGCCGTACCCTCGCCGAGGCGGGCCGGGTGCTGGACGAGGCCGCCGCGCGCCGCAAGCTCTCCGGCCGGCACACCGTCGTCGCCCTCGCCGGCGCCACCGGCAGCGGCAAGTCCCAGCTGTTCAACGCGCTCGCCGGCGTCCCCATCTCGGAGACCGGCGTACGACGGCCGACCACGGCCGCGCCCATCGCGTGCAGCTGGAGCGACGGCGCGGCCGGCCTGATCGACCGGCTGGGCATCCCGGGCCGGCTGCGCCGCCGCCCGCTGCACAGCCCGGACGTCGAGGGGCAGTTGCGCGGGCTGGTCCTGATCGACCTGCCCGACCACGACTCCGCCGCCGTACAGCACCGCGAACAGGTCGACCGGATCCTGAAGCTGGTCGACGCGGTCATCTGGGTGGTCGACCCCGAGAAGTACGCCGACGCGGTCCTGCACGAGCGCTATCTGCGGCCGATGGCCGGCCACGCGGAGATCATGTTCATCGTCCTCAACCAGGTGGACCGGCTGCCCGGGGACGCCGCCGACCAGGTCCTGGACGATCTGCGGCGGCTGCTGGACGAGGACGGCATCGCGCTCGGCGAGCACGGCGAACCGGGCGCCACCGTGCTCGCGCTGTCCGCGCTCACCGGCGAGGGCGTCGGCGATCTGCGCGAGGCGCTCGGCCAGTTCGTGGCGGAGCGCGGCGCCGCGGCCCGCCGGGTGGCGGCCGACGTGGACGCCGCCGCGGCCGAGCTGCGGCCCGTCTACGCCACCGGCCGGCGGGTCGGCCTGAGCGAGGAGGCGCGCGAGGAGTTCGCCGCGCAGCTCGCGGACGCGGTGGGTGCCACCGCGGCGGGCGAGGCCGCCGAGCGCGCCTGGCTGCGCAACGCCAACCGGGCCTGCGGCACGCCCTGGCTGCGGCTGTGGCGCTGGTACCAGGGCCGGGGTGACTCCACGACGGGCCGCCACGCCGTGCGCGCCCAGGCCGACGAGGAGGCCACGGCCCGCCAGCGCGTCGAACAGGCGGTCCGTACGGTGTCCGACCGGGCCTCGGCCGGGCTGCCCGCGCCCTGGGCCCAGGCGGTGCGCGAGGCCGCCGTACGCGGCTCCCACGGGCTGTCCGAGGCGTTGGACGACCTGGCGGCACGGGCCGGACTGCCGCCGGGCCGCCCGCCGCGGCCGGGCTGGTGGCCGGTGGCCGTACTGGTCCAGGCCGCGATGACGCTGTTGCAGGTCGCGGGCGGTGCGTGGCTGGCGGGGCAGATCGCCGGGATGATGGCGCCCAACCTGGGGGTTCCGGTGCTGCTGATGGTGTGCGGGATCATTGGCGGGCCGCTGGTGGAGTGGGCCTGCCGGATGGCGGCCCGGGGGCCCGCACGGCGCTACGGCCAGGAGGCGGAGCGGCGGCTGCGGGAGGCGGCGGCGAGCTGCGGCCGGGCCCGGGTGCTCGATCCCGTGGCGTCGGAGCTGCTGCGGTACCGGGAGGTGCGGGAGCAGTACGGCAGGGTCGTACGGTCCGGGTCCCGGGTGGGCTGAGGGGCCGCCGGCGGTGGGTGAAGGGGGCGGGGACGAGGCGTCACCCGTCCGGGTGGCGGACTTTTCCACAGGCGGGTGGTGGTCCACAGCGCTCAGCGGGCTCGGCCCGGCGGAGGCAGTCTGAGGTCACGGCGATCGCACGGCGGGTCCCGCCGCGGAAAGCGGCGGGCGGTGCGGGCGGTCGCGGGGACGTGCGGGCACGTACGGCAGTCGTACGCGCCGGCACGGCAGACGCAGCCGTACGGGACGGGCCCGTACGCGTGTCCGCCCGGCCGGAAGGGGACGGGCGGGGGAGGGGAGCGAGGACATGAACGAGACCATCGTCTGTGTGGTGGGCAACGTGGCGACCCAGCCGGCGTACCGCGAGCTGGCGGCGGGGCCGTCGGCCCGGTTCCGGCTGGCGGTGACCGCGCGCTACTGGGACCGGGAGAAGAGCGCCTGGACGGACGGGCACACCAACTTCTTCACCGTGTGGGCCAACCGGCAGCTCGCGGTCAACGTGGCCGCGTGCGTGGAGGTGGGCCAGCCGGTCGTCGTGCAGGGCCGGTTGAAGGTGCGCACGGAGGTGCGGGAGGGACAGCAGCAGTGGGCCTCCGCCGACATCGACGCCGTCGCGATCGGCCACGACCTGTCGCGCGGTACGGCGGCCTTCCAACGCGCCGTCAAACCGGAGGCACCGCCGACGGCCGTCCGGCCCGAGCCGGACCGGGAGACACCGCGCCCGGCGGACCCGCAGGACGACCGGGCGCGGCAACAGGACCGCGAGGCAGTGACGGTGACATGACGTCAGTCGGGATCGTCGCGCCGCCGCGACACACCGTACGAACCGGTGGATTTGTCGATATGGCCAGCTCAAGGACTGTCCTCGCGATAACGATTACGGATCGGATCGGCCATCGGATGATCCGACCGCCGGGAGAGGCTCCGGCTGATCCATAGGATGCCGGGCGTGCCCCTAGGGGCTGCCGATTCTGCTGGTGGGACCGTCCCCCACGTCCAACGGGTCCTGCTCGAAGGGGAATTCTGTGCTTGCTGCGCTCTCTGGGTTCTGCCGGTCCACCGGAACGGCCCGCCTGGCCGCCGCCACCACGGTGTCCGGACTCGTGGCGGCCGGCGTGCTGTCCGGCGCCGGTACGGCCGTGGCCGAGGACAGAGCGCAGACACAGGGCGGGGCGGCGGCCACGATCAACGGACTGAAGACCTACGGCGAGGCCGTGATCCACGAGAACGGCGCCGACCAGCGGGTGTCCGCAGGCCTGTTCGAGATGTCCGTGGACGGCGGCGGCACCCTGCAGACGTACTGCGTCGACCTGCACAACCCGACCCAGCGGGACGCCCGGTACCAGGAGACGCCCTGGAGCGGCACCTCGCTGGGCACCAACAAGGACGCGGGCCGGATCCGCTGGATCCTGCAGAACTCCTACCCCCAGGTCAACGACCTCGCCGCACTCGCCCGGCGGGCGGGCACGAGCGGGCTGACCGAGCAGGACGCGGCGGCCGGCACCCAGGTGGCCATCTGGCGCTACTCCGACGGCGCGAAGGTCGACGCCGTCGACCCGCAGGCCGAGAAGCTCGCCGACTACCTGGAGAAGAGTGCCCGGAGCGTCACCGAGCCGCAGGCCTCGCTCACGCTGGACCCGCCTGCCGTCTCCGGGCGGCCGGGCGACCTGCTGGGACCGGTGACCGTGCACACCAACGCGGGCGCGGTCACGGTGAGCCAGCCGGCGGACGCCGCCACCAGCGGGGTCCGGATCATCGACAGGACCGGCAGGGCGATCACCTCGGCGAAGGACGGCAGTCAGCTGTTCTTCGACGTCCCCGAGGACGCGGCGGACGGATCGGCCCAGTTGTCCGTGCAGGCGTCGACCACCGTGCCGGTGGGCCGGGCCTTCGCCTCCGAGAGCCGCAGCCAGACCCAGATCCTGGCCGGCTCCAGCGAGTCCACGGTCTCCGCGACCGCGACGGCCGGCTGGGCGGCCGAGGGCGCCATACCGGCGGTCTCGGCCCGCAAGAACTGCGCCAAGGGCGGTGTCGACATCACCGCGGTCAACAAGGGTGACGCGCCGTTCACCTTCTCGCTGTTGGGCGCCGAGCACACGATTCCCGCGGGCGTGTCCCGCACGGTGACGGTGCCGCTCCAGGAGGACCAGGCCTACGACTTCACGATCACCGGCCCGCACGGCTTCAGCCACCGCTTCACCGGCGTCCTGGACTGCAAGACGCAGGGCACGCTGACCACGGAGACGGCCCAGCTCCGCAACGAGCCCAGCCCCGCCACGGTGGGCGGCAGCACGGTCCCCGACACCAACCTGGCCGCGACCGGCGGCTCCGCGATCACCCCGCTGATCGCGGGGGTGGCCATCGGCTTCGTGGTGATCGGCGGCGCGGTGCTGGTCGTGCTGCGCCGGCGGGAGAACCCGACCGGCGAGTGACCCGGGGCTGCCGTGGCTTTCAGAGGGCTGCGGACGCGGGCGGCGCGGCGGTGCGGAGCCAAGCGGTGAGCGCGGCGAAGTCGGCGTCCGTGAGGCCCTTGGCCGGGTCGACGCGGTGCAGGAGCGAGGGTCCGGGATGCCGGGCGGCGACCCAGAGACGGTCCAGGGCGCCGATCTCGTCGTCGAGCCAGACGAACGGCCGGCGGCCGGCCCACGCGAGGAGGGGGCGGGTCTTCCAGTGCAGGCCGCGCGGGCTGTCGTCGGCGCAGGTCTCCGGCCACTCCACCACGGGCAGCCTCGGCAGCCCGAGGCGTGGGGCGACCGTCGTGTTCGCCTCGTCCCCCCAGGTCGAGGCCCACACGAGCCGGCAGCCCAGAGCGAGCAGCCGCGGCCCGGTCCGCGGGTCGAGCCGCTCCAGCAGCGGGTTCCCCCGGTGATCGAGGGGCGCACCGTGGTGATCAGCGACCGATGACCCGAACGGGAGGAGCGGTCCGTCGACGTCCAGGAAGAGCAGGGCAGGCCCCGCCGCACCGGTCACGGCGGCACGGCACCCGGCAGGTTCCCCGCACGGTCCGACGTCGGCCACGTGTAGGGCAGATCGTTCGGCACATCGGGGAAGAGCGGCGCGTAGGTGCCCGGGTCCTTGCGCACCAGCGCTGACCGGTGGCTGCGGTGGAACGCCTCGTCGCCGAGCCAGGGAGGCAGTTCTCCGGCGGCCGCCAGCGGCGCTTGGTGGCGAACCGACGCACCGGGACGGAATGCGAGGAGATCGGCGACCAGGGTGGCCGCGCAGCTGTCCTGATGGCCGCATTCACGCCATACCTTGCAGACTTCGAGGCCATAGCGGACCAGCGCTTCCTCGTACCCCGCCCACATGCGTACCGCCGGGTGATGCCGCCATCCGTAACCCGGGACGACGAGGCCACGAAGTACTTGCAATGCTTCGACCCGTTGTTTTCCGAGTCGCCGGCGGTCCAGGGTCAGGGCCGAGGACCTGAAGTCGGAATAAGGCAGGAAAGTCTGCATGCCGTCGCCCCTGTCGGCCAGGGAACTGTCGTGGTCTTGATCCCCGACTCGCGCGAGGTGAAGTCCAAGGTTACGGGAGTACTTCGCCTGGTGCCAACACCGTCGGCCGCACCGACGTTGAAGCGACAAATAAAAATGTCCTCGGATTTCCCGGAGCCGGGGTGTGGCTCGGGAATGTGGGGAACTCAGGTCTGGACAGCGCCTGCTGTGATGCGCACCGGGAGAACAACATGATCGTCAAGAAAATGCACGAGATGGGCGTCCGCAGCGAGCACGCCTACATGGCCGCTTTCACCTCGATCGGCCTCACTGTTGCCGCCTGGGTGACCAGCCTGAAGGCCGAACCCGGCACCGGGCTCGCCCGCGCCGACCGGTGGGGCCTCTTCGTGGGCGAGTGGGCTCCCACGTTCTTCGGTCTCGGTCTCGCCCTGTCCCATTACGAACAGCAGGACGGCACCCTGACGGCCAGCGTCCATGAATTCCCGGAACACCGGGTAGCCGGCTGAAAAGGGCCACACGGAAGATCATGAACGTTGACGGCGGCGGTCCCGACCGCGCACATCAGCGCCCCGACGGCCTGAGCGATACGACGCTCCGAGCTCTGGGGTCGCTGTCGAAGGCTTTGGAGACGACAGAACGCGCCCGCGGTCATCTCTACAGTTTTCATCAGCTGACCGGCACTGCCGATCTGGAACTGGACCGGGCGATACGGCTTCTGCGGGAAGCCGGCCACTCCGCGTGGGCCGACAAGGTACAGACGGAAATCTTGGGCCGCAACGTCATCCCGGGCCATTGGACGTTCCAGATCATCGAGGCCTACAACGACACCTATTACCAGCCGTTCAAAGACCTCGAACATGCCGCGGTGGAGCGGTTGGCCGGAGGGCGGGACCACCTCTACGAGGCGGAGATGAAGGAATCCCGCCGCACGGCCGGCCACCCCGCCCACACCGCCCGCCCCGACACCGCCCCGTGACCGAGGGCCGTCTCCGGGCCCCGTGCGCGGGCGGTCGGGGCTGACCGGCGGCGACCTGCGGTGACGGATGAGCCACCCGAGCGCGCGGCGAAGCCGCAGGTCAGGGGCGTTCGCCCCGACGCGTTTCCGCCCAGGGGTGGCCGTACGGCAAGATGGGGTGTATCTGCCCACTGCCAGATTTCAAGCTGCCGGACGGTTTCTCTTGGCTGAGTTCATTTACACCATGCGCAAGGCGCGCAAAGCGCACGGCGACAAGGTGATCCTCGACGACGTCACCCTGAGCTTCCTGCCGGGGGCGAAGATCGGTGTCGTCGGCCCGAACGGTGCCGGTAAGTCGACCGTGCTGAAGATCATGGCGGGGCTGGAGCAGCCGTCCAACGGTGACGCCTTCCTCTCGCCCGGCTACACCGTCGGCATCCTGCTGCAGGAGCCGCCGCTGACCGAGGACAAGACGGTCCTGGAGAACGTCCAGGAGGGTGTCGCCGAGATCAAGGGCAAGCTCGACCGGTTCAACGAGATCGCCGAGCTGATGGCGACCGACTACTCGGACGCGCTGCTGGAGGAGATGGGCAAGCTCCAGGAGGAACTGGACCACGCCGAGGCCTGGGACCTGGACGCCCAGCTCGAGCAGGCCATGGACGCCCTGGGCTGCCCGCCCGGCGACTGGCCCGTGACCAACCTCTCCGGTGGTGAGCGCCGCCGCGTCGCGCTGTGCAAGCTGCTGCTGCAGCAGCCCGACCTGCTGCTGCTCGACGAGCCCACCAACCACCTCGACGCCGAGTCCGTGAACTGGCTGGAGCAGCACCTGGCCAAGTACCCGGGCACCGTCGTCGCCGTCACCCACGACCGGTACTTCCTGGACAACGTCGCCGGCTGGATCTGCGAGGTCGACCGCGGCCGCCTCCACGGCTACGAGGGCAACTACTCCAAGTACCTGGAGACCAAGGCCGCCCGCCTCAAGGTCGAGGGCCAGAAGGACGCCAAGCGGCAGAAGCGGCTCAAGGAAGAGCTGGAGTGGGTCCGCTCCAACGCCAAGGGGCGGCAGGCCAAGTCCAAGGCCCGTCTCGCGCGGTACGAGGAGATGGCCGCCGAGGCGGAGAAGATGCGGAAGCTGGACTTCGAGGAGATCCAGATCCCGCCGGGCCCGCGTCTGGGCAACGTCGTGGTCGAGGTCAACGACCTGCACAAGTCCTTCGGCGAGAAGGTGCTGGTCGACGGTCTGTCGTTCACGCTGCCGCGCAACGGCATCGTCGGCGTCATCGGCCCGAACGGCGCCGGCAAGACCACGCTGTTCAAGATGATCCAGGGTCTGGAGACCCCGGACTCCGGTGACATCAAGGTCGGCGACACCGTCAAGATCTCCTATGTCGACCAGAGCCGCGAGAACATCGACCCGAAGAGGACGCTGTGGGAGGTCGTGTCCGACGGCCTCGACTACATCAACGTCGGCCAGGTCGAGATGCCGAGCCGGGCGTACGTGTCCGCGTTCGGCTTCAAGGGCCCGGACCAGCAGAAGCCGGCCGGCGTGCTCTCCGGCGGTGAGCGCAACCGGCTCAACCTTGCGCTGACCCTGAAGCAGGGCGGCAACCTGCTCCTCCTCGACGAGCCCACCAACGACCTCGACGTCGAGACGCTCTCCAGCCTGGAGAACGCGCTGCTGGACTTCCCCGGCTGCGCCGTCGTCGTCTCCCACGACCGGTGGTTCCTCGACCGCGTCGCGACGCACATCCTCGCCTACGAGGGTGAGTCGAAGTGGTTCTGGTTCGAGGGCAACTTCGAGTCGTACGAGAAGAACAAGATCGAGCGGCTCGGCCCGGACGCCGCGCGTCCGCACCGTGCCACCTACAAGAAGCTGACCCGGGGCTGATCGATCTTGCGGCACCTCTACCGCTGTCCGCTGCGCTGGTCGGACATGGACGCCTACGGCCACGTCAACAACGCGGTCTTCGTCCGCTACCTGGAGGAAGCCCGCATCGACTTCCTGTTCCGTCCGGAGAAGGACTTCAAGCAGGGGTCGGTGGTGGCGCGCCACGAGATCGACTACAAGCGGCAGCTCGTGCACCGGCACCACCCGGTGGACATCGAGCTGTGGGTCACCGAGATCCGGGCCGCGTCCTTCACCATCGCCTACGAGGTGAAGGACGAGGATCTCGTGTACGTGCGGGCCTCGACGGTCATCGTGCCGTTCGACTTCGAGGCCCAGCGGCCCCGCCGGATCACCGCCGAGGAGCGCGCGTTCCTCGAGGAGTACCGGGACGGGGCCGACAAGGAGGAGGCCGTCGCGGCATGACGGTGCTGCACCTGGCCGACGAGACGGAGGCGGCGGACCTCGCCGCCTTCCTCTCCCGGCTGCTCCACTACGACCGTGGGGCCGCGGTGCGGCTGCAGGCGGCCGGCACCGCCCTGGCCGTCTTCGGCCGGCCGCCGTCCTTCGAGGTGCTGGCCGTCCGCGCGGTGCGGCTGGCGAAGCCGTACGAGGACGGGCTGGACGTCACCCTCGACGTGACCGTCTCCGCCGGCGAGCTCCTGGAGTCCGTGGACGAGCGGGCGGCCACCGCCGCCGTCCCGGGCGCGGTCACCGGACCGCCGTGGGCCGGGCTGCTGCCGCCGCGCGCCGGCTGGCAGCCGGAGCCCGGGCTGCCCGCGCCGGACGCGCTGCGCGCCACGGTCGCCGCCGCGGTGGCCGAGTTCCGCGCACGCACCGAGGAGCTGGCGCCCGAGGGCCGTACCCGCGCGGAGCTGGACCGGATCGGGCGGGACATCTGGTCCCGGGAGATCAGAGGCACCCGGCTGCCGGTGCGGGCCGTGCACGCGGCCCAGTCCCTGGGCTTCCTGCGGCCCGGGACCGGTCCGGGCGACACCGGGCTGTTCTCCTCGGGGGCGTGGCTGCGGCTGCGCACGCCGTACGGGTCGGTGGCGGTACGGCAGGCGGGGCTCGGGTCCTTCGGGCTGAGCGTGCGCTGAGCCGGAGTCCCCGGTTCCGTCAGGCACCCGTGTCGTCCGGCCATACGCCGATGTGGTCGGACTCCAGTTCCAGGGCCACGCGGTCGCGCATGTCCAGGGCGCGCAGATAGTCGGCGGGCAGTTGGAGCCGGCCGGCGCGGTCGAGCATGGCGTACTCGCGGGCCACGACCGTCTCATGGCCGGTCGCCGCGTCGATCTCGCTGCGGCGCAGCACCTCGGTGGAGGTACGGCCGTCGCGGATCGCCACCGTACGGCGGACCTCGCCCGCCACCGCCTGGTCGTGGGTGACGATGACGATCGTGGTGCCGAGGGTCTCGTTGGCCGTGCGGAACGCGTCGAAGATCTGGGCGGCCGTCTGGGAGTCGAGTTCGCCGGTGGGTTCGTCGGCGAGCAGCACCGCGGGGCCGTTGGCGAGGGCCACGGCGATCGCGACGCGCTGCTGCTGGCCGCCGGACATCTGCTCCGGGCGGCGGTCGCGGCAGTCGGCCACCTGCAGCAACTCCAGGAGTTCCAGGGCGCGTTCGGTGCGGGCCCGGCGGCCCTTGCGGGCGCCGGAGAGCTGGAGCGGGAGGGCGACGTTCTGGGCCGCGGTGAGGTAGGGGAGCAGGTTGCGGGCGGTCTGCTGCCGGACGAAGCCGACGACCTCGCGGCGGTAGGCGAGGCGGTCCTTCGCGGTCATGGTGAGCAGGTCGCGGCCGGCGACGCGGGCGGCACCGGCGGTGGGGGTGTCGAGGCCGGCGAGGATGTTCATCAGGGTGGACTTGCCGCTGCCTGACGCGCCGACCAGCGCCATGAGTTCGCCCTCGCGGACGAGGAGGTCCAGGCCCTGGAGGGCTTGGACCTCTATGCCGTCCGTGGTGAAGATGCGCACGAGGCGGTCGCAGGTGATGAGGGCGTCGTGGCCGTAGACGGGGTTCGCCCTGGCCTCGCTGACGCGGTGTGCCAGCTCGGTCAGGCTCGGGTTCGTTGTCATGGGGTCTCCTGCGTGGGTGCCCGGTGCTGCGGCTCGACGTTCATCGGCCGTCCCCCGCCCGTAGTTCCCTCACCGAACTCCGTCTGCCCGTCCACCAGGCCTGGAGGGCCGCCACTCCCACCGTCACCGTCAGGACCGCGAGGGCCGGGGTCGTGAGGGACCACGGGTCGGGCCGGAGTGCGGCACCGGGGGAGGGGGCCTCGGCTGTCGGGAGGGCGATGGCGGTGAGGTCGATGCCGGGGGAGAGGAGGCGGATCGTGGACCAGCCGGTCACAGTGCCGCCCACGGCTGCCAGGACGGCCTGGGGCAGGGACTCGAGGACCAGCAGGCGGCGGGACTGGGCGCGGGTGAGGCCCATCGTGCGGAGGCGGGCCAGGAGCGCGGCGCGTTCGGGGGCCGCCCGGAGCAGGGACAGCAGCAGGGCCAGGACGGCGAAGCCGGCCCCGGTGGCGACCGCCGCCGTGTACACGTGCTCGGCACCGGACTGGAGGGGCGAGTCGGCGTACCGGGCGCGTTCCTCGGCGCGGATCCGGACGGCGGCGCCACCGACGGCGTCCCGCAGCGCGCCCGCGTGCAGCCGGTCGCCGGTCAGCAGCAGGGTGGTGGGGCGGGCCGCCGGGGCGGGCAGGCCCGCACGGTCGACGAGGAGGAAGTCGGCGCCGGGGACCGCCGGGGTGCGGTCGCGGACGAGGACGATGTGCACGGTGACCGCGCTGCCGTCCTCCAGCCGGACCAGGAAGGGCCGCCGGGTGCCGTACGCGGAGGCGACGGAGGGCGAGGCGACGGCGGGCAGGGTGCCGGAGCGGCCGGCCAGGCGGTCGGCCGGGAAGGCACCCAGGCCGGTGCGGGCCGTCAGCTCCGCGTACCCGCGCGGGTCCACGCCCACCAGCGGTACGGCGTCCTGGCCGTCCTGCGGTTTGGCCTGGTAGGAGATGCCGACGGGGGTCACCGCGCGCACCCCGGGCACCGACCGGACCCGGTCGGGGGTGTCCGCCGGCAGCGGGGTGCTCGCGTCCGCGCGGGCGTCCGCGCCGACGGTGAGCAGGGCCGCCCGGTCCCGGGCCTCGGCCACCCCCGCCAGCACCGAGCCGCCGAACGCCGCCGTGGTCAGCGCGGTCAGCAGGGCGAGCAACGGGAGCACCGCGGAGGCCTGGGCGCGGCCCGCGCGGGCCAGGGAGAGGTGGCCGAGGGCGCCGCGGAGCCGCCCGGCGGGGCCGGAGAGGCGGCGCAGCAGCAGCGGGTAGAGGCGGAGCAGCAGCAGCGCGGCGATGACCCCGACCAGGACGGGGGCCACGGCCACCAGCTGGTCGCCGGTCGTGCCGCGCCGGCGCAGGGTCGCCACCGCCCCGGCGGCCAGCACCAGCAGGGTCAGCTCGGCGACCGCGCGGCGCCGGGAGGGCCGTATCGAGGCGAGGTCCTCGCGCGGGGCCGTCAGCCGGACCGTGCGGTGGGCGAGGGCGGCGCGCAGCGGGAGGGCGGCGCAGGCGGTGAGGGTGACGGCGAGGGCGGCGGCGACCGCGGGGGCGAGCCGGCCGGCGGGGACCGCGAGCAGGGCCACGGCCAGGCCGAGCGCGCCCGCCGGTACGGCGACCACGGCGGTCTCGGCGAGCAGCCGGCCGGCGAGGCCCGGCAGGGAAGCGCCGCGGGCGCGCAGCAGGGCGAGTTCGGTGCGCCGCCGGTCCGCGGCCAGCCCGCCGGTCATGAGCAGGACGACGGCGACGACCGTCGCGGTGCCCGCGGCGGCGACGGCGACCAGCGGGGCGATGCCGGAGCGCAGCCGGGAGAAGGAGGCGAGCGCGCCGTCGAGTTCGGTTCCGGTGTCGGCCCCGTAGTCCGTGGCGGCGCGGGCGCGTTGCAGCGCGGGCCCGGACTCCAGGGAGGCGACGGCCGGCTCGAGCCGTTCCACGTCGTGTGCGTGCAGGCCGCTCAGGCGGGGCGCGAGGTGCCAGTAGCGGGCCGGGTTGGTGCTGGTGCCCAGCAGGGCGGGGGCCGCGTCCGGGGCGAGCAGCAGCGCGCCGAGCCAGTACCTGTCCGGGTCCGGGCCGGGGGTGGGCAGGGTCACGAGGGTCGGGGTGCGCAGCAGCGGGACGGTGGACCAGTAGGCGCCGTCGGGGTCGCGCGGGACGAGGATGCCGGTGACCCGGACGGCGAGCGGGGCACGGCCGGGCGCCGGCACGTGGACGACCGAACCCACCTCGATGTGCAGGCTTTGCGCGGTGGCGGCGGTGACGGCGGCCTCCACCTCGGCTGTCGTGCCGTCGACCGGGTGCGCGGCGCGCGGCAGCCGCCCGGTGCGCACGCGCGCGTGCTCGGCGAGGCCGCTGCGCGCGGTCAGCGAGACATGGGCGGGCAGCCCGGTCGGCCGGGGCAGCCACGGGTCGGGCACCGCCGGGTTGACGGTGCCGGTGACGCCGTACGCGGACTGGGCGCGGTCCACGGTCAGCGGGCTGCCGACCGCGCCGAGCACCTTCTCGTACTGCCGTCGCAGCGTGGCCGGGCGCAGCGCCGCGGCGCGCCGTTCGGGCGGCAGGGAGAGGTCCGGCTGGGGCGCCTGCACCCGTACGGTGGTGCGGTCGGGGCGGGCCTGCCGGAGCGCGTGCTGAAGGCCCGCGTCCTCGTACCGGTCCACCGCGCGCGGGAAGGCGCCCGCCAGGCACGCGGTCAGCGCGACCAGCAGCGCGAGCGCGACGGCGGCGCCGGGTGCGGCCCGCAGCCGGGTCCGCACCCATGGCGCGATCACGGGAGCCGCCGGTGCCGGACGGCCGTCCAACTCACTCACCTCCCTGTGCGCGCAGTGCCGCCGCCGTTTCGGCGCGGCGCGCGGCCGCCACCGCCGCGATCAGCAGCGGGGCCGCGGCGACGGCGGCGAGCAGCAACGCGACCCGGCCGGGCGGCAGCCGGACCAGCAGGTCGGGCACCGGCCGGGTCGCCTCCCCGGTCAGGACGATCAACGGCAGGACGGCACGGGCCAGTACGGTGCCCAGGCCGAGCCCCACCGCGAGCGCCAGGCCCACCAGGACGGCCTGCTCGGCGGCGACCGTCCGGGCCAGCTGGCGGCGCGGCACACCGAGCGCGCGCAGCACGGCGAACTCGGCTCTGCGGGCCCGTTGCGCGCCGGCGGCGCCGGCCGCGAAGCCGACCGCGGCGAGCGCCGCCGCGACCACGGCCGCCGCCGTGAACGCGGCCTGCGGCCCGGCGCCGAACGGGTCGTCGCGCAGCTCGGCGGCGATCTCGTCGCGCACCACGACCTGTCCGGGACCGACGTCCGGCAGCGCCCGCACGGCGGCGGCCACGCGGGCGGCGGCGCCGGGCGCGGTGCCCAGCCACCACTCGGTGGGCACGGCGCTCTCCCCGTACCGGGCCTGGAGCACCTGGTTCACGGCGCGCAGGTCGAGCAGGACGGCGCCGCCGTCGCGGACGCCGGTGTTCGCCGGGTCGGCGGTGGCGGGCAGCGCCCGGACCGCCCGGACGATCCGCACCGGCACCCGCCGGTCGCCGAACGTGAGGTCGATCCGCTGCCCGGCGCGGGCGCCCGCCGCGGTCAGGTAGCGGTCGGTCGCGAGGGCCGGCACCTCGGCGGGCGCGGCCTGGGCGACCTGGAGCCGGAGGGTGGCGGAGGCGACCGTCCAGATGCCGGCGTCGGGGAGGTAGCCGGTGCTGTAGGTGAAGGCCGGCGGGCGGGTGCCGGTGACCTCGGGGCGGGTGGGGCTGGTGGCGGCGCTCGGTACGGCGGCGCCGCCGGCCTCGGCGGTGGTGGTCCACCGGGCGGGCAGCGTGAGCCGCTGCTCCGTGCCGTCCGCCGTGGCCGCGGTCAACCGCTCCAGGACGAGGCGGTGGCGCTCGGCGCGCTCGGCGGGCTGGGTCAGGTCCAGGCGGAGTCCGGTGAAGGTCGCCGGTCCGGAGGCGGCGAGGGCGAGGCTCAGGGTGTGCGGGCGCCCGTCGGCGGGGAGCTGCCCGAGCGGCAGCTGGTACGGCACCCCGTACCGGTCCGCGAGCGTCACCGTCACCGCGGTCGTGGTGCCCGGCCCGGTCGAGCTGCGCAGGCGGGCCGTCAGCTCCAGCCGGGCGGTGCCCGCCGGCACCTCGGTCCCGGCGGGGGCGCCCCCGGGCGCGAGCCGGCCCAGCAGCGGCCGTACCGGTTCGTCGGCCAGGTCGGGGCGCATGAGGACGGCGTCCGCCGCGTGCGCGGTGTCGAGGGCCAGCACGGTGGCCGTACGGTCGCCGGACAGCGGCTGGGCGGCGCGCACGGCCGGGGCGGCCTCGCGCACGTCCGGCAGATCGGCGTACAGGCCGGTACGGCCGAACCCGTCCGCCCCGGCGGCCAGGACCCGCACCGGCACCCCGGCCCGGAAGTCGGCCTGGTCGTCCTGCGAGCGGTCCCAGGAGGAGGCCTGCCCGATCGCGAGCATGCCGAGGGCGACGGCCAGGACCAGCAGCAGCACCGGGCCCGCGCCGCGTGCGGTGCGCCGGCTGAACTGCCAGCCGGCCAGTGCCACCGGCAGCCCTCGCCCGCCGGCCGCCCACCGCTCGGCGAACCGGGCCACGGGCGGCAGCAGCCGCAGCGTGAGCACGGTCCCGGCGAGCAGGGCCAGCGCCGGCGCGGCCACCAGCAGCGGATCGACGCCGAGCGTGCCCGACCGGTCCGCGGCCACGCCCCCGGAGCCCTGCCGGCCCAGCTGCCGGTAGGCCACCCCGGCGATCGCGAGCAGCCCGAGGTCGGCACCGGCCCGCAGCGGGGCCGGTACGGCGGTGCGGCCCGGCCTGCTGCGGAGCGTGCGGGGCAGCGGCCAGGCCCGCCGGGCGCCCGGCTTGCGCACCTCGGCCCCGGCGCCCGTCAGGGCCGGGACGGCCACCGCGAGCGCGCAGCCGAGAGCCACCGCGGCCGCCACCAGCCACACTGCGGGCCGGCCGGCCGGCGGGAGGTCCAGGCGCAGGCCGAGCCGGGCCAGCGGGCCGTGCCCGGCGAGCAGGGCGGTGAGCGGGCCGGCGAGCAGCGGCGCGCACACCGCCGCGGGCAGCGCGAGCAGCAGCGCCTCGGCCGCGGCGAGGACGGCGATCCGGGTCCGGGAGGCGCCGCGGGCGCGCAGCAGCCGGGTCTCGTCGGCGCGTTCGGTGCTGAGCAGCCGGGCGACCAGGAGCAGCGCGTAGCCGGCGAGGAGTACCAGCTGGAGGGCGATGATCAGCAGGGTGGAGCGGGCCACGAGCAGCGAACGGTCCACCCGGTCCAGCACGTCCGGCAGCGCGGTCTGCGAGACGGTCGTACCGCTCAGCGCGGTCGGCTCGCGCAGGGCCGCGCTGCCCTTCCGGGCCGCCGTGCGCAGCTCCCCGATCCGGCCGGTCGTCACCGAGGTGAAGTCGGCCGAGGCCAGCCAGCCCGTGGAACCGGCGCTGACCCGGCCGCCGGCGAGGACGCCGGGGGCGGCGAGGAGCGGGCCGTACGTCGTGAAGCCGGACTCCTTCACCCCGCGGCCGAGCAGGTCGTCCAGCCGCCAGTACGGTGCCGTCACCGAGACGGGGCGGTACACGCCGACGATCCGGACCCGGACCGCGGGGCCGTTCAGCCGGTCCGTCAGGGTGAGCCGGTCGCCGGCCGCCAGCCGCAGCGCCCGGGCGGCGGCCTGCGGGAGCGCCACCTCGACCTCGCCGGCACCGCGGCGCGGGAGGCGGCCGGCGGCCAGCCGCAGCCGGGTGGTGTCCAGGGCCGCGAAGTAGGTCAGGTCCGGGTCGCCCGACCGGCTCGCGGCCGGCTGGAGCGAGCGGGGCAGCGCGTACGGCCCCGAGCGGCGCAGGGTCCGTACGGTCACCGGTAACCCGGCGAACGTGGTGCGGGCTCCCCGGCGTACGGCGGTGTCGGCGGCGGCCCGCTCGGCCGGCGGCACGTCCGCCTTGACGATCAGCGCGGTGTCGGCGGCGTTGCGGGAGTCGCCGAGCACATGGCGCAGCGCCGCGTCACCGATCGCCCCCGAGTACGCCGTGAGCGTCGCCAGCACCGCGGTGGTCAGCACCACCGTCAGCAGAGCGGCGCACAGCAGCAGGCGGTGCGCACGCGCGCGTGAGAAGACGAACCCCGTCACCCGGCCCCCGTGTGTCCGGACTGCCAGACCTTCGGGCGATGCTGGCAGAGCGCCGGGCGCCGGGTAAGCGGTTGTCTGCCGGTCTATACCGGATTGTGATCGGAATGCGGCGACGGGTGACCGGAATCCGACCTTCAGCGACGTCCCGATCAGTCAGGGGTGTTCACCATCGACGCGGCGGCGTACGTCAGGTAGTTCCACAGCGTCCGCTCGTGCTCCTCGGACAGCCCCAGCTCGTCGACCGCCGCCCGCATGTGCCGCAGCCAGGCGTCGTGCGCCGCCCGGTCCACGGTGAACGGCGCGTGCCGCATCCGCAGCCGCGGGTGGCCGCGGTTCTCGCTGTAGGTCGTGGGCCCGCCCCAGTACTGCATCAGGAACAGGGCCAGCCGCTCCTCGGCCGGGCCCAGGTCCTCCTCCGGGTACATCGGCCGCAGGAGCGGGTCCTCGGCGACCCCCTCGTAGAAACGGTGGACGAGCCGGCGGAAGGTCTCCTCCCCGCCGACCTGCTCGTAGAAGGTCTGCTCCTGAAGCGTGCCGCGCCGAATCTCATTCACCCGTCCATCGTCTCAGACGGGATGGCCCAGGACTCCAGGCTTAGGACCACCCCGGACGCCCCCGCCCGCGGACCGCCCGCCCCTACTGTGGACCCATGGGCGCCCACGACACGGACATCGAGGCTCTCGCCGACGCGGCACGGGCCGCCCTGGTGCGGGAGATCGACGCCGACGGGGCCTGGACCGCGGACCCGGTGTGGCGGGAGGCGTTCGCGGCGGTGCCCCGGCACCTGTTCGTGCCGTACTACTACGTCGCCGGGGCGCGTGGCTACGAGCGCCGCTGGGCCGAGAGCCCCGACCGCGAGGCCCGGGAACGCTGGGTGCGCGGCGCCTACGCGGACGAACCGCTGGCCACCCGGCTGCGCGACGGCGAGCTGGTCTCCTCCAGCAGCCAGCCCTCCCTGATGGCCCGGATGCTGGTCGCCCTGCGCGTCGAGGACGGCGACCGGGTGCTGGAGGTGGGCGCCGGCACCGGCTACAACGCGGCCCTGCTCGCCCACCGGCTCGGCGCCGGCGACCTGGTCACCACCGTCGACCTCGAACCGGAGATCACCGAGTCGGCCCGGCAGCACCTCGCCGCGGCCGGCTGCCACCCGGTCGTCGTCACCGGCGACGGTGCGCGCGGAGTGCCCGAACGCGCCCCCTTCGACCGGATCATCGCCACCTGCGAGCTGCCCACGGTGCCGCGCGCCTGGCTCGCCCAGTGCCGCCCCGGCGCGCGCATCCTCACCCCGCTCGCCACCGGCCTGCTCGCCCTGACCGTGCGGGACGCGGAGCACGCCGAGGGCCGCTTCCTGCCCGGGGCCGCCTTCTTCGTGCCGCTGCGCGGCGAGGGCAGGGCCGAGCCCGAGGGCGTCTGCCTGGCCGGGCTGCCCGGCCGGGCCCGCCGGCAGGAACCGTTCCGCTTCCTGCTCGCGCTGACCCGGGGCACCCTCGACCCGCAGGAGGCGTACGCCCTGTGGGAGCGCGAGGGCGAGCCGGGCCGCGGACGCTACGGCGTCACGGTCGCCGGCGGGCACACCTGGGCGTGGCTGGACGACCCGCAGGGGCCGTACGTCTGGCCCCTGCCCTGAGCGCGGCTCAGCCCCGGCGGACGGTGATCGTCGTCCAGGCGCCCACGTGCACCCGGTCGCCGTCCTGGAGCGGGACCGGCACGAACGGCTGGATCGGCTCCTCCGACATGTTGACCGTGGTGCCGTTCGTCGAGTTCTGGTCGACGACCGCCCAGCTGCCGTCCGGCTGCTGCACGAGCACCGCGTGCTGGTGCGAGACGCCCGGGTCCTCCGGCGGCACCGACAGGTCGATGTCGGGGGTGTCGCCGGTGGAGTGCCGGCGGCGGCCGATGGTGACCTGGTTGCCGGAGAGCGTGCGCTGCTGCTCGGGCGAGTACGCGGGCAGGTTCAGGCCGGCGGCCTCGGGGCCGGAGCGGTGCATCATCGCCATGAAGTACTCGCGGTCCGGGCCGATGGTCGCCGTCCAGGTGGCCGGCTGGGAGGACTGCGGTGCCTGCGGGAAGCCGTTGGGGCCGGAGGGGGCCTGGGTGGCGCCGGGGTGCGGGTAGCCGTAGCCGCCGCCCTGACCGCCGCCGCCCTGACCCGGTCCGCCCGGTCCGCCCGGTCCTGGGGACGACGGCGGGGAGATCACCCAGTCGTCGTCGCCCGCCGGCGGGCGGCCGGTCTCGCGCGGGAACGCGGGCGGAGCCGGGGCCCCGGCCTGCTGGAATCCCTGCGGGGCACCGCCGGGACCGCCGCCGAAGCCGGAGGGGCCGGGCGCCGTGGGGCCACCGGGACGGGAGGGCTCACGCCCGAAGGCCGGGGGTGCGGACGGGCCGCCGGGACCCTGTCCCGGGCCGCCGAAGCCCTGACCGGGGCCCTGGCCCTGGCCCTGGCCCGG
>NZ_JBIVJQ010000001.1:372478-945252 GCF_044750305.1 Streptomyces sp. NPDC088810
GACCTTGTCCCTGATCCCGACCCTGACCCTGGCCGCCGCCGAACCCGGACGGACCGGAGGGGCCGCCGGATCCCGGACCCTGTCCCGGGCCGCCGAAGCCCTGACCGGGGCCCTGGCCCTGGCCCGGACCTTGTCCCTGATCCCGACCCTGACCCTGGCCGCCGCCGAACCCGGACGGACCGGAGGGGCCGCCGGATCCCGGACCCTGTCCCGGGCCGCCGGGAACCTGTCCCGGGCCGCCGAAGCCCTGACCGGGGCCCTGGCCCTGGCCCTGGCCGGGACCGCCGCCGAAGCCGGACGGGCCGCCAGGACCCTGGCCCTGGCCCGGTCCGCCGCCGAAGCCGGACGGGGCGCCGGGGCCCTGGCCGGGACCGCCGCCGAAGCCGGACGGGCCCGACGGGCCGCCGGGGCGCTGGCCCGGTGCCGTGCCCGGGCCGCCGCCGAAGCCCGGCGGTGGGCCCGGCGGGCGCTGGTTGCCGCCGCCGAAGGGGGGCGGGCCCGAGGGGCCCGGGGAGGTCGGCGGGCCGGACGGGGCGCGGTCGCCGCCGAACGGCGTCGGGCCCGACGGCTCGCTGCCGAAGGACGGGATCGGCTCGGCCGGCCGGTTCACCTGCGAGGGCCGCGAGCCCTGGTACTCGTACCCGTCACCGCTGCCGTACGTCGCGCTCGGCGGCTGGAACCGCGGCTGCGGCGGACGCGGGGCGGCCGGGGTGTAGGACGTCGCCGTGTTGGTCAGGAAGTTCCACCGGCACTCCTCGCAGAAGGGCGCGCCGCCCTCGCGGGGCGTACGGCACTGCGGGCACAGCTCCGGCTCGGGGTCCCCGGCGGCCGGGCCGGGCCGGCCACCGGCACCCGCGGGCGGCGGGAAGCCGTAGCCGCCTGCGGCAGGGGGCGGCGGCGGAGGGGGAGGTACGGCACCGGCCATGCGGTGACCGCAGACCTCGCACCAGTCGTCGGAACCCGACTGGTGTCCGTTCGGGCAGGTCGGCATGTCGGCGCTTCCCCTTCTCCTACGCTTCCAAGGGTCACTTCTTCACACGAACAGTCTTGGTGGACCGGGTCTCCAGAGTCATCTCGTCCGCCTCCGCGACCCTCGTCTTCAACCGCACAGTACCTGTCGCGGCGTCGACCACGTCCACCACCTTCGCAAGCAGTTTCGCAGTATCCGCGTTCCCCGAGGCGTTCGCGAGCTGAACGGCCCGTCCGAGTTTGGCCGTTGCTCCATCGAAATCGCCCGCTTTGCGAAGGTCGAGGCCCTTCTGGATGGCTTGCGCCAGTTCGGCCTGCCCGGTGTAGTGGGCGACTTGGGGGTTGATCGAGGTGGAGGCGACCATGTCGTCGGTCCACACGGCCCGTACGAGCCCCTGCGCGCCGAGGCTTTGTGCCGATCCGTCGGCTTGCGGGATCACCAGCGAGACGCGCGCGGCGAGCATCTCCCGGCCCAGCCCGGCCGGCGGGACCGTCACGCACAGGTGGTAGTCGCGGGACTCGTCGCCCCACGACCCGGTCGGGTAGTCCCCGGCGCGCGGCCCGGCCTCGGTGCGGCGGGCGGTCAAGTCCTCCATCGTGGGGGCGACTTGCTTGACGAACCGGATGGTCGTGCCGACCGGCGTCCACACCCGCAGGGCGACGTCGGCGACCTCCTTGCCCATCGCCGTCTCCATCATCTTCGTGAAGTCGGCGGCCAGACCCGCCGGGTCGGCGACGATGTCGGCGGTGCCGAGCAGCGCCGAGGCGATCCCTGTGACTTCTTTCACTTCCCAGTCGGTGCCCACGCCCCGCGCATCACAGGTGAACCGGCCGGCGCAGGCGTCCAGCGTGGCCCTCAGGTCCTCCGGTGACTCGTGTTCGTTGCGGCCGTCGGTGAGCAGGATGCCGTGCCGGATGGTGACGTCCGCCGAGGACAGCAGCCGGTCGGCGAGCCGCAGCCAGGTGCCGATGGCCGTACCGCCGCCCGCGCTCAGCCGGCGCAGCGCCTGCTTGGCCTGCTCCCGGGTGGTGGCGTCGGCGACCGCGAGCCGCCCGGCGCCCGGATAGACCTCGGTGGCCACGTGCGTGCCGCCGATCACCGCGAAGCAGGTGCCGTCGCGCAGGGTGTCGATCGCGGCGGCCGTGGCGTCCCGGGCGTTGCGCATCTTGGTCGGCGGATAGTCCATGGAGCCCGAGCAGTCGACCATGACCGCCACCGCGGCGGAGGGCCGCTGCCCCGGCGCATACACGGGCGCGGAGACCGTGCTGCCGATGGTGCCGCCGCCGGTCGCACTCACCGTGACGATGGCGTTGACCTCGCTGCCGCCCTCGGGCAGGTACTCGTTCTGGTAGACGTCCACCGAGAACTGCGGCACGTTCGACTTCGCGAAATTGGCCATGCTTGATCGCATCCCCCTCGACACCCCGCCCCCGCGGGGCGCTGGCTGTGAGCGGACCGGTCCCCTCCGGTCCGCCCCGGCTTCCCCGTGCCGTTCCCCCGTCGGATACGGCCCTCAGGCCGATACTGCCCCCTGCGGCGGCGCCGGGAACGGCAGGACCGCCACTGTTACGTTGTCGTGGCCCCCGCCGTCCAGGGCGTGCCCGACCAGGACCCGGGCGCTGTGCAGCGGGCGGGCCGCCGCGTCCGCCGGGACGACCTCGGACATCTCCTCGGCCGTCTCCGCGTAGTTCCACAGTCCGTCGGTGCACACCACCACCGCACCCGGCCGGTCCGGCTTGAACGAGGCGGTGTGCGGCTCCAGTTCGTAGGCGTCCGCGCCGAGCCAGCCGGTGATCGCGTGGGCGCGCTCGTCGGCGTACGCCTCGGCCTCGCTCATCAGGCCGGCGGCGACCATCTGGGCGGCCCACGAGTCGTCCTCGGTCAGCCGGGCGGGCGGTGCGCCGCGGTCGGTGGGCACCCAGTAGGCCCGGCTGTCACCGACCCAGCCGACGACCAGCAGCCCGGAGGTGACCACCGCGCCGACGATCGTGCACGCCGGGGCGTTCTGGTGCGGGGCGTGCTCGCGGGCCGTGGCGGGCTCCTCGGCGAGCGCGTTGACGGCCTGCGCGGCGGCGACGATCGCCTCGTGCATCGCCTGCTGCGGGTGGGTCCCGCGGGGCAGCGCGGCCAGCAGCGTGTCACCGGCCGCCTGGGAGGCGGCCAGGGAGGCGTCGTCCGGGCGGGTCGCGGAGGACACGCCGTCGCAGACGATCGCCACCACCGCCGGGGTGCCGTCGGGCAGCGTGGTGTGGCCGACGGCGAAGGCGTCCTCGTTGCGGTGGTGGCGCAGCCCGCGGTCGCTGACGGCGGCGACCGGGCCCGACTCCCGCTCCACGTGGTCGCGTTCGCGGGGCTGGGCGTGCCCGCAGTTCTCGCAGTAGCCGTCGCCGTCCACCCGGCCCGCCCGGCAGGCCACACAGACCTGCGCCGGATCGGCCGGGGCGGCGGCATCGGCGGCCAGCCGCGGGTCCGGCGCCTGCAGCGGGTACTCGTCGGGCTCGGCCGGCCGGTCGAACCGCACCCCGGAGCCGCCGGCCTGCCCGGTGCCCGCCTCGGGCCCGGCCGTGCCGTCCCCGGGCGCGCCGGAGCCGGTCATGGTGAGCGTCGGGTGGTCCTGCTGGTCCTGCGGCGCGGCGGGGACCACCGAAAGGTCGTACCCGCACGCTCCGCAGAACAGGTCGCCCGACTCCACGGGCTCCGCGCAACTCGGGCACTTCGGCAGTGCGGCCTGCTGGGGCATCTGCGACATCGACTACACCCACGTCCGGGGGCGGTAACGGTTGGCCCGTTCCACCAGCTCGATCCTCTCCTCGCCGCCGGTCGCCAGCCGGGCCAGCGTGCGATAGGCGCGCTCCAGGCCGAAGCGGAGACCCCGCTCGTCCAGACCGCTGCCCAGGAGCACCCGGCCTCCGACGGCCGGCCCGGTGCCCTGACCCCCGGAGAGTATCCAGTCCAGCGCGCAGCCGAGCACTTCCGCCGACAACCGCTCGCGCCGCGCCGGGTCCAGGCCGTACGCCTGGAGTGCCTCGACCTGACCGGCGGCGGCCGTCAGGTCGTCCAGGAACGGTACGTCACCCGCGCCCGCCGTGCGCCGGGCGATCCGGGCGCGGACGGCGGCGACCCGGGCGGCCGTGTAGTGGATGGACGACTCCGGCACCGACTCCAGGGTCCGTACGGCCCCGCTCCGGTCGCCGGCCGCGAGCTGCACCCGGGCCAGCCCGAACGCGGCGCTCACGAAACTCGGGTCGGTCGTCCACACCAGGCGGTAGTACTCGGCCGCGTTGTCCAGCTGGCCCAGCACCTCCGCGCACAGGCCGAGCGCCAGCTTCGGCGCGGCCTCGCCCGGGAAGGCGTCGTAGATCGCGTCGAAGGCGAGCGCGGCGGCCTCGAAGTCGCCGGTGACCAGGGCGGCCACCCCCCGGTACCACACCACCCGCCAGTCGTCCGGGCGTTCCTCGTCCAGCTTGGCGAGGCTCATCGCCGCGGCCTGGTGGTCGCCGCTCTCCAGCCGGGCGCGGATCTGCCGGAGCCGGGACTCCACGGTCTGCGCGGGCGCGGCGGCCAGCGCGGTCATCAGCTCGGCCGGAGCGGAGGCCAGCAGGCCCGCCAGGAAACCGGCGTTCGGGTCGGTCGGGTCGACCAGCGGCACCGGCAGGGCGAGCGCGGCGGCCGGGGTGTCGACGGGCTCGACCAGGGCCGGCGGGTGCAGGGCGGGAGCGGCGGTCTCCGCCTTCCGCACCGGGCGCGCGCCCAGCCGGGACACGTCCCCGTCCAGCCGCGGGAACAGCTCGGTGTCGGTGACCTTCAGCTCCGGCCCGAACAGCGTCGACAGCGCCGGCCGGGGCCGCCCGGTCTGGAGTGCGACGACCTCCCGCAGCACGCCCGTCAGCTGCTCGGCCATCTCCTGCGCGGAGGCGAACCGGCGGGCCGGGTCGGGGTCGGTGGCGCGGACCAGGAGCCGGTAGAAGGACTCGTACCGGCGGAAGACCTCGATGCTCTCGGGGTCGGGCAGGGAGTCCGCGTAGACGTTCGTGTAGCCCTGGAAGTCGAAGGTCAGCACGGCCAGCGTACGGCCCACCGTGTACAGGTCGCTGGCCACCGACGGGCCGGCCTCGGCGACCTCCGGCGCCTGGTAGCCGACCGTGCCGTAGATCGCCGACTCCTCGTCGTCCATCCGGCGGACCGCGCCCATGTCGATCAGCTTGAGCTGGTCCTCGGTCTGGATGGCGTTGTCGACCTTGAAGTCGCAGTACAGCAGGTTCCGGCTGTGCAGATGACCGAGCGCCTCCAGCGCCTCGATGCCGTACGCGCACGCCTGCTCCACCGGCAGCGGATCACGTCGGCCGTCGGGCGCCCGGCGGGCGTTGGCGATCTCCTTCAGGGACTTGCCGCCGACGTACTCCATGACGATGTAGCCGTCGAGGGAGCCGGTGCGCTGGTCCAGGTGCTCCACGAAGTTGTAGATCCGCACGATGTTGGCGTGCTCGATCTCCGCGAGGAACCGCCGCTCGGAGATCGCCGCGGCCATCGCGTCCTGGTCGCCGGTGTCCAGCAGGCCCTTGAGCACCACCCACCGGTCGGAGACGGCCCGGTCCACGGCGAGGTAGACCCAGCCGAGCCCGCCGTGCGCGAGGCAGCCCGCCACCTCGTACTGGCCGTGCACGATGTCCCCGGCCTTCAGCTTGGGCACGAAGGAGTACGGGTGCCCGCACTTGGTGCAGAAACCCTCCGTGCGGCCCGGCCGGTCGCCCCGGGCCCGGCCGACCGGCGCCCCGCAGTCCGACCGCGAGCAGAACCGCTTCCGCTCGGGCACCTCCGGGTTGTCCAGCACCATCGCGCGCGGGTCGGGCCGCGGCACCTGCGGCACGGAGACCAGCCCGGCGCCCAGCCGCCCGCGCGTGGAGGCGCCGGAGGAGGAGCCGGAGCTGCGCACCGACACCGAACGGCCGGTGGACTTCCCCGACAGCGACCGGGACAGCCGCCCGGAGACCGAGCGGCGCGACCTCGACGACTGCGAGGACGTCCGGGAGCTGCGCGAACTGCCGCTGTCGGACGCCGCCCTGGTGACACCGGTGGGCGCCGAGCCCACCATGCCTCCCCCAGAGGGGGGACCCCCAGCCGACACCACGGGCGCGAGACCGCACGTGTCGCAGTACAGCTCGCCGCCGCCGACGTCCTCGTACGACCCTTCGCAGCCCGGCCGCTGGCAGCTCTGCCCCGGCTGACTCATGACCCGTCCCCCCTGTGCTCCCCCTGGGTGTCCTCCGGCGCGCTCGCGCCGCCGAGCAGTTCGGCCGCCGCCTGCTGGTAGCGCAGCACGGCCTGTTCGGCCACGCGCAGGTCGCAGGGCGCGCTCCACAGCATGCGGCGGGCCGCGTCGTACCGCTCCACCAGCAGCGGGTCCTCCGCCAGCCCGTGCCGGGCCACCTTCGCCTTGTAGGCGTCCAGCCGGCCGCGCAGCTCGGCGCGGACCGCGAGCGGCGCGGTGACCGCGGTCAACGACTCGCGGGCGCGCAGCAGCTCGTCCTCCGCCTTCTCCTCCAGCGACTCCAGCAGCGGCGAGAGCCGGTGCCACTGGGCCTGCCTGCGGTACTCGGCCGCGGTCGCCAGCTGCTCCTGCAACGCGGTCGGCGGCCCGCTCACCACCGGCACCTCCGTCGCGGCGATCTTCGCGAGCACCTCGCCGCGCGCGGTACGGGCCTCGGCGAGCGTGCGGTCCGCGCGCGAGAGCACGTCCCGCAGCCGGATCAGCCGCGCCTCCGCGTCCTGGCGCACCGTCAGCACGGCGTCGATCTCCCGCCGTACGTCCTCCAGGGCGCGCGCCTCACGGTCGTACACCGTCGTGTCCGGACGTCCGCCGCCGGGCGCCGAACTGCCCTCGGCGGGCACCCAGAAGGCGAGCGGGTCGGAGACGACGTCCGCGCGCAGCTGGGTCAGTGTCCGGGTGATCCGCTCCAGGTCGTCGCCGGCCGGGTGCTCGCCGGGGCGCACCCCGACCGAGTGCGCCAGGCCCCGGGTGCGCTGGAGTTCCGCGGCGAGTAAATCGATCCGCGCGGGCAGCGCCGACCAGACCGCGTCGGCGGCGACGATCATGTCCAGGCTCGTCGCGTACAGCTCGTTCATCCGGTCCACCAGCGTGGACAGCGAGAACGTCTCGCTCAGCCTGCCGTTCCCGCCGCCGGGGACGGTCACGCACGCGCCGCGCAGCAGCTCGGTCAGCTCCGCCAGGTCCTCCCGGCTGGACCAGCGGCGCCGGGAGCGGATCTCCCGGGCGCCGCGCAGCGCGGCCGTGTAGGCGTCGAAGTACGCCCACAGCAGGGTGATCTGCGCCTCCGTGGCCTGCCAGCGCTCCTTGGTGACACCGGTCAGTTCCGCGCCCTCGAGGAGTCTGCGGCCCGCGTGGTCCTGCAGGGCCAGCAGCGAGGTCTCGATCGCCTCGTGCTCCTGGCCGAGCCGCGCCAGCGCACGGTCCACCTCGTCCCGGTCCATCACCGGCCCGGCGGGGTCCGTGACGCCCATCGATCACCTCTCGCTTGCTGTATGTACCGGTCGGGTACGGCTCAACTGCCGCGCAGGTACTGCGGCGCGGGCGGCTTCGACGCGGACGCGTCCTTGCCCAGTGTCGCCGACAGCCAGTCGTCGTACGACGTCTGCCAGCCCTGCGCGCGGTAGTCCACCAGAACACGGTTGACCCGGCGTACCAGATCGTCCGTGTCCTTCTTCATCGCCACTCCGTAGTACTCGGTCGTGAACGCCTTGCCCTTGAGTTCGACGGTCGGGTCCTGGGCGGCCTGGCTCGCGGCGAGCGCGCCGTCGGTCACCACCGCGTCCACCTCGCCGAGTTGCAGCCGGACCAGGCAGTCGAGCTGGTTCGGGACGGTGGTGGAGATGTCGGTGGTGGCGGGCAGCCGGCCGTCCTTCTTGTCGGCGGCCAGCTTGGCGTACGCGGTCGAACCGGCCGCCGTGCACACCTTCTTGTGCGCCAGCGAGCCGTCGTAGCCGGTGATCGGGGACGACTTGGGCGCGAGGACCTGCTGGCCGGTCTTGAAGTAGGGCGCGGAGAAGGCGACCTGGCGGAGCCGGTCGCAGGTGATCGTCATGGTGCGCACGACCATGTCGACCCGCCCGTCCTCGATCGCCGGGATGCGCTGGCTGGTCGGTATCGCCTTGAACTGCACCGCGTCCGGGTCGCCGAGGAGGTCGGCGGCGATGCGGTGGACGAGGTCGATGTCGAAGCCCTCCAGCCGGGCGCCGTCGGTGTTCGGGTTGCGGTAGCCCCAGCGGTAGCTGTTCTGGTCGACGCCGACGATCAGCTTGCGCTTGGCGCCCGTACGGGCCTTGATGGCGTCGATCGTCGGGCCGTCCGCGCCGGACGGGGCGAGCGTCTGCCGGTGCGCCTCGGAGTCCACGCAGCCGTCGGCGCGGGCCTGGATGCCGGTGGCGGACCTCTGCCCGGCCCGGTCCGGTTCCTCCGGCGCCCGCTGGGTGCTCGGCAGCAGCAGGACGAACGCCATCGCCAGCGCGCACAGCACCGCCATGGCGGCGACCCCGCCCCAGCCTCGCAGGGAGGCCCGTGCACGGCTCACGTACATCGCCCTGCCCCTTGTCACCGGTACTCCGAAAGTCTGCGGCCGATGCCGGCGACGGCGCCGGCCGCGGCCAGCACCGCGAGGACGGCGGCGCCCACCGGCAGCCCGGTCATGGCGTCCCGCCCGTCTCCGGCGGCCTGCTGGAACTCGCCCTGCTCATGGTCGATGGCCCGGGCGAGACTGCGGTCGACGCTGTCGAAGCACTCGGCCGTCGCGCCCTTCGCGCCGATCACCTTGTCCAGCGCCTGCTGGTAGTTGCCGTTCTCGTCCTCGGCCCGGGCGGCGGCGTGCCGCTGCTTCCACACCGCCATGTTGCCCTCGGCCGCCTTGACCGGTGCGGTGCCCCCCTGGTCGTCGGCGAGTCGCGCCGCCTCGGACAGGCCCTTGCCGAGCACGGCGATGTCCTTGTCGAAGTCGTAGTAGTAGGCGTCGTACGGCCTGCCGTCGACCGTGATGGTCTCCGCGCCGCGCGACACGAGGCTCAGGTTCTCGTTCCCGCGCGCCTTCAGGGAGGCGATCCGGGCGTCGTGCAGCACGTTCAGCGAGCGGATCCCGTGCTCGTACGAGCCGTCGAGGCCCGACCGGGCGACCGCGTGGCCGACGACCAGCCACAGCAGGGCGACGGCGGTCGCGGCGCTGGCGGCGACCAGGCCGTGGTTGAGGACCCGGTTGGTGCGCCGGTACATGCGGTGCTGGGCCCAGCCGAGCGCGGCCAGGGCGAGCAGCCCGAGCGCGATCGCCGCCCACGGGTACGGCGTCGCGTCCGCGTAGTCGGCATCCAGCCGCCGGTTCTCCGTGGTGTAGAGCTCCTCCGCCGCCGGGAGCATCTCCTTCTGCAGCTTCTCGTTGGCGTACCGCAGATAGGCACCGCCGACCGGATAGCCCTGCCGGTTGTACGTCCGGGCCCGCTCGATCAGGCCCTTGTACTCGGGCAGCAGCCGGTTCAGCTCGGCTATGGTCGCCTCGGAGGCCGAGCCGGGCTCGGCGTTGGCGGCGGCGTTGACGAGGCCGCCGGCGGCGGTGCGGATGTCCTTCTCGTACCGCTCCCTGGACGCCGGGTTCTCCTGGCCGCCGGCCAGGAACCCGCTGGACGCGGCGGTGTTGGCGTCGGCCAGCGACCGGTAGATGCCGGCCGCGCCGGAACTGAGCGGCTGGCTGCGGTGCAGCACGTCGTCGGCGGCGGCCGAGCGCTCGCTGGTCTGCCAGGCGGTGACCGCGCCGAACGCGACGACCAGCACCGCCAGGACGGCACCGATGATCCGCAGCCGCCCCGGCTCGGTCGTCGCGGCGGTCCGCAGCCGCTCGACCCCCTCGGCGAAGGCGGTCCGGCGCGCGGGCGGCACTCCCGCACCGGTGGCCGCCGGGAGCCCGGGCGGCCCGGGCTGGGCGGGGATGCCGGGGATGCCGGACACAGCGGCGGACCCGGCCGGCGGTGGCGCCGCGCTGCTCTTCGGCGGGTGTGTCACTCGACCTCCCCCATGGTCATCCGTTCGCCGCCCAGTATCACCGCCCGCACTGACATTGCGCACCGGCCTTCACTCGATCTTGATCGGATCGCAGTGTGCCGGAGGGCGCGCGCCTGAGGACGCACCACCCCCTGTTCAGTTACACGCCGGTGACGGCGGATCGGTTCCCCGAACGGCGGGCCTCACGGCTCGCGGTGCTCGTGGGCCGCCTGTTCCAGGGCTGCCGCCTCCGCGGTCGCCAGCCGGGTCTCCGCCTCGACGTCGATCGAGCGGGTCAGCCACCAGTACAGGAGGGCGGAGACCGGCAGGCCGATGAAGAGGGAGATGTCGGCGCCGCCCAGCGCCCTCGCGGCGGGGCCGAGGAACAGGGTGCCGACGGAGAAGAACGGGACCATGGCGGCGAAGCCGACGAGGTAGGCGACGATGCCGTGCCAGCCCCAGCGGCCGTAGATGCCGTGCGGGTTGAAGATCTCGGCGATGGCGTAGTGCCCGCGGCGCACCACGTAGTAGTCCATGAGGTTCACCGCGGTCCACGGGATGAACAGGTAGAGCACCAGGAGCAGGAAGTTCTCGAAGTTCTCCAGGAAGTTCGACGTCGCGGCCAGCGCGCCGACCAGGGAGAGCACCGCGGTGAGACCGAGGGTGACCAGCCGTACGGCGAGCGTCGGCCGGACCCGTTTGAACGAGTCGATGGCGCTGATGAGGGTGAGAGACCCGCCGTACATGTTCAGCGCGGTCACCGAGACCAGGCCGAGGGCCGAGAACAGCAGCACGACGGCACCGAACCCGGTGAACACCTTGTCGCCCGCGGAGTTGATCGCCGGGATCGTCTGGAAGGTCTTCGGACCCGCCCAGGCCGCCAGCAGCGCCCCGAGCACCATCAGCCAGATGCCGCCCAGCGCGGAGCCGAAGTAGGTCCAGTAGAAGGTCTTGCGGACGGTCACGTCCGGAGGAAGGTAACGGGAGTAGTCGGAGACGTAGATGGCCCAGCTGATCTGGTAGCCCGCGACCACGCCGAACTGCGCGAGGAACGGCGTCCACCGGAAGCCGCCGAGGTCGAAGGAGCCCGCCGGGTAGTGCAGGGTGACCAGGACGCCCACGGTGAAGACCCCGAAGATCACCAGGAAGATGTACGTCAGGATCCGCTCGGCCTTGTGGATGATGTCGTAGCCCACCAGCGCGATGACGAGCGCGACCACGGTCACCACGACGACCCACAGCTTGACGCCGCCGTGCAGCGTGGTGTGCAGGGAGTCGGCGGCGAGGATGCTGTTGAAGACGTTGAACCCGGCGTACTGCACGTAGGCGAACAGCCACACCAACAGCGCGCCGACGTAGCCGAACTGGGGCCGTGACTGGATCATCTGCGGCAGCCCGAGCTGAGGGCCCTGGGCCGAGTGGAAGGCCATGAAGAAGGTGCCGAGCACGGCACCGGAGACGATGGCCAGCAGCGACCAGACGAGGTTGCCGCCCTGGGTGATGCTGACCAGCCCGACCGCCAGGGTGGCGATCTGCGCGTTGGACATGAACCACAGCGGGCCCAGATGCCAGAGCTTGCCGTGCCGCTCGTCCAGCGGGACGTAGTCGATGGACCGGACCTCGAGACCGGACACTCTTGGCTCGGCTGATGTGCTCATGACGCCTCCCGAGATCGGCTCCGCCCCTCTGGTCACATTGTTGCCCCGCTCCGCCCCCGCGACGACTCCGGATCAGCCCGCCTCCCAGTGGCCCCGCACCCGCTCCTGCGCCTGCGCCCCCGCCGCCAGCCGGTCCAGGCCCAGCAGGGCCGCGCCCAGCACCGGGCTCGCCCTGACCACGCGGACGTCGGCCTTCGGGGCGCGCGAGGACAGCAGCTCGCGGACGGTGTCGTTCAGCTGGGGGTGGCCGGCGGTGAGGACGCTGCCGCCGAGCAGGACCGGGGTCTGCTCGTCCAGCAGGTCCAGGCGGGTCAGGGCGACCGTGGCCAGCACCGTGACCTCCTCCGCGAGCCGGGTGACGATCGCGCGGGCCACCGGGTCGCCGTCCGCCGCCGTGGCGAACAGCACCGGGGTCAGCTCGTGCCGGCGGCGCGGGGCGACGTGCTCCAGGTGCAGGGCCTCGATGAGGGCGTACATGCTCGGCAGACCGAAGTGCGCGGGGAGGGTGCGGGCCAGCAGGGTCGGCCGGCCGCGGCCGTCCTCCGCGCGGGCCGCGTGCCACAGGGCCTCCTCCGCCAGGCCCCAGCCACCGCCCCAGTCCCCGGAGATCCGGCCGATGGCCGGGAAGCGGGCGGTACGGCCGTCGGGGCGCATGCCCACGCAGTTGATGCCCGCGCCGCACACCACCGCCACCCCGCGCGGCTCGGCGACGCCCGCGCGCAGGATCGCGAAGGTGTCGTTGCGGACCTCCACCGACGCGCCCCACGCGCGCGCGTGCAGCGCGTCCGCCAGCTGTTCCTCCTCCACCGGCAGATCGGCGTTGGCCAGGCAGGCCGAGACATGGGTCACCCCGGTGACCCCGGCGTCCGCGAACGCCCGTGACACCGGTTCCGCCAGCGCGTCCAGCGCCGCGGCCACGCCCACCGCGGGCGGCCGGAAGCCGCCGCCGCGGGCCGTGGCCAGCACCTCGCCGGCGGCGGTGACCACGGCCACGTCGGTCTTGCTGTTGCCCGCGTCGATGGCGAGGACCGTCAGGGGGTCGGGTGCGGTCAGGCCCACGCGAGGTGCTCCCGGTTGTGTGCGACCAGCTGGTCGGTGAGGGCGTCGGCGTACGCGTGCTGGCCGATCAGCGGGTGGGCGAGCAGGGCACGGAAGACGCGGTCCCGGCCGCCGCGCAGGGCCGCCTCCAGGGCCAGCTCCTCGTACCCCGTCACGTTCGCGACCAGGCCCGCGAACAGCGGGTCCATGGCCCGGACCGGCAGGGGTACCGGGCCGGCCGGGCCGACCGCCGCCTGCACCTCGATCACCGCGTCGTCGGGCAGGAACGGCAGTGTGCCCCTGTTGAGCGTGTTCACCACCTGGTAGGGGCTGCCGCCGCCGCCCAGCAGGGCCGCCGCCAGGTCCACGGCCGCCTCCGAGTAGAAGGCGCCGCCGCGCTTGGCGAGCAGGGCCGGCTTCTCGTCCAGGGCCGGGTCGCCGTACATCTCCAGCAGCTCCCGCTCCATGGCGGCCACCTGGGACGCGCGGGAGGGCTTGGTGCGCAGCTCCCGTACGACCTCGTCGTGCGCGTAGTAGTAGCGCAGGTAGTAGGACGGGACCACACCGAGGCGGTCCAGCAGGGGGCGGGGAAGACGGACGTCGTCGGCGATCGCCTCGCCGTGTTCCGTCAGGAGCTTCGGCAGGACGTCCTCGCCTTCCGGACCGCCCAGGCGCACACCTGTTTCCCAGGTGAGATGGTTCAGGCCCACATGGCCCAGGTGCACATTCGCCGGGGCCGTGCCCAGCAGGGCGGCGAACTTCCGCTGGAAGCCGATCGCCACGTTGCACAGGCCGACCGCCCGGTGCCCGGCCTGGAGGAGGGCGCGGGTGACGATGCCGACCGGGTTGGTGAAGTCGATGATCCACGCGCGCGGGTTGGTACGGCGGACCCGTTCGGCGATGTCCAGGACCACCGGCACCGTGCGCAGGGCCTTCGCCAGGCCGCCCGCGCCGGTGGTCTCCTGGCCGATGCAGCCGCACTCCAGCGGCCACGTCTCGTCCTGTTCCCGGGCCGCCTGGCCGCCGACGCGCAGCTGGAGCAGGACGGCGTCGGCGCCGTCGACCCCCGCGTCCAGGTCGGAGGTGGTGACGATCCGGCCGGGGTGGCCCTGCCTGGCGAAGATCCGCCGGGCCAGGCCGCCGACCGGCTCCAGGCGGTCCGCCGCGGGGTCGACCAGGACGAGTTCCTCGACGGGCAGGGTGTCGCGCAGGCGGGCGAAACCGTCGACGAGTTCGGGCGTGTAGGTCGAGCCGCCGCCGACCACGGTGAGTTTCACAGTCAGATCAACCCTTTACTCCGGTGAGGGTGACGCCCTCGACGAACGCCTTCTGGGCGAAGAAGAACACGAGGACCACGGGGGCCATGACCAGCACGGTCGCGGCCATGGTGAGGTTCCAGTCGGTGTGGTGGGCGCCCTTGAAGGACTCCAGGCCGTAGGACAGGGTCCAGGCGCCGGGGTTCTCGGACGCGTAGATCTGCGGGCCGAAGTAGTCGTTCCAGGCGTAGAAGAACTGGAAGAGGGCCACGGCGGCGATGCCCGGCCTGGCCATCGGCAGCACGACCCGCAGCAGGATCCGCAGGTCACCGCAGCCGTCGACCTTCGCCGCGTCCAGGTACTCGTTCGGGATCGTCATCAGGAACTGGCGCAGCAGGAAGATGGAGAACGCGTCCCCGAACGCCATCGGGACGATCAGCGGCCACAGCGTGCCGGACAGGTCCAGCTGTTTCGCCCAGAAGAGGTACATCGGGATGACGACCACCTGCGGGGGCAGCATCATCATCGAGATCACCAGCATGAGCGACAGGTTGCGGCCCCGGAAGCGGAACTTGGCGAGCGCGTACGCCACGGGGACCGAGGACACCACGGTCAGCAGGGTGCCGAGCCCGGCGTAGGCCAGCGTGTTCCTCCACCAGGTGAGGAAGCCGGGCGTGTCGAAGACCTTCCGGTAGTTGCCCCACTCCCAGGTGTGCGGGATCAGGTCCCGGCTGAGGGCCTGGCTGTCGCTCATCAGCGAGGTCAGGAACACGAACACGAAGGGCAGGGTGAAGAACAGCGCGGCGGCGACGCCGAGCGCGTGGACGGCGATCCACTCCAGCACCGCCCTGCGGCGGGCGGCGCGGTCGGCCCCCGGGACCGGCGGCGCGAGCTTCACGGGGTGGTCCAGTACCTGGGTCATGGTCAGTCACCTGCCTGGATCAGGCCGCCCCGGCGCCGCATCAGCAGCGCGGTGAACGCCATCGACAGGGCGAACAGCACCAGCGCGACCACGCACGCCGAGCCGTAGTCGAAGCGCTGGAAGCCGAGGTTGTAGACGAGCTGGGGGAGGGTGAGCGTGGACTTGTCGGGGTAGCCGGGCTCGAACTGGGTGCCGGCGCCCTGGATCACGCCGGAGGCGACCTTCCCGGCGATCAGTGGCTGGGTGTAGTACTGCATGGTCTGGATCACGCCGGTGACGACGGCGAACATCACGATCGGGGAGATGTTCGGCAGGGTCACGTACCGGAACCGCTGCCACGCCGAGGCGCCGTCCAGCTCCGCCGCCTCGTACTGCTCGGTCGGTACGTCGAGCAGCGCGGCCATGAAGACGACCATCAGGTCGCCGACGCCCCACAGGGCCAGCAGGGTCAGTGCGGGTTTGGACCAGGCGGGGTCGTTGAACCAGCCGGGCGCCGGCAGTCCGGCCTTCTCCAGGAGCGAGTTCACCGGGCCGGTGCCGGGGTTGAGCAGGAAGGCGAAGGCCATGGTCGCCGCGACCGGCGGGGCCAGGTACGGCAGGTAGAACAGGGTGCGGAAGACGCCCGTCCCCGTCTTGATCTTCGTGATGAGCAGGCCGACGCCGAGCCCGAAGACCACCCGGAGGCTCACCATCACCACGACCAGCCACAGCGTGTTGCGCAGGGCGGGCCAGAACAGCGGGTAGTGCTCGAAGACGTACGCCCAGTTCTTCCCGCCGGTCCACTGCGGCGGCCGGAACCCGTCGTAGTGCATGAAGGAGAAATAGACCGTGGAGAGCAGCGGATAGGCGAAGAAGACCGCGAAACCGATGAGCCACGGCGACATGAAGGCGAGCGTGCGCAGGGCCGAGCGCCGGCGTTTCGACGCGAGGGTGACGGCGCTCATCACTGGGCCTGTGCGATGTCCGTGTCGATCTGCGCGGCCGTCTTCCTCAGCCCGGCCTTCAGATCGGTCACCTTGCCGCTCTCGTAGTCGTAGCCGAGCTGCTGGATCGTCACCAGGTACACGCCGCCGTTGACGGAGGCGGGTGTCGTGGTGGAGTGCGGGTTCGCCGCGATGTCCAGGAAGGTCTTGAACCGCGGGTCGTACGTCAGCTTCGGGGACTTCAGCGCGGCGAGCGTGGAGGGCACGTTGTGGATGTCGTTGGCGAAGCCGACCACCGCGTCCGTGTTCGTGGTCATGTACTTCACCAGTTCCCAGGCCGCGTTCTGCTTGTGGCTGGTGGCGGCGATGCCCGTGACGGTGCCGGTGATGTAGCCCTTGCCGTACTGGCCGGCCTGGTCGTCCGGGACGGGCAGCGGGGCCACCCCGACCTCGAAGTCCGGCCCGGCCTCCTCGACCATGCCGAGCCGCCACTCGCCGTCGAGCTGCATGGCGACCTGCCCGGTGTGGAAGGGGTGCCTGGGGCCCCACTCGTCGCCGAGGGTGGCCCGGAACCTCTCCAGCCGCCGGAATCCGCCGAGTTCGTCGACGAGCTTCTTCTGGAGGGTGAAGCCCTTCTCGAAGGCGGGGTCCCGGGCGAGGTTCGACTTGCCGTTCTTGTCGAAGTACGTCGGCGAGAACTGGCCGAGGTAGTGCTCGGTGGTGGACTCCCAGCCGTGGTAGTTCGGCATGAACCCGAGCTGCTTGAAGCCGTCGCCCTGGCGGATGGTCAGCTTCTCGGCATCCGCCGCGAATTCGGACCAGGTCTTCGGCGGACGGGCGATACCCGCCTTCTCGAACGCCGTCTTGTTGTAGTAGAGCCCGTACGCGTCCCCGAGCAGAGGTGCCGTGCAGCGGTCGCCGTCGAACCGGGTGTACTCGTTCATCGGCTTCGGGAACGTCTTCTCCGGGTCGATCCCGGACTTCTCGAAGAACGGGTTCAGATCCACCAGGGCGCCCGAGGAGCAGAACTTGCCCACGTTGTTGGTGGTGAACGACGAGATCACGTCCGGGGCCTTGTCGCCGCCGGCGCGCAGCGCCTGGTTGATCTTGTCGTCGGTCATGTTGCCGACGATGTTCACGTGGATGTTGGGGTGGGCGTTCTCGAAGCCGGCGACCAGCGACTTGACGGCCTTCACCTCGTTCGGCGCGCTCCAGGCGTGCCAGAAGTTGATCGTCGTGTCCTTCGACGGGTCGTCGGTGGCGCCCGAGCCGGTCTGGCCGGTACACGCGGCGGTGAGGAGCACGGCGGAGACGGTCACGGCAAAAGCCGCTTTTCGGGCGACTTCGGGTATGGCTGTGGGCATGGCGAGGTCTCCCAGGGACGGGTATGGGAAAAGAGGGGACGCTCAGCGCGAGGTGTCGAAGACCTCGTCGCGGGTGGCGGCGAGCGCGGACTCCAGCGCACCGCGCAGCACGGGGTGTTCACGGACGTCGCCGACGACCAGCCGGGGCCGGGCGGCGGCCAGCTCCTCCAGCTCGGCCTGGACGAGGCCGCGCAGCACCTCGCCGCCGGCCGTCAGGGCGGAGCCGCTCAGGACGACGAGTTCGGGATCGAGCACGGAGACGAGCGAGGCCAGACCGGTGGCCAGCCGGGTGGCGTAGGTCTGGAGCAGCTTCCGGTGGGGGCCGCTCGCGTGGTCGGCGGCGCGGGCGACGAGTGCGGTGGCGGCCTCGGCATGCGGCCCCGGCGGCACGTCGGTGATACCGAGTTCCCGGGCCAGCCTCGGTACGGCCTGGGAGCCGGCCAGCTCCTGGTAGCCGCCGCTGTTGGCCTTGGTGACCTGCCGTACCAGGGGGGTGCCCGGCACCGGCAGGAAGCCGACCTCGCCGGCGCCGCCGGTCCAGCCGCGGTGCAGCCGGCCGCCGAGGACCAGGGCGGCGCCCAGGCCCTCCTCGTTCCACAGCAGCACGAAGTCCGCGTGGCCGCGGGCCGCGCCGAGCCGCTGTTCGGCGATGGCGACGAGGTTGACGTCGTTCTCGTACTCGACCGGCATCGGCAGCGCCGCCGCGAGGTCGTCGAGCAGCGCGGGGGAGTGCCAGCCGGGCAGGTGGGAGGCGTAGCGCAGCCGCCCGGTGTTGGGGTCGAAGGCGCCGGGCGTGCCGATGACCAGCCGGTGCACGTCGGACCGGGCGAGCCCGGCGGCCTTGACGGCGCCGTCGAGGGCGTCGGTGACCTGCTGGACCACGGACCGCGCCGGGCGCCGTCCGGGGGTGGGCAGCTCGTACTCGCCGACCGTGCGGCCGGTGATGTCGGCGACCGCGGCGCGGATGCGGTGCGGGGTGACGTCGAGTCCGGCGGCGTACGCGGCGGCCGGATCGACCGCGTACAGCTGGGCGTTGGGGCCCGGCCGGCCCTCGCTGGTGCCGGTGAGCCGGACCAGTCCGGCCGCCTCCAGGCGGGCCAGCAGCTGGGAGGCGGTGGGCTTGGACAGGCCGGTGAGCTTGCCGATCCGGGTGCGCGACAGCGGCCCGTGCTCCAGCAGGAGGTCCAGGGCGGCGCGGTCGTTCATGGCGCGCAGGACGCGCGGGGTGCCCGGCGTACCGGCGGTTCCTGCCATGGGGGTCGACACCTGCCTTTCCAGCCGCCCAGCTTTTCAGTGACCCGGGGAGGACGTCCAGTCTTGATCACCGGCCGCCGGGAGATCACTGTTAGGAAACTTTCCTATTGGGGTGGGAGGAACGTAAGCCCAGGACGAAGGGGGCGTCAATAGACAACGCCCCCTTGGTGGTGCCGACCACGATCACGACTGCGTCACGGCTGTGGTTTCCGCTGCTCAGAGTGCTGTGCGTTCGTGGAAGCGGCCGGACGGCGATGGCGCCGGCGGCGCCCTCGGTACGGCCCTCGGCGTCGCCGTCCTGCGCTTCGGGGACGTTCCGCTGGGGCGCGGTACGTCGGCAAGGACGACGGGTGGACCACGTTCCGGAACGTGCCCGTGCGCACGGTGGCTACGACACGAGCGACCCGCGGCTGCCCGGACGGCACGCACTACGGCAGCGTCACGACCTGGCTGGCCGGCACGAAGGGCGCGACTCGCTGACGACCGGGGCCGTGTCGCGGGTGGGGTACGGCGCCGGGAGGGGGAGCGGCTCGCGTGCCGAACCGTTCCGCTGCTTCTACTTCGCCGGCGGAGCCGCGCGCTGCGGGGTGATCGGAGAGGCCGCCGCCGTCTGCGGGGAGTCCGCGTTGGAGTACGCCGACGGGGACGCGACCGTGGCGGTGGGGTCGGGGGTGTCTTCCTGGTCCTCGACGGCTGTCGCGCCGCCGACGATGCGGATGCTGGCCGCGTCGAACGCCCGCTTGATCCGCCAGCGCAGTTCCCGCTCGACGGTGACCGACTTGCCGGGCATGGTCCTGGCCGAGACCCGGACCACCATGGAGTCGATCAGGACCGAGTCCAGGCCGAGGACCTCGATCTGGCCCCACAGCAGCTCGTTCCAGGGCTCTTCCTTGCTCATCTTCTCGGCGACCTCGTCCAGCGTGGCCTTGACCCGGTCCAGGTCCTCGCTCGCCTTCACGGTCACGTCGACCCCGGCCGTCGCCCAGCCCTGCGAGAGGTTGCCGATCCGCTTGACCTCGCCGTTGCGGACGTACCAGATCTCCCCGCTGTCGCCGCGCAGCTTGGTCACGCGCAGCCCGACCTCGATCACCTCGCCGGTGGCCACGCCCGCGTCGATCACGTCCCCGACGCCGTACTGGTCCTCCAGGATCATGAAGACGCCGGACAGGAAGTCCGTGACCAGGTTCCGCGCACCGAAACCGATCGCCACACCCGCGACACCGGCCGACGCCAACAGCGGCGCCAGGTTGATCTTGAAGGTGCCCAGCACCATCAGCGCGGCCGTGCCGAGTATCAGGAAGCTCGCCACCGAGCGCAGCACCGAGCCGATCGCCGCCGAGCGCTGCCGGCGGCGCTCGGCATTCACCAGCAGTCCGCCCAGCGCACTGCCGTCCGCGGCCTGCGCGGTGCGGCCCATCCGGTCGATCAGCTTGGTGATCGCCCGCCGCACCACCGCGCGCAGCGCGACCGCCACGACCACGATCAACAGGATCTGCAGCCCCATCGCGAGCCACGTCGACCAGTTCTGCTCGACCCAGCTCGCCGCGTTCGTCGCGCTCTCCTGGGCGTCCTGGAGCGTCGGCACGGCCGGGGCGGTGGAGCCCGAGGGCGACGGGGACGGGGACGACACGGCAGGTACCTCCCAGGTGCTGCGCGGTCCGTACCGGCGGGGCGGTCAAGGTCACGAAAAGGTCACCGGACGGACAGGACCACCACACTAACGGGGCCTTGTGTGTGCCTCGTGCCGTTCCGCACAGGAGGCGCGCAGGAGAGACACGGCTCACGCGGGCTTGAACCGGCCATGATCCGGGGGATGAATCAGGTGTGGTCGAAAACACTCCCAGCCCGTTACCGGGACATGGTGGCGCTTCCACCAGGCATGAGGGGAAACTGACTGCAGATCGTCCCGGCGCGAGCCACGCGCCGCCGACGCCCAAGGAGGCACCCGTGCCGCATGTCCTGGTCCTCAACGCGTCGTACGAGCCGCTCGGCGTCGTACCGCTCCGCCGCGCGCTCGTCCTCGTGCTGGAGAACAAGGCCGTCTCCCTCGAGGAATCCGGCGCCTATATGCACAGCGCAACCGTGACCCTCCCCGCACCCAGCGTGGTCCGGCTCAAGCGATTCGTCCGGGTCCCCTATCGGGGGCCTGTTCCTCTGACCCGCCGTGCGCTGTTCGCACGCGACGGGGGCCGGTGCATGTACTGCGGTGGCGTCGCAACCAGCGTCGACCACGTCATCCCGCGCAGTCGCGGGGGCAAGCACGTCTGGGACAACGTGGTGGCGTCCTGCCGCCGCTGCAACCACGTCAAGGCCGACCGTCACCTCGTGGAGCTGGGCTGGCGGCTGCGGCACAAACCGGCTCCGCCGTCCGGGCTGGCCTGGCGGATCATCGGCACGGGGCATCGCGACCCGCGCTGGTTGCCGTACTTGCAGCCCTACGGCGCGGATGATGCTTTGGCCCGGATCGACGGCATCTCTGCCTAGGTCCGGGCTGATGTGTGTGCGCCGGTGAGCCGGCAGGACCGGCCGCGCCGCCCGGGGTTCAGGCCCGCGGGCCCTCCGGGCGGGCGCCGCGTGCCGCGTACAGCACCGCTCCCACGGCGAACGCGGCCAGGGCCACCGCCCAGGCACCCCGCTGAGCGCCCGGCTGCATCGGCCACGCCCACACCGTGGCCGCGCGGCCGTGGGCGGCGTTGGAGCCCAGGTAGACGGCGGTGACGTACGCGAACGCGGGGAGCCAGCTCAGGCGGGCGCCCAGGAGCACGGCCGCCGCCGCGGTGACGCCGGTGCAGCCCAGCGTGTTGCGGACCACCGCGGGCGCTCCGAAGGTCTCGGCGTGACCGAGGACGGCCGGTGCCACCAGCAGCGCGGCCAGCGCGGTCAGCGCCGTCAGCTGCACCAGGCGGCGCGGCCACCAGGGGCGTACGGCCGTACGGTCCAGCTCGTCCGACGCGCTGTACAGGCTCGTCCCGATCACCGCCGACGCCAGCAGCGGCGCCAGCGCGACGATCGGCACCCGGCGGTCCGGGTCGAGGTAGGCATCCAGCCGGCCGGCCGCCCACACCGCGAACGCGGCCGTACCGGCGAGCACGGCCAGGGTCAGCGGGAGCGCCCGGGAACGGGCGTAGAGCAGGGGGCCGTGGGTCGTCGTCACAGTGCCGGTACCTCCTTGGGGTCGCAGCCCGCGCGGGCCCCGAAGTACGCCGACAGCCAGTCGCGGCGCTGCCGCTCGTCCATGCCGGCCAGCCTGGCCCGGGCGGCGCGCCGCTCGCGCAGGCCGGCGCGGCGGGCCGCGTCGCCGCGGGCGTCGTCCTCGTCGATCGCCTTCTGCACCGGGCTCGGCGCGAGGTAGTGCTCCACCGCGTCGTCCGCCCGCAGCACCCGTGCGGTCAGGGTCGTCTCGGGGCAGTCGTAGCCCTGGAGCGCGGTGACGGCCTGCCAGGCGTACTGCCGCGGATCCGTCAGCCGCCCCCGGACGGCCGACCAGCCCAGCGGGGTGATGCCCGGCAGCTGGGCCTCGCCGGCGCGCGGGGCGCTCCCGTGGTCCGCCCACCGCACCGGCAGGTTGCGCACGCCGTGCAGCTTGTCCGTGATCCCCGACAGCGCCTCGCCGACCTGCGGGAGCATCCCGGCATACCGGGCGTTCACACAGACCGCCGGGGTGGTGGAGGTGTCGCACACCTGCCGGCGGCCGAGCGGATCGGTGTGCCACAGGCCGTCCCCGGCCTGCGCCAGCAGCGCGCCCGCGGACAGCGCGGCGGCCAGCGGCAGCAGGGCGGTCACCCGGCGCCGGGCGGCGTACGCCAGGGCGGCGGCGAGCGCCAGCCCGCCCGTCCACACCGCCATGGCCCACGGCTGCCACCACACCGGCAGCGCGCCGTCCAGAGCCCCGGTGGCGGGACTCAGGGCCCGGCCGGCGGGCGAGCCGCCGGCCGCCACGATCCCCAGCCCCACGTAGCCGGCCATCGCCAGCAGCGGCGCCGCCAGCCGCGTGGCGACGACCCGTCCCACCACGTGCCCGGCCAGCGCGCCCGCGGCCATGGCGACCGTGTCCCCCGGCAGCACCGCCGGATGAGGCCGGTCGCCCTGGGCGTAGGGCCAGGTGGCCAGCAGCGCCAGGGCCGCCGTGACCAGGTAGCCGGCGGTCACCCACAGGACCACGGGCAGCGCCGCGACCAGCAGGCGGGTCAGCGGCGGCCGTACGGTCGTCCCCCACAGCTCCTCGGTGCCGCGCCGCCGCTCCCGGCCGCCCTGCCAGCAGCCCGCCGCCGCGGCCAGCGGAAGGGTGATCAGCAGCGCGGTGTGCAGCTGGTCGGCGGTCTCCGCCCAGCCGCCCTGCCAGCGGTCCGCCTTAGCCCACAGGGGCACGCCGAGGGTCAGCAGCACCGCGGCCCCGGCCCAGGGCGCGAAGCCCCGCACCGCCTCGGCGCGCAGCGGGTGCGGTGCGCGCACGGGCGCCTCCGGCTCGGTGAGCAGGGTCATCACACCGCCTCCCGCGCACCCGGCGCGCGGTGCGCGCGCAGCGCCGCCGTGTACCCGCGCTCGATCGGGTGGTCGCCCGGCCCGCCGGCCGCCTCGCCGAGCCGGCCGAGCGCCTCGGGCGTGCCCCGGTACGCGATCCGGCCCGCGTCCAGCAGCGTGACCTCCGTGCAGGCGGCGGCCACGTCCTCCACCAGGTGGGTGGAGACCACCACGGTCGCCGAGGTGCCCAGCTCGCGCAGCAACTCGCGGAACTCCACCCGCTGCTCGGGGTCCAGACCGGCGGTCGGCTCGTCCAGCAGCAGCAGGGCGGGGTCGTTGACGACGGCCTGCGCGATGCCGACCCGGCGGACCATGCCGCCGGACAGCGTCCGCACCTTGGCGTCGATCCGGTCCGCGAGGCCGACCCGGGCCACCGCCCGCTCCACGGCCGCCGGCACCCGCGCGGCCGGCACCTCCTTCAGCCAGGCCACGTACGCCACGAACTCCCGCACGGTGAACCCCGGGTAGTAGCCGAAGTCCTGCGGCAGATAGCCCAGCCGGCGCCGCACCCCGGCCAGGCCGCGGTGGCCGGCGGTGTCCTCGCCGAGCAGTTCCACCCGGCCGGCGTCCGGCCGCGCCACCGTGGCCAGCACCCGGATCAGCGAGGTCTTCCCGGCCCCGTTGGGCCCGAGCAGCCCGTGCACACCGGTGCCGAGCGCCAGGTCGAGCGAGTCGAGGGCGAGGGTCTTGCGGTGCCGGACCCGCAGGCCGGTCACACGTAGGGAACTCATCGGTCTCTCCAGGAGAGGGCGCGGGGCCACGGCAGTCGGTGGTCCCGGGATCGGAATGCTTCCAGGAAGCCGCTGCGGACCGCCGCTCGGCGAACGCGGGCGGCCCTACGCGGTGCGGGGCGTCGTCAGGGACGCAGCGGGCGGTCGTACGCCGGGCGGCGGGCCGTCAGCAGGGCCGCGCTGAGGACGGCCGCCGCTGCCCACACGCCCTGCGCGGCGGTGCCGTCCAGGCAGCGGGAGAGCTGCTCGGCCAGCCGCGCGGTCGCCGCCCCGCCCGGCGCCACGGCCACCGGCGACAGCACGGCGCACAGCCAGCCGCCGCCCGTCACCCCGGCCGCGGCCCGGCACCCCACGAAGGAGGCCAGCGCCAGCGAGGCCAGCGCCAGGGCCAGCCCCGGCAGCAGCCAGGCCGCCGCGGCCGGCGCCCCCGAGGCCGGCAGCAGCAGCCCGGTGAGGGTCAGCAGCGGCAGGCTCACCGCGAGCACGGCGACCGTACGGGTGAGCGCCAGCCGCAGCCCGCCGCCCGGCGTGGCCGCCGTGACCTCGTACAACGGGTCCGCGTGCGGGCCGTAGGACAGGGCGACCCCGGCGACGGGCACCACCGGCGCGACCGCCAGCAGCAGCGCCCGCGTGCCCGGGAACCCGGCCCCGTACGACAGGGCCAGCGCGGCCACCGCCACGCCCAGCACGGCCGGCAGCCACGCCCCGCGCACCGCCGGCCCGGCGGCCCACAGCAGCCGGGCGAGCCGGGACGGCGCGGGCCACCCGGTCGCCCCGGACCCCGGTCCGACCGCCGCGACCGGCGCCGGAGCCGACTCCAGCACCGTCGCCCGCACCTGCGCGAGCACCGCGCCCGCCGCCGTGCCGCGCACCGCGGCCGACACCCGGGACGCGCAGCCCGCGCAACCCTCCACATGCTTCTCCAGCGACCACGCGTCCGGCTCCGGCAGGACACCCTCCGCATAGCGGGCGACCAGGTCCTCCGAGGCGTGCCACAGATGCGCGTTGCGGTGCGTCATGCCGTACCTCCCAGCGGGGACGGGTTCAACAGGTCGAGTGCCTCCCGCAGCTCGGCGCGGGCCCGGCGGGCCCGGGACTTGACCGTGCCCTCCGGGATGCCGAGCAGCCGGGCCGCTTCCCGGGTGCTCAGCCCGTCGACGACCGTCGCCCGCAGCACGTCCCGCAGCTCGGGGGAGATCCGGTCCAGCGCGGTGCCGACATCGCCGTACTCCAGCCCGGCCAGCACCCGGTCCTCGGCGGACGGCGCCGCCGCGGGCTCGTACCGCCCCGCGGCCCCGGGCTCCGGCAGCGGCCCCGCGACCCCTACGACCCGCTCCTGCACCCGGCGCGCGTCCACCAGCCGACGCGCCGCGATCGTCCACAGCCAGCCTCCGGCCTCCTGCCCGCGGTGCCCGGCCGCCGACCGCCACACCGTGACGAACGTGTCCTGCAGCACCTCCCGCACCAGCTCCGGGTCGGCACACCGCCGGGTCAGCCGCGCGTGCAGCCACCCGGCGTGCCGGTCGTACAGCGCGGCCATCGCCCCCGCGTCCCCCTGCGCGACGGCCCGCAACAGGGCCGCGTCCGCGCCGCCGACGTCGTCCGTCTCCCGCTGGCCCCCCATGGGGCGGAACAGTCTCACACCCCCTCTATCGATCACCGGTCCGGTGCCGGATCACCTTGGCACCGGATTTTCCGGGCGTGGCGCCGGGCTCACGGGGTAGGCCTGCCGTAACCCCTCCCCAGCCGCAGCACCCGCACACCGACAAGGAGGCCCTCGTGGCCGCACCGGCTCGCCTCATGATCCCCGCCCCGTCCAAACCCGTGGCGGAGCTGTCCGCCCACACCGACGAGGCACCGCTGCACGCGTTCAGCGCGGAGAGCGCGTGCGCGCAGGCGCCGCTGACCAGTGAGCCGCCGCTGCCCGACGCCGAGCCGCTGACCAGCGAACCCCCGCTCGCCGAGGCCGCCCCGCTGACCAGCGAGTCCGACCCGGTCCCGGACTCCTTCGCGCCGGGACTGTAGATGGCCGCGGCGCCCGACGAGCCCCCCGGCCAGCCCTCCGCCGACCTCGCCCGGCTCGCCGAGCTGCACGGGGTCGCCACCTCCTACCGGCCCGCGCCCGACCGCACCGTCCAGGTCCCCGCCGCCGCCGTGACCGCCGCCCTGGCCGCCCTCGGCGTCGACGCGACCGGGCCGGACGCCGTCCGCACTGCCCTCGCCGCCCGGGAACGTGAGCTGCGCGAGCGCCTGCTGCCGCCGACGCTGGTGCAGTGGACCGGCGCCGAGCCGCCCGCCGCCCTCACCGCCCTGCCCGCCGGCACCCGGCTGCGCGTCGAGACCGAGGACGGCCGGCACCGGGAGGGGACCGCGGACCTTCCGCTCGGCGTCCACCGGCTGACCGCCACCGCCCCCGACGGACGCACCGGTGAGGCGTGCCTCGTCGTCGCCCCGGACCGGCTGCCCGCCCCGCCCGGCCGCTCCTACGGCCTCCTCGTCCAGCTGTACTCCCTGCTCTCCCACCGCTCCTGGGGCATGGGCGACCTCGCCGACCTCGCCGAGCTGGCCGGCTGGGCCGGGCGCACCGCCGGCGCCGGATTCGTCCAGGTCAACCCGCTCCACGCGGCCGTACCCGGCGCCCCCACCGACCCCTCCCCGTACCGCCCCTCCTCCCGCCGCTTCCCCGACCCGGTCCACCTGCGGATCGAGGACATCCCCGAGTTCGCCTACGCCGAGGACCGCGAACGGCTGGCCGGCCTGCTGCAGCGCGCCGAACGGCTGCGCGCCGCCGTCCTCGACAAGGGCGCCCTCATCGACCGCGACGCGGTATGGGAACTGAAGCGCGAGGCCCTGGAACTCGTCCTCGCCGTCCCCCTCGGCCCCGGCCGCCAGGCCGCCTACGACGCCTTCCGCGCCGCCCACGGCCGGACCCTCGACGACCACGCCACCTGGAACGCCCTCGCCGAACTCCACGGCTCCGACTGGCACCACTGGCCCGACGGGCTGCGCGACCCCCGCTCGGCCGCCACCGCGCGCGCCAGGTCCGACCTCGCCGACCGGGTGGAGTTCCACGCCCGCCTCGCCTGGCTCACCGACGGCCAGCTCCGGGCCGCCCAGCGCGCCGCCCGCGAGGCCGGCATGCCCGTCGGGATCGTGCACGACCTCGCTGTCGGCGTCCACCCGGCCGGCGCCGACGCCTGGGCCCAGCAGGACGTGTACGCCGCCGGCATGTCCGTCGGCGCGCCACCGGACGCCTTCAACGCCCGCGGCCAGGACTGGGGCCTGCCGCCCTGGCGCCCCGACCGGCTCGCCGCCACCGGCCACGCCCCCTACCGCGACCTCCTGCGCGCCCTCTTCCGCTACGCCGGCGCCCTGCGCATCGACCACGTCATGGGCCTGTTCCGGCTCTGGTGGGTGCCCCAGGGCAGCCCGCCCACCGACGGCACCTACGTCCGCTACGACGCCGACGCCATGCTGGCGATCCTCGCCCTGGAGGCCACTCGCGCCGGGGCCGTCGTCATCGGCGAGGACCTGGGCACCGTCGAGCCCGGCGTGCGCGAGACACTCCAGCGGCGCGGGGTGCTCGGCACCTCCGTGCTCTGGTTCGAACGGGACTGGGAGGGCGACGGCCGCCCGCTGCCGCCCGAGCGCTGGCGCGCCGACTGCCTGGCCACCGCCACCACCCACGACCTGCCGCCCACCGCCGCCCGGCTCACCGGCGACCACGTCGAGCTGCGCGACCGGCTCGGCCTGCTCACCCGTTCGGCCGCCGAGGAACGCGCCGAGGCCACCGCCGACGCCGCCGAGTGGCTCGCCCTGCTCGGCAGCCTCGGCCTGCTGGACAGTCCGGCGGCCGGACCGCCCGGCTCCGACGAGGAGGAGGAGATCCGCGCCGTCCACCGCTTCCTGCTGCGCACCCCCGCCCGCCTGATCGGTGTCTGGCTCCCGGACGGCATCGGCGACCGCCGCCCGCAGAACCTGCCGGGCACCTGGGACCAGTACCCGAACTGGCGCCTGCCGGTCGCCGACACCGAGGGCCGGCCGGTGCCGCTGGAAGAGCTGGTGGCCTCGTCGCGGCTGCGGGCCCTGCTGGAGGTGCTGCGGCCGTCCGGCGCGGCACCGCGGTCCTGTAAGGCACCCCGGGCGCGCGGCCCCGAGGACGGTTCGCTAACTTGATTTCCGTGGACACGAAGAACGCCCTGCGCGCCGGCGCCCTGGCCGCCGGTACGACGCTGATGATGCTGCTCATGTCGTCCCCCGCGCTCGCGCTGACCCGCGACGACGGCGACGACCCCGGCAAGGGCCTGAGCGTCATCCAGACGCTGGGCCTGTACGTCATTCTCCCGGTGGTCCTGTTCCTGGTGATCGCCGGTCTGGTCATGCTGCTGGACAAGTCGCGGGCCAAGAAGGACACCACCTCGTCCAACATCAACGTCAAGTCCGACGCCCGGGCCAAGGCCTGACCCGGACCACCGGTTCGTTCGCCGGGGGCGCCGGTCCTCCCGTCGGTACGCGCGCACGCCGTACCCGGGAAGAGACCGGCGCCCCCGGCGTTTTTCCGCGCCCGGCTCAGGGGTTCGGCGCGGTCAGATAGCGCTGCACCGTCGGGCCCAGCCACGCCACCAGCTCCTCGCGGGTGAGCGCGCGGGCCGGCGGCAGCCGCAGCACGTAGCGGGTGAGGGCCAGCCCGAGCAGCTGGGCGGCGCACAGCGCGGCCCGCGCGGGGACCTGCTCGGGGTCCGGGCACACCTGCCGGGCCACCGGGAGCAGCTGGTCCCGGAAGATGCCCTGCATCCGCTCGGCCCCGGCCTCGTTGGTGGCCCCGACCCGGAGCACGGCCGTCAGCTCCTCGTTCTCCTCCCACAGGCCGAGGAAGTGGCCGACCAGGGTGCGGCCCACGTCTTCGCGGGGCACCTGCGCCAGGTCGGGCAGCCGCAGATCGAGCGCGACGGCGGCGGCGAACAGGCCCTCCTTGCTGCCGAAGTACCGCATCACCATGGACGGGTCGATCTGCGCGTCCTTGGCGATGGCCCGGATGGTGGCCCGGTCGTAGCCGTCGGCGGCGAAGCGGTCGCGGGCGGCGGCGAGGATGGCGGTGCGGGTGGCGTCGGAGCGGCGTGCTGTCATGCCAACGAGCGTAGGCCAACCGGCGTTGGCCAACAAGTGCTGGCCTGTCGGGGCTGGGAGCAGCGTCGGGTCAACAGTTGTTGGCCAACACCTGTTGACTCCGCCCCTCGCCGAGACCTACCGTTGCCAACAAGCGTTGACCAACAGTTGTTGGCCAACACCCGTAGGCGCCCTCAGGAGGCCACCATGACCCCGCGCATCCTCATCGTCGGCTCCGGTCCCACCGGCCTCCTCCTCGCCGGTGACCTCGCCCTCGCCGGCATCCCGGTCACCGTCCTGGAAAAGCGCCCCCACAAGGTCAGCAACCTCTCCCGCGCCTTCGTCCTGCACGCACGCACCCTCGAACAGCTCGACGCCCGGGGCCTCGCCGACGACCTGGAGTCCCTGGGGCAGCCCCTTGACCGGCTCCGCCTCTTCGGTCGGCTCACCATCGACCTCTCCGCGCTCCCCTCCCGCTACCGCCACCTCCTCGTCCTCCCGCAGTACGAGGTGGAGAAGGCGCTGGAGCGGCGGGCGGCCGAGGCGGGGGCCGAGTTCCGGTACGAGGCCGAGCTGACCGGGCTCACCCAGGACGCGGACGGGGTGACGGTCGAGGTCCGCGGGCCGCAGGGCCGTACGGAGTCGCTCCGGGCCGCGTACGTCGTCGGCGCGGACGGGATGCGCAGCGCCGTGCGGCAGGCGGTCGGGCTGCCGTTCCCGGGCCGGTCGGTGATCCGGTCCGTCGTGCTCGCCGACGTGCGGCTCGCCGAGACGCCGCCGACCGTGCTCACGGTCAACGCGGTCGGCGACGCGTTCGCCTTCCTCGCGCCCTTCGGCGACGGCTACTACCGGGTGATCGGCTGGCACCGGGGCCGCAACGTCGCGGACAGCGAGCCGCTGGACCTCGCGGAGATCAAGGAGATCACCCGTCTCGCCCTCGGCCGGGACTTCGGGATGCACGACGCCCGCTGGATGTCCCGCTTCCACAGCGACGAGCGCCAGGCGCCGGCGTACCGGGTCGGGCGGGTCTTCCTCGCCGGGGACGCGGCGCACGTGCACACCCCGGCCGGCGGCCAGGGCATGAACACCGGGCTGCAGGACGCCGCGAACCTGGGCTGGAAGCTGGCCGCGGTGGCCGGCGGTCACGCGGACCCCGCGCTGCTCGACACCTACCAGGACGAGCGGCACCCCATCGGCCGGGCGGTGCTGCGCAGCAGCGGCGGGATCGTCCGCCTCGCCATGGCCAAGCGCCCGTGGACGCTGGCGGCGCGCGCGGCCCTCACCGCTTTCCTCGACGCGGTCGGTCCGGCCCGGCGCAAGGTCGCCGGCCAGATCACCGGCATCGGCTACCGCTACCCCGCCCCCCGCGGCGCCCATCCGCTCACCGGCGCCCGTGTCCCGGACGTGGAGCTGGCCGGCGGTGGCCGGCTGTACGAGGCGCTGCGCGGCGGACGGTTCGTGCTGATCACGCCGGAGCCGTACGAGGCGGGGGCCGGCCGCGCGGACCGGCTGGCCGTGGCCCGGTGGGCGAGCGACCGCCGTACCACCGTGCTGGTGCGCCCCGACGGCTACGCGGCCTGGGCCGCCGACCCGGCCGGCCCGGCGCGGATCGAGGCCGCACTCGCCCGTCACCTCGGCCCCGCCGCTCCCGCCGACCCCGCCGAGTGACGTGGGGTGACGGCTGCGGCGGCTACTCGGCCGTCGCGTCCAGCAACTTCCGCAGCAGGCCGGCCAGGTGGCCGGCCTCTTCGGCGTCCAGGGCGGACAGGGCGGTGCTCTCCTGCGCCAGTCCGGCGCCCACCGCCTCGTCGATCAGCCGCAGTCCCTCCTCGGTGAGGGTCACCTTCAGGCCGCGCCGGTCGTGCGGGTCGGGGGAGCGGCGCAGCAGCCCGGCGCGCTCCAGCTTGTCGAGCCGGCCGGTCATCCCGCCGGTGGTGAGCATGAGGGTGGCCGACAGCTCGCGGGGAGAGAGGGTGTAGGGCTCGCCGGAGCGCCGCAGGGTGGCCAGGACGTCGAACTCGCCGCGGGAGATGCCGTAGGGCTTGTAGGCCCTCTCCATCCGGTCACTCATCGCGCGGGAGAGCCGGAAGATCCGGCCGAAGACCTCCATGGCCCGGGTGTCCAGGTCGGGCCGTACCCGGGCCCACTGCTCGATGATCGCGTCGACGGCGTCCGCTGGCTGTGGCTGCATGCGCAGAGTATCGACCCCGGTTCCGCTCACCCGCAAGAAAGTCACCGGAAAGAGGCTTGACCATAAGTAGCTTAGAGCTAAGCTACTTAGTAGCGACCCACTCGCCCAGTGATCCGCTCACCCTCCTCGGAAAGGGCCCGCCATGGCCACCACCCGACCCACCGGGACCGCCACCGCCGTCATAGCCGTCACCGCCCTCGCACCCGTCTCCTGGGGAACCACGTACGCGGTCACCACCGAGTTCCTGCCGCCGGACCGCCCCCTGTTCACGGCCCTGATGCGGGCCCTGCCCGCCGGTCTGCTGCTGCTCGCCCTCACCCGGGTGCTGCCGCGGGGCACCTGGTGGGCCAAGGCCGCGGTGCTCGGCGCGCTGAACATCGGCGCCTTCTTCCCGCTGTTGTTCGTCGCGGCGTACCGGCTGCCCGGCGGGATGGCCGCGGTCGTCGGCTCGGCCGGACCGCTGTTCGTCGTCGGGCTCTCCGCGCTGCTGCTCGGGCAGCGGCCGGAGCCGCGGACGCTGCTCACCGGGCTGGTGGCCGCGTTCGGGGTCAGCCTGGTCGTGCTGAAGGGGGCCGGCGCGCTCGACCCGGTCGGCGTCCTCGCGGCCCTCGCCTCCACCGCCGCCATGGCCGCCGGCACCGTACTGACCAAGCGCTGGGGCCGCCCGGAGGGGGTCGGTCCGCTGGCGCTCACCGGCTGGCAGCTCACCGCGGGCGGCCTGCTCATCGCGCCGGTCGCCTTCCTGGCCGAGGGCGCCCCGCCCGCCCTCGACGGCCCTGCAGCCGGCGGCTACCTCTACCTCGCCCTGGCCAACACGGCCGTCGCCTACTGGCTCTGGTTCCGCGGCATCGGCCGGCTCACCGCCACGCAGGCCGGCTTCCTCGGCCCGCTGTCCCCGCTGACCGCCGCGGTCGTCGGCTGGGCGGCCCTCGGCCAGGCGCTCACCCCGGTGCAGGTGACGGGCATGGCGCTGGCGTTCGGCGCGACGGTGGCCGCACAACTCGGCGGCGCGAAGCCGCGACCGTTCAGCTCTGCTGGAAAGAGTGATCGTAAGGATTCGCAGGAGGCGGTCCCGGTGACCGGACGGTGAGCCGGACCCGCTGCCGGCGGCCCGTCGCCCTTCGAGATGCTGAGTGACCGGAGGGCGGCTAGCGTGAAGGGGAAGGTCCGCGATCAGGGGTGTGCCCGCCGCCGGCGGCGAGTGCCCCGCCCACCGGGGCCGACAGCCGATGTGGCGCAGGCCCGCTGCTCGTCCCCCGCGGCAACACCTACGACCGCGCCGCGCCCGTATCCCGCGTGGCCGCGGCCATCGCCCCCGTACCGGAAACCCCGCGAGGGCGTGGAAGGAAGGTAGGCCCATGAAAGCACAACGCGTGAGGCGTCTCTTCGCGGTCTCCGCGGCCGGCGTCCTCCTGGCCGGTGGCGCCGCGATCGGCACGGCGGGTACGGCCTCGGCGGCCACCCCGAACCAGGTCTCGACCAACCACGGCTGCTTCGACCGCGGCTGGGGAGGCGGCAACTGCTTCGGCAACGGCTTCCGCAACAACTTCTTCGGCACGGGCTTCGTCCCCGGCTTCGGCGGCGGCGGCGTCGTGGTGATCGTCGTCAACTGAGCGCCGATCGCGACACGGCACCCCAGTCCGTGAACCGCACACGGAGGGGCGCCCGGCCTCCAGGCCGGGCGCCCCTTCTGTCGTGCGGGTGGGTGACTACGCGGCGGCCGCCGCGTCCGCCGCCTGGGCCCGCAGGGCGCGTTCGATGCCCGCCCGGGACTCCGAGACGAGGCGGCGCAGGGCCGCGGTCGGCTCGGCCGAGGACAGCCACGCGTCCGTCTTGGCCAGGGTCTCCTCGGAGACCTGGATCGACGGGTACAGGCCGATGGCGATCTGCTGGGCGATCTCGTGCGAACGGGACTCCCAGACGCCCTTGAGCACCTCGAAGTACCGGTCCGTGTAGGGCGCGAGCAGCTCCCGCTGGTCGGTCTGCACGAAGCCGCCGATCACGGCCTCCTGCACGGCGTTGGGCAGCTTGTCGGACTCGATGACCGAGGACCAGGCCTCCGCCTTCGCCTCCGGCGTCGGGCGGGCGGCGCGGGCGGTGGCCGCGTGCCGCTCGCCGGCCGCCGTCTTGTCCCGCTCGTACTCGCCGGCGATCTCCGTCTCGTCGTACCGGCCGACGGCCGCGAGCCGCTGGACGAACGCCCAGCGCAGCTCGGTGTCGACGGCCAGGCCCTCGACGGTCTGGGTGCCGTCGAGCAGGGCCTCCAGGAGGTCCAGCTGCTCCGGGGTGCGCGCGGTCGCCGCGAAGGCCCGTGCCCAGGCCAGCTGGTGGTCGCTGCCCGGCTCGGCGGTGCGCAGGTGGGCCAGCGTGGCGTCGGTCCAGCGGGTCAGCAGGGACTCGCGGGTGGCCGGCGCGGCGTACAGGTCGATGGCCAGCTTGACCTGGCGGTGCAGGGACTGCACCACGCCGATGTCGGACTCCTTGGCGATGCCGGACAGCACCAGCGAGAGGTAGTCGCGGGCGGCCAGCTCGGCGTCCCGCGTCATGTCCCAGGCCGACGCCCAGCACAGGGCGCGCGGCAGGGACGCCTCGAAGTCGCCGAGGTGCTCGGTGACGGCCTTCAGGGACTCCTCGTCCAGGCGGACCTTCGCGTACGACAGGTCGTCGTCGTTGAGCAGGATCACCGCCGGGCGGCGCTTGCCCGCCAGCTGCGGTACGGCGGTCAGCTCCCCGTCCACGTCCAGCTCGACCCGCTCGGTGCGCACCAGCTTGCCGGCGTCGGAGAGGTCGTACAGGCCGATCGCGATGCGGTGCGGGCGCAGGGTCGGCTCGCCCTTGGCGCCGGCCGGGAGCGCCGGGGCCTCCTGGCGGACGGCGAAGGAGGTGATCAGGCCCTCGGCGTCGGTGTCCACCTCCGGGCGCAGGATGTTGATGCCGGCCGTCTCCAGCCACTTCTTCGACCAGGTCTTCAGGTCGCGGCCGGAGGTCTCCTCCAGCGCCCCGAGCAGGTCGGACAGGCGCGTGTTGCCGAACGCGTGCCGCTTGAAGTAGGCCTGCACGCCCTTGAAGAACTCGTCCTCGCCGACGTACGCGACGAGCTGCTTCAGCACGCTCGCGCCCTTGGCGTACGTGATGCCGTCGAAGTTGACGAGCACGTCGTCCAGGTCGCGGATGTCCGCCATGATCGGGTGCGTGGACGGCAGCTGGTCCTGCCGGTACGCCCAGGTCTTCATCGAGTTGGCGAACGTGGTCCACGAGTGCGGCCAGCGGGAGCCGGGAGCCGCCGCCTGGCACGCGATCGACGTGTACGTGGCGAACGACTCGTTCAGCCACAGGTCGTTCCACCACTCCATGGTGACCAGGTCGCCGAACCACATGTGGGCCAGCTCGTGCAGGATGGTCTCGGCACGCACCTCGTACGCCGCGTCGGTCACCTTGGACCGGAAGACGTACTGGTCGCGGATGGTGACCGCGCCCGCGTTCTCCATGGCGCCCGCGTTGAACTCGGGTACGAACAGCTGGTCGTACTTCTCGAACGGGTACGCGTAGTCGAACTTCTCCTGGAACCAGTCGAAGCCCTGCCGCGTGACCTCGAAGATCGCGTCCGAGTCGAGGAACTCGGCGAGCGAGGGCCGGCAGTAGATGCCGAGCGGCACCGACTGGCCGTCCTTCTCGTACACGCTGTGCACGGAGTGGTACGGGCCGACGATCAGCGCGGTGATGTACGTCGACATCCGCGGGGTCGGCTCGAAGACCCAGACGTTGTCCTTGGGCTCCGGGGTCGGCGAGTTGGAAATGACGGTCCAGCCCTCGGGCGCCTTCACGGTGAACTGGAAGGTGGCCTTCAGGTCCGGCTGCTCGAAGGAAGCGAAGACGCGGCGGGCGTCCGGGACCTCGAACTGCGTGTACAGGTAGGCCTGCTCGTCCACCGGGTCGACGAAGCGGTGCAGGCCCTCGCCGGTGTTGGTGTAGGCGCAGTCGGCGACGACCCGCAGGACGTTGGGCCCCTGGAGCAGCCCCGGCAGCGCGATCCGCGAGTCGTCGAAGACCTCGGCGGGGTCCAGCTGGTCGCCGTTGAGCACCACCTCGTGGACCGTCGGGGCCACCAGGTCGATGAAGGACTCGGCACCGCCGCGGGCCACGTCGAAGCGCACCGTGGTCACGGACCGGTAGGTACCGCCCTCCTGCGCGCCGGAGAGGTCGAGATCGATCTCGTACGAGTCAACGGTGAGCAGCTCGGCCCGCTGCTGCGCCTCTTCGCGAGTCAGGTTTGTGCCAGGCACGCGGTCATCTCCTCGTTATGTGTCGGTTGCGCCATCCTTCCATGGGACCGACGGGGAACGCGATGTCCGTATCCCGCCGGTGGGCGCGCCGCGGCGGCGGGACGCTGGGCGCATGACGACGTACACCGCACGCCCCGTCCCGGCCGAGGTCCTCGAGGAGCTGCGCACCGCCGACGACGCCGGCCGCCCCATGGCCGCCGTGCCGGACGCGGAGGGCGGCTCCCCGCTGCGCTGCTGTCTGCGCCACAGCACGCCGGGCGAGCTGATCGCCCTGGTCTCGTACGCGCCGCTGCGCCGCTGGGCGGCCGAGACGGGCGCCGACCCCGGTGCCTACGACGAGCAGGGCCCCGTCTTCATCCACGCCGAGGAGTGCCCCGGCCCGGCCGGCGACGCCCTGCCGTTCACCAACGACCACCGCACCCTGCGCCGCTACTCGGCCGACGGCCGCATCCTCGGCGGCCGGCTGGTGACCGGCCCGGACGCCTTCGCGCCTGCCCTCGCCGAGGCCTTCGCCGACCCGGAGGTGGCGGTGGTGCACGTGCGGGCGGTGGAGTACGGGTGCTTCCTGTACGAGGTCCGGCGGGGCTAGGGCGGAGTCGGGGAGGCCGTCGGCGGGTGTGACGCCGGGGCATGCGAAAGGGGCGGCCCGGGCGGGCCGCCCCTGGTGAGCCGTGCGGGTTACTTGCCGGACAGTTCCGCCGCCACCAGTTCCGCGATCTGTACCGCGTTCAGGGCGGCGCCCTTGCGGAGGTTGTCGTTGGAGATGAACAGGGCGAGGCCGTTGTCCACCGTCTCGTCGCGGCGGATGCGGCCCACGTACGACGGGTCCTGGCCGGCCGCCTGCAGCGGCGTCGGGATGTCGGAGAGGGCGACGCCCGGCGCCTTCGCGAGCAGCTCGGTGGCGCGCTCCGGGGAGAGCGGGCGGGCGAAGCGGGCGTTCACCTGGAGGGAGTGGCCGGAGAAGACCGGCACGCGCACACAGGTGCCGGAGACCTTCAGGGCCGGGATCTCCAGGATCTTGCGGGACTCGTTGCGCAGCTTCTGCTCCTCGTCGGTCTCGTTCAGACCGTCGTCGACGAGGTTGCCGGCGAAGGGCAGCACGTTGAAGGCGATGGGGCGCTTGTAGACGTTCGGCTCGGGGAAGTCGACCGCCGCGCCGTCGTGGGTGAGCTTGTCCGCCTCGGCGGCCACCTTCTGCACCTGGCCGTGCAGCTCGGCCACGCCCGAGAGACCCGAGCCGGACACCGCCTGGTAGGTGGCGACGACCAGCGCCTCCAGGCCGGCCTCCTCGTGCAGCGGCTTGAGCGCCGGCATCGCGGCCATCGTGGTGCAGTTCGGGTTGGCGATGATGCCCTTGGGGCGGTCGGCGATCGCGTGCGGGTTCACCTCGGAGACCACCAGCGGGACCTCGGGGTCCTTGCGCCAGGCCGAGGAGTTGTCGATCACGACGGCGCCCTGCGAGGCGACCTTTTCGGCCAGCGCCTTGGAGGTCGCGCCGCCCGCGGAGAAGAGCACGATGTCCAGGCCGGTGTAGTCGGCGGTCGCCGCGTCCTCCACCGTCACGCCGTCCAGGACGGTCCCGGCGGAACGGGCAGAGGCGAACAGGCGCAGCTCCGTCACCGGGAAGTTCCGCTCCGCGAGGATCCTGCGCATGACCGTGCCGACCTGACCGGTGGCTCCGACGATTCCGACCCTCACAGCGACTCCCTCTACGTGTCTCTTGCCTGACCGGGGCTTTTCCATCATGCGGCCGACCCCGGTCCACCTGTCCAATTCTTTGTGCCGTGTGCCCGAGGAATGGGACACGATCAGCCGCCCGACGGTTCCATACGTCCGCCGGGCACCCCGCTGAGCTGCAGAAATTCCCTCGGCCGCAGGCCCGCGCCGGAAGCTGTGCTGTCCCGACCCTGCCCGTCCGGCCGCGGCCCATACGAAGGTGTGACGTACGCCTCCGCGCCGGTCCGGCACCTGCCGAACGTTTCGGCCCGCTGCCACGTCGTAGGGGCAAACGCGTGAGGGGGTGGCGTGTGCTGCGCGGAAAGGCGCGCCGCGGCCAGGGGGTGTACGCCGTCGGTACGGACCGTGCCGGCGACGATCCGCTGGACGCGGCCCAGGAACGCCGGGTGCGGGCGGTGCTCGCGCTCGGCGGCGTGCCGCAGTCGGACCTGCCGGACGGGGTACAGCAGGTACGGCTGCGGCTGCTGGAGCGGGCCGCGAGCGGTCGCGAGGCACCGCGGGACGTGTCGGCGTGGGCGGCGGTGGTCGCCTCCAACCTGGCCATGGACTGGCACCGGGCCAAGCGGCGCCAGGAGCGGCTGGGGGAGCGGCTGGCCGCACTGCGCGCGCCCGCGCACGCCTCCGGCGAGGAGACCAGCCTGTTGTCCCTCGCGGTCGCCCGGGGCCTGGACGGGCTGCCCGCCGCCCAGCGGCAGGTGGTCGTGCTGCGCTTCTTCGCGGACCTGCCGGTGCGGGCCATCGCCGAGGAGCTGGGCATCCCGGAGGGCACGGTCAAGAGCAGGCTGCACACGGCGGTCCGCGCACTGCGCGACCGGCTGCACGAGGACGAGGTGGTGTGACATGACCGCCGGACACGAGAGCGCGCGGGGTGCCGAGCGCGCCGACAGCGCCGGGAGGCGCGGGGAGTACGACGGCATGGACGCCCTCATGGCCGCGGTCACCGGCGATCCCCTGCCGGAGGAGGCCCGGCGGGACCCCGCCTTCCTCGCCGAACACCGGGCGGCCGAGGCCGACGTGGCCGTGCTGCGGGACCAGCTGGCCCGGCTGGCGCAGGCCCTGACGGGAGACCAGGTGCCCGGTGACGCCGGGGAGATCCGGACTCCGCAGGACACACCCTCGGCCGCTCCCCCCGCCCGCCGCCCCCGGGGTCGTACCCGTCCCGCCGGACCGCCCCGGCCCGGGCGGCCGAGCGGGCCCCGGCGGGCCCTGCGGATCGCGCTCGGCTCGCTCGCCGGTGCCGCGGCCTTCTCCCTGGCCCTGGGGTTCGGGTGGCTGGTGACGCAGGCCGGCGGCGGCGCGGACGACAAGGGCGGGGCGTCGGCCAAGGGCGACGCGGGGAGCCAGGAGGCGGCGTCCGGCGGACGGCCGGCGGAGCCGGAGCGCGAACTGGCCTGTACGCGGCTGGTCGTGGAGGGCACGGTGACGAAGGTGGAGCGGGACAAGGGCTCGTCCGGGAGCCGGGTCACGCTGACCGTGATCCGCTCCTACAAGCCCGCGCACGGCCCGGCCGAGGTCGGCTTCCTGCTCGCCGCGGACGCGCGTCCGGCCCCGCGCACGGGCCAGCACGTGCTGGTGGGCGTCGGCCAGGGGGAGCGGTACGCGACCCTGTGGGCCGTCGGCACCTCCCGCGTCTCCGCAGACCGAGCCTGGATCACCGACGCCCTACCGGCCTCCCGCTCCCTCCCCTGCCCCTCCGCCCCCGCCCCCTGAGCGGCCGGGGACGCAGCCGATCGCCGAGCCCGCCGACCTGTCACGCTCCCGGGCCTTGAGCTGGACGGGGGCGGGCGGGAGGCGGAGCCGATGGCCGGGCCTGGATCACCGAGGCCCTGTCCGGTTCCCGAGGCCTGGCTCGCCCATCCGCCACCGGGGCCCTGCTCCTCCGTCACCACCCCTGAAGCCGAAGAGGGGCGGGGGTCCGTCAGGACGCCCGCCCCTCCTGTGTGCGCCGAGCCGCTACGACGTGACCTTCTCGATCTTCACGCTGCCGGTGCCCGCGACCGTGCCGCGGGTGTTCACCAGCTGGACGCGGCCGAAGAACTCGCGGCCCGCCGGGGCCTGAGCGGCGGCCGTGACCTGGCCGGTCACCGTGGCCGAGTCGCCCGTGCCGAGCTTGACCGGGGCCGAGCCGTCGACCGTGACGGAACCGAGCGCGGTCGAGAAGAACACGTCCCGGTAGTCGTAGTCGGTGGAGCCGGACGGGACGGAGTAGCCCGCGACCTCGATGGTGTAGGTGCCGGCGGCCGGGGACGGCACGGACACCGCCTCCTCCGAGTCACCGTCGGCGGACTTGCCGACCTCCTTGCCGGACGCGTCGTACACCGCCAGGTCCAGGTCGGCCGCCGTGTCGGAGACGCCCCCGATGGCGACGTCGAGCGAGGTCGCGCCGGCCGGGACCTCCACCGTGGTGGTCTGGGTCTCGCCCTCCTTGATGGCCGGGCGGGTCGTCTTGGCGGAGCCGAGCGGGCCGCCGGCCAGCTTGCCGTCCAGCGCGGCGTACTTGTTGGTCACCTTCCAGGAGGCGGTGGCCGGGGTGCCCACCTTGGCCTCGGGGACGGTCACGGTCTCCGGGTCGAAAGCCGCGCCGAGGACGGTGACGTCCAGCCGGTACGGGTTGTCGAGCAGCGGGGACGTACGCCGGGATTCGACCTCGACCTCCCACACGCCGGGCTGCGGGTCGGCGTAGGAACGCACGTCGGGCTTGCAGCCGTTGCCGTCCAGGTAGTTGTTGTAGCAGTACGGCGTCGAGGTGTTGTCGGACGGGACGCCGTACGGGTGGATGGCGATGAACCGGGTCTGGCTCTTGTCCTTCAGCCCGCCGATCGCGACCTCCAGCGACGTCGCGCCCTCGGGCACGCTCAGGAAGTACGACCGCGTGCTGTTGCGCTGCACCGAGTCGGAGGCGGAGAAGGTGTACTTCACCGGGGCCGCGACCACGACGGTGGACAGGACCTGCTTGTCGACGCCCTCGGTCCGCGGGTCGTCGACCTCCAGGATCGCGCTCTTGATGCCGGCGGACTTCGGGGCCGCCTGCACCTTGACGGTGACCGGCTGGTTCAGCGGCAGCTTGACGTCGTCGTCGCCGACGATCCGGAAGGTGCCGCCGGCGTTGTTCTCGAAGTGCAGCTCGTGCCGGACCGCCTTGTCCGGGCCGGAGGTGCGGGTGATCGTGACGTCGTACGTCTTCTTCTCGCCCGCCTTCAGGCCGCCCTCGCGGTCGTACAGGCCGGTGCCGAAGCCCGGGGTCTTCAGCGCGTAGTCGATCGCGGTGTCGACCGGGGCCTTGACGGTGTACTCGTGGGCGGTGGCGTCGTCCTTGATGGCGTCCCACGCGTCCACGATGTCGATTAGGCCCGCGCCCTCCTCGTACGCCTGCACGCCCTTGATGTGGTCGGCGGTCGAGGTCAGCGCCGTGCGCAGCTTGGCGGGCGTGAGGTCGATGCCCTTCCGCTTGGCGGCGCTCAGCAGCAGCGCGGAGGCGCCGGCGGCCTGCGGGGAGGCCATCGAGGTGCCCTGGAGCATCGAGTAGCCGGCCGGCAGCGAGTAGCCCGCCTCGGCGACCGGGGAGCCCGGCAGCCAGGTCTGGGTGGTGTTGATCGCGGCGCCGGGGGCGGTCAGGGTCGGCGTGAAGCCGCCGTCCTCACGCGGGCCGCGCGAGGAGAACGGCATCATCGCGTACTTCTTCTCCACGGCCGAGCCGTAGTTGGCGGCCCACGTCTCCTTGGAGATCGCCGCGCCGACCGAGATCACCTTGTCGGCCAGGCCGGGGTCGCCGATGGTGTTGGCGCCGGGGCCCGAGTTGCCGGCGGAGATCACCAGCTGGACGCCGTAGGTGTCGATGAGCCGGGTGTACAGCTCGGCGCGCGCGTTGTTGCCGTCGTTCAGCGCGGGCAGGCCGCCGATCGACATGTTGACGATGTCGACCCCGCGCTTGGTGACGAGGTCGATCATGCCCTCGGTGAGGGCGACGTTGGTGCAGCCGCCGGTCCAGGTGCAGGCCCGCGAGGAGACCAGCTTCGCACCCGGGGCCGCGCCGTTCATCCTGCCGCCGAACAGGCCGTTCGCGGCGGTGATGCCGGCGACGTGGGTGCCGTGCTCGGACTCGATGACGCCGATGTTGACGTAGTCGGCCTTGGCGCCGGAGGAGTTGTAGACGACGTCCTTGCGGGTCTCGACCACGAACGGGACGCGCTCGGCGACGTCCGTCCCCGGGTCGTCAGTGCCGAAGTACCCGACCTGGTAGCCGTCCTTGTACGGCTTCATCGGAGTGTCGTCGGTGAAGTCCAGGTTGTCGTCCGTGTCGACGCGGACCGTGCCGGCGGCCGGGTCGTACAGCACGCCCCAGGCGTCGGTGGTGTCGCCGTCGCGGTTGAGGTCGCCCTTCTCGTCGCCGCCGGCGGTGGCCGACTCGTACATGTAGTTGAACTTGTACGAGCCCTCGGGCGCGGTGAACTTCTCGGTGCCCTGCGAGGCGGTGGTGATCGAGAAGGACGGGCCGGAGACACCGCTGGTCATCCGGCGCCAGGTGCCGTCGCCGTCGGCGACCGGGTCGGTCGCGGTCACCCAGTCGACGATCTTCCGCTCGCCGGTGGTGGTCTTCTGCAGCGCCGGGTGGCCCAGGTCGATGCCGGAGTCCAGGATGCCGATGGTGATGCCGCGGCCGTCCGCCTTCGGGTGGTCCTCGACGAAGTCGACGGCACCGGTCTCGAAGGACGGGTTGTACGGGTTCGCGGCGGGGGTCTTCTTGCCCGGCGCGGGGTAAGAGCCCCCGCCGGCCGCGGACTTGGCCCCGCTGGGCGCCGGGTCGTCGAGCGGGATCTCCTGCTTGAGGTCGATCGCCTGGACGGAGGAGAGCTTCGCGGCGGCGGCGATGGCCGATTCCGCCCGGCCCGTCGGGACGGTGGCGCGGACATAGCCGAGCTTGTCGTCGGTACGGCCCACCAGGCCGCCCTCGACCGCGTCCAGTGCCCCGGCGACCTGCTCCGTCTTCCCGGGCGAGGTCGCGATCATCATCGTGACGTTCTTGTCGCCGTCGGCCTTGGCCTCGGCGAGCAGGGCTGCGTCGTCCGAACCGAGCTTGTCGTGGGCGGACTTCACGCCGGGGTCGGCGGCCGGGGCGGGCGGGGTGTCCGCGGCGAGGGCCAGGGGTATCGGCCCGGCCGCGGAGAGGGCGGCCACCACGCCCACGGCCACGGCTATGCGGGCCAGGCGTCTCGGGCCGGGTATGGGATCACGCTCGGGCGTGTGGGTCATCGGCATCCCTCAGGTCAAGGAACGAGCGGACGAGAGCGCTCAGCCTGACCCAAGGGTCCTTATTTTGGTGACCGTTGACCGAATCGAAATGAATGTATGGGGAAAACCCGCGATGGGATCCGAGCGGATCGGGGCCGGTTCGGCCCGGATTGTGCTCAGTTCTCCTTGGAGCGCGCGTAATGCCGGGACGCCTTGGCCCGGTTGCCGCATGCGGCCATCGAGCACCAGCGGCGGGTGCCGTTCCGGGACGTGTCGAAGAAGTACAGGATGCAGCTGCCGCCGGCGCAGGTGCGGATCCGCTCCGGGGCCCGGGTGAGCAGGTCCAGGTAGCTGCGGGCGGCGAGCCAGGCCGGGCCCCAGGCGGGGTCGGCGAACTCCGGCTCCTCGGCCGGGCCGCCGGCGGTGAGCCGGGCCCGGATCCGGCCGTGCTCCAGTACGGCGTCCACGAGCGGCGCCGCCTGCTGCGGCGACCCGTCCACCGCCGCCTTGACCGCCTCCCGGGCGGTGCGCAGATGACGCAGCACCTCCGCGTCGGCCGGATGGTCCCCGGCCAGCCCGTTGTCCGCGAGCCACACCGCCAGCCCGTCGGTGTCCGCGAGCAGGTCCTGGGTGACGCCGTCCCGGTTCCACCGGGTGTTGAGCAGGTCGAGCGCGAGCGGCTCACCGGTGAGCGGGCGGGGATCGCGGGCGGTGGACATCGGGCACTCCTCCTCGGCTAACCAGTCAAGCGTACGTGACCGGTTGACTCGCCACGAGCTAACCCTCTAACGTGAAACACGACGGTTAGACACGCCCGGCAAAGGGCACGCCGAAGGGGACAGTCATGACCTTGCGCACCGGCCACACCGGCCTGAACGTCACCGACCTCGACCGCTCGCTCGCCTTCTACCGGGACGTCCTCGGCTTCACCCTGCTCGCCGAGGGCAAGGAGGACGACCGGCGCTACGCGTTCCTCGGCGACGGCGGCGACCAGCCCGTCCTCACGCTCTGGCAGCAGGCGCGGGAGTCGTACGACGGCGGCCGGGCCGGACTGCACCACCTCGCCTTCACCGCCGACTCCATCGACCGGGTCCGGGAGTACGAGACGGCGCTCAGGGCCGCCGCAGTGGAGTTCGCCCACGAGGGCGTGGTCGCCCACCGGGAGGGCTCGGCCTCCGGCGGCATCTTCTTCCACGACCCGGACGGCACCCGCCTGGAGATCTCCGTCCCGCACGGCGCCGAGAACGCCCCCGCGCCCCACGCCTCCGCCCCGACCTGCGGCTTCTTCTAGACATGGACGTGTATCACGCGGGTTCGCGGGCCGTGCAGGACCGGGCCGGCGTCCGTGACCGCGCCGACCACGTGGGCCGCTCCCTGGGCCGGACCATCAAGCCGATCGCGGCCGCCTTCCTGGAGCAACAGCCCCTGCTGATCGTGGCCGCGGCGGACCCGGAGACGGGGAGGGTAGGGGCATCGGCACTCGCGGGAGCACCGGGCTTCGTACGGGCGACAGGCCCCAGGCGGATATCCGTGCACACCGCTGACCTGTCGGGCGAACGGCTGCGCGGTCAACCCGTCGGCACCATCGCCCTGGACCCCCGAACCCGCCGCCGCATGCGCCTCAACGGCCACCTGCACCCCACGGCAACCGGCTTCACCGTGGACGCGGACCAGGTCTTCTCCAACTGCCCGAAACACATCCAGCGAAGGGAGTCGTACGAGACGGTCGACCGCACCCCCGGCACCCCCCGCCACCTCACGCAACTCGGCACCGAGGAAACGGACTTCATCGCCGCCGCCGACACCTTCTTCCTCGCCACCGTGCACCGCACCGGCGCCGACGCCAGCCACCGCGGCGGCAACCCCGGCTTCGTCCAGGTCGCCTCACCACACGAGCTGACCTGGCCGGACTACTCCGGCAACGCCATGTTCCTCAGCCTGGGCAACCTGCACGCCGACCCCCGCGCCGGCCTGCTCTTCCTGGACTGGGAGAGGGGCACCACGCTCCAGCTCACCGGCGAGGCCCGCACCGAGTTCGGCCCGGACGGCACCCGTACCGTCCGCTTCACCCTCACCGAGGCCCGGTGGACCCCGGCCGCCCTGCCCCTGCGCTGGTCGGCACCGGAATATTCGCCCGCCAACCCGGATCCGGCGCGTTAACGTCCGTCCATGCGACGGAACTTGAGGGTGGCGGCCTACGCCGTGTGCGTCCGTGACGGACAGCTCCTGCTCGCCCGCTCGCCGGCGGCCGACGGCACGCCCGAGTGGGTGCTGCCCGGCGGCGGCATGGAGCACGGCGAGGACCCGTACGACACCGTCCGCCGCGAGGTCGCGGAGGAGACCGGCTACCGCATCGAGGTGACCGGTCTCCTCGGCATCGACTCCTCCCGTCACGTCTTCCCCGGCGGACGCCCGCTGCGCCGCACCGACCACCACGGGGTGCGGATCCTGTACGAGGGCGAGATCACCGGCGGCGAACTCCGCTACGAGGTGGGCGGTTCCACCGACCTCGCCGCCTGGCACGACCTTGCCGCCGTACCCGGCCTGACCCGCATCCGGCTGGTCGACATCGCGCTGCGGCTGTGGCGCGAACGCCCGCCGCACGGACGCCTGGCGGACCGACCCGTACCCCGTCGGATGAACGAGGAGTGACCGGCTCCGGGCGGGCCGCGATCCACTCCGTGACCGCGGCCGGTACCCCGTGATCCACGTACGGTGATCGGCGCTGCGCGTTGCCACCGCGTTCACGCGCAGGCCATCCCCGCTGCCAACGATCCACAGTGAGCGGGACGTTCGCGTCCGCGACGGCCCGCGACCACTGCCGACGCGTTCGCACTCGGGGAGATCGCGCCATGTCGCGCATACGCTCTGTCACCGCCTCCGCTCCGGGGGTCAACCGCCGTACCGTCCTCGCCGCCGCCGGAGCCGTCTCGCTCTCCGCGGGCGTCGGCTACGCCCTGCGCCCCACCGACAGCCAGGCCGCCACCACCGCCGAGGCACCGGTCGCCCGGTCCCGGCAGGCCTCCGCCGCGGCCCCGCTCGCCCCCTACACCAAGGGCACCACCGTCGCCTCCGTCGCCGCCCCGCGGAACAGCTCCGGTTACCGCCGCCTCGGCGACGGGCCCGGCTGGAAGCGGGTCGTGCGCGACGAACTGGCCGCACCCAAGTCCGGCCGGGCGGGCCGCCGTACCGCCCTCGCCGCGTTCGTGCAGTTCACCGACCTGCACCTGATGGACGTCCAGCACCCGCTGCGCCTGGAGTACCTGCGCTCCCGCGACGTGCACGCCTGGCGCCCGCACGAGGCGCTGACCGTGCCCGGCGCGATCTCCCTCGTGGAGCGGGTCAACGCGCTGCGCGGCGCGCCCGTCACCGGTGCCCCGCTGCACTTCGTGATGACGACCGGCGACAACACCGACAACAACGCCCACTCCGAACTGGAGTGGTTCATGAAGGTGATGAGCGGCGGCCGGATCACCCCGAACACCGGGGACCCCGGGCACTACGAGGGCGTGCAGAACAGCGGGCTGAAGCTGTACTGGCAGCCCGGCTCCGCCACCCGCGACCACGACAAGGCGCTCGGCTTCCCCCACCTGGAGAAGTTCCTGGCCGCCGCCGTCCGCGAGGTCCGCAGCCCCGGGCTCGGCCTGCCCTGGTACTCCACCGTCGGCAACCACGACGCCCTCCCGCTCGGCTGCTACGGCTCCCACGGCGACCGCTACCTCGCCGAGGCGGCCATCGGAGGGAAGAAGCTGATGAGCGTCTCCGCCGCCGACGCCAAGAAGCTCCAGGACGCCATCCGATACGCCAAGGACCCCAAGGGCGTCGGCTACCGCGACTTCCTCAAGGCCCACGCCCGCTCGATGCGCTCGGTCACGCCGGACGAGAAGCGCGCCCCGTACACCCAGGCCGACTACCTGAAGGCCCACCTCGACCCCGCCCACCAGGGGCACGGCCCGGTCGGCCACGGCTACTCGTCGGCGAACCTGGACGCGGGCACCCAGTACTACGCCTTCCGCATCTCCGACGACGTCATCGGCATCAGCCTCGACACCACCGACGCCGGCGGCCACTACGACGGCTCCCTCGGCACCGCCCAGCTGAAGTGGCTCGACAGGACGCTGAAGGACAACAAGGACTCCTACGCGGTCGTCTTCAGCCACCACACCAGCAAGACCATGACCAACACCCGGCCCGACCCGGCCCGCCCGGGGGAGAAGCGGCACAACGGCGCCGAGGTGATCTCCGTGCTGTCCGCCCACGCCAACGTGCTGGCCTGGGTGAACGGGCACATCCACAAGAACGTCATCACCCCGCACCGGGCCGGGGGCGGGCGCTCCTTCTGGGAGATCTCCACCGCCTCGCACGTCGACTACCCGCAGCTCGCCCGGATCATCGAGCTGGTCGACAACAAGGACGGCACCGTCTCCCTGTTCACCACCCTGATCGAGTCCGCGGCCCCGCACCGCACCGACTACGCCGACCTCTCCCAGACCGGCCTCGCCGCGCTCTACCGCGAGCTGTCCTGCAACGCCCCCGGCGCCAACACGACCCTCGCCGGTGCCGCGGCCGACCGGAACACCGAGCTGGTGCTGCGGAAGGGCTGAAAGTCACCCAACCGGCCTACATCCAGGCAACCTTCGCACAACGCTCCCGGGTCCCTCCCCCCGACCGCACCGCACACCACAGGTTGGGGAAGACATGCGCGCACGCACGGCTCTGGCGGGCACCACCGCCCTGCTCCTCTCGGCGGCCCTCGCGGGTCCGGCCCTCGCGGCCGGACCCGCGTCCCAAGGGCACACCGCGACCCGCGAGGCCCTCGCAGCGGCCGTCACGGCCGGCGTACCCGGCGCGACCGCCACCGCGCGGGACGGCCACGGCACCTGGTCCGCCACGGCCGGCGTGGGCGACACCCGCACGGGCAGGCCGCGCTCGGCAGCCGACCACTACCGCGTCGCCAGCATCACCAAGACCTTCGTCGCCACCGTCCTGCTCCAGCTGGAGGCGGAGGGTCGGCTCTCCCTGGACGACTCGGTGGAGCGGTGGCTGCCGGGAGTGGTCCGCGGCCACGGCCACGACGGCCGCAAGGTCACCCTGCGGCAGCTGCTGAACCACACCAGCGGCATCCACGACTACCTCGACGACGCCGACTTCCGCCGCGACTACTTCACCGAGGACGGCTTCTCCGAGCACCGCTACGACACCCTCACCCCGCAGCACCTGGTCGGCCTCGCGCTGCGGCACGCGCCGGACTTCGCGCCGGGCACCTCCTGGCGGTACTCCAACACCAACTACGTGCTCGCCGGCATGGTGATCGAGAAGGTGACGGGCCGCCCGTACGGCACCGAGATCACCCGGCGGATCATCACACCGCTGCACCTGAGGGCCACCTCCGTGCCCGGCACCCGGGTCACCCTGCCGCGGCCGGGCAGCAGGGCGTACTCGACGTTCAAGGTCCCCGGCGGCCCGGCGTACGACGTCACGGAACTCAACCCGTCGCTGGCCTCCTCCTCCGGCGAGATGATCTCCGACTCCGCCGACCTGTCCCGTTTCTACGGCGCCCTGCTCCGCGGCGAGCTGCTCCCGCCGCAGCAGCTGAAGGAGATGAAGACCACGGTGGCCACCGGGGTCGCGCCCCGCATGCGCTACGGCCTCGGTCTCATGGACACCCGGCTGACCTGCGGTGCCCATGTCTGGGGCCACACCGGCGGGATCCACGGCTCGGTGTCCGAGACGGCGACGACGGCGGACGGCCGGCACTCCCTGGCGGTCAACTTCAACGGGGACTGGGCCGGGGAGACCTCGGACGTGATCGAGAAGGAGTTCTGTCAGCCGGCCTTCCATCCCGACACCCGGGTGAGCACCGGCAGGTAGCCGAGGGACTGTCCCGGTGCCGTCGGGTGGTACGACTCGGTGATCGCCAGTACGTCGACACCGCGCAGCCAGGGCCGGGACGAGCAGATCTCGTGCCCGGCGAAGGCGGCGGTGACGTCGGCGAAGGTGAACCCGTGGGCGCCTGCACGCTGGGCGATGACCGCGTTGAGGTGGTCCACGGCGTCGTTCAGGGTGGCCCGTTCGCCGTCCGGGAGGCCCAGCGCGCAGGCGCCCCGCAGGTGGTACAGGTGCGGGTAGCCGAGCACCACGACACGGGCGGCGGGGGCCCGGTTCCGGATGGCCGAGTAGAGCCGGTCGAGGCTGCCGGAGAGAGAGCCGTCCATGGTGGTGCGGGCTCGGGAGACGGCGGACAGGCACCCTTCGGCGCCGCCCAGCGCGCAGCTCGCGATGACGGAGACGAAGCCCGAGTCGCTGCCGCCGGCGGTGAGCGTGACCAGTCCGGTGCCCGGGCCGAGATGGCCGAGCTGGTCGGTCAGGACGTCGTCGGCGCCGGCGCCGTTGCACGCGGCGAAGGTGAAGGACGCCGGCGCGTGGGCCTCGGCCCACAGCACGGGGAAGGCCCGGCTGCTGCGCTTGCACTCCTTGCCGGAGGCCAGGTAGTCGCCGGCTCCGGCACCGGAGGAGTAGGAGTCGCCGAGGGCCACGTAGCCGCCGGCCACGGTGCGGGGTGCCACGTGTGCCGTCGCGGGATCGGCGAACGCGCAGGCGGCCGCGAGGAGGAGGGAGCACGCGCCTGCCGCTATTCGGGGGTGTCTCATGACTCTCCTGTACCGCGGCCGGCTCCCTGCCCGCCCGCCCTGCTCGTCCGTTCCGGTGAACCCTCACCCGGCCGGCGCAGCAGAAGTGGACGGGCGGCGGCACGCGTGAGGAGGGGCCGCCGGTGTCCGGCCGGCGGCCCCTCCTCTCCCCTCCTGAGGGCCCTCGGACCCTCCCGGCGCCGCCCCGGTCCGTCACTACCGGGGCAGCACCAGGACGTACGCGGCCGGGTCGCGGTCCCCGGACGCCATCAGCGCGGTCCGCACCACCGTCGCCTGCTGTTCCAGGGAGTCCCGGAGCTTCCTCGGCGTGAGGTGCACGACCGTGATGCCGAGGCGCTCCAGGTGCTCGCGCTTGCGGGCGTACTCCGACCACAGCGCGTCGTCGTCCTGCCGGGGTGCACGGGTGTCGAGTTCGACGGCGACCGCCTGGTCCGGCCAGTAGGCGTCCAGGCCGCCGAGGTGCGGGCCGCCGGGCAGGCGCAGGTCGACGTTCCAGACCGGGTCGGGCAGGCCGTGCTCGCGGACCATCCGGTACAGGCGGTCCTCGGCGATCGAGCGGCCCTCGGCGACCAGCGCGTCCACCGCGTCCACCACGTGCGGGCGGTTCAGCAGCTTCGCCAGGGTCAGCTCGCGGACCACGGCCGCCGGTTCGCAGTGGCCGCCGCGCACCGCCTCGGTGAGCAGCCGCCGTACCGCCTCCGCGTCCATCAGCTCCGCCACCGCGTCCGCCAGCGCCCGTGGCACCGGTGTCACCGGCAGGCCCGACACCGCCTGCGGGGCGGGCAGGGACGGGGTGCGCAGGACGCGGACGTAGCCGGCGGAGCGCAGCCGGCGCAGGCGCGGGACCAGGACGTCCACGTGGTCCAGGGAGGGCAGTGGCGGGGTGGACGAGAAGCCGTGCAGGGTCAGCGCGGCCAGGCCGGTGAGCACGGCCTCGGTGTACAGCGGCCGGTGCGGGCTGTCGGCCGTCGGCTGGGCCGGGACGGCCGGCTCGGTGGCGCGGGCCGCGTACAGCAGGGCCCCGTGCAGCCGTTCCTCGCCGGTGGGCGGGCCCGGGTGCAGCAGGATCACGTTCGGGAGCAGCTCCCGCCAGGGGCCGTCGGCCCGGCACTGCTCGGACAGCTCGGCCGGTGTCACGCCGTGGGCGCGCAGCTGGGCCGTCGTCAGGACGCGGCGGTGGGCGTCGGAGAGGTGGCGCAGGGGGCGGGGGGAGAGCGGGGTGTTGTGGGTCATGGCCTCGGGATTCCCGCGCCCGGTCATGCCCTTAACCGCTGTTACACGCCCGTCGAGGAATGCGGACAAGGCGGGACTAAAGGTCAGGTGTTCGGATGCCGAGTAGAGACGGAAAACCCCTGGTCCGATCGGGTGCGGACCAGGGGTTACGGCTGTGTTTGACCGAATTTCGTAACGGTCACCGCCCGGGAAAGCTCAGGCCAAAGCTCACCGGTCGCCGGCCGCCGCGTCGCACTCCTGTGCGCGCAGCGCCCGCGCCAGATCGTCCCGTGCCTCCAGTACCAGCCGGCGCAGCGCCGGCGCCGCGTCGCCGTGCGCCCCGAGCCACGCGTCCGTCGCGTCCAGCGTCTCCCGCCGGTCCTGGTACGCCGGGAACAGACCCCGCACCACGTCCATGCCGATCTGGATCGACCGCTCCCGCCACACCCGCTCGATCGCCGCGAAGTACAGCTGCGCGTACGGCGCGGTCAGCTCCCGCTGCGACGGCTGCTGGAAGCCCGAGATCGTCGCCTCCACCAGCGCGTTCGACAGCGCGTCGGACTCCACCACCTGCGCCCACGCCTGCGCCTTGACCGCCGCCGACGGCCGCGCGGCCAGGCAGCGCACCTGGTGCCGCTTGCCCGACGCCGTGTCGTCCCGGGCCAGCTCCGCGGCCAGCACCGACTCGTCCGCCGCCCCGTGCGCGGCCAACGGCTCCAGGAACGCCCAGCGCAGCTCCTGGTCCACCTCCAGACCCTCGATTCCGGTGGTGCCGTCCAGCAGATCCGCCAGCAGCTTCAGGTCCGGCTCGGCGGAGGCCACCGCCGCGAAGAACCGCGCCCAGGCCAGCTGGTGCTCACTGCCCGCCTCGGCCGCCCGCAGCTCCCGCAGCGCCCCCTCGGCCAGCAGCTCCCCGCCGGTCTCCCGCCACGCCGGCGCCGCGTAGTGCACCAGCGCCGAGTTCGCCCAGGCGTGCAGCATCTGCAGCACACCGATGTCCGACTCGCGGCCCGCGAACCGCAGCACCAGGTCGATGAAGTCCCGCGCCGGCAGCAGCCCGTCGCGGGTCAGGTTCCACAGCGCCGACCAGCACAGGGCGCGCGCGAGAGGGTCCGTCAGCCCGCCCAGGCCGGACCGCAGCGTCGCCAGCGAGGTCTCGTCGAACCGGACCTTGCAGTAGGTCAGGTCGTCGTCGTTGACCAGCACCAGCTCCGGTGCCTCGGCGCCCGCCAGCTCCGCCACGACCGTACGCGGCTCGTGCAGGTCCGTCTCCACGCGCGCGTACCGCTCCAGCGCCCCCTCGGACGTACGGCGGTACAGGCCCACCGCGATCCGGTGCGGACGCAGCTCCGGGTGCGACTCGGGAGCCTCCTGGAGGATCGCCAGCTCCGCGATCCGGCCGCCCTCGGTGTCCAGCAGCACCTGCGGGGTCAGCGTGTTCACCCCGGCCGTCTGCAGCCAGGACCGCGACCACGCCGTCATGTCCCGGCCGCTGGTCTCGGCCAGCACCGACAGCAGGTCGCCCAGGCGCGTGTTGCCGTACGCGTGGCGCTTGAAGTAACGCCGGGCGCCTTCGAGGAAGGCGTCCTGGCCGACGTACGCCACCAGCTGCTTGAGCACCGAGGCGCCCTTGGCATAGGTGATGCCGTCGAAGTTCAGCTTGGCGTCCTCCAGGTCACGGATGTCCGCCGTGATGGGATGCGTGGACGGCAGCTGGTCCGCGCGGTACGCCCAGGCCTTGCGGCGGTTGGCGAAGGTGATCCACGCGTCCTTGAAGCGGGTCGCGCCGACGTTCGCGAACGTGCCCATGAAGTCCGCGAAGGACTCCTTCAGCCACAGGTCGTCCCACCACTCCATGGTGACCAGGTCGCCGAACCACATGTGCGCCATCTCGTGCAGGATGACGTTGGCCCGCGCCTCGTACGACGCCTGCGTCACCTTCCCGCGGAAGATGTACTCCTCGCGGAAGGTCACCAGACCCGGGTTCTCCATCGCGCCCAGGTTGTACTCCGGCACGAACGCCTGGTCGTACTTCCCGAACGGGTACGGGTGGTCGAAGTGGTCGTGGAAGAAGTCCAGGCCCTGCTTGGTCACCAGGAACACGTCGTCGGCGTCGAAGTGCGGGGCGAGACCCTTGCGGCACATCGCGCCGAGCGGGATCTCCAGCTTCGTGCCGTCCTCGAAGGTCCGGGTGTAGGAGTCCGTCACATAGTGGTACGGGCCCGCCACCACGCACGTGATGTACGTCGAGATCGGCTTGGTCTCCGCGAACCGCCAGATGCCGTCGGCCAGTTCACCGGCGCCGTTGCTCCACACCGTCCACCCCTCGGGCGCCTGCACCTCGAAGCGGTACGGCGCCTTCAGGTCCGGCTGCTCGAAGTTCGCGAACACCCGGCGGGCGTCGGCCGGCTCGTACTGCGTGTACAGGTAGACCTCGCCGTCCTCCGGGTCGACGAAGCGGTGCAGGCCCTCACCCGTGCGCGAGTAGGCGCACCGGGCGTCCACCACCAGCTCGTTCTCCGCGGCCAGGTCCTCCAGTGCGATCCGGGAACCGTCGAACACCTCGCCCGGGTCCAGATCCCGGCCGTTCAGCGAGACGGACGTCACGCTCGGCGCGATCAGATCGGCGAAGCTGGAGGCGCCCGGCTCGTTGCAGCGGAAGCGGACGGTGGTCAGCGAGCGGAACGTGCGCGGCTCGCCGCCCGCGTCGCCGACGGCGGACCGCAGGTCCAGGGACACCTCGTAGCCCTCGACGGACAGCAGGGCGGCCCGCTCCCGGGCCTCGTCGCGGGACAGATTCTCACCGGGCACGGACGGCACTCCCTCGTGATCGCGCGGATGGCGGTTGAACAGGACCGATCCTCCCATGCGCCCCTGACAGGGGGGACGGGGAATGGCACGGCCGACCCGCGCGTTTTCCGGGGAAAGTGATACTGACGAGGAGAGACATGTCGGACAAGACCCCCGTCGACTTCTGGTTCGACCCGCTGTGCCCCTGGGCCTGGATGACCTCCCGCTGGGTGCTGGAGGTGGAGAAGGTCCGCGACATCGAGGTCCGCTGGCATGTGATGAGCCTCGCCGTGCTCAACGAGAACCGGCTGGACGAGCTGCCCGAGGAGTACCGCGAGATGCTCGCGACCAAGGCGTGGGGCCCGGTCCGCGTCGTCATCGCGGCCCAGCAGGAGCACGGCGAAGCGGTGCTCGGCGACCTCTACACGGCGCTCGGCACCCGCATCCACAACCAGGGCGAGGGCCCGGAGAAGTCGGCCGTGGCCGCCGCGCTGCGGGACGTGGGGCTGCCCGAGTCCCTCATGGACCACTGGGACTCCACCCCGTACGAGTCGGAGCTGCGCGCCTCCCACAAGGAGGGCATCGAGAAGGTCGGCCAGGACGTCGGCACCCCGGTCATCGCGGTGCCCGGCCCCGACGGCGAGGAGATCGCCTTCTTCGGCCCGGTCGTCACCCCCGCCCCGCAGGGCGAGGCGGCGGCCCGCCTGTGGGACGGCACGCTCGCCGTGGCCTCGGTGCCGGGCTTCTACGAGATCAAGCGCTCCCGCACCAAGGGCCCCGACTTCAGCAACCTGTGAGTTCGGGTGACGGGCCCGGCGGCCGGCACCCCGCAGGGGCGCGGGGAAGTGCGCGACCAGCCACGACGGCGCCGCAGCCGCCCGCCAGCGCGACCCGGCAGTTCCTGCGGAGCACTCAGCGCCGGGCCCGTTCCCGTGCCGCAGCCAGCAGCTCCAGGTGCTCCTCGTACCCCTTCGCGTAGTACGCCGCCCGGTCCGGGTCCGGCTCGATCACCCGGGTCGGCCCGGTCCAGGCGGCGGTGTCCAGGGGCATGCCGTACCGGGCGGCGGCCGCGAGCACCGCGCCCCGCGCGCCGACCTCGCCCTCCACCACCTTCAGCGGCCGGCCCAGCACATCGGCCAGCAGCCCCGTCCAGGCGAGGCTGCGGGTGCCGCCGCCGCACACCGCGAGCGAGCCGGTCAGGCCCGCCGCCTCCAGGCAGTGCCGGGCCGCGTAGCCGATGCCCTCGCAGGTGGCCCGGACCAGGTCGGCGGGGCGCGTCTCCAGACAGACCCCGAGCAGCTCGGCCCGCAGCCTGGGCTCCACGAAGGGCGCCCGCTCACCGGACGGCGCGAAGTACGGCAGCACCCGCACCCCGGACGAGCCCGGCGGGGCGGCGACCAGCAGGTCGTCCAGTTCCTCGTGCCGGGCCCCCGTCGTGCGCAGCACCCAGTCGAGCGCCGCCGTGCCGACCATCGCGGGCATCGCGCGCAGCCAGTGGCCCGGCCGGTCGGTGGAGATGTACAGCCCCGCCGGTTCGCCGTCCAGGTCCAGCTCGGTGGTGGCGACCAGGCTCGCCAGACAGGTGCCCACGATCAGCAGGCCGTCGCCGGGCACGGTGACCCCGGCGCCGAGCGCGCAGGCCGGCAGGTCGTACGGGCCGTTCGCCAGCGGGGTCCCGGCGGGCAGCCCCTCGCCGCTCGCCTCGCCGGTCGCGATCGGATCGCCGATCCCCGGGAGCAGTCCGCGCCGGTGGGCGAGGCCGAGGAGTTCCACCACCCCGTCGTCGTACGACCGGGAGCGCGGGTCCAGGAACGGCATCGACGCGTCCGACACGTCCGTCACCGCCCGCGCCGCGCCGGTCAGCCGCTGGAACACCATGTCCTTGCAGTAGACGGCCGCCGCGGCGGCGTCCAGGGCCTTCGGTTCGTGCCGGTCCAGCCAGGCCAGCAGCGGTCCCGGGCAGCCCGGGAACATCGCGCTGCCGGTGCGCCGGAAGACGGCCTCGAAGGTGCCGTCCGCCAGCCACCGGTCCACCAGCTCGTGCGCCCGGCCGTCCATCCAGGACAGCGCCGGCCGCACCGGGCGGCCCGCCGCGTCCACCAGCCACACCCCGTCACCCTGCCCGGTCAGCCCGGCCAGTTCCACGGGCGCCTCCAGCCGCCCGGTCAACGCCCGCAGCACACCGACGACGGCCGCGTACACCTCCCGCATCTCCTGTTCCACGGCCCCCCTGCGCACATCGAGGTGCACCGGCCGTGCCTCGACGGCCAGTTGCCGCCCGGCCCGGTCGAAGGCAGCGGCCTTCACCAGGGAGGTCCCCACATCGATCCCGACGAACATGCCAAGCCTCCCGGGGAATCAGGTCAGACAGTGCGCGAGGGGCTCCCCGCGCACCCAGCGGCCCACCTCGGCGGCGGCGATCCGGGCGGCCTTCTCCGCCACCGCACGGCTGGCCCCGCCCAGGTGCGGGGTGAGCACCACCCGGTCGGACAGCGCGCGCAGCCGGGAGTCCGGCGGCAGCGGTTCGCGGGCGAAGGTGTCCAGGGCCGCCGCCGACAGCCGGCCCTCGGCCAGCGCGTCGCACAGCGCGTCCTCGTCCAGCAGCGGACCCCGGGCCGCGTTGACCACCACCGCGCCCGGCGGCAGCAGCGCCAGCTCGCGGGCGCCGATCAGACCGCGGGTTTCGGCGGTGAGCCGGGCGTGCAGGGTGACGACGGCGGAGCGGCGCAGCAGGTCGTCCAGCGCGGACAGGCGCAGCCCGTGCACCTCGCCGCGCGCGTACGGGTCGTACACCATCACCCGCGCCCCGAACGCGCACAGCACCCGGGCGACCCGGCTGCCGACCGCGCCGTAGCCGACGAGCCCGACGGGCAGGTCCTCCAGCTCCAGGCCGCTGTGCTCGTAGGTGTAGTACGACGCACCGGCCCAACTGCCCTGCCGCGCAAGGAGGTCATGGGCCTGCGGGATGCGGCGCAGGGCGGCGAGCAGCAGACCGACGGTGAACTCGGCGGTGGCCGCGGCGTTGCGGCCGGGCGCGAAGCACACCCGCACGCCGTGCCGCCCGGCCGCCTCCAGGTTGACGTTGACCGGTCCGCCCCGGCAGACGACGACCAGCCGCAGCCCCGGGCAGGCGGCGAGGACGCGTTCGGTGACCGGTCCCATCTGGGTGACGAGCACCTCGGCGCCGTCGAGGGCCGCGATCAGCGCCTCCTCGGCGTCGCTCGCCTCGCTCACCTCGGCCACCGGCCCGAACGGCTCCAGCGGCCAGCCCAGGGTCAGCTCCCGCACCGCGCAGTCGGCCTCCTCCGCCAGCGCGGCCGTGATCAGGGACGGCAGGACGAAGTGGTCGCCGGCGGCCACCACACGCACACCACTGGAGGTCATCTGAGGGAGTCTCCCGTCTCGGCGTCGAGGACATGGGCCGGTCCCCGCGACCGGTAGGTCGTGCGCAGCTCACGTGGCTCCGGCGCGGTCATCGCCCTCCCCCGTCCCGGCGGCGGTGGCGCACACCTCGTAGCGCACCTTGTGCTCGTCCAGGTCGCGCAGCGCCTCCGGGGCGGCCCCGTCGTCCACCAGCAGCAGGTCGAAGCGGGAGAGCGGGGCCACCCGGTGCAGGGCGACCCGGCCCAGCTTGGTGTGGTCGGCGAGCAGGACGTTCCGGGCGGCGATGTCGAGCATCGCCCGCTTCACCGACACGATGTGCTGCTCCTGGTGGTAGGCGTAGCCGCCGTGCACGCCGGAGGTGGACACGAAGCCGACGTCGACGCGGAGCTGGCCGACGGCCTCCACGCAGGACACCCCGAGGAAGGAGGAGTGCAGCGGGTCGTAGTCGCCGCCGAGCGCCACCAGCCGGATGCCCCGCTGGTCGGCGAGGAGGTTGATCGCCTCCAGGAAGTTGGTGACGACGGTGAGCGGGGTGATCCCGCCGAGCCGCAGCCGGCGCGCTATCTCCAGGGTGGAGGTGGAGTCGTCCAGCAGGACGGCCATGCCGGGCTCGATCTGCCGCATCGCCCGCTCGGCGAGCGCGGCCTTCTGCGGGCGCATGGTCTTCAGCCGGTACTGCACGTTCGACTCGAACACCCCGGACGGCTGCGCGGTCACCCCGCCGCGGAACTTCCGTACGATGCCCTGCCGTTCGAGTTCGTCCAGGTCCCGGTGGATGGTCATCAGGCTCACCCCGAACCGCTCGGCCAGCTCGGCCGCGCTCGCCGAGCCCTCGGCGAGGACGAGTTCGGCCAGGGCGGCCTGCCGGGCCGCGGGTCCCTGCTGTGCCTTGTCCATCCGGGACCTCCGTCGGTGGGGCGGTGGGGTCGGGCGGGTTCACCGGGCGAGTCGACTCGACAACAGAGGGTGTATCGGCGGTGAAACGCCGTCAATCCCTTGTGCACGGGGAAATCAGGGGGAAATCTCGGAGGAGCGTGGGAAGTTCACAGGACCGGTCGCGAAGAGCGGAGGTTCGGATGGATGAGGCGTGGCTCGGGGTCGACCTCGGCACGCAGGGGGTGCGGGCGCTGCTGGTGACGGCCGACGGCAGGGTGCCCGGCAGCGGTGCGGCGCCGCTCAGCCGGGGGCGCCGGGAGGGGGTGCGGCACGAACAGGACCCGGGGGAGTGGTGGGCGGCGGTGGGCGCGGCCTGCCGGGCGGCGCTCGCCGGGGCGCGGGTCCGGGTGGCCGGGGTCGCGGTGTGCGGGACGTCCGGGACCGTGCTGCTCACCGACGACGGGGGCCGGCCGGTGAGCCCCGCGCTGATGTACGACGACGGGCGGGCCGCCGCCGAGGCGGGCCGGCTGCGCTCCGCCGGGCTCGTGGTGCAGGACACCTGGGCGCTGCCCAAGGTGCGCTGGCTGGTCGGCGCGCACGGCCCGGGCCGGGTCGCCCACCAGCCGGACGTGATCACCGCCCGGCTGGTCGGCCACCCGGTGCCCAGTGACTCCAGCCACGCCCTGAAGACGGCCTACGACCTGCACCGCGAGGCCTGGCCCGACCTCACCGGACTGCCCGCGGGCGTCCTCCCGGAGGTGGTACGGCCCGGCACCCGGCTCGGTGAGGTCTGCCCGGCCGCCGCCGAGGCCACCGGAATCCCGGCCGGCACGCCCGTCGTCGCGGGCATGACCGACGGCTGCGCCGCCCAGATCGCCGCGGGCGCGCTGCGCGAGGGCTCCTGGAACTCGGTGCTGGGGACGACGCTGGTCCTCAAGGGCGCGGCGGCGCAGCCGGTGTCCGACCCGGCCGGCGTGGTCTACAACCACCGCGCGCCCGACGGCACCTGGCTGCCGGGCGGGGCCTCCAGCGTGGGCGCCGGTGTGCTCACGGCCCGCTTCCCGGGCGCGGACCCGGCCGTGCTGGACGCCCGCGCCGCCGCCTTCGAACCCTCGACCGCGGTCGCCTATCCGCTCGTCTCGCCCGGCGAACGCTTCCCCTTCCTCGCCCCGCGGGCCACCTCCCTGCTGCTCGGCGACCCGGAGTCGGACGCCGACCTGTGGGCGGCCCTCCTGCAGGGCGTGGCCTTCACCGAACGCCTCTGCCTGGACTACCTCCACCACCTGGGCGCCCCCCTCGGCGGCCCCCTCACCGTCACCGGCGGCGGCGCCCGCAGCGCGTACTGGACCCAGTTGCGCGCCGACGTCCTGGGCCGCCCGCTGCGCGTCCCGGCCCGCACCGAACCGGCGTTGGGCATGGCGGCCCTGGCCGCGTACGGCACCGGGGCGGGGCCGACGCTCGCCGCGGTGGCCGAGGGCATGGTGCGCACCGGCACCACGGTCGAGCCCCGCCCCGGCCGCACCGCCCGCTTCACCGAGCCCTACGCCCGGCTGGTGGGGGAACTGGAGGCGCGGGGGTGGCTTCCGCACCCGGTGGCCGCGCACGCGCGGGCGCGGCTGTGAGACGCGCTCCGCCCGGGATACTGCTGCCCATGACTCCCACCACCCTTCTCCTCGCCCGGCACGGGCAGACCGTGTGGCACGCCGAGAACCGGTACGCCGGCGTGAGCGATGTGGCCCTGACGGACACCGGGCGCGACCAGGCCGAGGCGCTGGGGCGGTGGGCCGCCGGGCACCCGGTGGACGCGGTGTGGACCTCGCCCCTGTCCCGGGCGGTCGCCACCGCAGAGCCGGCCTGCCGGGCCCTGGGACTCGTCCCGCGCCGGGAGCCCGGCCTGCGGGAGTGCGACTTCGGCGTGCTGGAGGGCCGTACCCTCGCGGAGTTCGCGGCGGACGACCCGCCCGCGGCGGAGGCGTTCCGCGCCGACCCGGTGGCGCACCCCTTCCCCGGCGCCGAGGACCCCCGTGCGGCGACGGCACGCGGCACCGCGGCCCTGCGCCGGATCGCCGCCGCCCACCCCGGCGAGCGGGTCCTGGTCGTCGCCCACAACACCCTGCTCCGCCTGGTGCTGTGCTCCCTGCTGCACATCCCGCTGTCCGAGTACCGCCGGGTCCTGCCGCGGCTGCACAACGCGGCGCTGACCGAGCTGCGGATCGACGGCGAGCAGGCCGCGTTGCTCTCCCTCAACCTGCCTTCCTGCTGATAAGCTGCAATTGCGACTTGGTCGCAATAAGAGCGTCCGAACCCTCGTGATCGTCTTCTCACCCTTCACGGCGGCGGGGCGCCGGAGCACCACGAAGGCCCCCACGTGTCACACGTGGGGGCCTTCGCCGGAACGTACGGCGGTCAGCGCCGGGCGCGCACCCGCTGCCGGACGTAGCCGACGGCCGCCAGGGCCAGCGTCATCACGCCCGTCGAGTACAGCTGCACCCGGGTGTCCGGCTCGCGGGCCATCAGGACGAAGATCGCGGCCATGCCGGCCAGCGCGACCCAGGTCAGCCACGGGAACGCCCACATGCGCACGACCAGCTTCCCCGGCGCCTCGCGCTCGATGCGGCGGCGCAGCAGCAGCTGGGAGACCGCGATGAAGATCCAGACGACCAGGATGACCGCGCCGATCATGTTCAGCAGCCACTTGAAGGCGCCGTTCGGGCTCCAGTAGCTGAGCAGGACGCAGACGAACCCGAGGACGCAGGAGACGAGGACCGCGATCCGCGGGACCCCGCCGGACAGCTTCGCCAGCGCCTTCGGGCCCTGGCCGCGCTCGACCAGCGAGAAGGCGATGCGCGAGGAGCCGTAGATGTTGGCGTTCATCGCCGAGAGCAGGGCGACCAGGACGACGACGTTCATCAGCTGGCCGGCGCCGGGGATGCCGAGGTGGTCGAGCGTGGCGACGTACGGGCCCTTCTCGACGACGTCCTTGGAGTCCCACGGGATCAGGGTGACGACGGCCGCCATGGAGCCGATGTAGAACAGGGCGATGCGCCACATCGCGGTACGCACGGCGGAGGCCACGCCCTTGACCGGGTTCTCCGACTCGGCCGCGGCGATGGTGACCGTCTCCATGCCGCCGTAGGAGAAGACGGACGCGAGCAGGCCGATGATCAGGCCGTCGCTGCCGTGCGGGAAGAAGTGGGTGAGGTGCGAGGCACCGGGGGAGTCCGTGCCGGGCAGCACGCCCGCGATGGCCAGGGCACCCAGGATCAGGAACAGGCTGATCGCGCCGACCTTCAGCGCGGCGAACCAGAACTCGAACTCGCCGAAGTTCTTCACGGCGGCCAGGTTCGTGCCGCAGAAGACGACCATGAACAGGGCCACCCACATCCACTCCGGCGTGCCGGGCAGCCAGCCGGAGACGATGTGCGCGGCGCCGATGCCCTCCAGGCCGACCGCCGTGCACAGCAGCACCCAGAACGACCAGCCGGCGGCGAAGCCCGCCCACGGGCCGATGGCCCGCTCGGCGTGCGCGGAGAAGGAGCCCGACGACGGGTAGGCGGCGGACATCTCGCCGAGCATCCGCATCACCAGCATCACCAGGAGGCCGGAGAGGGTGTAGGCGATCACGATGGACGGGCCGGCGGCGGCGATGCCGGCACCGGAGCCGACAAACAGGCCCGCGCCGATCACACCACCGAGGGCGATCATCGACAGATGGCGCTGCTTGAGGCCATGGGAGAGGGAGCCGTCCGCCTGCTGCTGCGGCGGCGTCTCCTTGGTCGTGCTGCTGGGCATGGGTGCGGCTCCCCCAGGGCAATGGGCGGGCAAAAACCCCGCCAGTGTGGGCGGCCCGTCCGCTCACGCGAAGCGGCCGCCCACTATCCGGACACCTTGTCGTACGGAGGGTGAATATACGGCTACGCGGCCACGGGTGTGTAGTGGGAGGCGTCCCCCTCGATCGAGTAGCTCTCCTTGCCCTCGGTGCCGACGGGGACGTCACCGGCGACGGTCACCCGGTGCAGGCGGCGCGGCAGGCCGTCGTAGTTGTCGATGGCGTAGTGCTGGGTGATGCGGTTGTCGAAGAGGACCAGCTGGTTCTCCGACCAGCGGTGGCGCAGCACGTTCTCCGGACGGGTGACGTACGCCTGGAGCAGGTCGAGGATCTTGCGGGACTCGCCGAGCGACAGGCCGACGATCCGCTGCGCGAACCCGCCGACGAACAGCCCCCGCTCCCCGGTCAGCGGGTGCACCCGGACCACGGGGTGGGCGGTGCGGTACGTGATCGACGTGAACTGGGCGCGCTGGGCGGCCTTCTCCTCGTCGATCTCCTCGTCCGGCACCGCGTAGTCGTAGTCGTTGGTGTGCTCGGCCCACAGGGTGTCGGCCAGCCGGCGCAGCGGCTCGGGCAGGTCCCGGTAGGCGGCCGCCGCGTTGGCGATCAGCGTCTCGCCGCCGTACGGCGGGACGGTGAGCGAGCGCAGGGTGCTGGCCTGCGGCGGGTTGAGGACGAAGGTGACGTCGGTGTGCCAGTGGTTGGCGCGGCCCCGCTCGCTGTCGACCGGCAGCACGTTGGGGGCGCCGTCGACCGCGCCGACCGTCGGATGGGCCGTGGTCAGGTCGCCGAGGTGGCGGGCGAAGGCCTGCTGGCCGGCGTCGTCCAGGCGCACGTCGTCGAAGACGAGCGCCTTGTGGACGTTGAGGGCCTCCCGGATCGCGGTGACTTCCTCCGGCCCGAGCGGCCGGGAGATGTCGACACCGGAGACGCGGGCGCCGATGCGCGCGGTGACCTTGGTGATCTCGATGGGCATGGGGATTCCTCTCAGACGAGGGCGGGGGCGGGGGCGGGAGCGGGGGTCAGGTACTGGTTCGCGGGGCGGGGCAGGCCGTAGCGCTCGCGCAGGGTCTGCCGCGGCCCGTACGCGGTGCGCAGCAGACCGCGGCCGCGCAGGACCGGTACGACGTGCTCGACGAACGCCTCCAGACCGGAGGGCAGCACGGCCGGCATGATGTTGAAGCCGTCGGCGGCGCCCTGTGTGAACCAGGTCTCGATCTGGTCGGCGACCTGCTCGGGTGTCCCGGCGACGGTGAGGTGCCCGCGCCCGCCGCCGAGCCGGCCGATCAGCTGCCGCACGGTGAGCCGCTCGCGCCGGGCCAGCTCCACGACCAGCGTGTACCGGCTCTTGGCGCCCTCGATGGCGGACTCGGGCGGCAGATCGGCGGGGAGCCGGCCGTCCAGCCGCAGTGTCCCGGCCGGCAGCTGCAGCAGGCTCTCCAGACGGCCCACCCCGTGCTCGTACACGATGTGGTCCTCCAGCAGCCGCTCGGCGGCCCGCGCCTCGGCCTCCGTCGACCCGAGTACGGGAACGATCCCGGGCAGCACCTTCAGGTGCTCGGGGTCCCGGCCCGCGGCCCGGGTACGGGACTTCAGGTCGGCGTAGAAGGCCTGCGCGTCGGCGAGGGTCTGCTGGGCGGTGAACACCGCCTCCGCGTACCGGGCGGCGAACGCCTTGCCGTCCTCCGAGGAGCCGGCCTGCACCAGCAGCGGGTAGCCCTGCGGGGTGCGCGGCACGTTGAGGGCGCCCTCGACGCCGAAGTACGTCCCCTTGTGCCGGGGCGGGTGGATCCTGCGGTCGTCGCCCCAGACGCCGGCCGCCTTGTCCGCGACGATCGCGTCGTCCTCCCAGCTGTCCCACAGCTTGCGGGACACCTCCAGGAACTCGGCGGCGCGCGCGTACCGCTCCGCGTGCGGGGGTTCCTCGGCGAGCCCGAAGTTCCGGGCGGCCTCCGCGCCGGCGGTGGTGACGATGTTCCAGCCGGCCCGGCCGCCGCTGACGATGTCCAGCGAGGCGAACCTGCGGGCCAGGTTGTAGGGGGAGTTGTAGGAGGTGGAGGCGGTGGCGATCAGGCCGATGTGCTCGGTGGCCGTCGCCAGCGCGGTCAGCAGGGTGAGCGGTTCCAGCGCGCCGGCCGGCCGCTGGGCGAGGCTTCCCCACAACTGGGGGCCGTCGGCGAGGAAGAGGGAGTCGAAGGTGCCGCGCTCGGCGATCCGGGCGAGCCGGACGTAGTGGCTCAGTTCCACGTGGGCGTACGGATCGCTCTCCGGGAGCCGCCACGACGCCTCGTGGTGGCCGGTGTTCATCAGGAACGCGTTCAGGTGGAGCTGTCTCGTGGTCACCGGTGGTCCTCCGTGACACCGAGGGCGGCCAGCAGCCGCTCGCGGTACTCGCCCAGCACCGGCTCCCGGTAGGAGCGCGGGTGGGGGTGGTCGATGGTCAGGTCGAGGCCGATGCGGCCGGAGTCCAGGACGAGGACCCGGTCGGCGAGCACGATCGCCTCGTCCACGTCGTGGGTGACGAGCAGCACCGACGGCCGGTGGCGCTGCCACAGCTCGCGCAGCAGGGTGTGCATCCGGATCCGGGTCAGCGCGTCCAGCGCGCCGAACGGCTCGTCGGCCAGCAGCAGTTCCGGCTCGCGCACCAGGCAGCGGGCGAGTGCCGCCCGCTGGGCCTCGCCGCCGGACAGCTCGCCCGGCCAGGCCCGCTCCCGGCCGCCCAGGCCGACCTCCGTCAGGGCGGCCCGGCCGCGTTCCCCGGCGTCCTTGCCGTCGAGGCCGAGCAGGACGTTGTCCAGCACCCGCCGCCAGGGCAGCAGCCGCGAGTCCTGGAAGACGACCGACACCCGCTCGGGTGCCGTCAGCTGCCCGCCGCCGGCCACCCCGTGGTCCAGGCCGGCGATCGCCCGCAGCAGGGTCGACTTGCCGGAGCCGCTGTGCCCGAGCAGGGCCGTGAACTGTCCGGCGGGCAGTTCCAGATCGATGCCGTCGAGGACCGTACGGCCCTCGAACGACCGGGTCAGGCCGTGCAGCCGCACGGCGGGCCGGGTCAGTTGCCGAGTGTGCGGCGCCATGACAGCACCCTCCGTTCGATGAGACGGACCACGCTGTCGGAGACCAGGCCGAAGACGCCGTAGATCAGCAGGCCGACCAGGATGACGTCGCTCTGGCCGTAGTTCTGCGCCTGGAACATCATGTAGCCGAGGCCGCTGGTGGCGTTGATCTGCTCCAGGACCACCAGGCCCACCCAGGAGCCGGTCACACCGAGCCGGAGTCCCACGAAGAATCCGGGCAGCGCGCCGGGGATCACGATCCGGCGGACGAAGTCGAGCCGCGACAGGCCCTGCACCTCCGCGAGTTCGACGAAGCGGCTGTCGATGCCGGACAGCGCGGCGTGCGTGTTCAGATAGATGGGGATGTAGACGACGATCGCGATGATGGCGATCTTGAAGGTCTCGCCGATACCCAGCCAGAGGATGAACAGCGGGATCAGACCGAGGGTGGGGATCGCCCGGTTGAGCTGCACGGTCCCGTCGATCAGGGCCTCCCCGACCCGGCTCAGACCGGAGACGAGCGCGAGCAGCACCCCGGCGGTCAGGCCGATCGCGAATCCGTAGCCGGCCCGCTCCAGCGAGGTCAGCACATCGGTGGACAGGGTGCCGTCCGTCCACAGGTGGCCGGCCGTCCTCAGCACCGTCCAGGGCGCCGGGATCGCACCTGGGTCGAGCGCTCCGGCGGCCGAGGCGCCGGCCCACACGGCGAGCAGCGTCAGCGGGCCGACCAGCCGGGCGGCGGGCAGCCGGCGGCCGGGGGACAGGCGGCGGCGCCTGCGGACCTGGGAGAGTTCCCCGACGGCCGGCGCCGCCACGGCCGTCGTCGTCGTGGTCACGGCGGTCACCTCCGGTACTCCTCGGGTACGGCCTTGGCGGCGATCGACTCGAAGCGGTGGTCGAAGAGCGAGGACACGTCGAACTTCTTCACGAAGCCGCCCTCGGCGAGCAGATCGGCGGTCTCCTGCTCCCACCGGATCGCCTCCGCCCAGCTGGGCGGGAAGAGCGGCTTGTTGGCCAGCTTCGTGATGCTCCGGGCCTGTGCGAGGGTCAGGTTCTGCGTCTTGACGTAGAACTCCTCGTTCCAGACGTCCGGGTGCTCGTACTGCCACACCTGCCCCTTGGCCCACTGCGGGATGTAGGCGGCGATCGCGGCGGCCTTCGCCGGGTCGTTCAGCACGGACTGCGGGGCCCACAGCAGGTTGAGCAGGTCGACCACGTCGGTGGGGATGGCCCGGGCGCCCTTGGGCTCGTACTGCTTCAGGTAGGCGGGCGCCTGGTTGATGGCCAGGGGGGCCACGTCCACCTGCCCGGACTGCAGGGCGGTGAAGAACTGGTTGCTGGTCAGCGGGACCAGCTTCACCTCGTCGTAGGCCAGTCCCGCCTTCTTCAGCGCCCGCAGCAGCACCACGCCCTGCGCCTGGCCCTGGGAGAACGCGAGCTTCTTGCCCTTGAAGTCGGCGACCGTGCGGACCTCGCTGCCGGGCCTGGTGGCGAAGAGGTAGTTGGGCTTGCGGGTGATGTCGATCGCCACGATCTTCGCGGCGAAGCCCTGGTAGTGCGCCTGTATCGGCGGGATGCCGGCGTTGTTGGCGAGGTCCAGGGACTTGGCGCGGAACGCGTTGATCACGTCCGGGCCCGCCCCGATGTTCACCCAGTCGGACACCCTGAACGGCAGCTCGGGCAGCTTCGCCAGCCTGAACTGCAGCTGCTGCTGACCCAGATAGGAGGCGATCTTCAGGCTGGTTCCGGCCGGGACCTCGGCGGCGAGCGGCTCGGTGGCGGCGCGGCCGGTGTCGGCGGCGGCGTTGCCCTGCGCGCAGCCGGACAGGCCGGCGACGGCGGCGGACGCGCCGAAAACGGATGTGAGAAAGGCACGACGGTGCATGGGAGGACTCCCAGGAGAAAAGAACGGGAAAAGACGGCGAAAACGCAGGAGGAATTCCGGGCGGGCAGGCCGGAGGAAGAGGAGCTCACACAGCGGGAAACACGCGCTTCATGCGCGGCAATATGTCAGCAACAGAGGGTGCGACAGCTGGTGAGAGGGCTCATGACCAGGATGTTCCCGGTCATGCCGACCCCTGTCAACATTCCGAGTTTTCGAATTAAATACCCTCAGGTGAGGCGCCCAGCGGATCCCGGAACAGCGCGTCCAGGACCACCGATCCGCCTGCCACCGCCAGCACGGAATCCGGGAAACTGGTCGGCACGACGGCGGCCGAACGCTCCGGGCCGACCGCCTCCCGCAGCGCCTGGAGGCAGTCCTCGAAGTGGATGACACCGACCTCGGTGACCACGACCGTCTCCGGGTTCAGCACGTCCAGCAGCAGCCCGGCCGCCCGCCCGGTCGTCCGGGCCCGGTCCGCCAGCAGCCGCCGGGCCACCGGATCCCCGCCCGTCGCCGCGGCCACCACATGCATCGGGTTGGCCGAGCCGATCACCCCGGCCGCCCGCGCTCGCCGGCACAACGTCCGCTCGCTCAGCTCCACTTGGAGGCAGCCGGTACGGCCGCACGCGCACGCCTCGGTGCCGCCCGGCACCGGCAGATGGGCGATCGCGCCGGCCGCGGACCGGGGGCCGTAGTGCACCTCGGCATGGGCGGAGAAGGCGGCGTCCACCACATTGCCCACGAACAGGTGCAGCACGCTCCTGCTGCCCCGGGCCCGCCCGAACAGCCGCTCCCCGTGCACCAGCGCCCGCGCGTGCCCGTCCACCTCGACCGGCAGGCCGGTACGGGCGCCGAGCAGCTCCCGCACCGGCACCTCCCGCCAGCCCAGCAGCTCGTGCTCGACCACGGTGCCCGTCTCCCGGTCCACCCAGCCGCCCACCGCCACCCCGACCCCCAGCGGGCGCCGGCCCGGCACCCCGGCCAGCAGCCCCGTGAGCCCCTCGGCCGCCCGCGCCAGCACCCAGCCGGGCTCGGTCCGCTCGTGCCGCAGCTCCCGCCGCGCCACCACCCGGCCGCGCAGATCCAGCAGCGCCACCGTCGTGTACGGCACGGCCACATGCACCCCGGCGACCAGGAAGCGGGTGTCGTCCAGGTCGACGGGCACGTGCGGACGGCCGACCCCGTTCGACCGGCGGGGCGCGGCCGACTCCCGGAGCAGCCCCCGCTCGGCGAGCCGGGCGCAGTGCTCGGTCACCGACGCGGGCGACAGTCCGGTCAGCCGGGCGATGGTGCTGCGCGCCACCGGTCCGTGCTCCAGCACGGAGCGCAGCACGACGCTGGCGGTGGTGCGTCGCCGGTCGCTGTCGGCGGCGCGCGGAACGGGGGAGGGCAGGGTGGGAGTCGCGGTGCGGGGCATGAGGACCGTCCTCGGGAGCGGGGCCGACACGTCTCGGAGGACAGAGACGCGCCGGAGCCCGCCCCTACCCGGGGCGGTGACAGGTGGCCGTGCCCTGGCGTCGCAGGTCGACATAGCGACGCGAGGTGAGATTCCGGGCCTGGGCAACCATGGCTGGAAGGGTAGGGCAGGAAAGGGGAATCCGGCCAGACGATCCGGATGCGTTTGGTGAGACCCCACAGTCCCGTCGGCGGCCGGTCGAGTGAGCTGGACGTCGCTGCCTCTGTGATCAGTGTCACGACCGGACCGGTGTAACCAGCACCCTTTGTCCGGAGCCCACCAATCCCGCGTTCCCCCCTTTGTCGAGCGCTGACGGTGATCGCCCGGAGCGGGCTGGGATAGCGTCACCGTGTCCCAGCATGTCCCCGTCACCCGCGGAGTACCCATGAGCACCGCTGCCGCCACCGCCCGCCCCCGCGAGGTACTCGCCGACCTGCTCCCCGCGTCCCGCGTCCGCGACGCGGCGCTCGTGCTCGGCGGCGCCGCGCTCACCGGCCTGGCCGCCCAGATCGCCGTCCCCGTCCCGGGCTCCCCGGTGCCGGTGACCGGACAGACCTTCGCCGCGCTGCTGGTCGGCACGGCGCTGGGCGCGAGCCGGGGCCTCGCCGCGCTCGCCGTGTACGCGCTCGCCGGACTCGCCGGCGTGCCGTGGTTCGCCCACGGCACTTCCGGTGTCTCCGTCTCCTTCGGCTACATCCTCGGCATGCTGCTGGCGTCCACCGTCGTGGGCGCCCTGGCCCGCCGCGGCGCCGACCGCTCCGTACTGCGCATGGCCGGCACGATGCTGCTGGGCGAGGCGATCATCTACGCGATCGGCGTCCCGTACCTGGCCTACGCCGCCGACCTCTCCGCGTCCCAGGCCCTCGCTGCCGGCCTCACCCCGTTCCTGATCGGCGACGCCGTGAAGGCGGCCCTGGCGATGGGTCTGCTGCCCACCGCGTGGAAGCTCGCCGACAAGCGCTGAGGCGCTCGTTCCCGCGCAAGAGGCCCGCCCGGGTCACAGGTCTCCTCGACCCGGGCGGGCCTCTTCCGCGTTTCCGGGCCGAACACCCCGCACCGCCTCGGCCCCGAGCGGTGTCGCCGGCCGGGGCGGTGCGCACGCCGGGTCCAGCGGGGGCCGGGGAGCGGCTGCGGCGGACCGGCCGCAGGCGGCAGGATCGCGAGCACGCCAGGTCCAGCGGGGGCCGGGGAGCGGCTGTGGATCCTTCCGCCTGCTGGACGCGCAGGAGGCGTCCCCACGGCGCGGCGCCGGCCCGTATCGGCTCGGCCGCCGCGAGCACCTGCCGTCAGCGCACCCCGGCGCCCGGGGCCGTACGCGTGCCAGAAACGCGGCAGGGCCGCATGACCTGACGGTGTGCGTCAGGTCATGCGGCCCTGCCGGTGCGAGTCGGGTCAGCCGACGGACACCTTGTCGGCCGGTGCCTCGGCCGCGGGAGCCGGGCGGCCCGCCCTCATCCGCTCCTTCACCACGGCGATCACCAGCACGATCGCCGCGACCAGCAGCGACAGCAGCACGGTCTCCCGGCCGTCGTGCTCGGTGTCGGTCAGCATGTAGCCGAGGACGAACACGATCAGCGCGGCCGTCGCCCAGGTCAGGTACGGGTACAGCCACATCTTCACGATGAGCTTCTCCGGCGCCTCGCGCTGGAGGATCTTCCGCATCCGCAGCTGCGAGAAGCAGATGACCAGCCACACGAACAGGGCCACCGCGCCGGAGGAGTTGACGAGGAAGAGGAAGATCTTGTCCGGGGACAGGTAGTTGAAGAAGACGGCGACGAAGCCGAACACGACCGACGCGAGGATCGCCGTCATCGGCACGCCCCGGCTGTTGACCCGTGCGAACGCCTTCGGCGCGTCGCCCCGCTCGCCGAGCGAGAAGGCCATGCGGGAGGCCGTGTACAGGCCCGAGTTCAGGCAGGACAGCACCGAGGTCAGCACGATGAAGTTCATGATCTCACCGGCGTGTGCGATGCCCAGGGAGTTCAGGGCGGCGACGTAGGAGCCGTCCTTCGCGATGGACTTGTCGTCCCACGGCAGCAGCGAGACCACGACCAGGATCGAGCCCAGGTAGAAGACGCCGATGCGCCAGATGATGCTGTTGGTGGACTTGGTGACCGCCTTCTGCGGGTCCTCGGACTCGCCGGCCGCCAGGGTGGCGATCTCGCTGCCCATGAAGGAGAAGACGACCAGCAGAACGCCGGTGAGGATCGCGCCGGGACCGTGTGGCAGGAAGCCGCCGTGCGAGGTGAGGTTGCCGAAGGAGGCCTTCTCGGCGTCCACGCCCGGCAGCACGCCGAACACGGCGAGCAGACCGACGACGATGAACGCGCCGATCGCCACGACCTTGATGCCGGCGAACCAGAACTCGAACTCGCCGTAGGAGCCGACGGAGACGAGGTTGGTCGCGGTCAGGACGACCATCACGATCAGTGCCCAGCCCCACTGCGGGACGGCCGGGACCCAGCCTTCGAGGATCTTCGCGCCGGCGGTCGCCTCGACGGCGAGCACGACGACCCAGAAGAACCAGTAGAGCCAGCCGATGGAGAACCCGGCCCAGCGGCCCAGCGCACGGTCGGCGTGCGCGGAGAAGGAGCCGGAGGTCGGATTGGCCGCGGACATCTCGCCGAGCATGCGCATCACGAGCACGACGAGCGTGCCGACGAGGGCATAGGACAGGAGGATGCCGGGTCCCGCGGTGGCGATACCGGAACTGGAACCGACGAAGAGGCCGGCTCCGATGACACCACCGATCGCGATCATCGACAGATGGCGGTTTTTCAGTCCTGCTTGGAGGCCCGAACCAGGGGTCATGGACGGATTTCCTTTGCGCCAGGTGAAGCTGCCCGTACGAGCGGTGTACGAGTCGGTCCAGTGAATCCGAGGTGTACGAATTCGGGAACCTCTGAATCCAGATTGTTACTTGAGGTTTCCTTGAGGATCTATGGCCTGCCTCACAGATTGCCTGTCGATCACCCGTCGACACCCGGGGCTGCTGCCCGGAAACAGGCGTGTCACACTCGTTGCATGCGCGTGTATCTCGGCTCCGACCATGCGGGCTACGAACTCAAGAACCACCTCGCCGAGTGGCTGAAGGCCGCCGGCCACGAGCCCGTCGACTGCGGGCCGCACATCTACGACGCCCAGGACGACTACCCGCCCTTCTGTCTCCGCGCCGCGGAGAAGACGGCCGCGGACCCGGACGCCCTCGGCATCGTGATCGGCGGCTCCGGCAACGGTGAGCAGATCGCCGCGAACAAGGTGAAGGGCGTGCGCGCGGCGCTGGCCTGGAGCGAGGAGACGGCGGCGCTCGGGCGCCAGCACAACAACGCCAACGTGGTGGCCGTGGGTGCGCGGATGCACAGCACGGAGGAGGCGACCAAGTTCGTCGAGGTCTTCCTGAACACCCCGTTCTCCGGCGACGAGCGTCACATCCGCCGCATCGACATGCTCTCGGCGTACGAGACCACGGGCGACCTCCCCCCGATCCCGGCCCACCACCCCCAGCAGTAGCCTCCGCCGGCCTGGCCGCCCCTCCGGACCGGCCCGGGGACCCGGGCACCCTGCCCCACCCGACCGGTCCGGCCCGCCCACCTCTCGGCCGGCCGGGGCGGGCGGGTGGGCAGAGACCCGAAAGGACACCACCGCCGTGCCGGAAGGGCACACGATCCACCGGCTGGCCCAGGACTACGCCGAGCACTTCCTCGGCACGGCCCCCCACGTCACCAGCCCACAGGGCAAGTTCTCCGACGCCGCCGCCCTCCTGGACCGCACCGAGCTGACCGCCACCGAAGCCCACGGCAAGCACCTCTTCCTGGGCTTCCGGGACGCCGACTGGATCCACATCCACCTCGGCCTCTTCGGCAAGGTCGGCTTCGGCGACGCCCCGGCACCCCCGCCCACCGACACCGTCCGGCTCCGGCTCGCGACCGGCACGTCGTACGTCGACCTGCGCGGCCCCACCACCTGCGCCCTGATCACGGACGCCGAGAAGCAGGCGATCCACGACCGCCTCGGCCCCGACCCGCTCCGCGAGGACGCCGACCCGGGCACGGCGTACCGGAGGATCTCCCGCAGCCGTACGACGATCGCCGCGCTGCTCATGGACCAGAAGATCGTGGCCGGCGTCGGCAACGTCTACCGCGCCGAGGTCCTCTTCCGGCACGGCATCGACCCCTACCGCGCCGGCCGGGACATCACCCCGGCCGAGTGGGACGCCCTCTGGGCCGACCTGGCGGACCTGATGCGGGAGGGCGTGCGGAACAACCGGATCGACACCGTCCGCCCGGAGCACACCCCGGAGGCGATGGGCCGCCCGCCCCGCGTGGACGACCACGGCGGCGAGGTCTACGTCTACCGCCGCGCCACCCTGCCCTGCCACATCTGCGGCAGCGAGATCCGTACCGCCGGCCTCGCCGCCCGCAACCTGTTCTGGTGCCCCGGCTGCCAGCAGCGCTGACCCAGGGCCTGTCGTTCGGATCACGCCGGGCTTGCGAACCCTGGCACCGCGCCCTGATCCGGCCTGATCCGAGCGAAAGACCCTAGAAGCCGTGCGGGAACCACGGGGCCACCGGTGAGCCGAAGCCCACCGACGCCTCCGCCAGCGCCCCCGGCCTGAGCTCCCGTACCCGCCCGGCCCCCGCCAGCGACAGCAGGCTCACCCCGCCCAGGTACGCCGCGCCCAACTCCCTCACGGACAGGGCGAGATCGGCGGCGTCGGCCGTACGCTCGCAGGACGCGCCCTTCGCGTCGCCCGTCAGCCGCCACCGCCCCGCGTTCCAGGGGCAGAAGGCGTCCTCGACCTCGAACACGACGTCCACGGGCGCGAGATACGTACGGGCCGACAGGGCCGCTCCCACGTCCACGAGACGGACGTACCCGGCGTCCCGCGGCTGCGGCAGACAGCGGCGGAGGTCGGAAACCAGATGCTGCCAGGCGTCGTCGACCGGCCGGGCCCGCACCTTCAGTGTCGTCATCAGGTCGATGCCGAACAGGAAGCGCCACAGCGCGGCCTCGCTCGCCGGATCGAGCGCGGCCAGGTCCTCCAGGGTCACCGTGCCGTCGTGACCGCTCGGCCCCCAGCCCATCTTGGTGCGGAAGCGCGCGTACCCGGTGATCTCGCCGTCCCGTTCGGCGACCACACACTGCAGTGCCGACGCCCCCTGCCGCTCGCTCTCCGGGTCGACCAACGCGGCCCGCTCCCAGCCGGGCTGCCGCGCCAGCATGCCGGGGCGGCGGGACACCAGCGCCGCGTACACCGCCTCGCACTCCGCGAGGACGTCGGCGGGCGGCGCGTAGCGCACGCGCACCTCGTCGGTGCCCTCCGGCAGCGCCAGGGTGACCCGGCTGGTGTCGATCTCGGCGTTGAGCTGGAAGGTCGCCGTGCCGTACCCGAAACGGCCGTAGATCGCGGGCTCGGAGGCGAACAGCGCGGCCAGCGGCTCACCCTTGGCGCGCGCGTCGTCCAGCAGCCGCCGCATCATCGACGTCAGCACCCCGCGCCGCCGGTGCGTCGCGGCCACGCTGACCATCGTCACCCCGGCCGTGGGCACCACCGCGCCGCCCGGCACGGTCATCCGAAAGCTGAAGGCCCCGGCCGTACCGACGAGCGTGTCCCCGTCCCAGACGCCCAGGGAGCGGTCGAACTCGGTGACGGACCGGTCCAGTTCGCGTTCCTCGGCAGAGGCCGGCCCGCCGCCGAAGGCCCGGATCAGGTGGTCCCACCACCGGTCGAACTCCTCCGGGCGCAGCGGCTTCAAGTCGGTTCCGTGGTCAGTCCCCATGGGCCATGCCTATCAGGGCGAAGCGGGACCAGCCACCGAATTTCTCCCCGGCCGGAGCCCGGCGGACCGGCGCCGGACCCGGCGGACGAACGCCGAAGCGGAATCTCGCAGGGGGGACAAGTGGGACCTCCCGTGCCAAGCAGCCGGTCCGCTGGATAGGGTCCCGAACTAATGGCAGCAGGACGACAGCGGCGTGCGAAGGCCGAGACGTTCACGGCCCGGTGGAAGAAGCAGTGGCACCGGGTCCGCGTCGGGCTGCGCAGAAGCGCCGTGGACTACTTCCGCGGGGACGGTTCGGACTGGATCGCCTTCGCCGGACTGCTGCTGACCATCCCGGTCCTCGCGGCCATGACCCTCCTGGACTCGGTGTGGTGCTCCCCGGCCACCCTGGTGCTGCCGATCGTCGCCGGCGGCCTGCTGCTGCGCCCGGCGAGCCTGCTCGGCCTGTACGCGGCGGCGGCCACCGCGCTGATCGTGGAGTCGGTACGGCTCGGCCCGTACACCGAGGGCCCCTCCCGGGTCACCCCGGGCATCGTCCTGGTGGTCGCCGCGTGCGGCTTCTTCGGGCTGCTGACCGCGCAGTTCCGCAGCCGGGTCGGTGTGCCCTGGCGGCGCGGCGGCACCATGCTGTTCGACCTGCGCGAGCGGATCCGGGTGCAGAGCAAGCTGCCGAAGCTGCCGCAGGGCTGGCACCACGAGATGGCGCTGCGTCCGGCGGGCGGCCAGTCGTTCTCCGGTGACTTCGTCGTCGCGGCCCGTACCAACGGCGGCCGCACCCTGGAGGTCGTCCTCACGGACGTGTCCGGCAAGGGCATGGACGCCGGCTCGCGGGCCCTGCTGCTCTCGGGCGCCTTCGGCGGCCTGCTGGGCTCCCTGCCCCCGCACGCCTTCCTCCCCGCCGCGAACGGCTACCTGCTGCGCCAGGACTGGGAGGAGGGCTTCGCCACCTCCATCCACCTGGTCCTGGACCTGGACTCCGGCGACTACGAGCTGTACTCCGCCGGCCATCCGCCGGGGCTCCAGCTGAGCGCGGGCAGCGGACGCTGGGAGGAGAAGGCCGCCGAGGGCCCGCTGCTCGGGGTCTACGACGGCGCCCAGTTCGACCCCGTGAAGGGCTCCCTGCGCCCCGGCGACGTGCTGATGCTCTTCACGGACGGTCTGGTGGAGACCTCCGACCGCGACATCGTCGAGGGCATCGACCGCCTCACCGGAGAGGCGGACCGCTACGTCTCCGGCGGCTTCCACGGTGCCGCCTGGCACCTCATCGAGGCAGTGGCAAAAGACGTCAACGACGACCGAGCCCTCCTACTGATCTGCCGCGTACCCCCTTCCACCCCCCGCTGACCCGACGAACACGCGAACACTGCGTCGGCCTCGTCGCGTGTCGCCGGGGGCGCACCCGCATCCGCCGACACACCCCCCGCAGCCGGCGAGCCCGTCCCACGAGGCGCACCCACATCCGGCCACGAGGCCCGTGCCTCTTCCCCGCCCACGCGCCCGCCGCCGAAGCTCGCTCTCCCCACTCACGCCCTGAACCCGCCGACGGCGAGCCCGTCCCACGAGGCGCACCCACATCCGGCCACGAGGTTCGTTCCTCTTCCCGGCCCACGCGCCCGCCGCCGAAGCTCGCTCTCCCCAGTCACGCCCTGAACCCGCCGACGGCGAGCCCGTCCCATGAGGCAGACCCATATCCAGCCACGAGGCCCGTTCCTCCCTCCCGGCCCACGCGCCCGCCGCCGAAGCTCGCTCTCCCCACTCACGCCCCCGCAGCCGCCGACGGCGAGCCCGCCCCACAGGGGCCACCCGCACCCGGCGACGAGAGTTGTACGGGTGGTGCGGGTGGGAAACACAACCCACGCCGAATCCCCCCGCACCCCGCAAGAGACACTGCCCCCATGACCCCTCTCACGCTCGCCGAGGTTGAGGCCATCGCCCGCGCCGCCCACGAGGGCCAGACCGACAAGGCGGGACGGCCGTACGCCGAGCACCTCGCCGCCGTCGCCGAAGGCGTCCGCGCACGCGGCGGCGACGCGGAGCAGATCGCGGCGGCCTGGCTGCACGACTCCGTCGAGGACGACGCCCTCACCCGCGACTGGCTGGCCACCGCCGCCCTGACCCCCCGCACCAAGGCCATCGTGGACGCCCTCACGAAGCGCCCCGGCGAGGAACCGGAGGCGTACGCGTGCCGGATCCTCACCACCCCGGGCGCCCCGTTGGTGAAGGCGGCCGACCTGGCGCACAACGCCGACCCGAAGCGCCTCGCCGTCCTGGACGAGCCGACCCGGAAACGACTGACCGAGAAGTACGCCCGCATGCGCGCACTTCTCGGTCTCGAAACGGGGACCTGAACGAACCGGCTAGACGCCTGCCGTCTCCCGCGGCTTCTGCCGCTCGCGGGCCAGCTCGGCCGCGTCCTGCCTGAACGCCCACTCCATCCTCGGCTCCATCGCGAACCGGAACACGCGCCGCACCGGCCCGGTGCACAGCACGGTGACGGCGGCCCCCGCCAGCACGGTCACCAGGATCTCGCCGAGCGGCCGGTGCAGCCACGGGTGCTCGAACCACCCGCGGTAGTCACCGAACTTCACCAGGAAGCCGTGCAGAAGGTAGCCGTAGAGCGTGCCCGCGCCGAGCGCCGTGAACCACATCCGGCGGCGCGGCACCCAGGCGAAGAAGCAGGCCGTGAGCACCAGCGAGCAGCCCATCATGGCGAGCGCCATCACCGGCCCGCACCACCACGGCGCGCCCAGCTCCTGCGCCGAGTCCCGGTGGTAGAACCACCCGGTGTGCATGCGCGGCACCGCCCACCAGCCGACCGCCAGCGCCGCCGCGAACACCGGCACCGACACGATCCGCACCCAGCGCCGGCGCACCAGGTGGAAGTGCTCGGGCTTCATGCACAGGCCGAGCACGAAGTACGGCAGGAACTGCAGGACCCGCTGCAGATCGAGGTCGTCACCGATGTTCGGGCTGACGGTCGCCAGCATGGCGACGCCGAGGGCCACCGGCAGCGGCCAGCGCACCAGCTTCCAGACGGGCGTGGTCAGCCGCCAGACGAACAGGGCGACCAGGAACCAGGTGAGATACCAGGGATCGAGGAGGCTGATGTCCTCGTGCGAGCCGGTGACGGCGTTCTTGAAGAGCGGGTACGCCGTCTCGAACAGGACGTACGGCACGGCGACACCGGTGATCAGCCGCTTCAGCCGGTCCGGCCGCATGTCGAAGCTGCGCGAGAAGAAGCCGGAGATGATGATGAACGCCGGCATGTGGAAGGCGTACACGACGGTGTACACACCCTCCAGGATGCGGCTGTCGCCCTTCAGCGGCTCCCACGAGTGCCCCATCGCGACCAGCACGATGGCCAGGTACTTGGCGTTGTCGAAGAAGGAGTCGCGCTGTTTGCCGGGTCTGTCCGCCTTCGGCCGCGGTTCCCGCGCACTCATCGGGGTACGCGGACCGGGCACCCCGTCCGCCGGCTGCTGTGCCGGGGGGAGTGGTCTGTGGTTCTGGCCGGGGGACGAGGCGGCGTCAAACATCTCAGGCACCCTAGCGTCGTCTGTGGGATTTCGTAAAACTCCCGCAGTCATTCCTGGTTATCGCTTCCGGGTACCCGCTCATTTCCCGAACCTGCCCCTCTTGCCCACGTGATGACGGGCACACACGGGTCGTCAGTTCACCCCCGATGTCCCGATTCATGCTGACTAAATGGGGCATATCTCGCCTCAGTGTCGCCAATTCGAATTACCTGCGCACATGATGTGTGGGCACAGAAACGAAGTCGCGTAATTTCCCGGCGAGTCAGGTGCGCGGATCCCCTCGAATTGCTGTGCGGCGCATCGCCCGCACCGGGCCCCGCCCCCGACGTTGTGTCATGGGCCGCATAGGGCGGGCGGGTTGGTGGCACGATGGTTCTGGCGGGGGTGCGCGGGCCGTACCTCCGGGCCGGGAGAGCGGACCGACCGAGGGTGTGTGATCAGTTGTGGCCATTTCACTGTCCGTGGTGCTGCTGTTGGCGATCATCCTGGTGGTGTTGATCCGAGGGGGGAACATCAAGGCCGGACCCGCCATCGTCGCGATCCTCTTCGGTTTCTTCCTGGCCTCGACCGGCATGGCACCATCGATCAATCGCTTCCTGAACTCGATAGCGGAGTCCATCAACTCGATCAGGTTCTGACCGGGGCGGGGGCCGGTGCCGCACCGGCGGTGAGCCGGCGGGGAGCCGATGGTGTGCCGGCGCGACCGGCGGGCCCGAGCGGGCCGCACAACTGAAACAACGGGGGTACGTACGGGAATGGCGCTGCGCGACTCGGACCCGGCGGAGGTCGGCGGCTACCGGATCGAGGACCGCCTCGGCAGCGGCGGCATGGGCGTGGTCTACCTCGCCCGCTCCGCCTCAGGACGCCGGCTCGCCGTCAAGGTGGTCCACGGCCAGTACGCCGACGACGACGAGTTCCGCACCCGGTTCCGCCGCGAGGTGGCCGCCGCCCGCCAGGTCAGCGGCGCCTTCACGGCCCCCGTGGTGGACGCGGACGCCGACGCGCCGAGCCCCTGGATGGCCACCCTCTACATCCCCGGCGAGGACCTCGGCACCCACGTCCGCCGGCACGGCCCGCTCCCGCCGGACCGGCTGCGCGACCTCGCCGCCGGCCTCGCCGAGGCACTGCGCGACATCCACCGCGCGGGAGTGGTCCACCGGGACCTGAAACCGGCCAACGTCATGCTCGCCGACGACGGCCCCCGGGTCATCGACTTCGGCATCTCGCGCGCCGCCGAGACCGCCGGCATGGACGCCCTCACCCAGACCGGCCGCGTGATGGGCACCCCGCCCTTCATGTCCCCCGAGCAGTTCACCTCGCCGCACGAGGTCGGCCCGGCCACCGACATCTTCTCCCTCGGCGCCGTCCTCGTGTACGCCGCCACCCGCCGCGGCCCCTTCGACAGCCCGAACCCCTGGGAGACCGCGACCCGCGTCGTCGAGGGCACCCCCGAGCTGGCCGGCGTCCCCGACGACCTGCTCCCCTTCGTCCGCCTCTGCCTGGAGAAGCACCCCAAGTCCCGCCCCGGCCCCGACGAGCTGCTGCACCTGCTCCGCGAGGGCCGGCTGCCCGACCCGCGCCCCGAGCCCGCGCTGCCGGACACCGAGCCCGCGCCGCCGCGCCGGCGCCGCCGGTGGCCCGCCGCCGTGGCCGCCACCGCCGTACTGGCCGCCGTGGCCGCCACCACCACCGTCCTCGCCCGGGCCGGCGGGAACGAGCCGCACGAGCTGCCGGCCGGCTGGCACGCCTGGCACCGGCAGGCCGCGGACCCCATGGCCAGGAACCCGAACACGACGGGCCCCAGCGGACCCTTCAGCCGCTGCGTCGTCGCGGACAAGGCGCTGCTGTGCGCCGGCGACGGCATCATGGCCGCCCGGTTCTCCCTCGCCGACGGCCGCAACGTCTGGACCAAGCCGATGGACCCCACCCCCTCCGAGGCCAGGAGCAGCGGCGGCGGCACGATCATCGGCACCGGCCCCGGCGCCGTCTACGTCTACGGCGCCGACGACCGCGACATCAAGACCGGCGGCGAGGAGACGGAGAGCCGGACCACGTACACCGTGCAGGCCCTGGACCCGGACACCGGCAAGCAGCTCTGGCGGACGGTCGTCTCCGCCAACACGGACGGCCTCGGACCCGACACCGCCGGCGCCGTCGCCACCCCCGCCGGGATCATCACCACCATCGGCAACGCCTCCGACTCCTACGCCCTCCTCGACGCCGCGCACGGCAAGGTCCGCTGGCGCCGGAAGCTGCCCGAGAGCCTCGCCGGCAGCAGCGGCGAGTGCCAGCTGAGCGGCGCCGGGGGACAGCCGTACCTGACCTGCCTGCACATCGACGAGGACACCGAACGGACGCGCACCACATTCGCCCAGCTCGACCCGGCCACCGGCCGCAGCCGCTGGACGGTCACCGTCAAGGGCACGCAGTACCTGTTCGGCCAGACCCGCGGCCACCTGGTGCTGGGCGCCGACCCGCTCATGGACAAGCTGACCGGCCTGACCCTGGTCGACGCCTCCTCGCACATCCTGACGACCGTACGGCTGTCCACCCCGCGCAACGCGTCCGGCGCCCACCTCGTCCGCGGCACCGTCTACCTCACCCTCACCAGCGGCAGCGTCCGCGCGATCGACCCGCTGACCGGCCGCGAGCTGTGGCAGAGCAACTCCACCGTCGAGCAGCCCGGCCCGCCCGCCGCCTCCGCCACCCGGCTCTACCTGGCCTCGCCCACCGGCCGGCTGGCCGCCCTCGACCTGCGCACCGGCAAGGTCACCGGCACGCTCCCCGGCCGCGACGACAGCGACAACAGCGGCTCCGGCAACACCGCGGCGGCCCCCGTCCTGTCCGGCGACGCCCTCTACGTCCCCTACGGCATGCGCGCGGTCTACAGCGTCGACGTCGCCGGCCTGTGACACACGAACGGCCCGGGGCCGGACGGAGGAAGAACCCTCCGACCCGGCCCCGGGCCGCAAAAGAGCGGGCGACGGGAATCGAACCCGCGTAGCTAGTTTGGAAGATCGCGTACGCGGATCCGCCGTGAGCTGGCAGAACGCTGACCTGCATGTCGGCTCTGCAACGACCGCTCTTGCCCGTGGCTCCCCCTTCTGTGCCCTTTGAACGGGCACGCCGGGGGCACGCTGCCTGAAGGTCAGGAATAGTGCAGCAACAGGACTGCGGCTCCTGTTAGCGCCGTGATCAAACTGGCAAGAGCCGAGATCAGTGCCGCTGCCTGGGCCAGCTTGCTTGCCTCCTGTGGTCTCACTGCTGTACTGTCCGGCGTACTCGGATAAGCATTGCCATGCAATGCCTGTGCGGGTTGGTTGGGCTTCTTCGGCAAGGGGTCCTCCTATTGGCCATCAGGCGTCAGCGCGCGGTGAGAGGTGTCGCGGACGTCCTTTTGGCGTACCTGCATGTGTAGCTGCGTACCTTAGCATGCGTGAGGCTGTAACTCGCCTACACCGGCTGCCACTTGCGCGGGTTCGGACCCGAGCTGCTTCGAGACGGTAGCAGTGGGCGCTTCGGTGCTCATCCGGCCGTCTTCGCGTTCGGTCACTTCCAGCAACTAAGCGCTTGGCGTGAGACTCACTGAAACTCGCGTCTGCTCACAGAAACTCACGTTTGCTTGCCAGTGCACGCGGTTGCGTATACGCCAAGGTTGGCCGAAACCCTTCCATGAAGTCGCTGGTTCTTCCCTGGCCACCTACCTCAACCCACCACTGTCCCCAGCTCCCATCCCGTACGCCGTCGACCCACACACCGTGGAGCGGGCGTGGTTCCTGGCGTCCAGGTGGAGCGCGCCACTGTACGAACGACCTGGACGCCAGGGGCCGCGTCTGCTCGGCTCTGCCTGGGGCGATGGTGTGCGGGATGGGAGCCCCCGCATCCGCCACGACGAACCCGCGGTCGGCGACGGCGCCCCCTCCATCCCGGTGCCGGCCGGTCCCCCGCCGGAGGCAATGTTCTGACCGTGGCCGTGCTCCGCGGTGATCGACTCATGGCCAGCGGCCCTATCCACTCGTGGGCGCGCGTCGGCGCAGCGCGGGCGGAGCGGGCCGGAGGCAGGAGCGTCGCCCGCAGCGGAGCCGGGAAGCGCGCCCGGCGGAGCGGAGCGCAGCCGGGGCTTGATGAGGTAGAGAAACCTGTAACAACCCAGGTCACGCGTCGAATTGTCTTGTCTCGGTTGGTGCTTGACGTTGTGGCTTCACCTGATGCTTGACGCAAGACGGTACGGCGTTGGGCGCCGCCTAGAGATCGTTTGGGCGCCCTAGGTCACCGAGCACGTTGGCGAGGTTGTTGCGGCTGGTCAGGGTGTTCGGGTGCTCGGGGCCCAGCACGCGGGTGCACACGTTCAGCGCCGCGCGGTTCTCCGCCTCCGCCTCCTCAAGGCGGCCCAGGTCAGCGAGCACGAGGGCGAGGTTGTTGCGGCTGGTCAGGGTGTTCGGGTGCTCGGGGCCGAGCACGCGGGTGCACACGTTCAGCGCCGCGCGGTTCTCCGCCTCCGCCTCCTCAAACCGTCCCAGAGCCCGGAGCACGAGGGCGAGGTTGTTGCGGCTGGTCAGGGTGTCCGGGTGCTCGGGGCCCAGCACGCGGGTGCGCACATTCAGAACCGCGCGGTTCTCCGCCTCCGCCTCCTCAACACGCCCCAGGTTAGCCAGCACGAGGGCGAGGTTGCTGCGGCCGGTCAGGGTGTCCGGGTGCTCCGGGCCCAGCACACGGGTGCGGACATTGAGCACTGCGCGGTTCTCCGCCTCCGCCTCCTCAAACCGCCCCAGGTCAGCCAGCACGAGGGCGAGGTTGTTGCGGCTGGTCAGGGTGTCCGGGTGCTCCGGGCCCAGCACACGGGTGCGGACATTGAGCACTGCGCGGTTCTCCGCCTCCGCCTCCTCAAACCGCCCCAGCGCCCAGAGCACGCCGGCGAGGTTGTTGCGGCTGGTCAGGGTGTCCGGGTGCTCCGGGCCCAGCACACGGGTGCGGACATTCAGTACTGCGCGGTTCTCCGCCTCCGCCTCCACCAACCGCCCCAGCGCCCAGAGCACGCAGGCGAGGTTGCTGCGGCTGGTCAGGGTGTTCGGGTGCTCCGGGCCCAGCACACGGGTTTGCGTATTGAGCACCGCGCGGTTCTCCGCCTCCGCCTCCTCAAACCGCCCCAGCGCCCAGAGCACGTCGACGAGGTCGCTGCGGCTGGTCAGGGTGTCCGGGTGCTCCGGGCCCAGCGTCGTATCCCTGGCCTCAAGGGCGGCGCGCAAACCGATTTCCGCGAGCTGGTAGCGGCCTTGAGCGTACGCGGTCGTGGCGATGTCCGCGGCATCTCGTGGGGCGCAGTCGGCCAGCACGGTTTGGATGACGTCTGCGGGAACATGGTCGCCGGGGGCGCTGTGGCGTTGGATGGTGTCGGTCAGGTAGTCGAAGACCTGGACGTGCTCGTCGTCCTCGGGCTGGAGCAGTGCGGTGGTGGCCCGCCGGGGCTTGGTGGCCCATTCCCAAGCCGTCGGCAACGGTTCGGGATGCAGTCGGCGGCCGCCGCGCTGGGTGAGGTAGTGCTCGTGGGTGGCCTCCAGCAGGCTGCGCGGCAGGGGCGCGGTGTGGCCGGCCCGGCGGATGTCGACAGCGGCCGCTATCAGGGCGGCGGCGCGCGGATGTGTTGGCGTGGCGGGGTCGGTGTTCGGGCTCCATGCGTCCTGCCAGTCGCGTAACAGGTCGGGTCCGGCGGCCAGGTACTCGGCGAGGCCGTAGGCGTCGGCGTGGGCGAGCGCGTCTGCGATCCGTGGATCCCATTCGCGGGCTCTGGCCCGCTGCTGCTCGGCCGCGCTGAACATCCTCTGCACGCGAAGCAGGTGGGCTTGCTCGAGGGCCTCGCGGACTTCGTGGTGGGCCACCCGCCCGGCCTCGTCCTGGGTGGTCGGGCCGCTGGTCAGGCGGGTCTGTTCGGCGGCGCGTAGAGTCGCCAGAATGACGCGGTGGTGACCGGTTCCGCCCAGTACCCGCGCGATGCCGGTACGGGTCAACCCATCGGCGCCCACATAGTGCTCCAGATCACTTAGCCACAGCACGCACCGCCGAGTGCTGGCGGCTTGGGCCAGCGCCGCCGGTAGCGCTGCGCGATCCTGCGGCGCGATCAGCAGATGATCGGGCAGGGTAGCGTGCATCGCCTCATAGGCCGCGCGGGACTTGCCCGCGGTGGAATCCCCCACCAGCAGCACGAAGCCGCCGCGTGCCAACTGCTCACGCAGATCTGCATCGATGTCACGCGGAACGTACACCGGCACCCGCTCCGCCGTCGCGGCAGTGGTCCGCTGTGTCGGGTCGACAGCCATGATCGGGGCCGGATGTACGCCCAGTCGGAGCGGGTCGGCCGCCTGCGCCACCGTCGGCAGCTGGCCGTTCGGTAACACCAGACAACCACTCTCGATCTTGAGTGTTTGCTCGTCCCGCTGCTGCGCGGCACGCTTGTAGCGCTCCTGCCACACTGCGGCTACCGCCACCAGCACGGCCGCGCCCCCCGCCGCGGCGCCGACCGCCCACTGGTTGGTGACCTTAAACGTCGCCAACATGGCTGGCGCGGTCGCCAACAGCGCCAACCCAGCCACGATCAGCAGCAGCCGACTTTCCCGCCACCCACCCGCACCCATCAGGCCCCACCCCCGGAACCGGGATAGTGGGTCGATCTCGCTCGCGCAAGGGGGCCAATGGGCTCTCACTCGACCAGCACGAGGATCGGTGTCGGTTCGGACTATCCAGGGCGGCCGTCAAGCATCACCCGACGCCAACCCGTCAACCATCAACTGAGACTCGACAAGGTCACGCGTCGAAGTCGTACTCCAGGATGTACGAGGCGGCGTCGAGCGTCATCTCGTTGATCTCGACGGGGCGGCCCTCGTCCGCGAACGCGGTACGGCAGATGAGGATGACCGGCGTGCCCGAGGACATGCTCAACTGTGCCGCCTCATCCTTCGACGGCATGCGTGAGCGGATCTCCTCGCGGAAGTGCACTGGCTTGTAGCCGAGTTCGGCAAGCCTGGCGTACGTCCCACCTGGTCCCGTGTCCTCCTGAGTGATGGCGGATCCGGCAACCACTGATGTGGGCAGATAGCTCGTCGCGAGCAGGACGGGCTTCCCCTCCAAGACGAAGCGCCGGCGCCTCACGCACACCGTCTCGTCGTCGGCCAGATCCAGAACCGCGCTGATGCGGTCGGGCGCGGCCTCCTCGGACACGGCGACCTGGTCCACCTCGAGCGCGCGGTTCTCGATGTCCGCGGACCAGATGGAACGGCCGCTGCCCCACTGCTGCTCGGAAAGTCGCTGGATGCCTCGGCGTCGAAGGGGGCGAAACGCTCGGACGAACACGCCGGCACCCTTGCGGGCCTCTGCGACGCCTTCGTCTCGGAGCACGCTCAACGCCTGGCGGGCCGTCATTCGGGCCACGCCGTGGGCGGCCATCAGCTCGTTTTCTCCGGGGAGGCGATCACCGGGGCCGTACTCGCCCGACTGGATCGCCTCACGCAGGGAGTCCGCGATCCGCTGGTACTTCGGCCGACGGTCGTCGTCGGTGTTGGCCATTCCGGAGCCCTCCTCTCTTCTCTAGACAGCCTAGGCCATGGCTATGGCGCTCGCCCTCTGCGTGTTGCCGCGATCTTCCACCCCCAACCTCTCTATACATCCCTCTTGACATCTCTAGAGATGCAGCCTCAAAGTGGAGATGTCTAGAGAGGTCGCATCGGGCGGCCTCCTGAACGAGGGATGTGCTCATGCCGTCTTTCAAGATCGACACGTCGACCGCTGTCGTGTTCGTGGCGACCGCGCCGACGCCGAAGCTGGCCAACGCCAAGACCGGTGAGCGGGCGATGGACCGGGAGACCGGTGCCCCGCTGTCGACGGTGGGCCTGCTGGTCTCGGACGAGGGGGAGGGGAACCTCTACCAGGTCACCGTCCCGGAGACCGGTTACCCGGAGGGCCTGGCGCCGGGCATGCCGGTGAAGGTGGTCGGGCTCAAGGCGCGGGACTGGGAGAACGAGTTCAACGGCCAGAAGCGGCACGGGATCTCGTTCCGCGCGGTCGCGATCACCCCGGTGGCCTGACCATGACCGACCTGTCCATGGTCCTGGAGACCACCGGAGTCCTCGCGGGGGCCGGTGGACTGGGCTACGCGAAGGTCCGCGCGCCGCGCGTGTACTGGTTGCTGGTCGGGCTGCCGGTGACCTGGGGCCGGTTCACCTTCACCTACCGCTCCACGATGGACGTGTGCGGCTTGACGGTGCAGCCGTCGCGCATGCGGGCCTTCATCGCACGGAACGTGGCCCGCCGGGAGGTGCTGCCGGTCCCGCCGAAGGTACGCCGCGTCCGTGCCACGTCGACCGGGCTTCGGGTGACGCTGCGGCTTCCCGCCGGCCTCGAACCGGCCGACCTGATGGCCGCCTCGGAGCGACTGCGGCATGCCTGGGGCGTGCACTCGGTGACCATCGCCGAGACCAAGCCGGGACACGTCGAGCTGCGCATGACCGGCTACGACGTACTGCGTCAGGTCCGGATGCCACGCAGGGCCCGCCCTGAAGGCCTGGCGGTGCCGGTGGCGCTGCGGGAGGACGGCACTGCGTTCGTCCGGGACTACCGCCAAGTGCCCATGGCGCTGACGCTCGGCGCCAACAGCTCGGGCAAGTCCGTCTACCAGCGGAACCTGATTAAGGGCTTGGCGCGGCTGCCGGTGGCGCTGGTCGGAATCGACTGCAAGCGCGGCGTGGAACACTCCGCCTACGCACCCCGGCTGTCGGCCCTGGTTACCACCCCCGACGACTCGGCCTCGCTGCTGGATGTGCTGGTGGGGGAGATGGAGTCCCGCTTTGACCTGCTGAGCGCGCACGGCGTCTCGGACATGTGGGACCTGCCCGAACGCTTACGGCCCGTGCCGGTCGTCGTCCTGGTCGACGAGGTGGCGGAACTGTTCCTGATCTCCTCGAAGAAGGATGAGGAGCGGCGGGAGCGGATTGTCACCGCGCTGATCCGGCTGGCGCAGATGGCCCGCGCGGTCGGGATCTACCTGGAAGTGTGCGGGCAGCGCTTCGGCTCCGAACTGGGCAAGGGCGCCACCATGCTGCGCGCCCAGCTCACCGGCCGCGTGGTGCACCGCGTCAACGACAAGCAGACCGCCGAAATGGGCCTCGCCGACGTCGCCCCGGATGCTGTCGCGGCCGCCTCCCTTATCCCCGCGGAACGTCCCGGCACTGCCGTGGCGGCCGACTCCTCCGGTGGCTGGGCAAAGATCCGCACCCCCCACACGTCCCGGGATGAGGCGAAGGCGTCATGTCGGGCCTTCGCTCACCTGGTCCCGGACCTTCCCGTCCTGGACCGGTTCCGGCCGCACGTGCCCGCCGACGCCCCGGCGTCCGGTCCGTCGCTGGTCAAGCCACGGCCGGTCACGGAGTAAGGGGGTCGCCGTGAACCGCTCGCTGCGCCCTGATGCCGTCCTCATCCAGGCCGTGATCGCCGGTGCTCTGTCCTTCGCGCACTTGCACGACCTGGCGGCGGCGGCCGGGCAGTCCGGATGGAAGGCGTGGGCCTATCCGGTCTCGGTCGACCTGCTGTTGGTCGCCGCCTGGCGTCGGCTGCGCGCCGGCCGGGACCGGTCCTCGTGGACCTGGTTCGCCATCGCCCTGGCGGCCTCGCTCGGCGCCAACGTCGCCACTGCCGGACTGCTCAACCTGCACCAGGTGCCCGCCTGGCTGCGCATCCTCGTCGCCGGTTGGCCCGCCCTCGCCTTCCTCGGCGGCACCCTCCTCGTCCACACCCCCGCCCCGGCCGCCGTCGAACCTGAGCCGGACGAAGAACCGTCCGCCCCGGAAGTCGAGGTGCACCGCACCGACACACCCGAACCGGTGCCCCCGGCCCCGGTCCCAGCGGCGGAACTGACCCCGGCGCCTGTTAAACCTCCGGCCGCCCCGGTCGTTCCGCCAGCACTGCTCGACCACGCCCGCTCGATCGCCGACGCACACCGCAGCAGCACGGGTGAGCAGATCACCGCAGAAGTGCTCACCGCCCGGCTCGGCCTGCCCGCACCGACCTGCCAAGCCATCGCCGCCGAACTCCAACTCGCCTGACATCGCAAGGAGGTCAGTCCGTGCGTCCGAACCGCTTCTACAACGTGATCCGCGTCGGCCCGGTCGAGGTCGGCACCTACAACAACGGCCGGGGCCAGACCAAGCACACCGCCGCCTGCACCGCCCCCGGCTGTGGCTTCTCCACCGAACACCGCGACCGCTCCGCCGCCGAACTCGCCGCCCGCACCCACCGCTGCAACGCCTGACAGGAGGAAGATCCCGTGTTCACACCGAAGTACCCGCCCCCGGACACCGCCCCGGTGCCAACCCTCGCCCCGGTACCGACCACCGTTGAGGTCCCCGCGGTTCAGGCCTCGGCCCCGGTCGTACCCGCGCCGGTCTCCCAGCGGCCGGCCGTCCAGCTCACCCCCGGCACCGTGCTCGCCCTCGTCGGCGGCGGCACGGCCGTGGTCCTGGTCGTCGGCGCCGTCCTCGTCTCGATGCTCCTGGCGGTCGCCATCACCGCTGTGTCGGTCGCCGTGACGGCCGTCGTGCTGCGCTTCCTGATCACCGACCTGCGGAAGGGACGCTGAACGATGGACACCCTGATCGCGGCCGCGTTACCTACGCTGGGCTGGGCCGTCCACGGCGGCCTCCTCGTCCGCCGCCTGGCCACGGCCCGGCGTGATCCGCTGACCGGCCTGCACACCCGCGCCGGATGGACCACCCGCGCCGAACACCTGCTCACCAAGCACCCCGCAGCCCTGGTCCTGCTGATCGACCTGGACGACTTCAAGGCCACCAACGACACCCACGGCCACGCCGCTGGAGACGCGGTCCTCACCGCTACCGCCCGCCGGCTGAACACCTGGTGTGGTCGCTACGGCATCGCCGGCCGCCTCGGCGGAGACGAGTTCGCCGCGATCATCACCGACCCCGGCCGCACCCCCAGCCTCCAGGTCCTGCAACTCGCCCTAAACGGGCCGCTCGAACACGACGGACGCACCCTGCCGGTCTCGGCATCGGTCGGCCGCTGCTACTGCTCCCACCTGCCGGTGCGGACCCTCACCGACGCCCTGGCTGCCGCCGACGCGGCGATGTACGCGGTCAAGGGCCACGGCAGGCGCAACACCCGCCCATGACGGCCCCCGGAGCGGCCTCTCTCGCCAAAGATCCGCCGCTCCGGGCGCCTGCACCACTTCCAGATCCAACGGACCCGAAAGGGAAGCCCCATCATGTCCCAGCACGCCCCGAACACGCGCGTCTGCCGCGACTGCGACGGCCACGCCGCCGTCCACATCACCACCGGCGGCCGGCACCGCGACGGCACCCGCGTCACCCTCCGCGTGACCTGCCCGGCCTGCAAGGGCACCGGCGCCGCTCGCCGCGTGCGCCCGCAGGAGGTGACCGTCTGATGCCGCGCAGCTGGAGCCGTGGAGTCGACCGAATCCACTACGAGGGGATCGACGGCGACTACGACCGCTTGAAGAAGACCGCCAAGGCGCACGAGCTGCACGACGGTCAGCGGAGCGCGAAGCCGTCCCGGCCTGGCCGCACGGACCTGTCTGGGCCGACCAGCAGCGACGCCAGCACCCCGAAGAAGCGGCGTTGGGGCCGGTGATCAAGTGAGCGACACCGCCACCATGGCGGGCCTGGACCCGGCCACCCTCGCCGACGTGCTGAGGCTGGCCGGGTCTACCGGCTTCGACCGCATCCAAGACCAGATCCGCCGTACCGGCGGCTGCACCGACCCGATCCGCCTGCAGGGCACCATGGTCACCCGCGACGCGGCCACCGGCCACGTCCTGCACTCCTACTCGACCGACACCGAACCCGGCGGCGTCCTCCGCGTGGCCTGTGGCAACCGGCGGGCCTCCCGCTGCCCGGCCTGCGCCTGGACCTACGCGGGCGACACCTACCACCTCATCCGCGCCGGCCTCGTCGGCGACCCCGACAAAGGCACCCCCGAGACCATCCGCGACCACCCCCGCGTCTTCGCCACCCTCACCGCGCCCTCGTTCGGCCCGGTCCACAATCGCCCCGGCAACCGGCCCTGCCGCTGCGGCACCCACCACCAGGAGGACGCGCCAGAACTCGGCACACCGCTCGACCCGGAGTCGTACGACTACGCGGGCGCCGTGCTGTGGAACAACCACGCCTCCGACCTGTGGCGCTACTTCACGATCTACCTGCGTCGCGAGATCGCCAAGCGGGCCGGACTCACCCAGAAGGCCGCGCGCGAACAGTCCCGGGTCTCCTTCGGCAAGGTCGCCGAGTACCAGAAGCGCGGAGCCGTCCATTTTCACGCCGTGATCCGCTTCGACGGCCCCGAGGGACCCGACAGCCCACCCCCGGCCTGGGCGACCCTCGACCTGCTCACCGACGCCGTCCATGCCGCTGCTGCTCGCGTCGCGGTGGACGTGCCGCCGGCCGGGGACCTACCGGCCCGCACCCTGCGGTGGGGCACCCAGCTCGACGTCCAGGCCATCGGCGCCTTCGGTCACGGCGAGGAGATCACAGAACAGGCCGTGGCCTCCTACGTGGCCAAGTACGCCACCAAGGCTGCCGAGACCACCGGAACCGTAGACCGCCGCATCGGCAACAAAGAGGCCCTGGCCCTCCTCGAGGTGCCCGAGCACCCGGCCCGGCTCATCGCCGCCTGCCTCGACCTGCACCCGCTCTACCCGGACCGGAAGTTACGCGACTGGGCTCACATGCTCGGCTTCCGAGGCCACTTCTCCACCAAGTCCCGCCGCTACTCCACCACTCTCGGCGCCCTCCGCCAGGTCCGCGCCGACTACCGCGCCGCCCAGCAACGCGCCGCCCTTGGCCTGCCCGACCCCGACGACGAGGAAGCAACCACGCTCACCCTCGCCCACTGGGCCTACGCCGGCCACGGCCACACCCCCGGCGAATCCTGGCTCGCCGCCAACATCCGCCGAGACATCGAGCACAACCGCGAGATCGCACGCGAAGAACGCCCCCTCCTGGAAGGAGCGCACGACCATGAATGAGCGGTACCTCACCGTCGACCAGGTGGCCGAAGCACTCGGCACGACCGTGCGCTTCCCCCGACGCCTGATCGAAGAGCGGCGGATCACCTATGTGAAGGTCGGTCGACACGTGCGCATCCCGGAGAGCGCCGTACGCGACTTCATCGCCGCCAACACGGTCGAGCCGCGCCGCCGCGTCCCTGCCCGCCGAGGGGTGGCTGCCTGATGGCCGGTAGGCGTCGCCAGTTCGGTCGGGTCCGGAAGCTGCCGTCCGGCCGCTACCAGGCCCGCTACGTCGGTCCTGACGGAGTCCTGCGACCCGCGCCCGACACCTTCCGGACCAAGCGCGAGGCGGATGACTGGCTCGCCGACATCCAGACGGAGCTGCGGCAGGGCGACTGGCGCGACCCCGATGCGGCCAAGGTGCCGTTCGAGAAGTACGCGAACGCATGGGTGGCCGAGCGCCCGCTCGCCAAGAGCACCCAGGAGCTGTACGAGATCCTCGTCCGGGTGCACCTGGTGCCCACCTTCGGACACCTGTCCATCGCCGACATCACGCCGGCCGCCGTCCGCACCTGGCGCCGGGCTCGCCTGGACGCGGGGACCGGTCCGACCACAGTCGCCAAGGCCTACTCGTTGCTCCGCACGATCATGGGCACCGCCGTTGAGGACGGGCTGATCCGCCGTAACCCGTGCCAGATCAGGAACGGCGGCACGGTGACCACCCCGGAGCGTCCCACCGCCTCCGTCCTGGACGTCTTCGCAATCGCCGACGCCTCACAGCCGCGCTACCGCGCCCTGGTGCTGCTCGGCGCGTTCTGCGCCCTGCGGTGGGGCGAACTGGTCGCACTGCGCCGGCGAGACGTCGACCTGGACGCGGGCATGATCCGGGTGCGTGGCTCGGTCTCCGAGCTGAACAACGGCGAGCGGATCTACAAGGCGCCTAAGAGCGAGGCGGGCAAGCGGTCGGTGGCCATTCCGCGCTCGATCCTGCCCGCGGTCGCCGCCCATATGAAGCAGTTTGCCGAGCCCGGCGCTGACGGCCGCGTCTTCGTCGGAGAGAAGGGCGCCACACCCCGCCGGAACCACTTCAACGGGCTGTGGCACAAGGCCTGCGCCGAGGTCGGTATCAAGGGCCTGCGCTTCCATGATCTTCGGCACACCGGCAACACCCTGGCGTCCCAGACCAACGCCAGCACGCGCGAGCTGATGACCCGGCTCGGCCACAGCTCGACCCGTGCGGCGCTGATCTACCAGCACACCTCGGATCGCCGTGAGCGGGAGATCGCCGACGGGGTGGACGCGGTGATCGTGAACGCTCTGAAGCGGCGTCGCCGGCCGAAGGGGCACGTGGGGGACACGGACGGCTGAGTGGCCCCCGGAATGGCTGAAGGCCCAGGGAGAGGAATTCAACCTCTCGCCTGGGCCTTCGGCACACAGAGCGGGCGACGGGAATCGAACCCGCGTAGCTAGTTTGGAAGACTAGGGCTCTACCATTGAGCTACGCCCGCAACACTGCGCCGCAGGTCGGTGACCGCGGCACTGAAGGCATCGTAGCGGGTCGCCCGCCGCCGAGGCCAACGAATAGGACCACGTCGGCACCACGCGTCCCGCCTCGGAGAATGCGGCCGACGGATCCGGTCCGGGCATGTACCCTACGTGTCGCACCAGACGGGGTGTGGCGCAGCTTGGTAGCGCGTCCGCTTTGGGAGCGGAAGGCCGTGGGTTCAAATCCCGCCACCCCGACCACCGGCTCATGACGTCGTGATGATCGCCTTTTGGGGCGCTGACCGGCTGCGGTTACTATGCAAGCTGCGCGCCCGTGTGTCCCGGCCCTCACGGCCCGAACTCCTCCGGGCGGCGAAATCCGCCGGGCCCGTCAGGCTCCGGCAGAACCCGAGAAGTCAGCCACAAGGAGACCGAACCGTGAAGAGCGCCGTGGAGACCCTGAACCCGACCCGGGTTCGGCTCACTGTCGAGGTGCCCTTCGAGGAGCTCAAGGACAGCCTCGACGCGGCGTACAAGAAGATCAACCAGCAGGTCACGGTGAAGGGCTTCCGCAAGGGCAAGATCCCGGCCCGCGTCATCGACCAGCGGTTCGGTCGTGGCGCCGTGCTGGAGGAGGCCGTCAACGACGCGCTCCCGAAGTTCTACACCGAGGCGGTCAACGAGGCCGAGCTGAGCCCGCTGGGCCAGCCCGACGTCGACATCACCGAGCTGAAGGACGGCGAGACGCTGAACTTCACCGCCGAGGTCGACGTCCGCCCGGCCCTCGAGATCCCGGACTACTCCGGGATCGAGGTCGAGGTCGACGCCGTCGAGGTCACCGACGAGGACGTGGAGAAGTCGGTCGAGCAGCTGCGCGAGCGCTTCGCCTCCACCTCCCCGGTCGAGCGTGCCGCCGAGGACGGCGACGTCGTCACCATCGACCTGCAGGCCAAGGTCGACGGCGAGGTGCTGGAGGACGGCATCGCCAACGGTGTCTCGTACACCATCGGCTCCGGTGAGCTGCTGGACGGCATCGACGACGCCGTGAAGGGCCTGTCCGCGGGTGAGGAGGCCACCTTCACCTCCGAGCTGAAGGGCGGCTCCGCCGCGGGCAAGGAGGCCGAGGTCACCGTCAAGGTCACCCAGGTCGCCGCCCGCGAACTGCCCGAGCTGGACGACGAGTTCGCGCAGCTCGCCTCCGAGTTCGACACCCTCGAGGAGCTCAAGGCGGACAGCCGCAAGCGCCTCGCGAACATGAAGCAGTTCGACCAGGCCACCCAGGCCCAGGAGCGCGTCCTGGAGAAGCTGCTCGAGCTGGTCGAGGTCCCGGTCCCCGAGAAGCTGCTCGAGGACGAGATCAACACCCGCAAGCACAACCTGGAGCACCACCAGCTCGGCCAGATGGGCCTCACCCTCGACAAGTACCTGGAGATCCAGGGCAAGACCGCCGAGGAGTTCGAGACCGAGACCCGCGAGGCCGCGGTCAAGGGCATCAAGACCCAGTTCGTCCTCGACGAGCTGGTCAAGAAGGAGAACCTCAACGTCAACCAGGAGGAGCTCACCGAGCACCTCATGCGGCGTGCGGCCTCCTCCGGCATGTCCCCCGACCAGTTCGCCCAGGCCGTCGTCGAGGGCGGCCAGGTGCCGCTCCTGGTCGGCGAGGTCGCCCGCGGCAAGGCCCTGGCCGTCGTGGTCGAGGCCGCCACGGTGAAGGACACCAACGGCGAGATCGTCAACCTGGACGACGAGGAGGAGGAGACCGAGGCCGCCGAGGCGTCGGAGACCTCCGAGACCTCCGAGGAGAACGCCGAGGGCTGAGCAGCCCCACGGCGCCGGTAAGGCACGTACGACGGGCCCTGGGGACCATCCCCGGGGCCCGTTCGTGGTTCCGGGACTCGAAACCCCGCCCGGCCCCCCTGCGGAGCGCTACGCCCCCGGCGAACACCCCCATTCCCGGGATTCCCGGAAGGGGCCCTCGCGTTAGGGTCCATGAAAGGCAGAACAAGCAGAACTGAGACGGCCCGGCGCCGTCGTAAGACGAGCAGGTGGATACGTGACGAATCTGATGCCCTCAGCCGCCGGCGAGCCTTCCATCGGTGGTGGCCTCGGCGACCAGGTCTACAACCGGCTGCTCAACGAGCGGATCATCTTCCTCGGCCAGCAGGTTGACGACGACATCGCGAACAAGATCACCGCGCAGCTGCTGCTCCTTGCCGCGGACCCGGACAAGGACATCTACCTCTACATCAACAGCCCGGGCGGCTCGGTCACGGCCGGCATGGCGATCTACGACACCATGCAGTACATCCCGAACGACGTGGTGACGATCGGCATGGGCATGGCGGCCTCGATGGGCCAGTTCCTGCTCACCGGCGGCACCGCCGGCAAGCGCTTCGCCCTGCCGCACACCGACATCATGATGCACCAGGGCTCTGCGGGCCTCGGCGGTACGGTCTCGGACATCAAGATCCAGGCCCAGTACCTGCTGCGCACCAAGAAGACCATGTCCGAGCTGACCGCCCTGCACTCCGGCCAGTCCGTCGAGACGATCATCCGCGACGGCGACCGCGACCGCTGGTTCACCCCGGAAGAGGCCAAGGAGTACGGTCTCATTGACGAGATCATCACGCACGCCTCGGGTGTTCCGGGAGGCGGCGGGACCGGTGCCTGACCGGCCCGGCCACGCCACGCACCGCCGAGACACCAGCCCCCCGAACGCCACCAGGACGGTGAACCCCATGAGCAACTTCCCCGGCGCCGCCAGCGGCATGTACGAAGGGCCCCGCCCCGACAGCCGCTACGTCATCCCGCGCTTCGTCGAGCGCACCTCCCAGGGCATCCGCGAGTACGACCCGTACGCGAAGCTCTTCGAGGAGCGCGTGATCTTCCTGGGCGTCCAGATCGACGACGCCTCCGCCAACGACGTCATGGCGCAGCTGCTGTGCCTGGAGTCGATGGACCCCGACCGGGACATCTCGATCTACATCAACAGCCCCGGTGGCGACATGACCGCCCTGACGGCGATCTACGACACGATGCAGTTCGTGAAGCCCGACATCCAGACGGTCTGCATGGGCCAGGCGGCCTCCGCCGCGGCCATCCTGCTCGCCGCCGGTACGCCCGGCAAGCGGATGGCGCTGCCGAACTCCCGCGTGCTGATCCACCAGCCGGCGGGCTCCACCGGCCGCGGCCAGCTCTCCGACCTGGAGATCATCGCCAACGAGTTCACCCGGATGCGTGAGCAGCTGGAGAACATGCTGGCCAAGCACTCGAACCGGCCGATCGAGCAGGTCCGCGAGGACATCGAGCGCGACAAGATCCTCACGGCCGAGGAGGCGCTGGAGTACGGCCTCGTCGACCAGATCATCTCCACCCGCAAGCTGAACAACAGCGCGGTCCGCTGACAGCGGAACCATGCACGTCCGGCCCCCCTTGGCACGGTCCACGTCAAAGTGAACCCTGCCAAGGGGGGCCCGAACACCGGGCCCGGCAAGGTACCGTCGGACATAAGGCAGCACCAGGAGCCGCTGGACTCATAGCGTCCAGGCGTCTCCCAGGCGAAGGGGAAGCACACCGTGGCACGCATCGGTGACGGCGGCGATCTGCTCAAGTGCTCGTTCTGCGGCAAGAGCCAGAAGCAGGTCAAGAAGCTCATCGCAGGGCCCGGTGTGTACATCTGCGACGAGTGCATCGATCTCTGCAACGAGATCATCGAGGAAGAGCTCGCGGAGACCAGCGAGGTGCGCTGGGAGGAGTTGCCCAAGCCCCGCGAGATCTACGAGTTCCTCGAGGGCTACGTGGTCGGCCAGGAGGCCGCCAAGAAGGCGCTCTCCGTCGCGGTGTACAACCACTACAAGCGGGTCCAGGCGGGCGAGAACGGCGGCGCGAGCGGCCGTGACGACGCCATCGAGCTGGCGAAGTCCAACATCCTGCTGCTCGGCCCCACGGGTTCCGGCAAGACGCTGCTCGCGCAGACGCTGGCGCGGATGCTGAACGTCCCGTTCGCGATCGCCGACGCGACGGCGCTGACCGAGGCGGGGTACGTCGGCGAGGACGTCGAGAACATCCTGCTGAAGCTGATCCAGGCGGCGGACTACGACGTCAAGAAGGCCGAGACCGGGATCATCTACATCGACGAGATCGACAAGGTCGCCCGCAAGAGCGAGAACCCGTCGATCACCCGTGACGTCTCGGGCGAGGGTGTCCAGCAGGCCCTGCTGAAGATCCTCGAGGGGACCACGGCCTCGGTCCCGCCCCAGGGCGGCCGCAAACACCCCCACCAGGAGTTCATCCAGATCGACACGACGAACGTCCTGTTCATCGTGGGCGGTGCCTTCGCGGGCCTGGAAAAGATCATCGAGGCCCGGGCCGGCGCCAAGGGCATCGGCTTCGGCGCGACGATCCTGTCCAAGCGCGAGCTGGAGGCCAAGGACGTCTTCGAGGACGTCATGCCGGAGGACCTGGTCAAGTTCGGCATGATCCCCGAGTTCATCGGCCGTCTGCCCGTGATCACGAGCGTCCACAACCTGGACCGCGAGGCCCTGCTCAAGATCCTGGTCGAGCCCCGCAACGCCCTGGTCAAGCAGTACCAGCGCCTCTTCGAACTCGACGGCGTGGAGCTGGACTTCGAGCGCGAGGCCCTGGAGGCCATCGCCGACCAGGCCATCCTCCGCCAGACCGGCGCCCGCGGCCTGCGCGCCATCATGGAGGAGGTCCTCCAGGGCGTGATGTACGAGGTCCCGTCCCGCAAGGACGTCGCCCGAGTCGTCATCACCGCCGACGTGGTCCTCTCCAACGTCAACCCGACCCTGATCCCCCGGGACGCCCGCGGCCGGGGCTCGGGGGAGCAGAAGACGGCGTAGGCGCAAGCGACGTACGAAGGGGCCCCGGTCGACCGACCGGGGCCCCTTCGCCGCTGAGAGCGCCGAGTGAACGCGTCAGGCCTTGACGCGGACCTGGCTGCGGAACTTGGCGGCCAGCTCGGCGTCGGCGGCCGGGTCGCTGCTGCGGCCCGCCACGAGGTTGGCGAAGTCCATCGGCATGACGAACCCGACGGTGCTGTGGTCACCCCAGACGCAGATCGAGAGCGTCACGTCCTTCGGGCCGCCGCTGCTCGCGCCGGTGGGGGCGGTGGCCTGCTGACACTTGAGGACCGCGCCGTCGAGGCCGGCCGGCTTGTACTCCTTCGGCTCGCCCTTCAGGGCGACCTCCGCGCTGTCACCGTTCTTCTGCGACTCGGACTTGAAGTACGCGAACATCGCGTCGACGGTCTTCTCGGGGTCGTCGATGGTGCCGTAGACACCGGCGAAGTTGATCCCCTTCTTGCTCAGCGGATTGTCCGGGTCCCCGGACTCATACGCGGCGCTGACGTCCTTGGGGTTGAGTACACCCCACTTCTCGGCGTCCTTCAGGTCGCTCTTCGTCATGGTGCCGCTGTCGCCCTTGGACTTCTTGTACTCGGACAGCACCGTCGCCGGAGTCGTCAGCTTGTGCGGCCCGTCGTCCGCGACACCGCTGCTGCCGCTGCCGCCGCTGAGGGCGAAGTACGCGGCCACCGCCACGGCGACCACCACGGCCACCGCGCCGATGATCAGGCCCGTCTTCTTCTTCCCCCCGGCCGGCTGCGGAGCCTGCGGCATGCCGTACGGCTGCTGCTGGCCGTAGGGGGTGGGCTGCTGGCCGTACGGGCCGGGCTGCTGGGGCGCGCCCTGCTGCGGGTAGCCGTACCCCGGCTGCGCCGGCGGCGGGGCCTGCTGGGGGTAGCCGTAGCCGGGCTGCGGAGCCTGCGGCTGCTGGCCGTGGGGGCCCGGCTGCCCCGGCTGCCCCGGCTGGCCGTACGGCCCCGGCTGCCCCGGCTGCTGGGGCTGCTGGCCGTACGGGCCCGGCTGGTTGTTGCTCATTCCTGGGTTCCCCTCCAGATGCCTTATGTGTTCCTGACATCCTGGCCCAGGCACAGGAAACGCACGGCACCGGGGGTCGCACCGTTACAGAACAAACGCGTTTCGGGACCACCCCGTGACACCTCTAAACTGACCCCCGTGACCGAGAACGCTCAGCAGCAGCCACCCGCGCCCGACACCGAACTGCCGACCCAGTACGCGCCGGCCGATGTAGAGGGGCCGCTGTACGAGCGCTGGGTAGAGCGCGGTTACTTCGAGGCGGACGCGAAGAGCGACAAGCCGCCGTACACGATCGTCATCCCGCCGCCGAACGTCACCGGCTCGCTCCACCTGGGCCACGCCTTCCAGCACACGCTGATGGACGCCCTCACCCGCCGCAAGCGCATGCAGGGCTACGAGTCACTGTGGCTGCCCGGCATGGACCACGCCGGCATCGCCACCCAGAACAAGGTCGAGCAGCAGCTCGCCGAGGAGGGCAAGTCCCGCCACGACCTGGGCCGCGAGGAGTTCGTCGAACGCGTCTGGCAGTGGAAAGAGGAGTACGGCGGCAAGATCCTCGGCCAGATGCGCCGCCTCGGTGACGGCGTCGACTGGTCGCGTGAGCGCTTCACCATGGACGAAGGCCTGTCCAAGGCCGTCCAGACCATCTTCAAGAAGCTCTACGACGACGAGCTGATCTACCGCGCCGAGCGCATCATCAACTGGTGCCCGCGCTGTCTGACAGCCATCTCGGACATCGAGGTGGAGTACCAGGAGGACGACGGCGAGCTCGTCTCCATCAAGTACGGCGAGGGTGACGAGACCCTCGTCGTCGCCACCACCCGCGCCGAGACCATGCTCGGTGACACGGCCGTCGCCGTTCACCCCGACGATGAGCGCTACCGGCACCTGGTCGGCAAGCGCATCAAGCTGCCGCTGACCGACCGCTCCATCCCCGTCGTCGCGGACACGCACGTCGACCCCGAGTTCGGCACCGGCGCCGTCAAGGTCACCCCGGCCCACGACCCCAACGACTTCGCGATCGGCCAGCGCCACGGCCTGGAGTCCATCACGGTCATGGACGAGCGCGCCGTCATCACCACGCACGGCCCCTTCCAGGGCCTCGACCGCTTCGAGGCGCGCAGCGCCATCGTCGCTGCCCTGCGCTCGCAGGGCCGCATCGTCGCGGAGAAGCGGCCGTACGTCCACTCCGTGGGCCACTGCTCGCGCTGCAAGACCACCATCGAGCCGCGGCTGTCGATGCAGTGGTGGGTCAAGGTCGGCCCGCTGGCCAAGGCGGCGGGCGACGCCGTCCGCGACGGTCGGGTGAAGATCCACCCCGAGGACATGTCGAAGCGGTACTTCGACTGGGTCGACAACATGCACGACTGGTGCATCTCGCGCCAGCTCTGGTGGGGCCACCGCATCCCGGTCTGGTACGGCCCGGAGGGTGAAGTCGTCTGCGTGGGTCCCGACGAGGAGCCGCCGACCGGCGAGGGCTGGCGCCAGGACACCGACGTCCTCGACACCTGGTTCTCCTCCGGCCTGTGGCCGTTCTCCACCCTCGGCTGGCCCGAGCAGACCGAGTCGCTCGCGAAGTTCTACCCGACCGACGTCCTGCTCACAGGCCACGACATCATCTTCTTCTGGGTCGCCCGGATGATGATGTTCGGCCTGTATGCCATGGACGGCGAGGTCCCCTTCCGCACCATCGCGCTGACCGGTCTGGTCCGCGACGAGCGCGGCAAGAAGATGTCGAAGTCGTTCGGGAACGTCGTCGACCCGCTGGACTGGATGGACAAGTACGGCTCCGACGCCGTCCGCTTCACGCTGGCCCGCGGCGCCAACCCCGGCACCGACGTGCCGATCGGCGAGGACTGGGTCCAGGCGTCCCGTAACTTCGCCAACAAGATCTGGAACGCGACCCGTTTCGCGCTGATGAACGGCGCGACGGTCGAGGGCCCGCTGCCCGCCCCGGAGCAGCTGTCCGCCACCGACCGCTGGATCCTGAGCCGCCTGAACAAGACCGTCGCCGAAGTCGACGCGTACTACGAGGACTTCCAGTTCGCGAAGCTCAGCGACGCCCTGTACCACTTCGCGTGGGACGAGGTCTTCGACTGGTACGTCGAGCTGTCCAAGACGACGTTCCAGGCGGGCGGTGCCGCCGCCGAGGCGAGCAAGCGCGTCCTGGGCGAGGTCCTGGACGTCACGCTGAAGCTGCTGCACCCGGTGGTCCCGTTCGTGACCGACACCCTGTGGACCACCCTCACGGGCGGTGAGTCGGTCGTCGTCGCCGAGTGGCCCGAGGACAGTGGCTTCCGGGACGAGGCCGCCGAGCAGGAGATCTCCACCCTCCAGTCGGTCATCACCGAGGTCCGCCGCTTCCGCGCCGACCAGGGCCTCCAGCCGGGCCAGCGGGTTCCGGCCCGCCTGACGCTCGACGGCACGGCCCTCGCCCCGCACGAGGCGGCCATCCGTCAGCTGCTCCGGCTCCAGCCCGAGGGTGACTCCTTCACGGCCACGGCGACCCTGCCGGTGGCGGGCGCCGAGGTGGCCCTCGACCTCTCCGGCACGATCGACGTCGCCGCGGAGCGCAAGCGCCTGGCGAAGGACCTCGCCGCCGCGGAGAAGGAGAAGGCCCAGGCCACGGCCAAGCTCGGCAACGAGGCCTTCCTGGCGAAGGCCCCGGAGAACGTGGTGGACAAGATCCGCACGCGCCTGGCCAAGGCACAGGAGGACATCACCCGCATCACCGCCCAGCTGGAGAAGCTGCCGCAGGCGTGACCGTCAGCGCCCAGGCCCCCGGAGCCGAGAGGCTCCGGGGGCCTTTGCGTGCCCGGGGGCGGGGTCCCTTGCCCGCGCCGGCGGCGGAACCGCGCAGCCGACGGCACTGCAGCTCCCCAGGGGCGCGGGGAAACTGCGCGACCAGCCCACGGCGGCCCGGAGCCGGACGACATGACCAGCCACTCCGAACCGGCGCCGCACGCCGGCGCGCCGCTCCGTAGACTGGGCCTCGTGAGCGAAGCGCCCGGCACCAGCGACACCCCCGACCCCCTCGACTCCTTCGACGAGATCGTCGAAGCCGAGACCACCCGTGACCCCGACCTCGCGGTGATCGAGGCCGGCAGCCGTACCCTGCGCACCCAGGGCGGCCCGCCGCAGGCCGACGTACCCACGCGCCCCGAGGACCCCGAGGTCGACAAGGCGCTGCGCGAGGTCGAGGCCGAGCTGGCCACCCGCTGGGGCGAGACCAAGCTGGAGCCCTCGGTCGCCCGTATCGCCGCGCTGATGGACGTCCTCGGCGAGCCCCAGCGCTCGTACCCCTCGATCCACATCACGGGCACGAACGGCAAGACCTCCACCGCCCGCATGATCGAGGCCCTGCTCGGCGCCTTCGAGCTGCGCACCGGCCGCTACACCAGCCCGCACGTGCAGTCGATCACCGAGCGGATCAGCCTGGACGGCGCCCCGATCTCCGCCGAGCGGTTCATCGAGACGTACCAGGACATCAAGCCGTACGTCGAGATGGTCGACGGACAGCAGGAGTACCGGCTGTCCTTCTTCGAGGTGCTCACCGGCATGGCGTACGCGGCCTTCGCGGACGCCCCCGTGGACGTCGCCGTCGTCGAGGTCGGCATGGGCGGCTCCTGGGACGCCACGAACGTGATCGACGGCGATGTCGCCGTCGTGACCCCCATCGACCTCGACCACACCGACCGGCTCGGCGAGACGCCCGCGGAGATCGCCACCGAGAAGAGCGGCATCATCAAGCAGGACGCGACCGTCATCCTGGCCCAGCAGCCGGTGGACGCGGCGCAGGTGCTGCTGAAGAAGGCCGTCGAGGTGGACGCGACCGTGGCCCGCGAGGGCCTGGAGTTCGGTGTCGTCGCCCGGCAGGTCGCCGTCGGCGGGCAGCTGCTCACGCTGCGCGGCCTCGGCGGCGAGTACCCCGAGGTGTACCTGCCGCTGCACGGCGCCCACCAGGCGCACAACGCGGCCGTCGCACTCGCCGCCGTGGAGGCGTTCTTCGGCGTGGGCGCGCAGCGCGCGGAGCCGCTGGACATCGACACCGTGCGCAAGGCGTTCGCGGCCGTGTCGTCCCCGGGGCGGCTGGAGGTCGTACGGCGCTCTCCCACCGTCGTCCTGGACGCCGCGCACAACCCGGCCGGTGCGGAGGCCGCCGCCGAGGCCGTGCGGGAGGCGTTCGACTTCACCCGGCTGATCGGGGTCGTCGGCGCGAGCGGCGACAAGAACGTGCGCGGGGTGCTGGAGGCCTTCGAGCCGATCTTCGCCGAGGTCGTCGTCACGCAGAACTCAAGCCATCGCGCCATGGACGCCGACGAGCTGGCCGCGATCGCCGTCGAGGTGTTCGGCGACGAGCGGGTGCAGGTCGAGCCGCGGCTGCCGGACGCCCTGGAGGCCGCGATCACGCTGGCCGAGGAGGAGGGCGAGTTCGCCGGCGGCGGTGTGCTGGTCACCGGTTCGGTCATCACGGTCGGCGAGGCCCGGCTGCTGCTGGGGAAGGGCTGAGAGTCGAGGATGCGTACGCTCTGTGCATCGACCCTGATCGGCGAGTTCTTCGTCATCGGCTTCGCCGGGCTCGTCGCGATGAAGGACCCGGACCTGTCCACCTCCACGGTGTGGCTGGTCAGCGGTATCGCCATGCTGCTGTGCGTGCTGCTGTGCGGCATGGTGACCCGGCCCGGCGGGGTGGCCCTCGGCTGGGCCCTGCAGATCGCCCTGATCGCCTCCGGGGTGTTCGTCCCGACCATGTACTTCATGGGTGCGGTGTTCGCGGCGCTGTGGTGGGCGTCGGTGCACTTCGGGCGAAAGGTGGACGAGGCGAAGGCGAGATTCGCCGCCCAGGCCGAGTCCCCTTCCTCCACGGCTGACGCTGCGTAACAAGGGCCCCGACACGCCCTGTAACCTCGTCCCACCGCACCCGTAAGTCGTGTAAGGAGCCCCTCGTGAGCCAGCGCACCCTCGTCCTCCTCAAGCCCGACGCCGTCCGTCGAGGCCTGACCGGCGAGATCATCAGCCGTATCGAGCGCAAGGCCGGCTGGCAGATCACCGCGCTGGAGCTGCGCACCCTGGACCAGGACACGCTGGAGCAGCACTACGGCGAGCACAAGGGCAAGCCGTTCTACGAGCCGCTGGTGGAGTTCATGTCCTCCGGCCCCGTCGTCGCGATGATCGTCGAGGGCGAGCGGGTCATCGAGGGCGTGCGCGCGCTGGCCGGCCCCACCGACCCGATCGCCGCCGCGCCCGGTTCGATCCGCGGTGACTACGGCGTGATCGTGCGCGAGAACCTGATCCACGCCTCCGACTCCGAGGAGTCCGCCGAGCGCGAGGTGAAGATCTTCTTCCCGGGGCGCGCGTAACGTCCACGGCCGCGGCGGAGCGTTCGGGGGCGTGCCCCCGGACCTCGGTTTTCCTGGCATGAGTACCGGCGATCGAGGGAACGAGCGTCCCCGAACGCCCGTCTCCACAAGCGAGGCGGCACGCCATCTGGTGACAATGGCGGAGACCCTCGCGCAGTGTTCGTGCAGGCGCGTTTACGATGGAAGCCTTCACGTCACAGCACCCGCCTCGCCGACCTGACATGCCCTCAAAAGCTCAGGAAGGCCAGATGAATCCGGATGGGGAACTCAATGTCGTTCATCGGCCGTGACATGGCTGTCGACCTCGGGACCGCCAACACGCTGGTGTACGTCAGGGGTCGCGGGATCGTACTGAACGAGCCGTCCGTCGTGGCGATCAACACCAACACGGGTGGGATCCTCGCGGTCGGTGCCGAAGCGAAGAAGATGATCGGCCGGACGCCGGGCAACATCGTGGCCGTCCGCCCGCTGAAGGACGGCGTGATCGCCGACTTCGAGATCACCGAGCGGATGCTCCGCTACTTCATCCTGAAGATCCACAAGCGGCGGTATCTGGCCCGGCCGCGGGTCGTCGTCTGTGTGCCCTCCGGTATCACGGGCGTCGAGCGCCGCGCGGTCATCGAGGCGTCCTCCCAGGCAGGCGCCCGCCAGGTGCACATCATCGAGGAGCCCATGGCCGCCGCCATCGGCTCCGGTCTGCCGGTCCACGAGGCCACGGGCAACATGGTGGTGGACATCGGCGGCGGCACCACGGAGGTGGCGGTCATCTCGCTCGGCGGCATCGTCACCGCCCAGTCCATCCGCGTCGCCGGCGACGAACTGGACAACGCGATCATCCAGTACATCAAGAAGGAGTACAGCCTCCTGCTGGGTGAGCGCACGGCCGAGCAGATCAAGATCACGATCGGTTCGGCGTACGAGCTCGACACCGACGAGCACACCGAAGTGCGGGGCCGGGACCTGGTGTCCGGGCTGCCGAAGACCGTCGTCATCTCGGCGGCCGAGGTGCGCAAGGCGATCGAGGAGCCGGTCAACGCGATCGTGGACGCGGTGAAGACCACCCTCGACAAGTGCCCGCCGGAGCTGTCCGGCGACATCATGGACCGAGGAATCGTTCTGACCGGCGGCGGAGCCCTGCTGCGCGGGCTCGACGAGCGGCTGCGGCGGGAGACCGGCATGCCGATCCACATCGCCGAGGACCCGCTGGACAGCGTCGCGCTCGGCTCCGGCAAGTGTGTCGAGGAGTTCGAGGCGCTGCAGCAGGTCCTGGACGCCCAGCCGCGCAGATGACGTAACTCTTCGATTCCGCCGTACGAGACGTTCTCCTCTCGTGCGGCGGATCGTTGATATAGAGGCATAAGCTCCCACAAATGGGCCTCTTGGGTTGCGCCGTAGAATGCGCGTTTTCCAGGAGTCCGACGCATTCCTACTTGAGGAAGGGCACGGCCGCCGCACGTGAGGGACACGAAAGAGAGCCGGCTGCTCCTGGTCCTGCTGGTCGCCATCGCGTTCGCGCTGATCACGGTGGACATCCGGGGAGGCCGGAACTCCCCGGTCGACGGTGCCCGGCACGCCGCCGCGGCGGTGTTCGGCCCGGTGGAGAACGGGCTGTCCTCCGCGGTCGACCCGGTCGGCGACGCCGTCTCCGCGGTCCGTGACTCGGGCAGCCGGCACGACCGGCTCGCCGCGCTGGAGAAGGAGAACGCGGCCCTCAAGGCCAAGCTCGGCAGCGACGACCGCAACCGCAGCCGCCTCAAGCAGCTGGACAAGCTGCTGAAGATCGCCGGCGAGGGGCAGTACGGCATCAAGGGCGCCCAGGTCATCGCCATCGGCTCGGCCCAGGGCTTCTCCTGGACCATCACCATCGACGCCGGCGCCAACGACGGCATCCAGCGGGACATGACCGTCCTCAACGGCGACGGCCTGGTCGGCCGGGTCACCACCGTCGGCCCCAGCACCTCCACCGTGCTGCTCGCCAACGACCCCGACTTCACCGTCGGCACCCGCATGGAGGGCAGCGACGAACTGGGTTTCGCCTCCGGCCAGGGCGACCGCCCGCTGCGCGTGGAACTGCTCAACGGCAAGGCGGAGGTGAAGAAGGGCGACCGGCTCGTCACGTTCGGCTCGCAGGCCGACAAGCCGTTCGTGCCCGGCGTCCCGGTCGGCGTGGTCTCCCGCGTGGACCCCTCCGGCGGCGGCCTGACCCGCACCCTCTACGTCACCCCGTACGTCGGTTTCACCAAGCTCGACATCGTCGGCGTGGTCGTACAGGCGCCGAAGAAGGACCCGCGGGACACCGTGCTCCCGGCCCGGCCGAAACCGGTCCCGACGCCGACGGTGACCGTGACGGTCACCCCGTCGGCCGACGCCCCCGCCACCGAAGAGCAGCAGTAGGAGCTGAATCCCCATGCGTGTCAACCGGATCCTGCTCTCCACCGCGCTGGTCGTCGTGGCCCTGGTCATCCAGGTGAGCGTCCTCGCCCGGCTGCACCTGCCCGGTGCCGTCCCCGACCTGCTGCTGCTCACCGTCCTCGGCCTGGCGATGGTGTACGGCCATGTCGGCGGCGCCCTCGTCGGCTTCGGCGCCGGCCTGCTCGCCGACCTGGCCCCGCCCGCCGACCACGCGGCCGGCCGGTACGCGCTCGTGCTGTGCGTCATCGGCTACCTCGCCGGGCTCGTCCGGCCGGAGAACGGCCGGCTGAAGTCGGCGACCGGCCCCATGGCCGTCGTGGTCGCCGCCGCCATCGGGTCCACCCTGCTCTACGCCGGGGTGGGCGCCCTGGTCGGCGACACCGCCGCCCGCCATGTCGGCCTGCCCGGGCTGCTGTTCTCGGCCGCCCTGTACGACCTGCTGCTCGCCCCGTTCGTGGTGCCCGGCGTGATGTGGCTGGCCCGCCGCTCCGACAACGACCCGCTCACCGAGAGCGGGCCCGCCGCCAAGGCCGGGGACATCTCCTCCGGCTGGCTCTCCTCCGGCACCGGACTGCGCATCGGCAGCCAGCGCGGCGGACTCGGCGCGCTGAAGGCCAAGGCGCGCACCCGCTCCGCCAAGGTCGGCCGCATCAAGGGGGTCAAGCGGCTGTGAACGGCGGCGAGTTCCACCCCGGCGAGTTCACCCGAACGGGTCAGCTTTCGCGGAACGCGAGTTCACAGGCCGGTCGTTCATCATTCGTACGCGCACAGGCGGTTCGCACGGACGCCCGCCGCGCCCAGACGTTCGCACACTGAGAGGGGGAGACAGCCGCAGTGACCAACATCCCCGAGACCGGTCGGACGCCACGCGTCCAGACCCGGCTCGTCGTGATCCAGATCCTCGTCCTCTCCCTCCTCGGCACACTCGGCGGCCGACTGTGGTACCTGCAGATCCGCGAGGGCGCCGAGTACCAGAAGGAGGCCTCCGGCAACCACGTCCAGCAGGTCGTCGACCCCGCCGTGCGCGGCGACATCCTGGACGCCCGCGGTGTGCCCCTCGCGGACAACGAGACCCGCCTGGTCGTCTCCGCCTCCCGCACCGACCTGCTGAAGCAGAAGGACGACGGCAAGGCCGTCCTCACCAAGCTGGCCGGCGTCCTCGGCATGAGCCCCGCGGACGTCATGCAGAAGGTCCGGCTGTGCGACGCCAAGACCCCCCAGCCCTGCTGGAACGGCTCGCCGTACCAGCCGATCCCCATCACCGACGAGGCCACGGCCAAGCAGGCCCTGCAGATCCGCGAGCGCTCCGAGGACTTCCCCGGCATCACCGCCGAACCCGAGGCCGTCCGCCGCTACCCGGGCCCCGGCAAGTCCAACACCGCGCAGGTGCTCGGCTACCTCTCGCCCGTCACCGACGCCGAGATCCAGAAGGCCAAGGACACCGACTCGCCCTACCTGCGCTCCGACATGGTCGGCCGCTCCGGCCTGGAGCGGACCTACGACAAGGTGCTGCGCGGCAAGGCCGGCGTCACCCGCTACGAGGTCGACAACCTCGGCCGGGTCATCGGCAAGGCCAAGTCGGACGCGGCCGAGCCGGGTTCGAACCTCGTCACCAGCATCGACTCCCGCGTCCAGCGGGTCGCCGAGTACGAACTGGACAAGGCGATGAAGGTCGCCCGCCAGCAGTTCGACAAGATCACCGGCACCAACTACAAGGCCGACTCCGGCGCCGTCGTGGTGATGGAGGCCAAGACCGGCCGGATCGTCGCCATGGCCTCGGCGCCGAAGTACGACCCGAACGTCTGGGTCGGCGGCATCTCCGCCAAGGACTACAAGGCCCTCACCGGCAAGGACTCGGACTACCCCCTGCTCAACCGGGCCATACAGGGCCAGGCCGCACCCGGCTCGACGTTCAAGGTGGTCTCCACGGCCGCCGCGGTCGAGGCCGGATACCCCTTCGACGGCCGCTACCCGTGCACCAGCTCGTACTCGGTGGGCGGCCAGGTCTTCAAGAACTTCGAGGGCGAGAACTTCGGCCCCATCTCCCTCGGCCGCGCCCTGGAGGTCTCCTGCGACACCGTCTTCTACGGCCTCGCCGACCGGGAGTGGAAGAAGGACGGCGGCATCAACCCCAAGAAGGGCCAGCCGAAGGACTACTTCTACAAGGCCGCCCACCAGTTCGGCCTCGGCAAGGAGACCGGCATCGACCTGCCCAACGAGGTCACCGGCCGCGTCCCCGACCGCCAGTGGAAGGAGGCGTACTGGAAGGCCAACAAGGACGCCTGGTGCAAGACCGGCAAGAAGGACGGCTCCTACGTCGAGAAGATCGCCTACGAGAACTGCCTCGAAGGCAACAAGATGCGCGAAGGCGACTCGATCAACTACTCCATCGGCCAGGGCGACACGCTCGTCACGCCGATCCAGGAGGCCGTGATCTACGGCGCCGTCGCCAACGGCGGCACGATGTACCAGCCGACCATCGGCAAGGCGATCGTCAGCGCCGACGGCAAGAGCGTGCAGGAGATCAAGCCGACGAAGCGCGGAAAGCTCCCGGTCAGCCAGGCCACCCTGCGCGGTATGAACGACGCCTTCGCCGGCGTCATCACCCGCGGTACGGCGGCCTGGAAGTTCGGCGGCTGGCCGCAGGACAAGATCCCGCTGCACGCCAAGACCGGTACCGCGGAGGTCTACGGCAAGCAGACCACCTCCTGGCTGGCCACCTACTCCGAGGACTACACGGTGATCATGACGATCGCCCAGGCCGGTACGGGTTCCGGAGCCTCCGGTGAGGCCGTGCGCAACATCTACAGCGCGCTCTACGGCGTCCAGGGCGACGGCTCCATCGACACCAAGAAGGCGCTGCTGCCCGAGCCGCAGAAGGGTCTGCCGAAGGTCCGCACGGACGGCACCATCGCCGCTCCCAAGATCACCGGCGACCCGGCGAAGGAAGCCGAGGCCGCCCAGAAGAACAACCCCACCAACGGCGACGACCAGCAGCCCGCGGGGACCACGCCCTCGCCCACCACGGGCAACCGCGACACCCGCAGGCGGCCGCGCAGGCGGGGGAGCCGGAGGATGCCCTCATGACCGGCACGAACAGCTTCTCCGTCTCCGGATACGGCCCCGAGCGGGCCGGCTGGACCAGGATCTTCGCCCGCGACGCGCTCACCCGCAGGCTGGACTGGCCGATCCTATTCGCGGCCACCGCCCTGTCCCTGCTGGGCTCGCTGCTGGTGTACTCGGCGACCCGCAACCGCACCGAGCTGAACCAGGGCGACCCGTACTTCTTCCTGGTCCGGCACCTGATGAACCTCGGCATCGGGATCGCCCTGATGATCGGCACGGTCTGGCTCGGCCACCGCGCCCTGCGCAACGCCGTGCCGATCCTCTACGGCCTGTCGGTGCTCCTCGCCCTGGTGGTGCTCACCCCGCTCGGCGCGACGATCAACGGCCAGCGCAACTGGCTGGTCATCGGCGGCTTCTCGCTCCAGCCCGCCGAATTCCTGAAGGTCACGATCATCCTGGGCATGGCCATGATGCTGGCCGCCCGGGTGGACGCGGGCGACAAGCCGTACCCCGACCACCGGACCGTGTTCCAGTCCCTGTGCCTGGCCGCCGTACCGATCCTGATCCTGCTGCTCATGCCCGACCTCGGCTCGGTGCTGGCCATGGTCGCGATCATCCTCGGCGTGCTGCTCGCCTCCGGCGCCTCCAACCGCTGGGTCTTCGGCCTGCTCACCGCCGGTGTGATCGGCTGCATCGCGATCTGGCAGCTGCACATCCTGGACGAGTACCAGATCAACCGGTTCGCCGCCTTCGCCAACCCGGACCTGGACCCGGCCGGCGTCGGCTACAACACCAACCAGGCCCGCATCGCCATCGGCTCCGGCGGGCTCACCGGAGCCGGACTCTTCCACGGCTCGCAGACCACCGGTCAGTTCGTGCCCGAGCAGCAGACGGACTTCGTGTACACGGTCGCGGGGGAGGAGCTGGGCTTCGTCGGCGCGGGCTTCATCATCTTCCTGCTCGGCGTCGTCCTGTGGCGCGCCTGCCGGATAGCGCGTGACTCCACCGAGCTGTACGGGACGACCGTCGCCGCCGGGATCGTCGCCTGGTTCGCCTTCCAGTCCTTCGAGAACATCGGCATGACCCTCGGCATCATGCCGGTCACGGGCCTGCCCCTGCCGTTCGTGTCGTACGGCGGCTCGTCGATGTTCGCGGTATGGGTCGCGGTGGGCCTGCTGCAGTCGATCAAGGTGCAGCGCCCGATGTCGGCGTAGGCCCCGGGACGCCCTCTGCCGCATCGGCGCCCCGGACACTAGATTCGGTGCATGGCGGAGACGAAACGCGAGATCGAGCGCAAGTACGAATCCGACGACAGCGGGCTGCCCGACCTGACCGGCGCCGCCGGCGTGGCGGCCGTCCTCGACAAGGGCCTGGTCGAGCTGGACGCCACGTACTACGACACCGCCGACGAGCGCCTGACCGCCGCCTCGCTCACGCTGCGCCGCCGCACCGGCGGCTCGGACGCCGGCTGGCACCTGAAGTTCCCGGTCGCCCCCGGAGTCCGCGACGAGACCCGGGCCCCGCTCTCCGACACCGTCCCCGAGGAGATCGCCGCCCTCGTCCGCTCCCGCGTCCGGGGCGCCGAGCTGATCCCCCTGGTCCGGCTGCGCTCCGCCCGCGACGTGCGGCACCTGGTCGACGCCGAGGGCACCCTGCTGGCCGAGGCGAGCCTCGACACCGTCACCGCCGAACGGCTCACCGGCAAGAGGCGGGCCGCCCAGTGGACCGAGATCGAGGTCGAACTGGCCGACGGCGGCGACCCGGCCCTCCTCGACCAACTGGAGAAACGGCTGCGCAAGGCGGGCGTACGCCCCGCCGCCTCACCGTCCAAACTGGCCCGCGCCCTGGAGCTGACGGCCGGCCGCCGCCGCGGCGGGAAGACCGGGCCCCCGCTGCCGGTGACCGCCGGCGACCACGTCCTCGCCTATCTCCGCGCCCAGCGGGACGCCCTGGTCGAGCTGGATCCCGCCGTCCGCCGCGGCCTGCCCGACGCGGTGCACCGCATGCGGGTCGCCACCCGCCGCGCCCGCAGCACCCTGCGCACCTTCGGCACCGTCCTGGACCGCACCGTCACCGACCCCGTCGGCGCCGAGCTGAAGTGGCTCGCGGGCGAGCTGGGCGTCGACCGCGACCAGGAGGTGCTGGCCGACCGCCTGAAGACCGCCCTCGACGCCCTCCCGCCCGCCCTGGTCACCGGCCCCGTCCCCGAACGGCTCACCGCCTGGGCCGGGGCCCGGCAGGGCGGCGCCCACGCCCACCTGACCGGCGTCCTGGACTCCCGCCGCTATCTGACCCTGTTGGACACCCTGGATGCCCTCCTCGCGGATCCGCCGCTGCGCAAGGCGGCCGGGAAGAAACCGGCGAAGCCGCTCGGCAAGGCCGTACGCAAGGACGAGAAGAAGCTGACGGCCGTCCTGGAGCACGCGCTGGCGCTGCCGCCGGGCCAGGACCGCGATCTCGCCCTGCACGAGGCCCGCAAGAAGGCCAAGCGCACCCGCTACGCCGCCGAAGCCGGCACCCAGGCCCTGGGCGCCCCCGCCCAGGGCCTCACCGGGGCCGTGAAGTCCCTCACCACCCTCCTCGGCGACCACCAGGACAGCGTCATGGCCCGCCGCACCCTCCTCGAACTCGCGGCGGTGGCCCACGCGGCCGGCGAGAGCACGTTCACCTACGGGGTGCTTTACGCCAGGGAGGAGGCGCGGGCGGCCGCGCTGGAGGCCGAGCTGCCCGGCCGGTGGAAGAAGATCAAGACCGGGGCGGCCGGCTGAGCGTCCGGCTGGGCGTTCGGGGGAGGCCGCCGATCGGGTTACGCTTGATGGTCACCCCCGTCAGCTCATGAAGGTTCGCGAGATGCCTGTCGAGTCGGTTTTCCCGCAGCTCGAAGCTCTGCTCCCGCACGTGCAGAAGCCGATCCAGTACGTCGGCGGAGAGCTCAACTCCACGGTCAAGCCGTGGGACGAGTGCGACGTCCGCTGGGCGCTCATGTACCCGGACGCGTACGAGGTCGGCCTGCCCAACCAGGGCGTGATGATCCTCTACGAGGTCCTCAACGAGCAGGAGGGCGTCCTCGCCGAGCGCACCTACAGCGTGTGGCCGGACCTCGAGGCGCTGATGCGTGAGCACAGCGTCCCGCAGTTCACGGTGGACAGCCACCGCCCGGTGAAGGCGTTCGACGTGTTCGGCATCAGCTTCTCCACGGAGCTGGGCTACACGAACATGCTCACCGCCCTGGACCTGGCCGGAATCCCCCTGGAGTCCAAGGACCGCACGATCGACGACCCGATCGTCCTGGCCGGCGGTCACGCTGCCTTCAACCCGGAGCCGATCGCCGACTTCATCGACGCGGCGGTCATCGGCGACGGCGAGCAGGCCGTCCTGGACATGACCCGGATCATCCGCGAGTGGAAGGCCGAGGGCCGCCCGGGAGGCCGCGAGGAGGTCCTCTTCCGCCTCGCGAAGACCGGCGGGGTCTACATCCCGGCGTTCTACGACGTCGAATACCTCCCCGACGGCCGTATCGCCCGCGTGGTCCCCAACAAGTCGGGCGTCCCGTGGCGCGTGTCCAAGCACACGGTCATGGACCTGGACGAGTGGCCGTACCCCAAGCAGCCCCTCGTGCCGCTCGCCGAGACGGTCCACGAGCGCATGTCGGTGGAGATCTTCCGCGGCTGCACCCGCGGCTGCCGCTTCTGCCAGGCCGGCATGATCACCCGCCCGGTGCGCGAGCGCTCCATCACGGGCATCGGCGAGATGGTGGACAAGGGCCTGAAGGCGACCGGCTTCGAGGAGGTCGGCCTCCTGTCCCTCTCCTCCGCGGACCACTCGGAGATCGGCGACATCGCCAAGGGCCTGGCGGACCGCTACGAGGACGACAAGATCGGCCTCTCCCTCCCGTCCACCCGCGTCGACGCCTTCAACATCGACCTGGCGAACGAGCTGACCCGCAACGGCCGCCGCTCCGGTCTGACCTTCGCGCCCGAGGGCGGCTCGGAGCGCATCCGCAAGGTCATCAACAAGATGGTCTCGGAGGACGACCTGATCCGCACGGTCGCCACGGCGTACGGCAACGGCTGGCGCCAGGTGAAGCTGTACTTCATGTGCGGCCTGCCCACGGAGACCGACGACGACGTCCTGCAGATCGCCGACATGGCGACGCGGGTGATCGCGAAGGGCCGCGAGGTCTCGGGCTCGAACGACATCCGCTGCACGGTCTCGATCGGCGGCTTCGTCCCCAAGCCCCACACCCCCTTCCAGTGGGCCCCGCAGCTCTCGGCGGAGGAGACGGACGCCCGGCTGGGGAAGCTGCGCGACAAGATCCGCGGCGACAAGAAGTACGGCCGCTCCATCGGCTTCCGCTACCACGACGGCAAGCCGGGAATCGTGGAAGGTCTCCTGTCGCGCGGCGACCGCCGCATCGGCGCCGTCATCCGCGCGGTCTACGACGACGGCGGCCGCTTCGACGGCTGGCGCGAGCACTTCTCCTACGACCGCTGGATGGCCTGCGCGGACAAGGCGCTGGCCCCCTACGGGGTGGACGTCGACTGGTACACCACCCGCGAGCGCACCTACGAAGAAGTCCTCCCCTGGGACCACCTCGACTCCGGCCTGGACAAGGACTGGCTCTGGGAGGACTGGCAGGACGCCCTCGACGAAACGGAGGTCGAGGACTGCCGCTGGACCCCGTGCTTCGACTGCGGCGTGTGCCCGCAGATGGACACGGCCATCCAAATCGGCCCGACCGGCAAGAAGTTGCTCCCGCTGACGGTCAAGAACGCGGGCCCGACGCCGGCTTCGAGCGGCCACGCGCACTGAGGTGAGCGGGGCACTGGCTCGCCTGCTCCGTCAATCCGGCCGTCGGATGTGTCGGCAGGGCGGTCGGGAAGAGGGATTCTGCCCCTTTTCCTGACCGCCCTGCGGTGGGTGGAGTTCACATGTGCGGTTGTGTGGTTCTGCGGTTGACGGGAAGGAACTGCTGCTGTCTGCCCGTCAGTTGCAGAAGTTGAGGATGGGCAGGAGGCCGTTTCCGCACTGGAATTCGTCGCCGCCACCGCCGCCGCCGTAGGCCGGGGTGGCCTTTGTGGCGACGTGCGTTGCGGGCGTCGCGGCCACGGCGGATGTGGCAGTTGCCACCCCCGCCGCACAAGCGATGCCCACGGCGACGCTCACCGCGAATACTCGCGGAATCCGGGAAACGACCTTCTTGGGGTGAGGTGTTGTGTTCATGAACTCACCATGCACACTCCCGCGACCAGTTGCTCGCCGAGCGCATCCGAGCGGGTGAGCCACCCCAGGAACGGATTCACAGCACCACGCTCAGTGAGTGATTCCAGCGTGAGGTCTCAACCGACCTGCGCAGGGGTCGGGTTGGCTTACGGAGCCGCTGACGGCCGTGGGAACTGGCTACCGTGCACAGGCAGTTGCATCTAGTGGCTCAGTGGCTCCCGGCACAGCGACGCACCCCCGGGGTCTGATCACCCTGGAGGCGTCGCTGCCGTCGTCGGCGACTTCCTGGACGGCGTCGGCCGGTTATGCCGGTTGAGGGCGGGGGGCTCCTACGGCCAGTTTGGTGCGGGCGAAGTCGCGGTTGGCGAGGACGCGTTCGCGGTGGGCGTCGGGCAGTTTGCCGCCGTCCAGGAGGCGCTCGCAGCACTCCAGCGACTCGCGGTAGGAGCCCATCCAGTACGCCGACACCGCCAGCTCGTCCAGGGCCCGCCAGTCGTACCAGGCGTGCTCGACGAACAGGATGTCGGCGGGGCGCGGGATCTCCACCGCGCGCCGGGCGTACAGGTAGGCGAGTGGCCAGCGTTCTCCCTGGACGCGGCAGAGGTGGGCGAGTTCGCCGAGCGGTTCGGCGCGGGTGGGCCGGTACGCGTGGGCGTCCAGGAAGCGGGCCATGACCTCGGGCATCCTGCGCTTGAGGGTCTGGGCGAGCCGGGCGGCGTAGAGCCGGGCGCAGAACACCTCCTCGGCGAAGCCGCCCATGGCCGCGCGGCGGTCGTAGGCGGCGAGCGCCTTCGCGGGTTCGCCGGCGTCGCGCCAGCTCTGGGCGAGATAGAAGACGTACCGGGTGTTGTCGGGTTCTCTGGCCAGTGCGTCTTTCAGGACGGCGGCGTCGCGCAGGTATTTCCTGCGCTGGTCGCCCTGCTGGCGTCCGCCGCCGCCCAGAATGACCATGCGGGCACCGGGCAGGGTCGCGCGGCTGAACTCCGCGTCGCATTCCAGGTATTCGTGCAGGACGCCGACGTACCGCCAGGGCAGACGGGTCGACACCATCGTCGGGCGCCAGTGGACGACGGGGCCGTGGCGCACCTCGACGTCGTAGCAGTCGTGGGTCGGCTCCGGCATCGTGAAGCCGGGGTCGGTCTCCATCACGTCGTCGGCGTCGATGAACAGCAGGTAGCGCGCCTGGTCCCGGGCCCGTTCGATCGCCTCCGTGCGGCTGAGGCCGAAGCCTTTCCAGGGGCTTTCGTGGAGGGTGCCGGGCAGGTCTGCGAGCGTGTCGCGGATGACGTCCCGGGTCCCGTCGGTCGAGCCCGTGTCGAGGATCACCCAGGTGTCGATGAGGGGGCGTACGGATTCGAGGCAACGGCGGATCACATGTGCCTCGTCCTTGACGATCATATTGAGGCAGACCGTTTTCATGGGCTCTTTCTCTTCCCTGGCGGAAAGGGCCGGCCGGTGAATTCCAGCGCAAGGGGTGCCCGGCAGCCGGCCATGACGTGCCGGGCACCCTCATGCGGTGTGCCGGACGGCCGGAGCTACATGACGATGGTCCCGCCGTTCACAGCGCCGGGGGCCGGCTGCCTGTTCACGAGGACCCAGGGATTGTTGTCGCAGTTCAGCGTGCGGTTGCTGGTGACGACCTGACAGGTGGTCTCGTAGATGGCACCCGTGGTGGTGACGACGTCGACCCTCAGGTCGCCTTCCGCCTGGTTGCCCTGGCTGTGCTGGGCGAGGGCGATGCCGCAGGCGTTCTGCGGGTAGTCGGGGTGCGTGCTGAGGTCGGTCCACAGGAAGGGCCCGGGAGTCGCCGTCGTGAGGTCACGAATGCCCGCGTAGGCCCTGGTGGGGTTGGAGCCGGTGAGCGCGGCCCGCAGTTCGAAGTTGTTGCTGTCCTGGCTGGCGTCGATGTCGGCGCACGGACCGGTCGCACCCGTGGCGCCGGTGGCCCCCGTGGCGCCGGTGGCCCCTGTCGCACCTGTGGCCCCCGTCGCACCTGTGGCGCCGGTTGCGCCGGTCGCGCCCCGGCATCCCTGGTGGTCTCCGCCGGTCGGACCGGTGGTCGTCTTGGGATCGTCGCAGTCGTGGCCGCCGCCCTGCGTGACGGTCGGCGTGTGGTCGGTGACGGCGCGGCCGGCCGCCACGGCCGGCGAGGCCAGACCGGCCGCCAGCACGAGCGTGAGGGAGGTAAGCATCCCGGCCTGCTTGAACCGCGCCCGGGCCACCGGCCCGAGCCGCGATGCCCTGTGATCAGGACTCATGCAGTGCTCCTTGAGTCGAAGCGGTCCGGGCGGGGACCCGGACGGCGGTCCGAGGGGTCCCGGACTCCAGTGCGAGCGTGACCTGAGCACCCGGCACGAGCCGACCCGTACGAGCCGAATGGGGCGATTTATCCTCATATCAGAGCAATCACCGCCGTCAGGTGGGGCACTCTTTACCCACCGTCACCCGTTCGCACCAACGCGCACCGGACAGCCCCTCCTGAGACGTCGTCCGCCCGCACCTCCGCTAGCCGCCGGCGCGGGCCAGGCGGCCGTCCAGCCAGTCGAAGACCCGCTGCTCGAACAGTGCGCGACCCATCGGCTCGCAGTGCAGATGCGCCCCTTCCTCCTCGGTGAAGCGCACCAGTTGCTTCGGGCCGGGCAGGAGGTCGTACAACTCCCGTGCAGCGCCCGGCCAGAAGTGCTCGCCGTCCGGGTCGGTGATCAGCAGCGGGGTGGTGATCCGGCCGGCGACGGGCGTGACGTCGTACCGGGAGACCTCCGTCAGCAGGTCGAACGGCGAGTCGATGCCGTACGGCTTGGCGCGCCAGCGCCACGTCGCGGCAAGGGCCGGATCCTGGCCGAGGCCCTCCTGGAGGAAGCCGTCGAAGGCCTCGCGGTCGCCGGACTCCCATAGCCCGCGCAGCTCGGGGCCGAGGTTGTGCCACCAGCTGTCCGCCACCCGCACCACCCCCGGGTCGGCGACCGCCGCGGCGATCCGGTGCTCGAAGGCGAGCGCCCGCGGGACCCAGTACCCGGCCTGGCTGACGCCGGCCAGGGCGAGCCGCCGGGGGTCGACGTCGGGGCGGGCGAGGAGGAAGTCGACGACCGGGGTGATGACGGCCTCCCAGTCCGGCCGGAAGGGCACGCCTCGTTCGAAGAGCATCGACTGCTGGCCCGGGCCGTCGAAGAGCAGCACACGGTAGCCGCGGGCCACCGCCGGCGCGCCGAGCAGCGTCCAGACGGAGGTGATCGGGCCGTCGCTGCCGTTGTTGGCGATCAGCGTGGGCAGGGGACCGCGGGCGCCGGGCGGGGCGACGAGAAAGCCGGGCAGGGAGGTGTCCTCGTACGGGATCGAGACCGGCTCGGCCGGAGGATCCCCGACGCGCAGGAAGCGGTCGAAGCACGCACGGTGCTCCGGGAAGACCTCGCCCAGCCGCTGCTCCGGATCCGCGACCGCGTCGACGGCCGCCAGGGCCCTGCCGTAGTACTCGGCGGCGCGCAGCCAGCCGTCCCGGGCGCTCACCGTCCGTCCCTCGGACGCACAGCGGTCGGCCCGCTCCCGGACCCTGCGGGCCAGCTCCACCCAGGCGGTGAACCAGGCCTGCCCGTCACCGTCGGCCACGGTGGCGGCCGTGGCCAGCACCTCGCCCACGTCGGCGCCCTGCCGCCAGGCGGAGCCCAGGGCGAGCCGGATCTCGTAGTCGAACTGGACGTTCTGGTGGAAGCGGTACGTCATGGCGGCTCCCGGACAGGCGACAGCGGCATCCCCCCCGCTCACCCGGACCGCACTCCCACGGTAGGAGAGCCGCGGACCGGGCGCACAGCGGGTGGCATGCGGCCCGCGGCGGACGGCAGCAGGATGGAAGAGGAGGGGGCAGCCGTGGCACGCATCCGACGGGAGACCTCCCATGGCTCAGCAGACGGAGACGAAGGCCCCGCCCGAGAAGCCCGTCGGAGCGGGCAGTGTGTTCCTCTCGTTCGCGCCCTGGATCATCTTCGGGGTGGTCGCCAGCCCCAGTACGTGGGAGTACGCGGCGCTCGCCGCGCTGATCGCCGCGATCGTCCTGTCCGGGAAGGACATCGCCCGGCGCAGGTTCTACCTCCTCGACATGGTGGGCATCGTGTTCTTCGCGGTGATCTCGGTCCTCGCGCTCGCCCTGGACCGCTCGCAGCTCCTGTGGCTGGAGACCTACGCCCAGGTCATCTCCAACGGAGTCATCGCCGTCGTCGCGCTGGGCTCGCTGCTCAAGGACCCCTTCACCGCGCAGTACGCGCGGCAGCAGACACCCCGCGACCTGTGGAACTCGCCCGTCTTCCTGCACATCAACCGGGTGCTGACCGCCGCGTGGGGCGCGGTCTTCGTCCTCATGGCCCTCTCGACATGGCTGGCCATCCGCGTCCCGTCCCTGGACGACTGGCTCGACTGGGTCGTCCCGGTGGTCCTGCTGGTCGCGGTCGTCAAGTTCACCGAGCGCTATCCCGAGGCGTACAAGGCGCGTGCGGTGTAGTGCATCCGTACGGGGGTCAGGAGCGTCTATGCGGGCATGGAGCTCGACACACCACCCGCGCAGCCGCAGCAACCCGAGGGTTGCCTCGTCGTCGCCATCCGCCTCCCGGTGCGGATCGTCGTCCTGGTGCTGGTCGTGCCGGTGCGGATGGTCTGGGACGCGCTCGTCGTCACCGGGCGGTTCCTGCGGGACACCGTCCTCCGGCCGTTCGGACGGGCCCTGCTGTGGGTCGGCAAGGCCGTGTTCGTCTGGCCGTTCGTGGGCCTGTGGCGGTACGTCCTGGGCCCCGCCGGCAGGGCGCTCGGATGGCTCGGCACCGTCCTCGTCGTCGTGCCGGCCGTGTGGCTGTACCGGTACGTCCTCACCCCCGCCGGGCACGCCCTCGCCTGGCTGGCGCGGGGGGTGGGCGCCGGGTTCGGGTGGGTGTACGCGCGCGTGCTCACCCCGGTCGGGCACGCGCTGACCTGGCTGCTGAAGGGCATCGGCGCGGTGCTGGCCGCCGTCGGGCTCGGTGTGTACACCGCCGTCGCCTGGCTGGCGCGGTACCTGCTCGTCGTGCCCGCGCGGTGGCTGTACACCTGGCTCCTCGCGCCCGTCGGCCGGGCCGTCGCCTGGTGCGTACGCGGACTCGGGTGGCTGCTGGGCGTGCTCGGCACCGGCGCCGGCCTCGCCCTGTACTGGGCGGCCCGCGTCCTGTTCGTGCTGCCCGTGCTCGCGCTGTGGCGCTGGGTGCTCGCGCCCGTCGGCCGGTTCCTCGCGGTCGTCGCGCGCGAGGTCGGCGACGCGCTCGGACACGCCTGGCGGGTCGCCGGGCGGATCTCCCGGGCGGTGGGGCGGGCGCTCGGGACCCTCTTCCGGTGGATCTTCGTGGAGCCGGTGCGCTGGGTGTACCGGAGCGTCCTCACCCCCGTCGGGCACGTCGTACGGGACGCCGTCCTGCGGCCCGTCGCGGACGGCGTGCGCGCGGTGGGCCGGGTCGCGCGCGAGGCCCTGGTCTCGGCCCGCGACACGGTGCGGCAGGCCCGCGCCGACGTGCGGCGCATGCTGTTCGGCGAGGCCCGCCGGCCGGCCCCGGTGGACCGGCGGGAACCCTCGGGCCGCGACACACGTACTCTTGGTAGGAGTACGACCGCTCTCACGAAGGACTAGGACACTGGGCAAGCGACAGCCCGAAGGCCCGCCGCCCGCACCCGCGGTGCAGCGCATCCGACTGCGCTACACCAAGCGCGGCCGCCTGAGGTTCACCAGCCACCGAGACTTCCAGCGCGCCTTCGAGCGGGCGCTGCGCCGCGCCGAGGTGCCCATGGCCTACTCGGCCGGGTTCACGCCGCACCCGAAGGTGTCGTACGCCAATGCCGCACCCACCGGCACAGGCAGTGAGGCGGAGTACCTGGAGATCGCGCTCACCGAAGCGCGCGATCCCGAGACCCTGCGCGTCCTCCTCGACGAGTCGCTGCCCGCCGGGCTCGACGTCATCGAGGCGGTCGAGGCGCGGACCTCGGGCCTCGCCGACCGGCTGACGGCCTCCGTGTGGGAGCTGCGGCTGGACGGCGTCGACCCGGCCGACGCCCGACGCGCGGTCGAGGCCTTCACCGGGGCCGACACCGTCGAGGTGCAGCGCATGACCAAGAACGGCGTCCGCACCTTCGACGCCCGCCCGGCCGTGGTGAGCCTGGAGACGCACGGTGCGCCGGCTGATAGGCCGACCGACCAGCCCTGTGCGATACTGCGGCTGGTTGTTCGGCACGTGACGCCTGCCGTACGACCCGACGACGTCCTGTCCGGTCTCCGCGCCGTGGCCGACCTGGCGCCGCCGGTCCCCGCAGCGGTGACCAGGCTGGCGCAGGGGCTGTTCGATGCAGAGACCGGCACGGTGACCGACCCGCTCGCGCCCGACCGCGAGGCTGCCGGGGCCCTGACGGCCCAGCTGGCCGCCGCCGCGAAGGCGCCGACGCCGGAAGGTCCCGCGTAGGGACGGCCGTCGTAGCGCCGCCCTCGTACTCGGGAGCCACCTGGGTCGGGCAGCGCACCGACCAGAAGACTTTCGCCAGGCCGTACCGACAAGGCGTACGGAACCGGCGAGACAGGACACAGAGTGCTCCCGTGCGGCGCCCGCGCCCCGGACGGCGGCCATCGCGCATCGCGCGGGCCGCGGACGTCAACGGCGGACGGTCCCCAGAGACCGGCGCCGGACCAGGTGCGGCGCCCGGGAGCCTGACGGGAGAAACGCCCGCATGCTCGAGCCGACCGAACCCACCGAGGGTTCCGAACTCAACACCCCCAGCGACACCCTGCCGCCGCGCAGGCGTCGCCGCGCCGCCTCTCGCCCGGCGGGCCCGCCCGCCGCGGCTGCGGAGGCGCCCGCCGAGGTCACCGTGCCGGCCATACCGGCCGCCGACGCCGACGAGCTCGCCGAAGTGACCGAGGACACCGAGGCCACCGAGGTTCTCGGGGCAGAGGGCGCCGAAGAGGCCGCCGAGGCCGCTGCTCCGGCGCCCGCCGCCGAGGAGGCCGCCCCGGCCGCGCGTCCGCGCCGCCGCGCCGCCCGCCGGGCCTCCGCGCCCGCCGGGTCGCCGACCTCCGCCGAGGCCGCCGAGACCGTCGTACCGGCCGCGTCCGCCGCCGAGCCGGAGAAGACCGCCGTGGCCGAGGCCGGCGCGGTCGTCACCGGCGAGGAGGCCGCACCGCGCCGCACCCGGCGCCGGGCCACCCGCAGCGTCTCCGCGCCGACCGCCGCCGAGGCTGCCGCCGCCGAGACCGGTGTGACGGCCGAGGCCGCTGTGACCGAAGCGCCTGCTGCCGCGGAGGCCCCTGCCGAGGAGGCCGCCCCCGCCGCGCGTCCGCGTCGCCGGGCCGCCCGCCGGGCGTCGGCGCCCACCGGATCGCCGGCGTCGGCCGAGGCCGCCGAGACCGTGGTTCCGGCTGCTCCGAAGGCCGAGACCGCCGAGGCCGCTGCCCCGGCGCCCGCCGCGGAGGTGGCCCCCGCAGAGGAGGCAGCACCCGCCGCGCGTCCGCGTCGCCGGGCCGCTCGCCGTGCGTCGGCGCCCACCGGATCGCCGGCGTCGGCCGAGGCCGCCGAGACCGTGGTTCCGGCTGCTCCGAAGGCCGAGACCGCCGAGGCCGCTGTGACGGAAGCGCCTGCTGCCGCGGAGACCTCCGTTGAGGAGGCCGCCCCCGCCGCGCGTCCGCGTCGCCGGGCCGCCCGCCGGGCCTCCGCGCCCGCCGGCGCGCCGAAGGCCGCCGAGGAGGCTCCCGCCGCCGAGCCGGAGGCTACCGACGAGGCTCCCGCCGCCGAGCCGGAGGAGGCCGCCGTCGTCGAGGCGCCGGCCGCCGCCGCGGAGCCCGAGGTTCCCGCTGCCGAGGAGGCCGCTCCCCGTCGTACGCGTCGTCGGGCCACCCGCCGGGTGTCCGCGCCCGCCGGTGCGCCCGCGGCCGGTGAGGCCGAGCAGGCCCCTGCCGGCGCTGCGGCCGAGGAGGCGGAGGAGGCGCCGGCCGCCGCCGCGGAGCCCGAGGTTCCCGCTGCCGAGGAGGCCGCTCCCCGTCGTACGCGCCGTCGGGCCACCCGCCGGGTGTCCGCAGCCGTCACCGACGAAGCCGTGGCCGCCGAGGCCGCCCAGGAAGAGGAGGCCGCGGTGACCACCCCCACCCCGGAGGTCCCCGCGACCGCCCCCACCACCGAGCCGGCCCCCGCCGCGCAGGCACCGCAGGCCGCCGAGGCCGAGGCAGGGGCGCCGCGCCGGTCCCGTCGCCGGGTCGTCCGCGCCGCGTCCGGGTTCGCCGAGCCCGCCCGCCCGGCCCGGCCCGCCGCCGCGGAGACCGACGAGACCGATGGCGCGCGCCGGCCCGCCCGCCCCGCCGTCGCCGTCTTCCAGCCGCCGGTCTTCACCGAGCCCAGGTTCCAGACCCCGGAGCGGGCCGCCGCCGCGGCCGCCGCGGAGGTCTCCGAGGTGGAGGAGCCCGAGGAGTACGCGGAGGAGCGCGTCGAGACCGGCACCCGCCGGCGGCGGCGCCGCCGTGCTGCCGCCGAGGAGACCCGCCCGGTCGAGGCCGCCGCCGAGGAAGAGGAGGAGGCCGAGGAGGCCCCCGAGCCGGCCGAGGACCTCGCCGAGGGCGAGGAGGGCGACGAGACGGAGGGCGCCGAGGGCTTCGAGGAGTCCGGCTCGCGCCGCCGTCGCCGCCGTGGCGGACGCCGTCGCCGGCGCGGTGACGCGGCCGACGGCGAGTCCGGCGAGGGCGTGGACGCCGAGGCCGACGAGCTCGCCGCCGAGCAGGCCGAGCAGGACGCCGAGGACACCGCCGAGCAGGAGGAAGAGGACGCCGAGGAGGGCCGCTCCGAGGAGTCCGGCGCCTCCAGCACCAGCAGCCGCCGGCGTCGTCGCCGCCGGCGCCGGGCCGGTGACACCGCCTCCGACGCCGAGCCGTCCGACGACGACCCGGAGCGCACGGTCGTCAAGGTCCGCGAGCCGCGCAAGCCCAGCGAGCCGTCCGACGAGGTGCAGTCCATCAAGGGCTCGACCCGTCTGGAGGCCAAGAAGCAGCGCCGCCGGGAAGGCCGTGAGCAGGGCCGCCGGCGCGTTCCGATCATCACCGAGGCCGAGTTCCTGGCGCGCCGCGAGGCCGTCGAGCGCGTGATGGTCGTCCGCCAGCACGGCGACCGTACGCAGATCGGCGTCCTGGAGGACGGCGTGCTCGTCGAGCACTACGTCAACAAGGAGCAGTCGACCTCGTACGTCGGCAACGTCTACCTGGGCAAGGTCCAGAACGTGCTGCCGTCGATGGAGGCCGCCTTCATCGACATCGGCAAGGGCCGCAACGCCGTGCTGTACGCCGGTGAGGTCAACTTCGAGGCGCTCGGCATGGCCAACGGGCCGCGGCGCATCGAGGCCGCGCTGAAGTCCGGCCAGTCCGTGCTCGTACAGGTCACGAAGGACCCGATCGGCCACAAGGGCGCGCGTCTGACCAGCCAGGTCTCCCTGCCGGGCCGCTACCTCGTGTACGTCCCCGAGGGTTCGATGACCGGCATCAGCCGCAAGCTGCCCGACACCGAGCGGGCCCGGCTGAAGACCATCCTCAAGAAGATCGTCCCCGAGGACGCGGGCGTCATCGTGCGCACCGCCGCCGAGGGCGCGAGCGAGGACGAGCTGCGCCGCGACGTCGAACGGCTCCAGGCGCAGTGGGAGGACATCCAGAAGAAGGCGAAGAACGGCAGCAACGCGCCGACGCTGCTGTACGGCGAGCCGGACATGACCGTCCGGGTCGTGCGCGACATCTTCAACGAGGACTTCACCAAGGTCATCGTCAGCGGTGACGAGGCCTGGCAGACGATCCACGGCTACGTCTCGCACGTCGCCCCGGACCTGGCCGGCCGGCTGTCGCGGTGGACGAGCGAGGTCGACGTCTTCGCCACCTACCGGATCGACGAGCAGCTCGCCAAGGCGCTGGACCGCAAGGTCTGGCTGCCCAGCGGTGGTTCGCTGGTGATCGACCGGACCGAGGCGATGGTCGTCATCGACGTCAACACCGGCAAGTTCACCGGCCAGGGCGGCAACCTGGAGGAGACGGTCACCAGGAACAACCTGGAGGCGGCCGAGGAGATCGTGCGCCAGCTGCGGCTGCGCGACCTCGGCGGCATCATCGTGATCGACTTCATCGACATGGTCCTGGAGTCCAACCGGGACCTGGTGCTGCGCCGCCTGCTGGAGTGCCTGGGCCGCGACCGTACGAAGCACCAGGTGGCCGAGGTGACCTCGCTGGGCCTGGTGCAGATGACCCGCAAGCGGGTCGGCCAGGGCCTGCTGGAGTCCTTCTCCGAGACCTGCGTCCACTGCAACGGCCGCGGTGTCATCGTCCACCTGGACCAGGCCACCGCGAACGGCGGCGGCGGCAAGCGCAAGAAGCGCGGCGGCCGCGGCGAGGCGCCGGAGCCCGTGCACGAGCACGTGCACGAGACGGCCGCCGTGGCCGTGGAGACCGGCGAGGCCGTCGAGCCCGAGGTGGAGACCGCCGCGGAGGTGGCCGCCGAGGCCGCCGAGCCGGTGTCCCTGCCGGCGCCCGAGTTCGCGCCGGACGAGGAGCTGTACAGCAGCGTCGCCGAGGCGGAGGCGGCGGCCGGCCGTGGCCGTACGCGGCGCCGGGCGAGCCGCCGGGCGTCGGCTCCGGCGGGCGCGCCCAAGGCGGAGCGTGCCGAGCGGGCGCCCAAGGCCGGGCGGGCTCCCAAGGCGGAGCAGGCCCCGGTGGCCGAGGAGGCTGCGGAGGCCCAGGTTCCGACCGCCCAGGACGTCACCGCCGAGGAGGCGGCGGCGCGCCCGGTGCAGCCGGAGCCGGCCGCGGAGGCGCTGGCCGAGCCGGTGGCCGCCGAGGACCAGGTGGTTCCGGCGCCGCAGGCCGAGGCCCCCGCCGCCGAGGAGGCCGCGCCCAAGGGCCGTACGCGCCGTCGGGCGACCCGGAAGGTGTCGGCCCCGGCCGGCTCTCCCGAGGGTGCCGAGGCGGCCGTGGTGACGGTGCCGGAGACCGCTCCCGTGGCCGAGGCACCGGCGGAGCAGCCCGCTCCGGCCGCCGAGGCCCCCGCCGAGCAGCCGGCGGAGGCCGAGAGCGCCGCCGCCCCGGCCCGCCCGCGGCGCCGTGCGGTGCGCAAGGCCACCGCGCCGACCGCGCCCGCGGAGGCGGCCGTCGTGGTCGTCCCGTCGGCCGCGCCGGAGGCTGCCGAGGCGGCCCCGTCCGAGGCGGCCTCGCAGGCCCCGGAGGGCGAGGTGACGGCCGAGGAGGTGGCCGAGGCGACGGCTCCGGCCAAGAAGGCGGCCCGTAAGACCGCCGCCAAGAAGACGGCGGCGAAGAAGACGGCTGCCAAGAAGACCGTGGCCAAGAAGACGGCCGCGAAGAAGACGACGGCCAAGAAGGCGACGAAGACCGCCAAGACGGCCGCCGCGAAGTCGACGGCGAAGAAGACCACCACGGTCTCCACCGCCGGCGACGAGGGCTGACGCCCGCGGTGTGCGGCCGGTTCACGTGACCGGCCGCACACCGGTGGGGCCCGGTTTGACCCCCTCGGCCGTGGCCCCGTAACCTTGACCGTCGGCGTGTCCACTGAACACGCCACATCCCCGTAAACCTCTTCCTCCCGGACGCAAGGCGGGCCGGGAGAGGTCGTCCGTGGTGTTCCTGGACGACTGGCCTGCGGGGGTGCCGTTTCTTCGAGCGAAAGTGAGATCCGCGTGTACGCCATCGTGCGCAGCGGTGGTCGCCAGCACAAGGTTGCTGTCGGCGACATCGTTGAGGTTGACAAGATTTCCACCGCCAAGGTTGGCGACACGGTCGAGCTCTCGACCCTGCTCGTTGTCGACGGCGACTCCGTGACCAGCGACCCGTGGGTGCTGGCCGGCATCAAGGTCCAGGCCGAGGTCGTGGACCACCACAAGGGCCAGAAGATCGACATTCTGCGCTACAAGAACAAGACCGGCTACCGCCGTCGGCAGGGCCACCGCCAGCAGTACACGGCGATCAAGGTCACGTCGATCCCCACGGCTGCGAAGTAAGGGACTGAGGAGAAATGGCACACAAGAAGGGCGCATCGTCCACCCGGAACGGTCGCGACTCCAACGCCCAGCGGCTCGGCGTGAAGCGCTTCGGCGGTCAGGTCGTCAACGCGGGTGAGATCCTGGTCCGCCAGCGCGGCACCCACTTCCACCCGGGCGCCGGTGTCGGCCGCGGCGGCGACGACACGCTGTTCGCGCTGCAGGCCGGTGCGGTGGAGTTCGGTACCCACCGCGGCCGCAAGGTCGTGAACATCGTTCCGGTCGCCTGAATCGCCTGATTCACGCGCTGAACGCTTTCGCGAGGCGGACCTCACTTCCCGTTCGGGAAGGCGGGTCCGCCTTTCGCGTGTTACCCCCACAGGACATACCCGTACGCCCCCGGCCCCGGCCGGGGGGACCCCCAGGAGGCACCGAACCATGACCACCTTCGTGGACCGCGTCGAGCTGCACGTCGCCGCGGGTAACGGAGGCCACGGCTGTGCCTCCGTCCACCGTGAGAAGTTCAAGCCGCTTGGCGGCCCCGACGGCGGCAACGGCGGCCGGGGCGGAGACGTCATCCTGACCGTCGACCAGTCGGTCACGACGCTGCTGGACTACCACCACTCCCCGCACCGCAAGGCCACCAACGGCAAGCCCGGCGAGGGCGGCAACCGCTCCGGCAAGGACGGCCAGGACCTGATCCTGCCGGTGCCGGACGGCACGGTCGTCCTGGACAAGGCGGGCAACGTGCTCGCCGACCTGGTCGGCCACGGCACCTCGTTCATCGCCGCGCAGGGCGGCCGGGGCGGCCTCGGCAACGCGGCGCTGGCCTCCGCCCGCCGCAAGGCGCCCGGTTTCGCGCTGCTCGGCGAGCCCGGGGACGTCCAGGACATCGTCCTGGAGCTGAAGACCGTCGCGGACGTGGCCCTCGTCGGCTACCCGAGCGCCGGCAAGTCCTCGCTGATCTCCGTGCTGAGCGCGGCCAAGCCGAAGATCGCCGACTACCCGTTCACCACGCTGGTCCCGAACCTGGGCGTGGTGACCGCCGGCTCCACCGTCTACACCATCGCCGACGTGCCCGGTCTGATCCCGGGCGCCAGCCAGGGCAAGGGCCTGGGCCTGGAGTTCCTGCGGCACGTGGAGCGGTGCAGCGTGCTGGTGCACGTGCTGGACACCGCGACGCTGGAGTCCGACCGCGACCCGGTCTCCGACCTCGACATCATCGAGGAGGAGCTGCGCCAGTACGGCGGGCTCGACAACCGTCCCCGGATCGTCGTCCTGAACAAGGTGGACGTGCCGGACGGCAAGGACCTCGCCGAGATGGTCCGCCCCGACCTGGAGGCCCGCGGCTACCGCGTTTTCGAGGTGTCGGCCGTGGCGCACATCGGGCTGCGCGAGCTGTCCTTCGCCCTCGGCGAGCTGGTCGCCACCGCGCGCGCCGCCAAGCCGAAGGAGGAGGCGACCCGGATCGTCATCCGGCCCAAGGCCGTGGACGACGCCGGCTTCACCGTCACCCGCGAGGAGGTCGGCGGCGAGCCGCTGTTCCGGGTGCGCGGCGAGAAGCCGGAGCGCTGGGTCCGCCAGACCGACTTCAACAACGACGAGGCCGTCGGCTACCTCGCCGACCGGCTCAACCGCCTCGGCGTGGAAGACCAGTTGATGAAGGCGGGCGCCCGCTCGGGCGACGGTGTCGCCATCGGCCCCGAGGAGAACGCGGTCGTCTTCGACTGGGAGCCGACGGTCATGGCCGGCGCCGAGATGCTCGGCCGCCGCGGCGAGGACCACCGCTTGGACGAGGCCCGGCCCGCGGCGCAGCGCCGGCGGGACAAGCAGGCGGAGCGCGACGAGGCACTGCGGGAGTACGACGAGTTCAACCCGTTCGAGTAGGGCTCGGCGGGCTGTGCCCGGCCGCGGCTGAACCCGCGGTGTTCTGACGGTGCGACGCGGAGAGGACCCCGGTCCTCTCCGCGTCGCGTTTCTGCGGTGCGGGACCGGCTGGTCCCCGCCGGCCTCGGCGCGGGCATTCCCCGGCCGGCTCCCTTTCATTCACTTTTTCAGGACAATCGGCGACCCGGCGGCCCGGGCCGGTCCGCTCGCCGCCCGGGCCTGGTCCGGTGCGTGCCCCGGTGACTGAGGGGCCGTCAGGAGAGCGTGCGACTCGCCGGTGGGCGTCGGCGGCGGGGCGGATTCCGATCTACCGTCAGATCCGTTGTGGCGCGACGGTTTTCTCGTGCCGCAACGGGTCTCCTGTTGTCTCCCTATTTGTCATGCTCGCGATGGGCTTGGTTCAGCAGGCGGACCGTCCGGCCGTGGGAACTTCCGACTGTCCGACACACCTGTCCAAGTGGCCACTGTGGCAAAGGGAGTCAGCGCATGACCGCACCATCGCCCGACCGCCGCCGCTTTCTGACCGCCGGGGCCGCCGTCCTCGGGGCCGCGGCCTCCGCCCAGTTGTGGCTGCCCGGCACCGCCCGCGCCGCCGACACCCCGCTCCCCGACGGCGTCTTCACCCTCGGCATCGCCTCCGGCGATCCGCTGCCCGACGGGATCGTGCTGTGGACCAGACTCGCGCCCGACCCGCTGAACGGCGGCGGCATGCCCGATGCCGTCTTCCCCGTGGAGTGGGAGATCGCCGAGGACGAGCGGTTCCGCAGAACCGCCCGCCGCGGCACCGCCGAGGCCCGCCCGGAACTCGGCCACAGCGTCCACGTGGACGTCCGCGGCCTGCGCCCCGACCGCCCGTACTGGTACCGCTTCCGGGCCGGCGGCCAGCTCTCGCCCACCGGCCGCACCCGCACCGCCCCCCACCCGCACCAGCGGGGCGGCTCGCTGCGCGTCGCCCTCGCCTCCTGCCAGAACTGGCAGCACGGCTACTTCACGCCGTACGCCGACATGCTCGCCCAGGACCCCGACGTCGTGCTGTTCGTCGGCGACTACATATACGAGTCCGCGCCCTCGGCGACGGCCGTACGGCGGCACGAGGGCAAGGGCGAGCCGTACACCCTGGTGCAGTACCGCAACCGGTACGCGCAGTACAAGACCGACCCCGACCTCGCCGCGATGCACGCGAACACCCCCTGGGTGGTCACCTTCGACGACCACGAGGTGGACAACGACTGGGCCGGCGAGATCCCGCAGGACCCCGACAAGCAGCCGCACGACAGGTTCGTGTCCCGGCTGACGGCGGCCTTCCAGGCGTACTACGAGCACATGCCGGTGCGTGCCTCCGCGATCCCCACCGGCCCGCACATCCAGATGTACCGCCGCCTGGAGTTCGGCCGGCTGGCCCGGCTCAACGTCCTCGACACCCGGCAGTACCGCAGCGACCAGGCCACCACGCAGGAGGGCGCCGAGGCACCCACGCAGACCATGCTCGGCGCCGAGCAGAAGCAGTGGCTGCTCGACGGGCTGTACGACTCCCCGGCCCGCTGGAACCTCATCGCCTCGCAGATCATGATGGCGGAGACCGACCTGCTGCCCGGCGACGGCAAGCTCTGGTACTACGACGCCTGGGACGGCTACCAGGCCGAACGCAACGCACTGCTGGAGGAGTTCGCCGACATCCGCAACCCGGTCGTGCTGAGCGGCGACCGTCACCTGACGATGATCAGCGACCTCCGGACGGACTACGCCGACCCCGACTCGGACGTGGTCGGCGCCGAGTTCGTCGGCACCTCCGTCTCCAGCAGCGGCGACCAGGACCAGGACGCCTTCCACCGGCAGTGGGACCCGCTGATGGCGGACAACCCGCACTGGAAGTTCATCGACGCCCACCGCGGCTACCACCTGTTCGACATCCGCCGCGACGGCATCGACGCGCGGGTGCGGGCCGTCGACACGGTGCTGAAGCCGCAGGCGACGGCGAGCACCCTGGCCCGGCTGCGGGTGGAATCGGACGAGCCGGGGGTCCGGCTGGTGTGACGTCCGCGAGCCTGGGACTCATCCGGGTCCCAGGCTCCTGCCAGCCCCACCCCAGGTGAAACTCTTACCGTCCGTTGACCATGGAGACGGACTGCCATCGGCCCGCACAAGAGCGGGACCACCGCCGGCCAGGGCGCCCTCTTCGCCGCCAAGGAGCGGCTGCCCGCGCACGGCGTGGAGTGCCCCGCGCACACCCGGCACCCGACCGGCACCGGAACCGGCTGCTTGAGCAGGTGCGGGCCACCGGCGGCAGCACCCAGGTGATCAGCAGCGAGTTCTTCGCCGACGCGCCCGACGACGGCACGATCGGCCGCCCTCCCAGTGGCAGCAGTACGGCCCCGAGTCACCTCGGGCTGCCGGAGAATCTCCTGCAACCGGTTCCGGACACCACGAATCGGTCGCTCACCCTGGCCGAGACGGAAATGCTGCGGAACCTCAATGTGGAATTCCGCGGCAATGGACTGCGGGACGAGCTGTATTCCCGCCTCGTACGCAACGGTGCCGTGCTGCATATGAAGAACACGTGCAGTCCCTCGCCCCGGGACGTGAAGATCCCGACACCCCGCTGGGCGGTCGAGGCGGCGGCCCCTTCGCGCTGTGTGCACCAGACGCCGTCGAAGGAACTCGTGCGGGTCCTCGGGCACCGTTGTCCGAAGCGGCTACGGAGGCGCTGAACCCTCTCCACGGGCACCTGTGGACTTACTCACAGCAAATTCACGGGCGTTCACGCGGCCCGCCGCCAATCACCAGGAGTGCAAGGTGAATGACAGGTTGCGCGCACATATGCAGCGGAGGGCACTCACCTTGCACTGCGGTTACCGGAAGTGGGACCATTTCACGGTTCCCTGTCGCCCCAAGGTAGGTCACCTGTGTCCCAGCACATAGCCAAGCCCCGTACCACCGCAGTGATCCTGGCCGGTGGCACCGGTCAGCGGGTGGGTCTGTCGATCCCCAAGCAGCTGCTGAAGATCGCCGGGAAGGCAGTCATCGAGCACACCCTGACCACCTTCGAGAAGGCCGACTCGATCGACGACATCATCGTGCTGATGGCCCCGGGCTATGTGCCGGACATCGAGAAGATCGTCGCCAAGGCGGGCTTCACCAAGGTGAAGAAGATCATCGAAGGTGGTTCGACGAGGAACGAGACCACCGAGCGCGCCATCTCCGCGCTCGGCGAGGGCCTTGCCGAGGGCGAGGACCTCAACGTCCTCTTCCACGACGCCGTACGCCCGCTGCTCTCGCAGCGCGTCATCGACGACTGCGTGGCCGCGCTGGAGCGCTACCAGGCCGTGGACGTCGCCATCCCGTCCGCCGACACCATCATCGTCACGCGCACGCACGGTGAGGACGGCGAGTTCATCACCGAGATCCCGGACCGCTCCCGGCTGCGCCGCGGCCAGACCCCGCAGGCCTTCAAGCTGTCCACCATCCGCCGCGCCTACGAGGTCGCCGCCGGCGACCCCAACTTCCAGGCCACGGACGACTGCTCGGTGGTCCTCAAGTACCTGCCGGACGTGCCGATCCACGTCGTCGCGGGCGACGAGTACAACATGAAGGTGACCCAGCCGGTCGACGTCTTCATCGCCGACAAGCTGTTCCAGCTCGCCTCCACCGCCGCGCCCGAGCAGAACGGCGAGGAGGCCTACCGCGAACTCCTCACCGGCAAGACCGTCGTCATCTTCGGCGGCTCCTACGGCATCGGCAAGGACATCGCCGAACTCGCCGAGTCGTACGGGGCGAACGTGTACGCGCTGGGCCGCTCCACCACCGGAACGCACGTGGAGAACCCGGAGGAGGTCGACGACGCGCTGTCCAAGGCGTACGCGGAGACCGGCCGGATCGACTACGTCGTCAACACCGCGGGCGTGCTGCGCATCGGCAAGCTCGCCGAGACCGACAACGCCACCATCGAGGAGGCGCTGAAGGTCAACTATCTGGCCCCGGTGCAGATCGCGCGCTCCTCCTACAAGTACCTCGCGGAGACCAACGGCCAGCTGCTGCTCTACACCTCCAGCAGCTACACCCGCGGCCGCGCCGAGTACTCCCTGTACTCCTCCACCAAGGCCGCCATGGTGAACCTCACCCAGGCGCTGTCCGACGAGTGGGCCGGCGACGGCATCCGGGTCAACTGCATCAACCCCGAGCGCACCGCCACCCCGATGCGCACCAAGGCCTTCGGCCAGGAGCCGTCGGGCTCCCTGCTCTCCTCCGAGGCCGTGGCCCGTACCTCCCTGGACGTGCTGCTCTCCGAGCTGACCGGGCACGTCATCGACGTCCGCCAGCAGGACCCGACCGCGGGCGCCGCGAGGGCCTCCGGCTTCGAGCAGGCGCTGGCCACCGTGCTGGACCGTCAGGACGGCGTGTAATAATCAGAGGTAATTAAGCTTTTGGGAATTCAGGCCTCTGTGGGTACCCGTTCACCGGGTATTCGCAGAGGCCTGTATCCGTACCCCACAGGAATTACCGGCTTCTCCCGACATTCCTGAACAAAACCGGCACTCCCCCCTCCCAGAGCAGGTTTCTCCGTGATATCCACCGCTATTCGCGTCGCCCGGGTGGGCAGCGCGGCCGAGCTGGCCGCGGCGGCCCTCGTGATGCTGGGCTTCCCGGCGCTCATGCTGGCCGCGCTCGTCCCGAGCGTTCCCGCTTTCGCGGCTCTGGCCGCCGTGACGTACCTGGCGGACCACTATCTGCACCGCAAGGGCAGCTACCTGATCAACCGCCTCAGCAAGGTCCGGGCAGGCCTGTCGATCCGCTTCCTGATCCGACAGCTGCTGCTGATCCTGCTGCTGGCCCGCCTGTCCCTCTCGGACGACCTGATCTTCTACGGTGCGGTCGCCTGCTTCATCGCCTTCTACGGCCTCCAGGCCCCGCATGGCGCCCTGGTCACCCTGATCCGCAACCGGCGCCGGATGCCGGTCGCCACCCGCAACATCGACCTGAAGTCCCGCATCCGCATCCCGGACGCCCCGCCGCGCGGGCTGCTGCACCGCTCCGCGGAGAAGATGCTCCACCTCGACCTGTTCGCGGTCGTCGGCATCCTCGTCTCCGCGGAGCTGGGGTCCGCCGGGTTCGGCTTCCTCGGCATCGGTCTCACCGTCGGCCTGGGCACCGGGTACATCCTGCGCCTCCTGCCGTACGTGCGCGGCCGGCGGGTCCCGCCGAAGGCCGAGACCGTCCTCGCCGCCGTCGACGACTGGCTGGCCGCCTACAAGCCCGAGACGGTCCTGTACTTCTCCGGCTCCAAGGACTCCGCGTACCAGGTCAACATGTGGCTGGAGACGATGGAGCAGCTCCAGACCCGGCCGCTGATCATCCTCCGAGAGCGTGTCATCCTCGGCAACCTCGCACCGACCACGGTCCCCGTCATCTGCGTGCCCGGAGGGGTGCACCTGATGAACCTGGACCTGTCCACCGTGCGGGTCGCCCTGTACGCGGCCAACGTCGGCAAGAACATCCACCTGCTGCGCGTGCCCACCATGAAGCACGTCTTCATCGGCCACGGCGACAGCGACAAGCTGGCCAGCGTCAACCCGTACAGCAAGGTGTACGACGAGGTGTGGACCGCCGGCCGGGCCGGCCGCGACCGGTACGCCATCGCCGACGTCGGCGTCCGCGACGAGGACATCGTGGAGGTCGGCCGCCCGCAGCTCGCCCCCATCCAGGGCTGGCAGGGCGTGCCCGAGGGCCGCATCCCGACCGTCCTGTACGCGCCCACCTGGGAGGGCTGGGACGGCAACCCCGGCAACACCTCGATCGTGCTCGCCGGCGAGAACATCGTGCAGAAGCTGGTCGCGGCCGACCCGCCGGTCCGCGTCCTGTACAAGCCGCACCCGTTCACCGGCACCGTCAGCAGGGAGGCCAAGGCCGCCCACCAGCGCATCACCGCCCTGGTCGAGAAGGCCGCCGCCGAGCGCGCCGACGACTCCCGGTTCACCGCCGACAGCGCCGCCACGGAGCAGGCCAAGGCCGAGCTGGCCCGCATCGAGGCCCGGCTCGACCAGCTGACCGTCACCGGCGGTGCCAAGGGCGACGAGGCCGAGGCCACCCGCGACGGCGTCGTGGACGTGCACCGGCACGAGGAGATCGCCCGGCTGCGCGCCGAGTGGAACGACGCCTACTGGCGCTCCTTCCCGTCGTACGAGCACCGCGTCATCACGGGCGCCGAGCCGCGCCTGTACGACTGCTTCAACGTCTCCGACGCGATGGTCTCCGACATCTCCTCCGTGGTCTCCGACTTCATCGCGAGCGGCAAGCCGTACGCCGTCACCGACTCGGGCGAGCTGGGCGCCGAGGAGTTCAAGCGGCAGAACACGGCCGTGCGCGCCGCGGTGATCCTGTCCAACAGCGCGGCCGAGCTGGGCGGCCTGCTGGACGCCGTGCGCGACCCGGCGGGCGACCCGCTGGCGCAGGACCGCAAGGAGCTGAAGCAGTACCTGCTCGGCCCGGACGAGCCGACGTCGATCGACCAGTTCAACGCCGCGGTCGCCGACCTCGCCCTCAAGGCCGAGGCCCGCAACGTGGGCCAGCAGTCCCGGCTGGGTGCGGCGAACGCCGACCCCGCCGAGACGGCCGAGCTGACCAACGCGGTGCCGGGCCAGCGCACCGCGTCGGCCGGCGAGACGGACGGCGTCGGCGCGGGCTGACCCCCCCGGCGCGCGCACCGGGCCCCCGAGGAGCGTTCCTCGGGGGCCTTGTTCTTCCTCGGTCGGAGCAGGCGTGTGACGTGCGGCACTCTTTGCCTTCCGCAGGGCAACCGCTTCCCCCGGTCGCCCGTCTAACATCTTGCGATTGAGGTGATACGGGGGAAATACTCCGTGACTAGGGGGAAGAGTGACCGTCGTGACGCAGCCTGATGTGAGCGTGATCATCGGGGCGTACGAAGCGATGCCGTACCTGGTCGAGTGCCTGGCATCCGTCGAGGCACAGACCATCGATCCGGCGCGCCTGGAGGTCATCGCGGTCGACGACGGCTCGACCGACGGCACGGGCGAGTGCCTCGAGGAGTTCGCCGCCCGCGCCCCCATGCAGGTCACCGTGATCCGCCAGGAGAACTCCGGCGGCCCCAGCGGCCCGCGCAACGTCGGCCTGGGCAAGGCGGCCGGACGCTTCGTCTTCTTCCTCGACGCCGACGACCGGCTCGGCCCCGAGGCCCTGGAACGCATGGTCGCCATGGCCGACAAGAACGGCACGGACGTCGTCCTCGGCCGGGTCGAGGGCGTCAACCGCACCGCGCCGAAGTCCATGTGGGGCAAGAACCTCGACCGGGCCGACGTCTTCACCTCGAACATCAAGTTCACGCTCAGCGCGCAGAAGCTGTTCCGCCGCTCCCTGCTGGAGCAGCACGGCATGCGGTTCGACGAGTCGCTGTTCACCGGCGAGGACGCCCTGTTCACGCTGGAGGCGTACCTGCGCGCGGACGGCGTCTCCGTGCTCGCCGACTACACCTGCTACTACCTGGTCGGCCGTGACGACGGCAAGCACGTCACCAAGAGCGGCAGCTACACCCTGCGCTTCGACTCCGCGCGCGCCCTGATGAAGCTGATCGCCGACATGGTCCCGGCCGGCGACAAGCGCGACCTGCTCATGGTCCGGCCGTTCCTCATCACGCTGCTGCCGCAGTTCGGGCCCAAGTTCCTCACCGACAGCGAAGAGGTCCGCCGGCACAAGTTCGAGCTGGCCAAGCCGCTGATGGACGCCTACTGGACGCCCGGGGTGTCCCGCCGCCTCAAGGTCCACGAGCGGCTGCGGCTGCACCTGGTCGCCATGCAGCGCGCCGACCTGCTGCTGGACGTCGTCAAGTTCGTCAAGGCGAAGAAGCAGGCCGCGGCCGTGCTGGAGAAGCGCGGTACCCGCCTGTACCTGATCTACCCGCACTTCCGTTCCAGGACGGCCCGCATCCCCGACGAGATCTACCTCGCCGACCCCCGCGAGGCCCGCGCCTTCGAGGGCTACCGCGAGGCGGTCGCCAACTCCGTCCCGCGCCGCGCCCTGCGCAAGGCACGGCGGACCCTGCGCCGGCTGCTGCCCCGCAAGCGCTCCGGGGCGGCCGCGACCTGAGCGACCGGCCGGGTACGACGACCGGGCCCCGAGCCGGTGCGCCAGGGGCCCTTCGTTCCGCCGGAGGCTACTGCTTGCCGGACTGCAGCGCGCGGCGCAGGGGCCGGCCCACCACACGCCGCGCGCGCCGGTAGACGGACGTGGCCGGGGTCGCTGCCGCCGTGGCCTTCTGGGCCTTCGCCTTCTGCGCCTTCGCCAGTTCCCGCCGCAACTGGGCGTTGTCCTGGGCCAGTTCCGTCACCTGGCTGTGCAGCCAGCCGAACCGGCTGCTGAGCGAGGCGAGATCGGTGTCGTTCCACGGCCGGATGCCCGGCGGGAAGGACAGCGCGCGCATCTTCTGGTCAAAGGCCGCCCCGCCGTCGCCGTGCGTGAAGGTGTTCCGCAGCCCGTTCCTGTCCAGGAACTGCACGAACCGGCCGAAGCGCTCCGCGTGCCCCCCGACCAGCCCGCTCAGGTCCGCCTGCTCGTACAACCGGGCCGGATCCGCCGCCTCCGGGTCCTTGGCGGCCCGGTCCAGCCGCAGGTGCGGGATCTCGAAGTAGCGGCACAGCTCCAGCGTGCGCGAGTCCCCGCACAGCACCGTCGCGGGGGTGCCCGCCAGCAGCGCCGCGATGTTGCCGTGGATGCGCGAGCCGAAGGAGAAGTCGAAGGACCGCAGGTCCTCGATCCAGGTGACCGGGTCGACGTACACCCGCACCTTGCCCTCCCGGTACATCGGGTGGTCCGGGTGCGTCGGCATCGCCGTCACGCGGGCGTTCGGGTCCGTGAGGTCCCGCCAGTGCAACTGCCGTGCGTCGCTGATGTTCTGGCCGACGAAGCACAGGTTCGGGTAGCGGGCGTGGGTCCGGGTGATGATCCGGTCCAGGCCCTGCTTCTGCACCGCGCTGTGCGAACCGTTCACCGCGATCCGCGCGTCCGCGGTCAGCTCCGGCACCTTCTTGCGCACGTCGAGATCACGGCCGTACAGGAACATCGACGGGCAGCCGATGACCTCGACGTCCCGGAAGCCCATGTCCCGCAGGTACTGCTCGGTGAACTCGCCGCGCACCCCGATGGAGGCGCTGCGGTCCAGCACCGCCGCGCAGAACTCGCGCACGGACTGCTCCATCGGCTTCAGCCGCGCCGGGTCGTAGCCCAGCCCGGTCTGCGCGCCGACGCCCAGGACCACCACGGGGATCCGCAGCCTGCCGATCAGCCGGGTGAGCCGCTTCAGCCGGCCCTCGAAGGACGGCCGGAAGGCATTGGCCAGCGGCACGACGAACGCGTCGTACTCCTCGTTGATCCGGGCGGCCGCAGCCACGTCCGTGCCGATGCCGTTGGAGACGACCTCGGTCTCGGGCGTTTCGAGGATCTTGTGCGCCGCGTCGCTGAAGATCAGGTTGCCGGCGTTGGTGGCGATGACGTCCCGGTGGAGGGCCTCCTCGACGGAGAGGACGTCGTACGGGCTCTTGCCCGAGCGCAGCAGGATGCGCTTCACGGGGGGAACAGTAGGTGACACAAACTTCAACTTATGTTGGGGAGACATTTAATTTCTACAGGCAACCACCACAACTTTTTTGCCGTACGCAAATGGTGAGTGAACGACTACGCTTCGCCTGTCCGGGAGCTGGACCGGTGCGCACCACCCGATCCACTTCGCGTAGATTGCCGGACAGGCAGCCGGCAACGCGCGAGGGGACCGAGGGCAAGGTGGCAAGGGCAAGGCAGGCCGTGGGCGAGGCCCGCAGGATCGTCGTCAAGGTGGGCTCCTCCTCGCTGACCACCGCCGCGGGCGGTCTGGACGCCGACCGCGTCGACGCGCTCGTCGACGTCCTCGCCAAGCTCCGCAGCGGCGGCGAGAAGGAGATCGTGCTCGTCTCCTCCGGCGCCATCGCCGCCGGCCTCGCCCCGCTCGGCCTGCGCCGCCGCCCCAAGGACCTGGCCCGCCAGCAGGCCGCCGCCAGCGTCGGCCAGGGCCTGCTCGTCGCCCGCTACACCGCCTCCTTCGCCCGCTACGGCGTCCGCGTCGGCCAAGTCCTGCTCACCAGCGACGACATGAGCCGCCGCGCCCACCACCGCAACGCCTCGCGCACCCTCGACAAGCTGCTCGCGATGGGCGCCTTCCCGATCGTCAACGAGAACGACACCGTCGCCACCGACGAGATCCGCTTCGGCGACAACGACCGCCTCGCCGCCCTCGTCGCCCACCTCGTCCACGCCGACCTCCTCGTCCTGCTCTCCGACGTCGACGGCGTCTACGACGGCGACCCCGGCAAGCCCGGCACCTCCCGGATAGCGGAGGTGCGCGGGCCGGAGGACCTCGCCGGCGTCGAGATCGGCAGCGCGGGCAAGGCCGGTGTCGGCACCGGCGGCATGGTCACCAAGGTGGAGGCCGCCCGGATCGCCGCCGCCGCCGGCATCCCGGTGGTGCTGACCAGCGCCGTCCACGCGGCCGAGGCCCTGGCCGGCGGTGACACCGGCACCTACTTCCACCCCGCCGGCAAGCGCTCCGCCGACCGGCTCCTCTGGCTCCAGCACGCCTCCACCCCGCAGGGCGCCCTGATCCTGGACGACGGTGCGGTGGACGCCGTCGTGAAGCGGCGCACATCGCTGCTGCCCGCCGGAATCGCCGCCGTGGAGGGCGAGTTCAGCGCCGGCGACCCCGTCGAACTGCGGGACGCCGCCGGCCGCGCGGTGGCCCGCGGACTCGTCAACTTCGACGCCAAGGAGATCCCCCGGCTGATCGGACGGTCCACCCGGGAGCTGGCGCGCGAGCTGGGCCCCGCGTACGAACGCGAGGTCGTACACAGGGACGACCTCGTGCTCCTGCACGCCTGACTCTCGCAGAACAGCTCGTAAAACAGGGCGTAAGGAACGCCCCCGGTGGGGGACGTTCCGTAAAACCACCACGCGGAGCCCTGCGGCCTGCTCAACTTTCTTTCGGGGACATGTTGAAGGGACACGTTCCGTCAAGGGGTCGAGCGAGCCATACAAGGCATGCGCGTCATGCGTGTCATGCGAGGCATGCGAGCCATGCGTGAAGGAGGCCGTCGTGAGACGAGTGCGCCCTGGGGCGACGTCCCGCGGTGCTCTGACGAGCGTCGCGGCCGGGGACACCTATGAGGAGCCCAAGGACCTGCCCAGGCTGTGGCACGTCACCCTCAGCGTCTCCGGGAAGAAGGTCCCCCTGCCCGAACTGCGGCGGGCCCTGGAACAGCTCGCCCACGACCACCCCTTCCTGCTGACCAGCAGATACGCGACCGACCACGCCGAGATCCGGTACTGGGAAGAGGCCCGCGACCTGCACGACGCCGCCGCCGTGGCGCTGCGCCTGTGGGGCGAGCACCGGCAGAGCGCCGGCCTGCCGGCCTGGGAGATCGTCGGCCTTGAGGTCATCGACCGCGAGACCTACCACCACCGCATCGCCGAGGGCTACGGCCCCGCACCGGCGACACCGGTGGGGGTGCACCCGTTCTGAGGCGGGGGAGGATCCGGGGCGGCGCGGAGGCCCGGGGGCTGGGGGCGGTGCCCGGGGTGAGGGCGCGGTAGGGGCCGGGGCCGGTGCCCGGGGCGGGGCCGAGGCGGGGGCTCTCGCCCAGGACCGGTGCCCGGTGTGATGGCGAGGTAGGTGCCCGGGGCGGCGCCGGGTGCCGCGGCCGGGACCGGGCGCGGGGCAGGGAGCGGGACGCGAGGGGCGGGGTTCACCCGTTTTGCGGTGTCTCGGGGTGTGGGACGACCGCTGAACCGCCGCGCCCCGCGCACTACCCTTCCCTCATGACCACGCTCTCGCCGTACGACTCGATGTCCCCGGTCACCCAGGCCGCCTACCGGGCCAAGGCCGCCGCCGCCGACCTCGCGCCGCTCCCGCGCGCCGTGAAGGACGACGCGCTGCTCGCCATCGCCGACGCCCTGGAGGTCCGGACCGCCGAGATCGTCGAGGCCAACGCCAGGGACGTGGCCAAGGCCCGGGAGAACGGCACCAGCGAGGCCATCGTCGACCGGCTCACCCTCACCCCCGAGCGGGTCCGCGCCATCGCCTCCGACGTCCGCGACGTCGCGAAGCTGCCCGACCCGGTCGGCGAGGTCGTCCGCGGCTCCACCCTCCCCAACGGCATCGACCTGCGCCAGGTCCGCGTTCCGCTCGGCGTCGTCGGCATCATCTACGAGGCCCGCCCCAACGTCACCGTCGACGCCGCCGCCCTCTGCCTGAAGTCCGGCAACGCGGTCCTGCTGCGCGGCTCCGGCTCCGCCTACGAGTCCAACACCGCCCTCGTCCGGGTGATCCGCGACGCCGTCGGCGGTGCCGGCCTGCCCGCCGACGCCGTCCAGCTGGTGCCGGGCGAGAGCCGCGACTCCGTCCGCGAGCTGATGCGCGCCCGCGGCCTGGTCGACGTCCTCATCCCGCGCGGCGGCGCCTCCCTGATCCGCACCGTGGTCAACGAGTCCACGGTCCCCGTGATCGAGACCGGCACCGGCAACTGCCACGTCTACGTCGACGCCCGGGCCGACATCGACACGGCCATCGAGATCCTGATCAACTCCAAGGCCCAGCGGGTCAGCGTCTGCAACGCCGCCGAGACCCTCCTCGTCCATCAGGACATCGCCCCCGAGTTCCTGCCGCGCGCCCTGGACGCCCTCGCCGAGGCCGGCGTCACCGTCCACGCCGACGAGCGGGTCATGGCCTACGCCAAGGACTCCAAGGCCACCGTGGTCGAGGCGACCGCCGAGGACTGGGAGACCGAGTACCTCTCCCACGACATCGCCGCCGCGGTGGTGGACTCGCTGGACAAGGCCGTCGAGCACATCCGGCTGTGGACCTCCGGCCACACCGAGGCCATCGTCACCACCTCCCAGCAGGCCGCCCGCCGCTTCACCCAGCTGGTCGACTCCACCACCGTCGCCGTGAACGCCTCCACCCGCTTCACCGACGGCGGGCAGTTCGGGTTCGGCGCCGAGATCGGCATCTCCACCCAGAAGCTGCACGCCCGCGGCCCGATGGGCCTGCCGGAGCTGACCAGCACGAAGTACATCGTCACCGGCGACGGGCACGTACGCCGCTGAAGTTCACCCGTCCGGCCGTGAGCCCCGCTGCCCGCGGGCCGCGGCCGTAAGGCGTCTCACCAGGCAGACGAATTTCCATACCGTCTGCCCAAATTGACCCCCCAGGTCTACTCTGGATCCGTGCCGGAGGACGTGGGGGGCACGCCGTTCCCTGACGGCTGGGAGCCCGACGACGACCACGACCGCGGGGTGTCGGACGAAGAGTTCGCCTCCGTGGTCTTCGACGAGGCCTTCGTACGGGCGGCCACGGTCCACGAGCCGACCGCCGTGGAACGCCTCCTCGCCGCCGCCCAGGCCAGAGCCGAGGCCTCCGAGGCGGAAGCCCGCCGCGCCCACGCCCGAGGCGAGCGCTACGACGACGGCTACGGCCCCGACGGCCCCGGATTCGGCCAAGATCACGACGATGACGAGCTGGACGACGCCTCCCTCCTCGGCGACCGCCACGGCGCCTTCGGCCCCTACGGCAAGCAGGTCCGCTGGCACCGGCCCGTGGCCTGGGTCCTCGCCGTCGTGATGGGCGTCGGCATGGTCGCCCTGGCCTTCGCCGCCGTCTACCGGGGAGGCTCCTCGGGCACCCGCGACCGGGTACCCGCCCCCGCCTCGACCGGCCTCGAACAGGGTGGCGCCACCGCTCCCCAGGGCCCCGCCGACCCCTCCCGGCCGGTCGTCCCGGCCGTCCCGCCCGCCCCCTGAAAAGCCCCGCCCGAACCTGGTGAGAACCTGTCAGAAGTTGTCGTGCGGCGGGGCGTTTACCCGAGCCTCACGAGACCTACCCTGAAAGTATGGGCGGGCCTGGAGACCCACCGGAGGGGACACCCGAGGGCGGCCCCGGCGGTGCGGAGGACGAATACCGATCCGTCGTCTTCGACGAGTCGTTCGTCCGTGCTGCCCGCCTCCAGGAGTTCTCCGCCAAGGAGCGGATGGCCGACCACGCGCCCGCCGTCCGCCGCCGCCCGCCCCTGCACCGCGGGCTCACCCGGCAGGCCCTGATTCTCGTCGTGCTGATCGCCGTCGCCTTCGGCACCGCGATCTACATGGGCGTGCGCCACCCCTACAGCTCCCCGCCGACCCGCCGGCCCGCGGAGTCCCTGCGGATGACGGTCATCCCGCTCGCCCCGCAGGGCAAGGTGCCCGGCGCCGCCGACGCCGAGAGCCTGTACGCGCGCAGCCCCGCCGCCCCCTTCGAGATCGGCGCCGAGGGGATACCCCTGCCGGCCTCGCGCAGCACCGCCCACTTCTCCGACAGCCAGGTGGTGATCGCCCTCACCACCGTCAAGGACTACATCGTCCGCTCCTCGCTCTACCCCGAGGTGCTCACCGGCCGCGAGGTGCGTCCCGCCCGGGCCCTGGTCGACTCCGCGCAGCTCGACCAGTTCGACCAGAGCTTCGACCACCCGGCGGCGGACGGCCGGCACGCGCCCACGGGCTGGGTGGTCCGCATCGACCCCGCCCGGGCCCAGCTGGCCGACGACAGGATCCGCGTCTCCGGCAGCCTGCAGGCCACCGAGGCCGACTCGGCGACGCTGGAGGTCACCGCCGACCACACCTTCGTCTACGCCCTGCGCCCCACCGGCGCCACCTCCGGCGCCCCCGCCTCGCTCTTCACGGTCCGCCGCGCGGTCACCTTCCACGTCGACCGTGACGACCTGCGCACCCACCAGGTCCAGCTGATCACCTCCTCCGTGCAGGCAGGCCCTCTCGCCTGCGCCGAGGACTCCTCCGCCTACCTCCGCCCCCTCCTGGCCGGCCAGACGGCCAAATCAGGCGGCCCCGCGGGTACCAACCCCTTCGAGACGGACAGCGCCCCGGCCCTCTGCGGAACGCTCGCCACCGGGGCTCAGCCGAAGGTCTGAGCGGCACCGCGGGCTTCTCCCGGCGCCGGGCGCTGCCGCGGGGAGCCCCGTACCGAGTGGCAGCGCAGGGCGGGAGCGCTGGGCGGTGTGGGACAGCGAGCCGCGTCTGGGGCGGGACCCTGCGGTGCTCAGCCGTAGCCCGTTGCTCCGAGCCCATGGTCCCGAGCCCGTCGGTCCGGGCTCGGGGCTGTTCCTCGCCTACGCCTCGTCCCCGCCCGGGGTGTCCTCCTTGGCCGGCGGCGGGGTGCGGAAGCCGTCGAAGCCCCGGCGGACCCGGCCGCCCAGGTCGCCCGCGCCGCCCGCGAGGTCCGTGACCAGCTTCATCAGCGGGTCCTTGGAACCCTTCACATCGCTCGCGTAGCTGGCCGCCGACTCGCGGAAGGTGTCGCTGACGGAGGTGTCCTTGTCCTCGCTGCGCCGCGGGTAGTGGCCGTCCATGATCCGCTGGTAGTCACGGGACTCGGCCCACTTCTTCAGCTCGGCGGCCCGCACGGTGGTGAACGGGTGCGAGCGGGGCAGCACGTTCAGGATCTTGAGCACGGAGTCGCGCAGATCGCCCCCGGACTCGTACTCCTCGGCCTGCTCCAGGAACGCGTCCACGTTCATCTCGTGCAGATGGTTGCCGCCCGCGATCTTCATAAGGCCCCGCATCGCGGCCCGGACGTCCTGGCCGACCAGCAGGCCCGCCCGGTCGGCGGACAGCTCCGACTTGCGGAACCACTCCCGCAGCGCCGTGATGATCGCCATGACCGCGAGGTTGCCCAGCGGGATCCAGGCGACCTTCAGCGCGAGGTTCGTCAGGAACAGCAGGATGGTCCGGTAGACCGCGTGCCCGGACAGCGCGTGCCCCACCTCGTGCCCGACGACCGCCCGCATCTCCTCCTCGTCGAGCAGCTCCACCAGCCCCGTGCTGACCACGATGATCGGCTCGTCCAGGCCGATGCACATCGCGTTCGGCTGCGGATCCTGCGTGACGTACATCGGCGGGACCTTCTCCAGGTCCAGGATGTAACAGGCGTCCAGCAGCATGTCGTGCAGGTGCGCGAACTGCCGCTCGGAGACCCGCACCGAGTCCGACAGGAACAGCAGTCTGAGACTCCGCTCCGGCAGGAGGCCGCTGAGCGCCTTGAAGACCGTGTCGAACCCGCTCAGCTTGCGCAGCGCGACCAGTGCCGAGCGGTCGGCCGGGTGCTCGTACGCGCGGGTGGAGATCCCGGGGAAGCGCCTGCGCTGCCTGCTCGGCACCCGCTCGTGCCCCGTGCCCTGCCGGCCGTCGTCGGACATGTCTTCCCCCATGTGCGTGTGAGTGCCACTGTGCCCCGAGGCGAGGCCCAGCGTAGGCGGAGATACCGTGGACGGGCAGTACACCCGAAGGAGTCCACGTCATGGAGCACCACCCCGCAGCCGCATGGCTGACCGAGGCCGCCGCGAGCGCCGTCCAGCAGCACGGGGCGGGAAACCTGCTCCGTGTCGTGCTGATCGTGATGTTCCTCGGCTGTGTACTGACCGCGTGGTTCCTGCTGCGCGGCTACAAGCGGAAAGACGACTGACGAGCGGGGAAAGTTCCCCGCCGCCGCGCCGCCGACGATCTCCGCGGCGGCCGGGCCGCCGGCCCGCTCCGTCCCCAACGGCGGAGTCGGCGTGATCGCCGCACGGCCGCCCGCTTACGATGAGCCGACATCTTTATTCCGCCCACACGCGATAGGTCCTGCCGAAGATGAGCTTCCACAGCGCCGCAGCCCAGTTGGTCACCCTTGCCGCCGAGGGCGGGGAGCACGGCGGAAACCACAACAGCCTGAACCCGGCCGTCACCGGCGGCGGCGCCCTGGTCATCCTGCTCCTGCTGCTGTGGATCACCACGCGCTTCAACCGCGACCGCTGAGCGGGGACCCCGTCCCCGGCCGGACGTCCGAGACCGGGCCGGTAGGGTCTGCACGCATGGGAGAGCAGGACATGCCTACCGGTCCGGCGCACGAGACGGCCGACGACACGGTGAAGCACCCGCAGTACGGACCGGGCAACGGCCCCGCCCACACGGGCAAGCGGCGCCTGGGCGTCATGGGCGGGACGTTCGACCCGATCCACCACGGGCACCTCGTGGCGGCCAGCGAGGTCGCCGCGCAGTTCCAGCTGGACGAGGTGGTGTTCGTTCCCACCGGCCAGCCGTGGCAGAAGACCCACCGCAAGGTCTCCCCGGCCGAGGACCGCTACCTGATGACGGTCATCGCGACAGCCGAGAACCCGCAGTTCTCCGTCAGCCGCATCGACATCGACCGCGGCGGCCCCACCTACACCGTGGACACCCTGCGCGACCTGCGTGCCCTCAACCCGGACACCGACCTCTTCTTCATCACCGGCGCCGACGCCCTCGCCCAACTGCTGACCTGGCGCGACTCGGAGGAGCTTTTCTCCCTCGCGCACTTCATCGGCGTCACCCGCCCCGGCCACCACCTGACCAACCCCGGTCTGCCGGAAGGCGGCGTCTCGCTCGTGGAGGTGCCCGCGCTCGCCATCTCCTCCACAGACTGCCGTGCGAGAGTCGCCAAGGGGGACCCCATCTGGTACATGGTGCCGGACGGAGTCGTGCGCTACATCGACAAGCGCGAGCTGTACCGCGGCGAGTGAGCCGAGAGGGGCACCGGTGAACGACCGATACGACGCGGGTGACGCAGGCTACGGCGCCGGCCCGTACGAAGTCGTCGGCTACGACGAGTACGGGCGGCCCGTGTACCGGCAGGTTCCGGCACAGCAGGCTCCCCAGGCCCAGCAGGCCACCTACGACCCGTACGCCCAGCAGCAGGGCTACGGCTACGACCCCTACGCCACCGGCCGGCAGCAGCCGGCCCCCTCCTACGGCTCCGGCCAGCAACAGCCCGCCTACGACCCGTACGGTTCGCAGGCCCCGTACGACCCGTATGCCACCGGCACCCAGGACGCCACGGGCTACGACCCCTACGGGCAGGCGGCGAGCAGCGGACAGCAGCCCCGGGTCGCCGAGCAGACCGCCTACATCCCGCAGCAGGCCGGCCCGCCCGAGGACACGCGGACCCAACAGGACACCGAGCCGGCGTCGGACGGACCGGACTACCGCACCGAGCAGTTCGCCTTCGTCGAGGAGCCGGACGGCGACTCCGAGGACGTCATCGACTGGCTGAAGTTCACCGAGAACCGCACCGAGCGCCGCGAGGAGGCCCGCCGCCGCGCCCGCAGCCGGATCATCGCCCTTGTCGTCGTGATGGCCCTCGTCGCGGTCGGCGGTGTCGGCTACCTCTGGTTCGCCGGAAAACTGCCCGGCCTGTCCTCCTCCGACGGCAAGGCCGGCAGCGCCACACCCGTCGCCGCCCAGAAACGCGACGTGCTCGTCGTCCACCTGCACAACACCGCCAAGGGCGGAACCTCCACGGCGCTGCTGGTCGACAACACCACCACCAAGCAGGGCACCACGGTCCTGCTGCCCAACTCCCTCGCGCTGACCGACGACGACGGCTCCACCACGACCCTCGCCAAGTCCGTGGACGACGACGGCACCTCCGGCACCCGCGACCAGCTCGACACGGTCCTCGGCACCAGCATCCAGGGCACCTGGCGCCTCGACACGCCCTACCTGCAGAACCTCGTCGAACTCGTCGGCAACATCGAGATCGACACCAACACGGACGTGCCCGACCCGGACGCCAAGAAGAAGGGCGCCTCGCCGCTCGTCCACAAGGGCCGGCACCAGACCCTCAGCGGCAAGATGGCCGTCGCCTACGCCACCTACCGCGCCGCCGGCGAGTCCCAGAACGCCCAGCTGGAGCGGTTCGGCCAGGTCATGCAGGGCGTGCTGCGCAAGCTGTCCTCCGACCCGTCGTCCGCCACCACCACCGTGCAGACCTTGGCGCAGATCCTCGACCCGCCGCTGACCGACAAGGACCTCGGAGCCTTCCTCGCCAAGCTCGCCGACCTCGCCAAGAGCGGCGACTACAAGACCGCCCTGCTGCCCGTGCAGACCGACGGCACGCTCAGCGCGCAGACCAGCGGCAGCGTGGTGAAGGACATCCTCGGCGGCACCGCCAAGAGCCCCGCCGCCGGCTCCGCGGTCCGCGTCTCCGTGCAGAACGCCACCGGGGTGAAGGACGACACCGAGAAGGCCCGCGTCGTGCTTCTCAACGGCGGCTTCACCTTCCTGGAGGGCGGCAGCGCCTCCGGCTCCGAGGCCACCTCGAAGGTGCTCTACGCGGACACCGCCGACAAGGCGAACGCCACCGAGGTCGCCAAGACCCTCGGCCTGCCCGCCGGCTCCGTGACCAAGGGCAGCGTGTCCTCCGGTGCCGACGTCTCGGTGATCCTCGGCCGCGACTACGAGCCGTCCTCCTGACCCGGGCCGCCTCCTGCGGGAGCGCGGCCGGGGGCACCCCACGTGCCTGCCGTAATCACGTGGGGTGCGCCGGGCGGTCCGTGAGACCCTTGATGTCAAAAGCCCGCCGACGGAAAGCCACGTAGTGACCGCCACCAACCGTTCCCTTGAGCTCATCAACACCGCCGCCCAGGCAGCGGCCGACAAGCTCGCCCACGACGTCATCGCCTACGACGTGAGCGACGTGCTGTCGATCACGGACGCCTTCCTGCTGGCCTCCGCGCCGAACGACCGCCAGGTCAAGGCCATCGTCGACGAGATCGAGGAGCGCCTGCAGAAGGAACTCGGCGCCAAGCCGGTCCGCCGCGAGGGCGACCGCGAGTCCCGCTGGATCCTGCTCGACTACGTCGACATCGTCGTGCACGTCCAGCACAGCGAGGAGCGGGTCTTCTACGCCCTGGAGCGGCTGTGGAAGGACTGCCCCGAGCTCGAGCTGCCCGCCGACGCCAAGGCCACCCGCGGCAAGGCCGAGGAGCACGCCAGGGCGCAGGCCGCCGAGGCCGATCAGGAGCCGGGCGGGGAGTGGGGATGAGCACCACCGGCGAGGTGACCGACCGCAAGGGCCGGGGCCGCCGCATCATCCTCTGGCGGCACGGCCAGACCTCGTGGAACGTGGAGCGCCGCTTTCAGGGCACCACGGACGTCGAGCTGACCGAGACGGGCCTGGGCCAGGCCCGCCGCGCCGCGCGGCTGCTCGCCTCCCTGCAGCCCGACGCGATCATCTCCTCGGACCTCCAGCGGGCCGCGCACACGGCTGCCGAGCTGGCCGCCCTCACCGGGCTCGACGTCACCCGCGACGAGGGCCTGCGGGAGACCTACGCGGGCGTCTGGCAGGGGCTGACGCACGAGGAGATCATCGCCCGCTTCGGCGAGGAGTACGCCGCCTGGAAGCGCGGCGAGGCGGTCCGCCGCGGCGGCGGCGAACTGGAGACCGAGGTCGCCGACCGCGCCGCCCCCGTCGTGCTGCGGCACGTCGAGAAGCTGCCTGACGACGGCACGCTCGTCGTCGTCAGTCATGGCGGCACCATCCGCACCACCATCGGCCGCCTCCTCGGCCTGGAAGCCCGGCACTGGGAGAGCCTCGGCGGCCTCTCCAACTGCTGCTGGTCCGTGCTCGGCGAGGGCGCCCGCGGCTGGCGCCTGCTGGAGCACAACGCGGGCACCCTCCCGGAGCCCGTCCTCGGCGACGACGACTGACCGTCCCGCGGCCCCCCGACCCCGGATTTCACTTTCCGGCAGGTCACAGGCTAAAGTTCTTCTTGTTCGCCCCGCCGAGCGGGAAGAACGCAAGGGGCTATAGCTCAGTTGGTAGAGCGCCTGCATGGCATGCAGGAGGTCAGGAGTTCAATTCTCCTTAGCTCCACTGGTCGACACTCTGTTGAGTTGTCAAGGATCGGTGATGAGGATCCCGCCCCCGCAGGGGGGCGGGATTTTCTGCGTTCACAGCCGCTCTCTGCGCTCCCGCAGCAGCGCGATCTTCGCCCGCGCGTCCTCGTCCTCCGGCCTGTAGACCACGATCCGGCACTCGGGCATCCCGTCGATGGACAGCGACTGCGAGGTCATCCGCATCTCGCCCACCGCCGCGTGCCGGAACGTCTTCACCCGCGGTCCCGGAGGCGCCACCTCACCGCTCGCCCACAGCTCCGCGAACCAGGGGCTCGCCGCGGACAGCCCGCGTATGTACTCCTCCCAGGCCGGCTCGCCCACGTGTCTGCCGTAGGACGACCGCAGGGTCGCCACCATCAGCGGCAGCTCCGTCTCCCGGTGCACCAGCGGGCAGGTCCCCTCCGGCAGCGTGAGGAGCGTCCACAGCACGTTCGGCACGCCGATCCCGAGGGTCTCGGGCACCAGGAACAGGTCCCGGTAGGCCGCGTTGGTGGCCAGGACGTCGTACCGCGAGTTGTAGACCACCGCCAGCATCGGGTCGAGGGCGTCGATGATGCCCTGCACCTCGGGGCTGATCTGCCGGATCAGGCCCTCGGGATCCGGCTGGAACGGCACCTCCGCCAGCCGGTACAGATGCTCCCGCTCGGGCGGGTCCAGCCGCAGCGTGCGCGCGACCGCGTCCAGCACCTGCGCCGAGGCGTTGATCGGCCGACCCTGCTCCAGCCACGTGTACCAGGTCACACCCACCCCCGAGAGCTGCGCCACCTCCTCCCGGCGCAGGCCCGGCGTGCGCCGCCGAAAGCCCGGCGGCATCCCCACGTCGGCCGGTGTGACCCGTGCCCGCCTCGTGCGCAGAAAGGCGGCCAGCTCCGGCCTGCGCCGCTGTGTCCTCGTCCCCATTCGTCACGCCCCCGTCGTCCCCGTACTCATCGTCGGCACCCGGACCGGCCCCTGCCAGGTGCTGGCAGTACCAGCATCGGCGGGCACTCGGCACCGGTACCGGTGCGTCGTCACGCTCGACGCCATGACGACGACATCCCGGACCGGTCCGGGCACCGAGCCCGTTCCTCACCCTGCGATCAGTGAACCATCCGCCACTGACAGTGACGCCTCGACCGTCGAACGAGCCGAACCATCCGTCACGGGCAGTGAAGCACCCGCCACTGACAATCGACCCCGGCTGCTGCTCGGTGTGCTGCTCGCCGCCCTGTTCATGGCGGCGCTCGACGTCTTCATCGTGAACGTCGCGGCACCCACGATCGGTTCCGACCTGCACGCCTCGGGCGCCGACCTGCAACTGGTGATCGCCGGCTACACCATCACCTACTCCGTGCTGCTGATCACCGGTGCCCGGCTCGGCGACCGGCTGGGCCACGGCCGGGTCCACCTGGCCGGGCTGGCCCTGTTCACCGCGGCCTCGCTCGCCTGCGGGCTGGCGCAGGGCTCGACCGAGCTGATCGTGTTCCGGCTGGTGCAGGGCGCGGGCTCGGCGCTGATGATCCCGCAGGTGCTCAGCCTCATCCAGCGCACCTTCACCGGAGAGGCCCGGGTGCGGGCGCTCGGCGCCTACTCGGCGGTGCTGGCCGTCGGCGCGGCGGCCGGACAGGTGGCCGGTGGTGTGCTGGTCAGCGCCGACCTGTTCGGCACCGGCTGGCGACCGGTCTTCCTGGTCAACGTGCCGGTCGGCGCCCTGCTGCTCGTACTGGGCCGGCGGGTCCTGCCGCTGGGCGGTGCGGGCGGCCGGGAGCGGGCCCGGGCGCTCGACCTGCCCGGACTGGTGCTGCTCGGCGCCGCCGTGTCGCTGCTGACCGTGCCGCTGGTGCTCGGCCAGGAGGAGGACTGGCCGCTGTGGTCCTGGCTGTCGCTGGCGGCGGCCGCGGTGCTGTTCGCCCTGTTCTGCGGCTACGAGTCCCGGCTGGCCCGGCGTGGTGGCGCCCCGCTCATCACGCCCCGCGTGCTGCGGCAGCCCGGCATCGGCCGGGCCGTCTTCCGGATCCTCTCCGTGATGTCGGTCAACGCCGGCTTCCTCTTCGCGCTGACCCTGCACGTCCAGGGCGGCCTCGGCTACAGCGCCCTGCGGGCCGGGCTGAGCTTCGCGCCGACCGCGGCCGTCTTCGGCGCCGTCAGCCTCACCTGGCGCAGGTGGCCGGCCGCCTGGCAGCGGGCGCTCGCACCGGCCGGATTCGCGCTCACCGCGGTGTCGGTCGCCGTCGTCGGGCTGGCCTTCCACGACGGCGGCGACGGGGGAGCGGTTCTGTACGCGGGGTACGCGGGCACGGGTGCCGGGCTGGCGCTGGCCTTCAGCCCGACGCTCACCGGCGCCCTGGCGACCGTACGGCCCGAGGACGCGGCGGACGCCAGCGGCCTGCTGGCGACGGTCGCGCAACTCGGTCAGCTGATCGGCGTGGCGGCCTTCGGCACACTGTTCCTGAACCGGCTTGAGTCGTTCGGCGTCCTGCACGCGTATACGTCCGCGGAGGCGTTCTCGGTAAGCGCCTGGGCGCTGGCCGGAACCGCTGCGATGGGTGCTGTGTCCGGACTGGTAGTGAGGCGTCGCTGACCGTATTGGTCCGGCCGTGGCAGAATCAAACGGCCGGAAGGGGGCGCGGCCCGACGGGAGGGAGTAAGCGATGCCTGCGAGCATCCTCGAGGAGGTCGGCCACCTCCTCGGTGCGGCGTTGACACGGGGTACGACCACCCGGCTCAGCTGCCCTTCCTGCGGTTCCGCGCACGTGGCGCAAGTCCTCGGCGACAACGGCGGAATCTCCTACGTGTGCACGGCCTGCGGCCACAGCTGGAGCTGATCGATGGGTGCACACAGGCGAAAGTGCGACTGGTGCGGGAGCGGTACACCGATCGTCCGTGACATGGAGCCGATCAATCCCGATTACCAGTACTGGTGCGAGGAGTGCGCGCGGGCGCTGATCATAAAAGGCGACCCGATCGAGACGTACCGGGAGCTGGAGGGCGAGCCGATCTACGGCCGCCTCCTGGAGGAGCACTGCACGCTCAAGAGGTTCTACCAGTTCGTCACGGCGTGACGCGGACCTCGCCGTCGGTCCTCGGCAACGATGTCCGGGCCAGCGCGAGGAAGAGCGCACCGGCCCCTCCGTAGACGGCCGAGAGCGCCAATGCCGCTCCGGTGAGGTGCAGTTCGGGCCGATCAGGGCCGTGCGGCACCCACCACGGGGCGTACGAGCAGAAGACCAGCAGGGTGCCCACGGCCGCCGCCCGGTGCGCGCGCGTCCACAGCAGCAGCACCAGCGGCACGCACCACACCCAGTGGTGGGTCCACGACACCGGGCTGATCAGCAGGGCGGTGACCGCGCACGCGCACACCGACCAGGCCCGCCGCCCCCGCAACTCCGCCCGCACGGCCACGGCGAGCCCCAGGACGGCCACCACGGCCGCGGAGACCGCCCAGAGGGCTCCCGGGTCGGGCGTGTGCAGAAAGCGGGCCAGAGCGCCGCGCAGGGCCTGGTTGGCGGTCTCCTCGGCGTAACCGGCCCGGTCCGCGCGGAACACCATGTCCGTCCAGAACCGCCACGAGTCGTACGGCAGCACGGCCGCCGCCAGCAGCGTCGCCCCCGCGAACGCGACGGCCGCCCCGCGCGCGTGGCGCAGCCACGGCTCGCCGTGCCCGCTTCTCAGGCGGGCGGTGAGGCCCGTGGCGAGCAGCAACACCGGGAACATCGCGGGCGTCAGCTTGACCGCCGCGGCCAGCCCGAGGCCGACTCCCGTCCAGCGGTCGTACCCGCCGGCGGGGCGGCGGGTCAGGTCCCACAGCACCAGAACGGCCAGCAGCAGGTTGATCTGGCCGTAGCGCACGGTCGTCCACACCGGCTCGCACCACACGGCCGACGCCGCGACCCACCAGGCGGTCTGCCCGCGCGCGTGGCCGACGAGTCTCAGCGACAGCCGTACGAACCCGACCAGCAGCGCAAGGTTCCCGGCCGTCGCCAGCGCGCGCAGGAGGGCGCTGTCCAGCAGGGGCAGCGGGGTGAACAGCAGGGCGGCGAACGGCGGGTAGGTGGTGGGCAGGTGCGCGGCGGTCGCGCGCAGCGCGTACAGGTCGCCGCCGGCGCGCACGGCGGCCCCCTCCGCCCGGTAGACCATCAGGTCGACCATCGACACGTGCGCGGCCCGCTGAGCGGCCCAGAACGCCGTGAACGACAGCAGGCACGCCCCCAGGGCGACCGGCATCCGGCGGCAGGCGGCGGGGAACGCGATCATGGGCACGAAAGCCGACATTAGCGCCCTAATCGGTGCAGAGGGAAAACCGATTTGGTGCTGCCCAGGAGGCCCTGTAATGTTTACGTCGTCGCCGGGGGAACCCGGGGAGACAACAAGGGGCTATAGCTCAGTTGGTAGAGCGCCTGCATGGCATGCAGGAGGTCAGGAGTTCAATTCTCCTTAGCTCCACAGAGATCGAAGGCGGATCATCCCACGGATGGTCCGCCTTCGGCGTGTTGCGGGACACGGGACGCCGAAGAAACGCCTGACATGCGCGCGTGAGCGGAACGGCGGGTCACCCGAACCGGGTGACCCGCCGTTCCCGTGCCTTCAGCGGCCCAGGGCCCGCCGGCCGCGGCCCTGGGAGAGGACCGGCAGGTTGCGCGACGGTGCCTGCCCGCGCGTGTCCTCCTCCAGGCGCAGGGCGAGCGCCGGGCAGCGGCGCACCGCGCGCAGGGCCTTCGCCTCCGCGTACCGCGGCACCTGCGCCTGGGCGACGGTCGGGAAGCCGTCGGCGCCGAGTTCGAACACCTCCGGCAGGATGTCCGCGCACAGCCCGTGGCCCCGGCACAGCGTCCAGTCGACGTAGATCTTCTGGCGGCTGGCGCCGCTCTCCTCGGGCTCTCCGCCGCCCGGGACGCCCGTGGGGGCCCTGCCCCCCTCGAAGAGCGGCAGAACGCCCTCCACAGGCCGTCCGCAGCCGTTCCCGAGCACGTGCGCGGCCAGGTCGTCGGTGAACGCCTTGATGGTCGACTCCAGGAACATCGCCGAGCCGTCCGGGTGTGAACACGCCCCGCGCCGCTTCACGTTCTTCGCGACCTGCTTCAGCGCCTCCAGGGCGGCCGGTCCGCCGCCGTTGAGGATGTCCTCCAAGCCGCGCGCGGCGGCGGGCAGGCCGAGGTAGCAGGGCCCGCACTGGCCGGCGCTCTCCTCGGCCAGCCACTGCGCGACCCGCAGCGACTCGCCGAGCGGGCACGTCTCCTGGCTGATCGGCAGGATCGCGCCCGCGCCCAGCGAACCGCCCACCGCGTCCAGCGAGTTGCGGGAGACGATCGCCTCGTTGACGGTCGCCGCGTCGATCCACTTGCCGTGGTAGCCGCCGGTCAGCACGCCCTGCGGCACCGGCGGGGCGCCCGCCAGCTGCAGCACGTAGCGCAGCGGCACACCCGTGGGTACCTCGATCACCATCGGGCGGGCGACCGCTCCGGACACGGTGAGCATCACGGTGCCCGGTTCGTCGTACAGGCCGGTGTTGCCGTAGCGCTCCGGGCCGATGCGGGCGGCGATGGCCAGCTGCGCGAACGTCTCGGCGTTCGACAGCAGCGTGGGCGCGCCGCCGACACCGCTCTGCGAGGCGCTGATCTTGCGGCCGGGCGGGATGGCCGGGCCGCCGTCGACGGAGCGGATCAGCGAGGCGGCGGCGCCGGTGACCATGCGCACCGGATTGCGCTGCACCCACGCGCGCAGCGCCGACCTACGGCTGTTGCTCAGGCCTCGCTCGGCGAGCGCGGCCTCCATGGAGCGCTGGGTGGACTCCCGGGTGACGCCGATGACGAGGGTGCGCGCGCCGAGCGCCTCGGCACACAGCAGCGCGCCGTCCAGGATGAGGTGCGGGGCACGGTTGATCAGCACCGTGTCCTTGCGGCAGGCGGGTTCGTCCTCGCTGCCGTTGACCACGACGACCGGCCGCACCCCGCGCTTGATCGCCGACTCGGCGACCGAGCGCAGCTTCTTGTGGAAGGGGAAGCCGGCGCCGCCGCGGCCCCTGAGGTTGATGCGTTCGGCGAGCTGGGCGAGCTGTTCGCCGCCCAACGGGTCGAGCGGCCCGTGCACCTTCAGGTGCATGGGCAGATCGAGCCGCTCCACAAGGTCGAAGCCCGACGTGAGCTGGGGAAGTCCGACCACGCGGACTTCGGGGACGTCGGGCAGGGCCTCGTTCACTTAAAGCCTCCGGAAGGCGTGTTCCAAGGTTCGCCCGAACCCGGTGCCTCGTAGGAGGAGCCGGGCAGCGTTTCGGTGGCGGGACCGCTGTTGAACGTGTCACTCGGGTTGTACGTGCCGTAGAGGCCGTTTGTCTCACCGGTGTCGTACACGTCACTTCCGCCGTATCCGGCGGCGCCCGGATTGCCGTAGACCGGGATGGTGTATCCGGTGTCCTGGAGGGGGTCGTACGCGGACGGCGGGGCCTCGCCGACCGGCGGCGGGGACGGGATCGGCCAGCTGCCCGAGGTGCTGGAGGGGCCGTCCACGCGCGGGATGGCCTCGGTGGCCCGCAGGTCCATGGGCAGATCCATGCGGGCGGTCTGGTCGGCCGTGAAGGGCTGCTGCGGGCGGCCCGGCGTGGAGACCGCGCGGTAGGCCGCCGCGAAGCCGTAGGCGGGCTCGGCGGCCGGGGCGGCCGGGGTCTGGTAGAGCGGGGCGGCCCCCGTGTCCGCCGGAGCCTGCCGCGGCTCCCGCCGGCTCTCGAAGCCGGGCAGCGCCGACTCGGCCATCCGGGAGCGGCTCGCGTCCAGATCGTCCAGTCCGGGCCGCTCCGAGCTGCCGAACAGGGCCACCAGGCGGTCGGCGACCCTGCGCTTGACCGGGCGCGGCGCGGCGCGCAGCGCGAGGGCGCCCATCACGCCGAGCAGGGACAGGCTGTAGAGGATCACGAAGATCGGCTTGGCAGAGCGACCCGCGTAGAGTCCGTGGATCAGCGCGGCGCACCAGGCCGGGTAGGCCAGCATGTGCATGGCCCGCCAGCGGGCGGCGACCGGGGCCGGGGTGGCGAAATTGCTGCGCAGGGCGCCGGTGATGCCGACGAAGATCATCAGCAGCCCAGCGAGCGAGCCCAGCCCGATCAGGCCGGCGATGCCGGAGACGCCGAGCGAGAACGGAATGATCGCGGCGATCAGCCCGGTGTGACCGAGCGCGATCTTGGTGGTGATGTGCAGCAACAGGAACGCGATCGAGGCGACCGCGGTCGTCCGGTGCACCGCCTGGCCGATGATCCGCTGCCGCGTGTTCAGGAAGATCCGGTCCTGTGCGAACAGGCCCCAGATCACCGAGCAGCTGAGCGAGACGAGGGACAGCACGCCCGCGCCGAAGTTCAGGAAGTCGCGGAACTGGCTGCCTCCGACCAGCACGGCCACGGGTATGAGCAGCAGGATGACAGCGGACGCCACCCCGTAGGCCGAGCGGCCGGGTTTGGGGAGCGAGCTGGTACTACGACGAGGGTTCATGGGGGCAACTCCGAGCAGTTTCGGGAAAGCGGTCCCGCTGCCGCACTCTAAGTGGAGCCATACCGATCAGTACGGGGTTTGAGTTATTGCGTTGTTATCAACGGACAATGCGACGGGGGGCGGTGTCCCATAGGGGACGGTACGCGAAGTAGTTGCTGACCTTTGTTCAGTTCCGGGCGGGCTTCGTGACATGTCCATCAGGGATACGGAAGCGCGTCGCCGCTTGCTCAAGGGCTGCGGTACCCTAGCGCCATGCGTGCCGTACGCCTTCTGCTTAGCGGGCCGCGCTGATCAGTACCGACCCCGGTCCAGCCGTGAGGTCGGCATCGGCGCGGCGTCCCCTCCTGTGTGAGGGGTTTTTTCGTTTCTTTGGATGTCGCAGCCGCAGGCAGAGACGATCGATGGAGCTTTGAGGATCATGAGCGAGACGAACCCCGCTGCCACCGCCGCCACGTCGGCGGAGGCCGCGCCGCACCGCTACACGGCCGCCATGGCAGCCGAGATCGAGGCACGCTGGCAGGACTTCTGGGACGCCGACGGCACCTACGCGGCGCCGAACCCCAAGGGTGACCTGGAGGGCGACCCCGAGCTGGTCGCCAAGCCCAAGAAGTTCATCATGGACATGTTCCCCTATCCCTCGGGCGCGGGCCTGCACGTCGGCCACCCGCTGGGCTACATCGCCACCGACGTCTACGCCCGGTTCCAGCGCATGACCGGCCACAACGTCCTGCACACCCTGGGCTTCGACGCCTTCGGCCTGCCCGCCGAGCAGTACGCCGTGCAGACCGGCACGCACCCGCGCGTGTCCACCGAGGCCAACATCGAGAACATGAAGGCCCAGCTGCGCCGGCTGGGCCTGGGCCACGACAAGCGCCGGTCGTTCGCCACGATCGACCCGGAGTACTACAAGTGGACCCAGTGGATCTTCCTGCAGATCTTCAACTCCTGGTACGACGAGGAGGCGCGCAAGGCCCGCCCGATCTCCGAGCTGATCGCCCGGTTCGAGTCCGGTGAGCGCGCGATTCCGGGCTCCACGCGCGCGTGGAACGAGCTGACCGCCGCCGAGCGCGCCGACATCCTGGGCGAGTACCGCCTGGCCTACGCCTCCGACGCGCCCGTCAACTGGTGCCCGGGCCTGGGCACCGTGCTGGCCAACGAGGAGGTCACCGCCGACGGCCGTTCCGAGCGCGGGAACTTCCCGGTCTTCAAGGCCAAGCTGCGCCAGTGGAACATGCGCATCACCGCCTACGCCGACCGGCTGCTGGAGGACCTGGAGGAGCTGGACTGGCCCGAGGCCATCAAGCTGCAGCAGCGCAACTGGATCGGCCGCAGCGAGGGCGCCCGCGTCGACTTCCCGATCGACGGCGAGCGCATCACGGTCTTCACCACCCGCCCCGACACCCTGTTCGGCGCGACCTACATGGTGCTGGCGCCCGAGCACCCGCTGGTCGACAAGTTCACCCCCGAGGCGTGGCCCGAGGGCACGCACCAGGTGTGGACCGGCGGCCACGCCACTCCGGCCGAGGCCGTCGCCGCCTACCGCGCGCAGGCCGCCTCGAAGTCCGATGTCGAGCGCCAGGCCGAGGCCAAGGACAAGACCGGCGTCTTCACCGGCGCCTTCGCGACCAACCCGGTCAACGGTGAGCAGATCCCGGTCTTCATCGCCGACTACGTGCTGATGGGCTACGGCACCGGCGCGATCATGGCCGTCCCGGGTCACGACTCCCGCGACTTCGCCTTCGCGCGCGCCTTCGAGCTGCCGATCCGTTGCGTGGTCGAGCCGACCGACGGCCGCGGCACCGACCCGGCCACCTGGGACGACGCCTTCGTCTCCTACGACGCGAAGATCGTCAACTCCGACAGCGACGACGTCAAGCTGAACGGCCTGGGCGTGGCCGACGCCAAGGCGCGCATCACCGAGTGGCTGGAGCACAAGGGCATCGGCGAGGGCACGGTCAACTTCCGGCTGCGCGACTGGCTGTTCAGCCGCCAGCGCTACTGGGGCGAGCCCTTCCCGATCGTCTACGACGAGGACGGCATCGCCCACGCGCTGCCCGAGTCGATGCTGCCGCTGGAGCTGCCCGAGGTCGAGGACTACAGCCCGCGCACCTTCGACCCGGACGACGCCGACACCCAGCCCGAGACGCCGCTGTCGCGCAACGAGGAATGGGTCAACGTCACCCTGGACCTGGGCGACGGCCCCAAGAAGTACCGCCGCGAGACCAACACCATGCCCAACTGGGCCGGTTCCTGCTGGTACGAGTTCCGGTACCTGGACCCGCACAACGACCAGAAGCTGGTCGACCCGGAGATCGAGCAGTACTGGATGGGCCCGCGCGAGGGCCGGCCGCACGGCGGTGTCGACCTGTACGTCGGCGGTGCCGAGCACGCCGTGCTGCACCTGCTGTACGCGCGCTTCTGGTCCAAGGTCCTGTACGACCTGGGGCACGTCTCCTCCGCGGAGCCGTTCCACAAGCTGTTCAACCAGGGCATGATCCAGGCCTACGTCTACCGCGACAGCCGTGGCATCGCGGTGCCGGCCGCCGAGGTGGAGGAGCGCGACGGCGCCTACTACTACCAGGGCGAGCAGGTCTCCCGACTGCTGGGCAAGATGGGCAAGTCCCTGAAGAACGCGGTGACTCCGGACGAGATCGCCGCCGAGTACGGCGCCGACACGCTGCGCCTGTACGAGATGGCCATGGGCCCGCTGGACGTCTCCCGCCCGTGGGACACGCGCGCGGTGGTCGGCCAGTTCCGGCTGCTGCAGCGGCTGTGGCGCAACATCGTCGACGAGGCCACCGGCGAGGTCACCGTGACCGACGCCGAGCCCGACGAGGAGACCCTGCGCGCCCTGCACAAGGCCATCGACGGCGTGCGCCAGGACCTGGAGGGCCTGCGCTTCAACACCGCCATCGCCAAGGTCACCGAGCTGAACAACCACCTGACCAAGGCCGGCGGCGCGGTGCCGCGGTCCGTGGCCGAGCCGCTGGTGCTGATGGTCGCCCCGCTGGCCCCGCACATCGCCGAGGAGCTGTGGCGCAAGCTGGGCCACACCGACTCGGTCGTCCACCGGGACTTCCCGGTCGCCGACCCGGCCTACGTCGTGGACGAGACCGTGACCTGTGTCGTGCAGATCAAGGGCAAGGTCAAGGCCCGGCTGGAGGTGCCGCCGGCCATCTCCGAGGAGGAGCTGGAGAAGGTCGCGCTGGCCGACGAGAAGGTCGTCGCGGCGCTGGGCGGCGCCGGCATCCGCAAGGTGATCGTGCGGGCGCCGAAGCTGGTCAACATCGTTCCCGCGTAAGAACCGGGTGCTTTCCGCCGGCTCGGGGTAGTCCCCTACGGGCAGGTTCGGGGTTCTTCCGGAACTCCGGGCCTGCCCGCAGCGTTTACCGTGGAGAGCACAGCGGCTCGTGCCGTACCAGCTGGAGGAGGAGCGTCATGGACGTAGTGTTGGCCGTGTTCGCCCTGCTCTTCCTGCTCTTCGTCGGCCTCGGCGCGTACGCCGCGGTCAAGGCCGTCGGCGCCGCCAAGCGCGGCGTGGACCGGACCATCGCGCAGGCCCGCCGCACGGTCGAGGACCACACCCTGCGCGCCAAGTCCTTCGCCCAGATCGGGCCCGCCGGCGAGATCGCCCAGCTGCGGCTCGCACTGCGCACCTCCATGCGCGCCACGCGGGACGCGCTGCACGCGGGCGCGGCCGAGGACGAGTCGCTGAAGGAGACCCTCGGGCTCTTCGAGCGGCTGAGCGCGCACGGACACGAACTGGACGCCGACCTCAAGCGCCTGGAGTCCGAGCCGGACCGGGCCACGCTCGCCGAACGCCTGCCCGAACTGCGCAGCCGCACCGAGCGGATCACCTCATCCGCGGACTCCCTGCGCTGGGCCGTCCACGACCGGGCCCGCCGCTTCGCCGACGACGATCTGGGCACCCTCAGCGCCCAGATCGACATCGAGGCGGGCGCCCTGCGCCACTGGACGCGGACCGAGCCCGGCCAGGCGTCCCCGCAGTGGCCCGACGAGCCCGCCCCCGCCGCGGCCGACCGCCCGGCCACCGGGCAGACCCGGCCCACGGCTGCCGGCTCCCACGCGGCGCAGCCCGCTCCGGACGCGATCGCCCCGCCGTCCTGGCGCCCCACGTCCCCGTGGCAGAAGAAGCCCCGCCCCGAGAGCACTACATGACCGGGCCGTTCCAGGACCATGGCTCAGGGGCCGGGCTGCCACGCGAGCACTACGCCAGGTAACCTCCAGCTCATGTCCCGCCATGTCGCGATCGTCACCGATTCAACGGCCTACCTGCCGCCCCGGACGATGGAACGCCATGGCATCACCGCGGTCCCGCTGACCGTGGTCCTCGGCGATCAAGCCCTCGAAGAGGGCACCGAGATCTCCACCCGCTCCCTGGCCCAGGCACTGCAGAAGCGGCGCTCCGTGACCACCTCCCGCCCCAGCCCGCAGGTGTTCGCGGAGACCTACCGCAGGGTCGCCGAGTCCGGCGCGAGCGGCATCGTCTCCCTGCACCTGTCCGCCGAGTTGTCCGGCACCTACGACGCCGCCGTCCTCGCGGCGCGCGAGGCACCGGTGCCCGTGCGGGTCGTGGACACCGGGATGGTCGCGATGGCGCTCGGCTTCTGCGCGCTCTCCGCGGCCGAGACCGCGGAGGCGGGCGGCACGATGGACGAGGCCGTCACGGCTGCGGAGAAACGGGCGGCGGGCACGTCCGCCTACTTCTACGTCGACACCCTCGACTATCTGCGCCGCGGGGGCCGCATCGGAGCCGCGCAGGCGCTGCTGGGTTCCGCGCTCGCCGTCAAGCCGCTGCTCCAGCTGGAGGGCGGCCGGATCGAGCTGCTGGAAAAGGTCCGTACGGCGTCCAGGGCGATCGCGCGCCTGGAGGAACTGGCCGCCGAGCGGGCGGGCAGCGCCGAGGTCGACATCGCCGTCCACCACCTCGCCGCCCCCGACCGCGCCGCCGCACTCGCCGACCGGCTGCGGGTCCGCGTCCCGGGCCTGGCCGACCTGCATGTCAGCGAGGTCGGAGCGGTGATCGGGGCACACACCGGACCCGGGCTGCTGGGCGCGGTCGTCTCGCCTCGCTGACACCCGCTAATCCCCAGACCGGCCTTGCCATTTGCTCCCGGGGCCTACCGGCTTCACTCGTCCGGGTGGTGGAGTTTTCCACAACCAGTCGGGCATCCACGGAAATCCACCAAGATCACCGCGATGTGACGAGAAGCTCCATCCTCGTCGCATGGCACTTCGATCTCGCTCACGCACGGCAACTCCGACCAGCGGCCCCGGCCGTGGCATCGCCTCCGACGGCCGCCTCCGCCACCGCCGCAACCCCGTCCACCCTCGCCGCGCCCGCCACCGCCCGCCCGCACCGGCGGAGGAACTGCGCCGCCGCGCGGAGCTCCTCTTCGGCGAACGTGCCGTGCAGTGGCGGGAGTCGGGGAACGCACCGCCGAACCAGGAGAGGCCGGCGAGCACACCGACGGCAACGGTGACGGGTCCGGAACCGGGGCTGAGCACGAGGGGGACGGTGACCACGATGCTGCCGGGCGTGCCCCCGAGTGGGACAGCGACCGTGAGTCCGCCGGAGCCGGGCAGCCCCACGGAGCCTGAACCGGCCGGTCCGGCGCGGCTGTCGGAGCCTGCGCCGGAGCCGGAGGCACCCGCGGGCCCGGACTGGCGGGAGCGGGCCGGGCTGGCGCTGCGCGAGCGGATGCCGGTGTGGCTGCAGGCACGGTACGGAGTGGAACGGCGCGGAGTCGTGGCGCTCGCCGTGGTCCTCGTGGCCGCCGCCGTCTTCGCCGTGCAGCACTTCTGGGCCGGCCGGCCCCAGTCGGTGAGCGCCCCTCAGGTGGTGCACGCTCAGGCGCCGTTCACCAGGAAGGACGAGGGAGCGAAGGCCGGAGCGGCTGTGAGCACGTCGGCGACACCAGGCGCGGAGATCGTCGTGGACGTCAGCGGCAAGGTCCGCAAACCGGGGATCCGACGGCTGCCGGCCGGGGCCCGGGTGGCCGACGCGCTGCGGGCGGCGGGCGGGGTCCGGCCGGGCGTGAGCACGGAAGGACTCAACCGGGCCCGCTTTCTCATCGACGGCGAACAGATCGTCGTCGGCACCCCCGCCGGGGCCGCCCCTCCGCCCGACCCGGCAGCCGGGCCGCTCTCCGGAACCACCGGCACCGGCCCGACAGCCCCGGTCTCCCTCAACACGGCCACTGTGGACCAGCTCGACACCCTGCCCGGAGTGGGCCCGGTACTGGCCCAGCACATCATCGACTACCGCACCCAGTACGGCGGTTTCCGCTCGGTGGACGAACTGCGCGAGGTGAACGGCATCGGCGACCGCCGGTTCACCGATCTGCGCGAACTGGTACGGCCATGAGCCGCGCGCTCGACGAGGCCGACCCGCGCTCCCGACCCGGGCAGGGCGGGACCGCGCACACCGGCCGGGACGGTCCCCTGGACCTGCGTCTGGTGCCACCCGCGCTCGCGGCCTGGGCCACGGCGGCCCTGACCCTGGACACACCCGCGGCCTGGACCACCGCGACCGCCGTGGTCTGCCTGATCAGCGGGGTCCTGCTGCTGTCGGTGAGGCGGCCGCGGCGGGGCGGACAGGGGGTGCGGGCTGGGCGGCTGGACCGGTCGGAACCCGGATCGGGCACCCCTCGCCAAGGGGCGGTTGGCGCTGGGCCGGCGCCGGCCGGAGCCGTGGTGACCGCCCGACGGGCTGGGGGAGGCGGAGAGGCGGAGCGGGCCGGGTGGGCACGCGGCCGGTTCCGCTGGGCGCGGCCGGCCGTCGCCGCGGTGCTGCTCTGCGTCGCCGCCGCAGCCGCCTCCGCCGGGCTGCACGGGGCCGACGTGCGGCGTGGGCCGGTGCCCGAGCTGGCCCGGCGGTTCGCGACCGTGACCGCCGAGGTCGAGGTGAGCGGCGATCCCTGGCTGAGCAGGCCCCACGTGCGCGGCGATCGCGCGGCGCCCGTGGCGGTGCTGGTCCGGGCCGAGCTGCGGAGCATCGAGGAGGCTCACGGAAGGCAGGTGCGGACCCGGACACCCGTACTGGTGATCGTCGACCCTGACGTCCCGGCACCGCAAAAGGAGGGGACGGGGAGCCGGACGTCAGGAGGCTCGCCGGTCCCCGCCGGACAGGGCCCGTCGGCCGGGAGGCGGGCCGCCTGGCTCGGGCTGCTGCCGTCCACACGGCTGCGGGTGGCCGGTCGGCTGGCGCCTGCGCTGACGGGCGGCGACCGGACCGCGGCCGTGCTGCGGGTGCGCGGCCGGCCGGAGCCACGGATCGTGGCGGGACCGAGCGGCCCGCAACGGCTGGCGGGGCGGCTCAGAGCGGGCCTGCGGGAAGCGGCCGAAGACCTGCCCGGCGACGCGCGGGCGCTGCTACCCGGGCTGGTCGTCGGGGACACCTCGCGGATCACGCCCGAGCTGGACCACGCCTTCGAGGAGACGGACCTGGCGCACATGCTCGCCGTCTCCGGCAGCAACCTCACCGTTCTGCTCGCGCTGCTCATCGGGCCGCCCGGACTGGCCCAACGGGTCGAGCGCCGTGGCCTGGCCCCACGCCTGGGGCTCTCCCTACGGGCGACGGCGCTGCTCGCGGGAGCGCTGACACTGGGCTTCGTGGTCGTCTGCCGGCCCGACCCCAGCGTGCTGCGGGCCGCCGCCTGCGGCGCCGTGGCGCTGCTCGCCCTGGCCACCGGGCGCCGTAGATCCCTGATCCCGGCACTGGCCACGGCTGTCCTGCTGCTGGTGCTGTACGACCCGTGGCTGGCCCGCAGTTACGGCTTCCTGCTGTCCGTGCTGGCCACCGGCGCGCTGCTGGTGATCGCGCCAGGCTGGAGCGAGGCGTTGCGGCGGCGCCGGGTGCCCCCGCGGCTCGCCGAGGCCCTGGCGGCGGCTGCGGCCGCACAGGCGGTGTGCGCGCCGGTCGTGGCGGTGCTGTCGGCCCGGGTGAGCCTGGTGGCGGTGCCGTGCAACCTGCTGGCCGAGGTGGCGGTGGCACCGGCGACGGTGCTGGGGTTCGCGGCGCTCGCGACGGCGCCGGTGGCGATGCCGGCGGCCAGGGCGCTCGCCTGGTGCGCGAGTTGGCCCACCGGGTGGATCGCCGGGGTGGCCCGGGCCGGGGCGGCGCTGCCCGGCGCGGGAGTGGACTGGCCGGGGAGCTGGCCGGGGGCGCTGGCACTCGCGGCGGTCACCGTGGCCGTCGTCCTGGCCGGCCGGAGACTGCTGCGGCACCCGGCGTGGTGCGGGCTGCTCGGCGTGCTGGTCGTGCTGCTGGTGACGCGGCCGGCGCCGCTGACCCGGGTGATCACGGGCTGGCCGCCACCGGGCTGGCGGTTCGCGATGTGCGACGTCGGGCAGGGCGACGCGACCGTGCTGGCGGCGGGCGACGGCGCCGGGGTGGTCGTGGACGCCGGACCCGATCCGGCGCTGGTCGACCACTGCCTGCGCCGGCTGGGCATCACCCGTGTCCCTCTCCTCGTCCTCACCCACTTCCACGCCGACCATGTGGCGGGCCTGCCCGGCGTCCTGCGGGGCCGCTCGGTGGCCGCGATCGAGACGACGGGGTTCGCGGAACCGGCGGACCAGGCACAGTTCGTCCACAGGGAGGCAGCCGAACGGAACATCCCGGTCACGACGGCCGTCGCGGGCGAGGAACGGCGCGCCGGACCCCTCACCTGGCGCGTCCTGTGGCCCCCGCAGCAGAGCACCCAGCCGCCAAGCGCCCCGCCGCGGAGCACACGGCTGCCCTCCGGGGCGACGGTGCCGCCGGGCCGGCCGGGTGCCCTGTACGAGCCGGAGGGTCCGAACGACGCCAGCGTCGCGCTGCTCGTGCGCACCGGCGGGCTGCGGCTGCTGCTGCTCGGGGACCTGGAACCCCCGGCGCAGCAGGCGCTGTTGCGGTCACCGGCGGCGGCCGACCTGGCCGGAGTGGACGTCCTGAAGGTGGCGCACCACGGCTCGGCCTATCAGGACCCGGAGCTGATACACCTCGCGGCACCCCGGATGGCGCTCGTCTCCGCAGGTGCCGGCAACCCTTATGGCCACCCGGCACCGGCGACCATGGCCGCGCTGCGGGCGGGCGGCGCGACGGTCCTGAGCACCGACCGCGACGGCGCCCTCGCGGTCACCGGAACCGGAGGGACCGAGGGCCGGATACGGGTGACGAGAGCGGACTGGAGAGTGATGAGACGGGACTGGCCCAGACTGGGCCCATGACGTCAGCACAGATCGATGCCTACCTCCGCCGGCTCGGGAGCGAGCGACCCCGGCAGCCCACCAGTGAGGCGCTGCGCGCCCTGCACCTGAGCCATCTGCGAGCCGTCCCCTTCGAGAACCTGTCGGTCCACCTCGGAGAGGAGATCACGCTGGAGGAGCAGCGGCTCCTGACCAAGGTGACAGAAGGTCGGCGGGGCGGCTTCTGCTACGAACTGAACGGAGCGTTCGGGACGTTGCTCGCCGCCCTCGGCTACGAGGTGGAGCTGCTCGCAGGACGCGTGTACGGCGACGAGGGGCGGCTCGGGATCCCCTACGACCATCTCGCGCTGCGGGTGCGGACGGTGGAGGGGGACACCTGGCTCGCCGACGTCGGGTTCGGGGCGCACAGCCACTACCCGCTGGCCTGTGCGGAAGGCGGGGAGCAGGACGACCCCGGTGGCAGGTTCCAGGTGGTGGAGGCCGGGCCGGACGCGGCCGGGGTGCGCGGCGCGGACCTGGACGTCCTGTGGGACGGCAAGCCGCAGTACCGGCTGGAGGCCCGCCCCCGGGTACTCGGGGACTTCGCGGCCGGCGCCTGGTGGCACAGCACCTCGCCGACGTCGCACTTCACCCGGTCCCTGGTCTGTTCACGGCTCACCGAGGACGGCGGGAGGATCACGCTCAGCGGGCGCAAGCTGAAGACGACCGCCGTGGACGGCACCCAGGAGATCCGCGAGCTGGAGGAGGACGAGGAGGTGCTGACCGTGTACCGAGAGCACTTCGGGATCGAGCTGAGCTGTGTGCCGACTGTGCGAAACCCTGACCTGGACGGCTGATTCGGCCCAGGCCCGGGCGCGACCTGCCGAGTTGGCGGTCGGCTGTGCCGTGGGCCGCCGGGTGTGACCGGTGGGATGGTCCCGTACCGCAGCCGGCGCGCTGTCGCTGCACGGCGTGACCCGCACCGTCCCACTGCCGGGCGCGCACCGAGCTGCACCGGGACGTGCCGACGGCCTGACCGGCACAGTCCGTCCGCAGACTCCTGCCCGAAGGCTGACCTGCGCGCGTTCCCCACGGCTGACCTGGCCCTTCGCCGTGTTCCGGGTGCCGGAGAATGGGCCCGTGAGTGATGTGAGACATGTGCTGGTGCTGCCCGACCGCGATGCCGCCGAGGAGGCGGCCGAGGCGCTCGGGGAGCGGTTCGGGATCGACGAGGAGCCCCGGCTCGTCCGGGACGCGCTGGCCGGTGAGGACGACGCCGAGGACGCCCAGTGGCTCCTGGTCCTGCGGGACGAGGGCGATCGGCTGGACCCCGCCGAGCTGGACGCGTTCGCGGGGGAGTGGGACGGCTGGCGCGAGGAGCCGTGACCGGAGCCTGTGCCCGTGGCCCTGAGCCCGTATCCGTGGCCCCTAGCCCGCATCCGTGCCCCCGAACCTGACTCGGGGTCCGCTCCGCGACCGGTCAGGGTGCCGGGACCGCTTCGATGTCAGTGCCGCGTGGGATGCTGTAAGCGATGGCCAGGAAGACTGCGAATGACGACCCTCTCGCCCCGGTGACCCTCGCCGTGGGCCAGGAGGACCTCCTGCTCGACCGTGCCGTGCGGGAGGTGGTGGCCGCCGCCAAGGCCGCCGACGCCGACACGGACGTACGTGACCTGACCCCGGACCAGCTGCAGCCCGGCACCCTTGCCGAGCTGACCAGCCCGTCGCTCTTCGCGGAGCGCAAGGTCGTGGTCGTACGCAACGCGCAGGACCTGTCCGCCGACACGGTCAAGGACGTGAAGGGGTACCTCGCTTCGCCCGCCGAGGAGATCACGCTCGTGCTGCTGCACGCCGGCGGCGCCAAGGGCAAGGGGCTGCTGGACGCCGCGCGCAAGGCGGGGGCGCGGGAGGTGGCCTGCCCGAAGATGACCAAGCCGGCGGACCGGCTGGCCTTCGTACGGGGGGAGTTCCGCTCCCTCGGCCGGTCGGCCACACCCGAGGCGTGCCAGGCGCTCTGCGACGCCATCGGCAGCGACCTGCGGGAGCTGGCCTCGGCGGTCTCGCAGCTCGTCGCCGACGTGGAAGGGACGATCGACGAGGCGATCGTCGGGCGGTACTACACAGGCCGGGCCGAGGCCTCCAGCTTCACGGTCGCCGACCGGGCCGTGGAGGGCCGCACGGCGGAGGCGCTGGAGGCGCTCAGATGGTCGCTGGCGACGGGCGTGGCGCCGGTGATGATCACCAGCGCACTGGCGCAGGGCGTGCGGGCGATCGGGAAGCTGTCCTCGGCCCGGGGCGGCAGGCCGGCCGACTTGGCGCGCGAGCTGGGCATGCCGCCGTGGAAGATCGACCGGGTGCGGCAGCAGATGCGGGGATGGACGCCGGACGGGGTCGCGGTGGCGCTCATGGCCGTCGCCGAGGCCGACGCGGGAGTGAAGGGAGGCGGGGACGACCCCGAGTACGCCCTGGAGAAGGCGGTCGTGACGATCGCGCGGGCCGCGCGGTCCAGAGGCCGGGGCTGAGCCACTCGCCGCGGGGGCGCCGGCGAGGAGAATCGCAGGTGACGGCCGTACCTCGCCGACGGACCACAAGGCGGCGACCGCCGTGGCCGACACCCGCCCGCGGCCCTTGTCCGCCAGGGGCTGGACGCGATCATCGACATGTCTGACGCGGTCGCCGTGCACCGCTTCACGGCCGAGCGGCAGGGCAAGCGCCTCGACCAAACGCAGCCACCGTGCGGAGCCGGCCATGCCGAAGGCCCCGCCGCCCACCCTGGGGAAGGGAGAGCGCCGGGGCCTTCGGACCAAGCTGGTGAGCCCGTTCCCGCGTGGCGAACGCAGGCCGCGAACAGGCTCGTGGGTGCCGGACGGGAGCGGATGAGAGAGGGCCCGCTCTGGGTCCTTCCGGCGGTCAGATCAGAAAGGTTCAGCCCTTGAGGGACGCGACCTTGGAAGCAAGCGCCGACTTCTTGTTGGCGGCCTGGTTCTTGTGGATGACGCCCTTCGAGACGGCCTTGTCGAGCGCACGCGCGGCAGCGCGCTGCAGCTCGGCGGCCTTCTCGACGTCACCCGCGGCAGCGGCCTCGCGGGCCTTGCGGATCGCGGTCTTCAGGGAGGACTTGACGGCCTTGTTGCGCAGCCGAGCCTTCTCGTTGGTCTTGATCCGCTTGATCTGGGACTTGATGTTCGCCACGAAGGAGCCTTTTCAGGTTCAGGTGCGGGGCCGCTCGGGTCCCGTACCGGTGATCCAAAATTTTCTGTCGCGCCTCGCGCTGAGAGGGCATGAGGCACAGCCATCTACAGTACCAGTGGCCCTCCGGACGGCCCAAAACGGCCCCCGGTCCCTGCCCGTGGGACCATGGAGACTACGTAACGATCCGACCCGAGGCATAAGGCGCCTCAAGAGACAGGACCCTGCGTGCCCGCGACCCCTAACCATGTGCCCGAGCCGAGCCGTACCGCCCCGGCTCTGATCCGCAATTTCTGCATCATCGCGCACATCGACCACGGCAAGTCCACGCTCGCCGACCGGATGCTCCAGCTGACCGGTGTGGTCGAGCAGCGGCAGATGCGTGCTCAGTACCTCGACCGGATGGACATCGAGCGCGAGCGCGGCATCACGATCAAGTCCCAGGCGGTGCGTCTGCCCTGGGCCCCGACCGAGGGCCCCGACCAGGGCACGACCCACATCCTCAACATGATCGACACCCCGGGGCACGTCGACTTCACCTACGAGGTCTCGCGGTCGCTGGCCGCCTGCGAGGGGACCATCCTCCTCGTCGACGCAGCCCAGGGCATCGAGGCGCAGACCCTCGCCAACCTCTACCTGGCGATGGAGAACGACCTCACGATCATCCCGGTGCTGAACAAGATCGACCTGCCGGCCGCCCAGCCGGAGAAGTTCGCCGAGGAGCTGGCGAACCTGGTCGGCTGTGACCCGGAGGACGTGCTCAAGGTCTCCGCGAAGACCGGTCTCGGCGTGGACGCGCTGCTGAACAAGGTCGTCAAGGAGATCCCGGCGCCGGTCGGGGTCGCCGACGCGCCCGCCCGCGCGATGATCTTCGACTCGGTGTACGACTCCTACCGCGGTGTCGTGACGTACGTCCGTGTCATCGACGGCCAGCTCAACAAGCGCGAGCGCATCAGGATGATGTCGACCGGCGCCACGCACGAGCTGCTGGAGATCGGGACGAACTCGCCGGAGATGCTGCCCGCCGACGGTCTCGGCGTCGGCGAGGTGGGCTATCTGATCACCGGCGTGAAGGACGTGCGCCAGTCCAAGGTCGGTGACACCGTCACCAGCCAGCACAAGGGCGCCACCGAGGCGCTCGGCGGTTACAAGGACCCGAAGCCGATGGTCTTCTCGGGCCTGTATCCGCTGGACGGCTCGGACTACCCGGAGCTGCGCGAGGCCCTGGACAAGCTGCAGCTCAACGATGCCGCGCTGGTCTACGAGCCGGAGACCTCCGCCGCCCTCGGCTTCGGTTTCCGCGTCGGCTTCCTCGGACTGCTGCACCTCGATGTGATCCGCGAGCGGCTGGAGCGCGAGTTCGGCCTCGACCTGATCGCCACCGCGCCGAACGTGGTCTACCGGGTCGTGATGGAGGACGGCAGCGAGCACACCGTCACCAACCCGAGCGAGTTCCCCGAAGGCAAGATCAACGAGGTGTACGAGCCGGTCGTACGGGCCACCATCCTCGCGCCGACCGAGTTCATCGGCTCGATCATGGAGCTGTGCCAGACCCGGCGCGGCACCCTCCTCGGTATGGACTACCTGTCGGAGGACCGGGTCGAGATCCGCTACACGCTGCCGCTCGCGGAGATCGTTTTCGACTTCTTCGACCAGCTCAAGTCCAAGACCCGTGGCTATGCCTCGCTGGACTACGAGCCGACCGGCGAGCAGACCAGCTCCCTGGTCAAGGTCGACATCCTGCTGCACGGCGACAAGGTGGACGCGTTCTCGGCGATCACCCACAAGGACCAGGCGTACGCGTACGGCGTGCGGCTCGTCGCCAAGCTCAAGGAGCTGATCCCGCGGCAGGCCTTCGAGGTGCCGGTGCAGGCCGCCATCGGCTCCCGGGTGATCGCCCGCGAGACCATCCGCGCCATCCGCAAGGACGTCCTCGCCAAGTGCTACGGCGGTGACATCTCCCGTAAGCGGAAGCTGCTGGAGAAGCAGAAGGAAGGCAAGAAGCGGATGAAGATGGTGGGTTCCGTGGAGGTTCCGCAGGAAGCCTTCATCGCGGTCCTCTCCAGCGATGACGGCGCGGGGTCGGCCAAGGGCAAGAAGTAACCGGAGGTAACAACCGGTCACGCCCGCAAAGCGGGCATGTGGGGGCCCGTCGTGCGAAAGCGCGGCGGGCCCCTACGCGTGCGTAGCGTCGCGCTGAGTGGAAAGTGACAGGCCGAAGCCCCTTACGCAGCGGCCGGTCGCCCCTTACCCTGATCCCTGCTCGATAGTTACTCGCGAGTTAAACAACAGCCTGAATCCCCACCGTGAGTTAACCCAGCCGCACCGAGTCAGCCGCACCGTCGCGGGCCCCCGGAGGATGTCGTGAGCGACACACAGACTTTGATCGAGAACCGTCCGCCGTCCGTGGCAGCCCTCTTCCTGGAGCGCGTGGCGGCCACACCGGACGCCGAGGCCTACCGCCACCCCGTGCCGCCGGCCTCCGGCCAGGGCCCCGACGGCTGGAAGTCGCTCAGCTGGGGCCAGGCGGCCGAGCGGGTGTACGCGATCGCGGCCGGGCTCATCGAGCTGGGCGTCCAGCCCGAGCAGCGGGTGGCGCTCGCCTCCTCCACCCGGGTGGAGTGGATCCTCGCCGACCTCGGCATCATGTGCGCGGGCGGCGCCACCACGACCGTCTACCCGCAGACCAACGCCGAGGAGTCGGCGTTCATCCTCTCCGACTCCGAGAGCCGGGTGCTGATCGCCGAGGACGCGGCCCAGCTCGCCAAGGCCGTGGAGAAGCGTGCCGAGCTGCCCGCGCTGACCAAGGTCGTGGTCATCGACCCGGCCGGCGTCGAGAGCGGCGACTGGGTGCTCACCCTCGCCGAGCTGGAGGAGCGCGGCGCCGCCTACCTGGAACAGCACCCGCAGCTGATCAAGGAGCGGGTCGGTGCGATCACCAAGGACCAGCTCGCCACCCTCATCTACACCTCCGGCACCACCGGCCGCCCCAAGGGCGTGCGCCTGCCGCACGACAACTGGGCCTACATGGCGAAGGCGATCGCCGCGACCGGCCTGATCAGCGCCGAGGACGTGCAGTACCTGTGGCTGCCGCTCGCGCACGTCTTCGGCAAGGTGCTCACCTCCGGGCAGATCGAGGTCGGGCACGTCACCGCCGTGGACGGCCGGGTCGACAAGATCATCGAGAATCTGCCGGTGGTGCAGCCGACGTACATGGCGGCCGTGCCGCGCATCTTCGAGAAGGTCTACAACGGCGTCGCCGCCAAGGCCCGCGAGGGCGGCGCGGCCAAGTACAAGATCTTCCAGTGGGCCGCCGAGGTCGCCCGCGAGTACGCGAAGGCCAGCCAGGACAACTTCCGGCGCACCGGCACCGCCTCCGTGCCGTTCGGGCTCGCCGCCAAGCACAAGGTCGCCGACACCCTCGTCTACGGCAAGCTCCGCGAGGCCTTCGGCGGCCGGCTGCGCGCCTGCGTCTCCGGTGCCTCCGCGCTCGCCCCGGAGATCGGCTACTTCTTCGCCGGCGCCGGCATCCACATCCTGGAGGGCTACGGCCTCACCGAGACCTCCGCGGCCTCCTTCGTCAACCCCGGCGAGGCCTACCGCACCGGCACGGTCGGCAAGCCGCTGCCCGGCACCGAGGTCCGTATCGCCGACGACGGCGAGATCCTGCTGCGCGGCCCCGGCATCATGGAGGGCTACCACCAGCAGCCCGAGAAGACCGCCGAGGTGCTGGAGTCCGACGGCTGGTTCCACACCGGCGACATCGGCGAGCTGTCGCCCGACGGCTACCTGCGCATCACCGACCGCAAGAAGGACCTCATCAAGACCTCCGGCGGCAAGTACGTCGCTCCGGCCGAGGTCGAGGGCCAGTTCAAGGCGGTGTGCCCGTACGTCTCCAACATCCTGGTGCACGGCGCCGACCGGAACTACTGCACCGCCCTCATCGCCCTGGACGAGCCGGCCATCCTCGACTGGGCGAAGGAGAACGGGCTGGAGGGCAAGTCGTACGCCGAGATCGTCGCCGCGCCGCAGACGGTCGAGATGGTCGACGGGTACGTGCGGCAGCTCAACGCCGGGCTGCAGAAGTGGCAGACCATCAAGAAGTTCCGGCTGCTGCCGCGGGACCTCGACGTGGAGCACGGGGAGATCACGCCGAGCCTGAAGCTGAAGCGGCCGGTGGTGGAGCGGGAGTACAAGCACCTCATCGAGGAGATGTACGCCGGGACGCGGGAGGCGTAGCACGGTTCCGGAGGGGCGGCGGGGACAGCCGGCGGCTGCGGGTCGTGTGTGGCGCGTCGCGCGGTTCCCCGCGCCCCTTTGATGCTCGCCGGTGCCCGAATGGTTCCCTGTTCTGGTCACTTCAGTAACTCAACGCTGATGAGTGCCTCCTGTCTGTCACCCTGGCCGCATGGACATGGCGGCCATACCGACGCAGCGGGAGAGCGGCGGCACCCACCCCGGTGAGACGCGGGGATGGGCCACGCTGCCCGGGAGTCCCCTCGCCCCGGGTTCGGCCCGCGCGCTGCTGCGGGCCGCGCTGGCCGAGGCGCCCGGGGTCTCCGCCCGGCTCGCCGACGACGTCATGGCCGTCGTCAGCGAGCTGGTCACCAACGCCGTCGTGCACGCCGGCACGGAGGTGCGCGTCGAGTGGCGGCTGGAGCAGACCGGCGCGTTCGTGGTCGAGGTGCACGACCAGCACCCCTCCCGGGCCCCGCGGGACGCCACGGGCGGCGAGGGGACGTACGACACCCCCGAGTACGGGCGCGGCCTGCGCCTGGTCGCCACGCTCGCCGAGTCCTGGGGCGTCACCTACCGCGCCGCCGCCAAGACCGTCTGGGCGCGGCTGCCCCCGGGCGGCAGCGAGGCCCTGGACGGCCCCGGCCCCGACCCCGCCCTGGGGATCGCCGAGGACCTCGCCCCGCAGCCGCAGCGCGCCGAGGGCGACCGGGACTGGCTCGGCCGGGGCGCCCTGTCCTTCCTCGCCGAGGCCTCCGACCTGCTCGCCGGGCAGCTGGACGAGAACCTGGTCGCCGCGCTCACCGGCCAGCTGATCGTGCCCCGGCTCGCCGACTGGTGCGCGGTCTGGCTGGAGGACGAGGCGACCGTACGCGGCGGCGCCGGCGGCGGGCCCGCCCGGGTCTGGCACGCCAGCGAGGCCCGCATAGAGGAACTGCGGTGCGCGCTGGAGAAGGAGCCGCCGTGCCCGCCGGACGGGCTGCGTTCCGGACCCGAGTCCTACCCCTGGCCCGGCCACGCCCTCGGCCCGCAGGGCGTCAACGGGACGGCGCTGTCGTACCGGCTGATCGCGGGCGGCCGGCCGCTCGGCACGCTCGTCATCGGCCGGTGCGGGATCACCGGCTTTCCCGACGAGGTCACCGGGCTGGTGGAGGACCTCGGCCGCCGGGTCGCCCTCGCCATCGGCGCGGCCCGCCAGTACGCCCGCCAGGCCACCATCAGCGCCGTCCTGCAGCGCGGCCTGCTGCCCGGCGCGGTCGCCGAGATCCCCGGCGTGCGCAGCGCGCTCGTCTACGAGCCCTGCGACAAGGGCGGCCCGAGCGGCGACTTCTACGACCTGTTCCCGGCGGGCGACGGCCGCTGGTGCTTCGCCGTCGGCGACGTCCAGGGCAAGGGCCCGGAGGCCGCCGTGGTGATCGGGCTGGCCCGTCCCTGGCTGCGCCTCCTCGCCCGCGAGGGCTACCGGGTCGCCGACGTCCTGGACCGCCTCAACCAGCTCCTGCTGGACGACGCCACCGAGGCCGCCGACGCCGCCGCCCGCGCCCTGGTCGCCGGCGGCCGGCCGATGACCGCCGGGGACGGCCCCCAGACCCGGTTCCTGTCCCTTCTCTACGGCGAGCTGACGCCGTACGACGGCGGGGTCCGCTGCACCCTCGCCTCCGCCGGCCACCCGCTGCCGCTCGTCCTCGGCCCCGACGGCACCGTGCGCACCGCCGCCCGTCCGCAGACGCTGCTCGGCGTCGTGGAGGACGAGACGTACACCAGCGAGACCCTGGAGCTGCGCCCCGGTGACAGCCTGCTGTGTGTCACCGACGGGGTCACCGAGCGGCGCTCCGGCAGCCGCCAGTTCGACGACGGCGACGGGCTCGCCCGCGCCCTGTCCGGCTGCGCCGGGCTGAGCGCCGAGCTGATCGCGGAAAGGATCCGCCGCCTGGTCCACGACTTCGGCGGCGGCCTGCCCGAGGACGACCTGGCCCTGCTGGTGCTCCAGGCGGAGTAACGCCCGCGGTGCTGGACAATGGAAGGCATGCCTTCCGCACTCCCCGACGGCGAGCCCGTCCCCGCCGACGGCGCGCTGCCCGCGCACGCGCTCGCCGGGGCCGCAGGCCGCCCGCTCGGTTTCTACCTGCACGTCCCGTACTGCGCGACCCGCTGCGGCTACTGCGACTTCAACACCTACACCGCGACCGAGCTGCGCGGCACCGGCGGCGTGCTCGCCTCCCGGGACAACTACGCCGACACGTTGGCCGACGAGATCCGGCTGGCGCGGAAGGTGCTGGGCGACGACCAGCGCGAGGTTCGCACGGTCTTCGTCGGCGGCGGTACGCCGACCCTGCTGGCCGCCGATGATCTCGTACGGATGCTGGGGGTGATCCGCGCCGAGTTCGGTCTCGCGCCGGGCGCGGAGATCACCACGGAGGCGAACCCGGAGTCCGTCGACCCCGCGTACCTCGCCACCCTCCGTGAGGGCGGCTTCAACCGGATCTCCTTCGGCATGCAGAGCGCGCGACAGCACGTGCTGCGCGTGCTCGACCGGACGCACACCCCCGGCCGCCCCGAGGCGTGCGTGGCGGAGGCGCGGGCTGCGGGCTTCGAGCACGTCAACCTCGACCTGATCTACGGCACGCCGGGGGAGAGCGACGACGACTGGCGGGCGTCCCTGGCGGCCGCCCTCGGCGCCGGCCCCGACCACATCAGCGCCTACGCGCTCATCGTCGAGGAGGGCACCCAGCTCGCCCGCCGGATCCGCCGGGGCGAGGTCCCGATGACCGACGACGACGTGCACGCCGACCGGTACCTGATCGCCGAGGAGATGCTGAGCGCGGCGGGCTTCGACTGGTACGAGGTCTCCAACTGGGCCACCTCGGAGGCGGGCCGCTGCCTGCACAACGAGCTGTACTGGCGCGGCGCCGACTGGTGGGGCGCGGGTCCCGGGGCCCACTCGCACGTGGGCGGGGTGCGCTGGTGGAACGTCAAGCACCCGGGGGCGTACGCGGCGGCCCTCGCCTCCGGCCGCTCCCCGGGCGCGGGCCGGGAACTGCTGTCCGACGAGGACCGGCGAGTGGAGCGCATCCTCCTGGAGCTTCGGCTGCGGGAGGGGGTTCCGCTGTCCCTGCTGAAGGAGGTGGGGCTCACGGCGTCCCGGCGCGCGCTGGCGGACGGACTCCTCCAGCAGGGGCCGTACGAGGAGGGGCGGGCCGCGCTGACCCTGCGGGGGCGGCTGCTGGCGGACGCGGTGGTACGGGACCTGGTGGACTGATCACTCCGGCGATGGCACGATCGTCAGGTCCAGCATGATCATGAGCTGGCAGGTCACGATCGAAGAGGGCTGTCGACGACCGGCGCTCGGCTCACCGGGCGGCCACCTGGGGCGGCGTGGTCGGGCTGTCCGACATTGCGTTCCTTCGGACAGGGGGACGGACGCCGGGTGACGGCCCGCCTGGCGGAGCCGGTCACCCGTCAGGCCAGGGGCCCTGATCCGATGTCAGACAGCCCAGGGGATCGGGTTGGCTCCTTCGGTGCCGGGAATGCTCACCAGCGCTCCGGCCTGCATGGCGACCAGCGCCTCGAGCGGCTCGCCGGTGCTGCGGAACCGGCGTACGGATCCGGCCGGTACCACGAGGGCCTGACCGGCCGAGACCTGCTCGGTCTCGCCGTCGACCGTGAACTCGAAGGAGCCGGTGACCGGCATCCAGATCTGGTCCTTGTCGATGACGTGGACGGGGGACTCGCCTCCGTCGGTCACCGAGACCCTCCAGGTCGCCACCTGGTTGCTGCCCTGGCTCGGCGCGGCGAGGCCGTGCATCACGGCGGACGCGGTCCTGATTGTCCGGTCTTCGGATGGGTTGATGAGAATCATGGTGGTACCGCCCCCTCGTGTGTCAAGTTACTTGACACACTTTAATAGGAGCGGGTGAGCGTGTGTCAACATGGACCTATGAAAAACGCGGATGACCTGACTGACTACGAGCTCATCTACCTTGTCGGGATGACGTTTCAGCTGTTGCTCGGGGAGTTCGTGGGCAGACTCAACGAACGTGGTTACGAAGACATCAGGCCGATTGACGGAATGGCCCTTCAGGTGCTGAAGGGCGAAGGCGCCACCGGCACCGAACTGGCCGCCGCGCTGGGAATTACCAAGCAGGCGGTCAGTGGAATGGTCACGCACCTCGAAGAACGCGGCTACGTGATGCGCGTGCAGCATCCGTCCGGCGGCCGCCGTCAGCTGATTCAGCTGACCGAAAAGGCTTACGAGCACCTTTCTGTGGCCGGTGCCGTGCTGCATGATCTCGAAGCCGAAATCATCGGCCAGACCGGTAAGATCCCGATGTACACCCTGCGGATGACGCTGGCCGAAATGATTACGACGCTGAGCGGGGGCCGTATTCCTCCGCTGCGGCCCACGTGGTGAAGTTTTTATTTTCACCGCCGGCCGTGCGGCGTGGCTGGTTCGAGGTCCCTGTCCCCTGAGGGGGCGCGGCGCGCCTTCGCAAGGCCCAGTCCGGTCTCGATCGCGTCGATGCTCGCGGGGCGCAGCCGGGCCGCGCATCGGCGCCGGGGAAGCGGCAGGGCATGCCCACGACGGCGATGGGCTCGCCGCTCACGGGCGCCCCGGACCCCTCCGTCCCGCCCGGGGCCGTCGACTCCGGCGCCGGTCCGCCGAGCAGCCGCGCGACCAGCCGCTCGACCGTCGGGCATTCCCACGGGAGCGTGGCCGGAAGCTTACGGCCCATCAGTGCGCCGAGCGATCGGCCGACTGTGTCGTTCCCTTGATCCCCCGAAATCCGAATTCCCCCGGCTCCGAGCCGTGACCTGGCAGACCATGGCGGGCCTCGCGTGGGCTTGTCAAGGACATTTACACGATCACGGGATCGGCCCGTCGCCCCCTGGTGCCGAGACCGATTCCGCTTGGATGCGCCCTGGGTGGCCCTGCATGGTGGCCGGCAGGAGCCTGATGGCGGATGGTCTGGAATGGCGGAGGCCGCGGCCTGGAGCGGCGTCGTTCGCGGTGGATGCCGGGACCACTCCGCTTGGTCGCGCGTGGGGTAGGCCCGGTGGCGGCGGGAATTAACAATTCCGGTCCCTGCCTCCCCCCTGGTGCCACTACAAACGCGCCACCGTCCTCGGCCGCGGTCCCCGGGCCGGGTCGGGGACGGAGGCGAGCAGGTGGATCTCTTCGCCGGCGCGTCGGCGCCGTGGGTGCCCGCCCTAGGGGAGGCGAGTCGGCCGGCTGTCGTCCCCGGACGGTGAACGCCTGGCAGTCCGGCGTGATCGGTCCATGTTCCGCCGGTGAGCAGCGCCTCCACGGTCGAGGGCCCATTCCACTCGAGGCCGAGGCCGGTCAGCACCACACCGACCAGGTCCGCGCCGTCGAGGAGGCCCGCCGTGAGCAGCCCGTCCGGCTGGGTGGACGGCGCGTAGTGGAGCCGGCCGCCGAGACCGTGCCGGGCCCGCTCCCGGGTGAGCCGCGCGCTGCCGGGCGGGCCGCCGGGTCCCGGCCCGGGCAGCAGTGCCGCATGCCGCAGCCGTACGTCCTCGGGGACGCCGGCCCAGCCCACGCTCTCGTCCGGCGGGAGGGACTCGACGAGGTGACGTGGGTGCGGGGCGTGCCGGGCGCGCAGCACGGCGGCGGGCCGGCGGACGCCAGGGGCCTTCGCGTATTCGCGTAGACGGTGGTGGCGGAGCGCCCCGGCACCTCCTGCCCCGCGAGCCCTCTTTTGCTGACAGCTCCGCCACAAGGTCGGGTTCGGCGGAGCACAGCCACATCAAACGGCCGGCCGCGCGGGACCCTGGGCGGGCGAGGGTGGTGCCGGAGCGAGGTGCCGGATCACCGGTGCCGGCGGCCAACCGAGTCCGGCGACCTGACGCCGCTGGAGCCCCTCCGCATCGAACCGGACACCACCGAATGCGCCGCCTACGAGAAGGTCAGGCCCCGCCGCTGCCCGTGACGAAGTCGATCAGCTCCTCCACGCGTCCCAGCAGCTCCGGCTCCAGGTCCCTGTAGGAGCCCACCCGCTTCAGGATCGCCTGCCACACCGCTCCGGTGTTGTCCGACGGCCAGCCCAGGGCCCGGCACACCCCCGTCTTCCAGTCCTGCCCCTTCGGTACCGTCGGCCATGCCGGGATGCCCAGCGAGGCCGGTTTCACCGCCTGCCAGATGTCGATGAACGGGTGGCCGACCAGCAGTGCGTGTTCGCTGGTCACCGACTCCGCGATGCGCCACTCCTTCGTGCCGGGCAGCAGGTGGTCCACCAGGACGCCCAGGCGGGCGTCGGGGCCCGGGGCGAAGGACTCCACGATGGACGGCAGGTCGTCCACGCCCTCCAGGTACTCCACGACCACGCCCTCGATGCGAAGGTCGTCGCCCCACACCTTCTCGACCAGCTCGGCGTCGTGCCGGCCCTCCACGTAGATGCGGCCGGCGCGGGCCACCCGTGCGCGTGCCCGGGGGACGGCGACCGAACCGGAGGCCGTACGGGTGGGACGTACCGGAGCCGACGAGGACGGCCGGACCAGCGTCACCACCCGCCCCTCCAGCAGGAAGCCGCGCGGCTCCAGCGGGAACACCCGGTGCTTGCCGAAGCGGTCCTCCAGGGTCACCGTGCCGGCCTCGCAGCGGATCACCGCCCCGCAGAACCCGGTGCCGGGCTCCTCCACCACCAGGCCCGGCTCGGCCGGAACCTCCGGTACCGGCTGCGGCTTCTTCCAGGGAGGGGTCAGGTCGGCGGAGTACTGGCGCATTCGGATGACGATAGGAGAAGCCGCGTACCGAGGGGTACGACACGCCGGGAAGGGCCCCTCAGATCACGCCGAACCGCGTTGCCAGGGCGTCCCGTTGGCGGCGGACGAACCCCGCGTCCACCACCGCTCCGTGGCCGGGCACGTACAACGCGTCATCGCCGCCCAGCGCCAGCAGCCGGTCGAGGGCGTCCGGCCAGCGGGCCGGGATCGCGTCCGGGCCCGCCTGCGGCTCGCCGGACTCCTCCACCAGGTCGCCGCAGAAGACCACCTCCGGATCCCCCGGCACCAGGACCGCCAGGTCGTACGCCGTGTGGCCGGGGCCCACGTTGGCCAGCAGTGCCTGCCGACCGCCGCCGAGGTCGAGGGTCCACTCGCCGGAGACCAGGTGGCCGGGCGGGAAGAGCGCGTCCGCCGCCTCGTCGGCGTCCGCCACCGGCAGCCCGTTCCTGATCGCGTCCAGGCGCAGCTCCTCGCGCTCGTACGCCAGCGCCGCGTCCAGGCCCACCGCCGCGAACACCTCCGCCCCGGCGAACACGGACGCGCCGAACACGTGGTCGAAGTGGGGATGGGTGAGAGCGAGATGGGTCACACGGCCGCCCGCCAGTTCCTCGGCCCGCGCGCGCAGCCGGGCCCCCTCCGCCAGGCTCGACCCGGCGTCCACGAGGAGCGCCGTCCCCTCTCCGAGGACCAGCCCCGCCGTGCAGTCCCAGCCGGGCAGCCGGCACCGTCCCACCCCGGTGGTCAGCCGTTCCCAGCCCAGCTCTTCCCAAGTCACGCTCATACCGGCGACGCTAGCGGTACGACCCCGTACCGGGGTCCGACCTTGCCCAGTGTGTAGCCGACAGCCGTACACTGGGCCGGGGAACGTTGGCACTCGCATACGAAGAGTGCCAGGCCGACGACCCGAAGGGACGAGGGGACGACATGCTGGAGGTGCGCGCGAATGCTGAGTGAACGCAGGCTTCAGGTACTGCGCGCCATCGTCCAGGACTATGTCGGCACCGAGGAGCCGGTCGGGTCGAAGGCCCTGACCGAGCGGCACAACCTCGGGGTGTCCCCGGCGACCGTCCGCAACGACATGGCGGCCCTGGAGGACGAGGGGTACATCGCCCAGCCGCACACCAGCGCGGGGCGGATCCCCACCGACAAGGGCTACCGGCTGTTCGTGGACAAGCTCGCGGGCGTGAAGCCGATGACCCCGCCCGAGCGACGGGCCATCCAGAACTTCCTGGAGGGCGCCGTCGACCTCGACGACGTCGTGGCGCGGACGGTGCGGCTGCTCGCGCAGCTGACCCGGCAGGTCGCCGTGGTGCAGTACCCGTCGCTGACCCGGTCCACCGTCCGGCACGTGGAGCTGCTCTCGCTGGCTCCCGCGCGCGTGATGCTCGTGCTGATCACGGACACCGGACGGGTCGAGCAGCGCATGGTCGACTGCCCGGCGCCGTTCGGCGAGGCCTCGCTCGCGGACCTCAGGGCGCGGCTCAACAGCCGGGTCGCGGGCCGACGGTTCACCGATGTGCCGAAGCTGGTCGAGGACCTGCCGGAGGCCTTCGAGCCGGAGGACCGCGGTACGGTCTCCACGGTGCTCTCCACTCTGCTGGAGACACTGGTGGAGGAGAACGAGGAGCGGCTGATGATCGGCGGTACCGCCAATCTCACCCGCTTCGGACATGACTTCCCCCTCACGATCCGGCCCGTCCTGGAGGCCCTGGAGGAGCAGGTCGTGCTCCTCAAGCTCCTCGGCGAGGCGAAGGACCCGGGCGTGACCGTGCGCATCGGCCACGAGAACGCCCACGAGGGGCTCAACTCCACCTCCGTCGTGTCGGTCGGCTACGGTTCGGGCGGCGAGGCGGTTGCCAAGCTCGGCGTGGTCGGACCGACCCGCATGGACTACCCGGGAACGATGGGAGCGGTACGCGCAGTGGCACGGTACGTCGGACAGATCCTGGCGGAGTCGTAAGTGGCCACGGACTACTACGCCGTTCTCGGCGTGCGCCGCGACGCGTCGCAGGATGAGATCAAGAAGGCGTTCCGCCGGCTCGCGCGCGAGCTGCACCCGGACGTCAACCCGGATCCGAAGACCCAGGAGCGGTTCAAGGAGATCAACGCCGCTTACGAGGTGCTGTCGGACCCGCAGAAGAAGCAGGTCTACGACCTCGGCGGCGACCCGCTCTCCCAGTCGGGCGGCGCGGGCGCGGGCGGCTTCGGCGCCGGCGGCTTCGGCAACTTCTCCGACATCATGGACGCGTTCTTCGGTACGGCGTCGCAGCGCGGGCCGCGCTCGCGCACCCGGCGCGGCCAGGACGCGATGATCCGGATCGAGGTCGAGCTGGACGAGGCGGCCTTCGGGACGACCAAGGACATCCAGGTCGACACCGCGGTCGTCTGCAACACCTGCAACGGTGAGGGCGCGGCTCCGGGCACGTCCGCGCAGACGTGTGACATGTGCCGCGGCCGCGGTGAGGTCTCCCAGGTCACCCGGTCCTTCCTGGGCCAGGTCATGACCTCGCGTCCCTGCCCGCAGTGCCAGGGCTTCGGCACGGTCGTGCCGACCCCGTGCCCGGAGTGCGCCGGCGACGGCCGGGTCCGCTCCCGCCGCACGCTCACCGTGAAGATCCCGGCCGGTGTGGACAACGGCACGCGGATCCAGCTGGCCGGCGAGGGCGAGGTCGGCCCCGGCGGCGGTCCGGCCGGCGACCTGTACGTCGAGATCCACGAGCTGCCGCACCCGATGTTCCAGCGGCGCGGCGACGACCTGCACTGCACGGTCACGATCCCGATGACGGCGGCGGCCCTCGGTACGAAGGTGCCGCTGGAGACGCTGGACGGCATGGAGGAGGTCGACATCCGGCCCGGCACCCAGTCCGGCCAGTCGATCCCGCTGCACAACCGGGGTGTCACGCATCTGCGCGGCGGCGGCCGGGGCGACCTGATCGTGCACGTCGAGGTGACCACGCCGACCAAGCTGGACCCCGAGCAGGAGCGAGTGCTGCGCGAGCTGGCCAAGCTCCGCGGCGAGGAGCGCCCGCAGGGCCAGTTCCAGCCGGGTCAGCAAGGGCTGTTCTCGCGGCTGAAGGATGCCTTCAACGGTCGCTGACGTCGGCTGCGGGTGCTGCCGGGGGTCCGGGGGTTGCCCCCCGGGCCGACACGGTCAGCCGGGTCAGCAAGGGCTGTTCTCGCGGCTGAAGGATGCCTTCAACGGTCGCTGAGACCGGGTGTACGGGGTGCTCCGGCACCCTCTATGCCGGTGTCCTATGCCGGGGGACGCCCGGTTTCGGACTTGTTCGGGGGACGTGACAACATGCGGTCATGTCCTCCGCGCTGACCGATCTCTTCCCCCACCCGATCGTGCAGGCCCCCATGGCGGGCGGTGTCTCCGTCCCGCAGCTCGCCGCCGCCGTCTCCGAGGCCGGCGGCCTCGGGTTCCTCGCCGCCGGGTACAAGACCGCCGACGGCATGTACCAGGAGATCAAGCAGCTGCGCGGGCTCACGAACCGGCCCTTCGGCGTGAACGTGTTCATGCCGCAGCCCGAGCACGCCGAGTCCGGCGCGGTGGAGGTGTACGCGCACCAGCTGGCCGGCGAGGCCTCCTGGTACGAGACCGAGCTGGGCGACCCGGACAGCGGCCGGGACGACTGCTACGACGCCAAGCTCGCCGTCCTCCTCGACAACCCGGTGCCGGTGGTCTCCTTCCACTTCGGCGTGCCGAGCCGGGAGGTGCTCGACACCTTCCGCCGGGCGGGGACCCTCACCCTGGTCACCGCCACCACCGCCGAGGAGGCCCGCGCGGTCGAGCGGGCCGGCGCGGACGCGGTGATCGCCCAGGGCGTGGAGGCCGGCGGACATCAGGGCACCCACCGGGACCTCCCGGAGAACGACGGCTCGGGCCTCGGGCTGCTGTCGCTGATCGCGCAGATCCGGGAGGCCGTCCGCGTCCCGGTCGTCGCCGCCGGCGGCATCATGCGCGGCAGCCAGATCGCCGCCGTCCTCGCGGCGGGCGCGAGCGCGGCCCAGCTGGGCACCGCCTTTCTCGCCACCCCCGAGTCCGGCGCGCACGCCCTGCACAAGCAGGCGCTGACCAACCCCCTGTTCGCACGCACCGAGCTGACCCGCGCCTTCTCCGGCCGCCCGGCCCGCGGACTGGTCAACCGCTTCCTGCGCGAGCACGGCCCGTACGCCCCCGCCGCCTACCCGGAGGTCCACCACCTCACCGTGCCGCTGCGCAAGGCCGCCGCCAAGGCCGGGGACGCGCAGGGCATGGCGCTGTGGGCGGGGCAGGGCCACCGGATGGCCCGGGAACTGCCCGCAGGACGGCTGGTGGAGGTGCTGGCGGCCGAACTCGCCGAAGCCAGGACAGCGTTGTCGGACCTGCCGCGGCCCGGAGGTGACCCGCGATGACCGCTCCCGTCTTCGTCGTCGACCGACTCGACCCGGTCGGGCGCGAGTTCGTGCTCGACGGCCCCGAGGGACGGCACGCCGTGTCCGTGAAGCGCCTGCGGCCGGGCGAGGACGTGGTCCTCACCGACGGGCGCGGACGCTGGGCGGAGGGCGTCGTCAAGGCCGCCGAGGGCAAGGACCGGCTGATCGTCACGGACCTGGAGTCCGTGCACGAGGAGCCGCCGGCCAGCCCGCGCATCACCGTCGTGCAGGCCCTGCCCAAGGGCGACCGCGGCGAACTGGCCGTCGAGACGATGACCGAGGTCGGCGTCGACGCGATCGTGCCCTGGCAGGCGTCCCGCTGCATCACCCAGTGGAAGGGCGAGCGCGGGCTGAAGGCCCTCGGCAAGTGGCGGGCCACCGCCCGCGAGGCCGGCAAGCAGTCCCGCCGGGTCCGCTTCCCCGAGGTCGCGGACGCGGCGACGACCAAGCAGGTGGGCGCGCTGCTCGCCCGGGCGGACTTCGCCGCGGTGCTCCACGAGAGCGGCGACGCGCGCCTGGCCACCGCCGAACTCCCCGCCGAGGGTGAGATCGTGCTGGTGGTCGGCCCCGAAGGCGGCGTCTCGCCGGAGGAGTTGGCGCTCTTCGCCGAGGCGGGCGCGCAGCCCTACGTCCTCGGCCCCACCGTCCTGCGCACCTCCACCGCCGGCACCGCCGCCGCGGCCCTGCTGCTGGGCCGTACCGGCCGCTGGTCCTGACTCCCCGGGGGACACCGTGGAACTCGCCCAAGTCCGGCTGCTCGTCACCGACTTCGCCGCCTGCTACCGCTTCTACGCCGACGTCCTCGGCCTGAAGCCGCAGTCCGGGGCGGCCCGCGGCCCGTACGAGAAGTTCAGCCCGCACACCGGCTCCGCCGGGATCGCGCTGCAGGACCGCGCGATGATGGCCGAGGTCCTGGACGAACTGGGCGACACCGCCACCGGCCACCGCTCCCTGGTCGTCCTGCGCGTCGACGACCTCGACGCCTACTGCGCCGAGATCACCGCCCGCGGCGCGACCCTGCTGCACGGCCCGGCCCCCATGACCGACCGTATGCGCGTGGCCCACCTCAAGGACCCGGAGGGCAACCTGGTGGAACTCCAGGAGTGGCTGCTGCTGCGCGGCTGACGGTGCGCTCCGCCGGGGTGCGGTGATGGCCGTCCGTCGTCCGCGGCTCCGCTGCGGCTGGTCGCGCGGTTCCCCGCGCCCCTTCGGGGGCGCTTCCGCCCGGAACCGGTTTCCCGAACGGGTGAGTGGCTGTATGCGGACTTCCGTGCCGGCGGTGGTGGTGGCACGCTGCCCTGCATGGGCGTATCGAGGCGGATACGGCGCGGAGCGCGGGCGGTGGCCGTGGCCGTGCTCGTCGGGGTGGGCGCGGGTGCCGTCACGGCGTGTCAGCCGGGCGGACTCGGGTCGGCCACCGTCGCGTACACCACCGATCGGACCGCGACCGCCGCGCTGGAGCACCGGCATGTGAACGTCGCCTGGCTGACCTGTACCGGACGCCAGGGCGACGGCGGTACTCGTGGCACCTCGCCCGCGCCGTCCGAGAGCACCGTCGTCTCCGTCGACTGCCAGGGCGAGACGGACGACGGGCGGAAGATCGTCGTCACCGGGCTGGTGACCAAGGCCGTCGACGGCGCCTGTGTGCGCGGTGACCTGACGGCCAAGGTCGGCGGCCGGCAGGTGTTCCACGCCGACGGGCTCGGCAACTGCGCGGCGACGCCCGGGCCGACGTACCGCCCGCCGACCGGGGGACAGCCGAAGCCGGACGTGACCGTGACCGTCACCGTCACGCGGACCGTCTGGCCCGTGGAGGGCAAGTGATCCGAAACCGGGAGCGGGGCACACCGGTCGCTGCGTAGAGTGACGGCGTGACTCAGGGTGCTTCGACGGGAACCACGGGATCCGGAACGTCCGCCTATCTCCGGTTCCCCCATCTGCACGGCGACTTGGTGGCCTTCGCCGCCGAGGACGACGTGTGGCTCGCGCCGCTGGACGGCGGCCGGGCCTGGCGGGTCAGCGCCGACAACACGCCGGTGACCCGGCCCCGGATATCGCCGGACGGACGACACCTCGCCTGGACCTCCACCCGGGACGGCGCCCCCGAGGTGCATGTCGCCCCGGTCGACGGGGGCCCCGCCAAGCGGCTGACGTACTGGGGCAACCGCCGTACCGAGGTGCTGGGCTGGACCCCCGACGGGCGGGTGCTCGCGCTCGGCGCGCAGGGCCGGCCCAGCTCCCGGCAGAGCTGGGCGCACGCCGTCCCGCTGGACGGCGGACCGGCCGAGACCCTGCCGTACGGCCCGGTCGGCGATGTGGCCCTCGGGCCGGCCACCGTGCTGCTGTCCGCGCCGATGGGCCGCGAGGCCGCCCACTGGAAGCGCTACCGGGGCGGCACGGCGGGCAAGTTGTGGATCGACCGGGACGGCAGCGGCGCGTTCGTCCGGCTGCACGAGGACATCGCCGGGAACATCGAGTGCCCGGTGTGGGCGGGGGACCGGATCGCCTTCCTCTCCGACCACGAGGGCACCGGCGCGCTCTACTCCTCCCTCGCCGACGGCTCCGACCTGCGCCGGCACACACCGCAGGGGGGCACCTCCCGCTCGAGCGAAGCCGAGAACGGGGGAGGTTTCTACGCCCGGCACGCCTCCGGCGACGGCACCCGGGTCGTCTACGGCTCGGCCGGTGAACTCTGGCTGCTGGACGACCTGGAGGGCGCCGAGCCGCGCCGGCTGGAGGTGCGGCTCGGCGGGCCACGGATCGATCTGCGTCCCCGCCCGGTGAACGCCGCGCACTGGTTCGACGCGGCGTCCCCCGACCACACCGCGCGCGGCAGCGCCGTCTGCGTGCGCGGCGGGATCCACTGGGTCACCCACCGCTCCGGCCCCGCCCGCGCCCTGGCCGCCACCCCCGGCGTGCGCGCCCGGATGCCGCGCGCCTTCCGCGCCGAGGGCGAGGAGTGGGTGGTGTGGGTGACGGACGCCGAGGGCGAGGACGCCCTGGAGTTCGCGCCCGCGACCGGCACCGTGCCCGGCGCCCCGCCGCGCCGGCTCGCCGCCGGGCAGCTCGGCCGGGTCCTGGAGCTGGCCATGGCCCCCGACGGCAGCCGGGCCGCCGTGGCCGCGCACGACGGCAGACTGCTCCTGGTCGAACGCGAGACCGGCGAGGTCCGCGAGGTCGACCGCAGCGACGACGGCGAGGTCTTCGGCCTCGCCTTCTCGCCGGACTCCGCCTGGCTCGCCTGGGCCCACCCCGGCCCCCGCCCGCTCTCCCAGCTGCGCATCGCCCACACCACCGACCTCTCGGTCACCGAGGCGACCCCGCTGCGCTTCCAGGACTACGCGCCCGCCTTCACCCTCGACGGCAAACACCTCGCGTTCCTCTCCAACCGCGCCTTCGACCCGGTCTACGACGAGCACGCCTTCGACCTCGCGTTCGTGGTCGGCGCCCGCCCGCACCTGATCACCCTGGCCGCCACCACCCCCTCGCCGTTCGGCCCGCAGCGCCACGGCCGCCCGTTCGAGGCACCCGACAAGGACGAGACCCCCGACAGCGAGGGCACCCCGGCCACCCGGATCGACCTCGAAGGGCTCGCCGACCGGATCGTGCCCTTCCCGGTGGAGGCGGGCCGCTACTCCACCCTGCGGGCCGCCAAGGACGGCGTCCTCTGGCTGCGCCACCCCGTGGAGGGCGTCCTCGGCGCCTCCCGCGCCCACCCCGAGGACCCCGAGCCGCACAGCGAGCTGGAGCGCTACGACCTGGCCCAGCGCCGACTGGAGCACCTCGCCTCCACCGCCGACCACTTCGAGGTCAGCGGCGACGGCAAACGCGTTCTGCTGTGGAGCGACGGCCGCCTGCGGGTCGTTCCGAGCGACCGCCGCACCGGCACCGAGGACGACGGCGACACCAGCGTCACCGTCGACCTCGCGCGCGTCCGGCAGACCGTCGACCCGGCCGCCGAGTGGCGGCAGATGTACGACGAGACCGGCCGGCTCATGCGCGACCACTTCTGGCGGCCCGACCTCGGCGGCGCCGACTGGACCGGCGTCCTGGACCGCTACCGCCCGCTGCTCGGCCGGCTCGCCACCCACAGCGACCTGGTCGACCTGCTCTGGGAACTGCACGGCGAACTCGGCACCTCGCACGCCTACGTCATCCCGCGCGGCGGCTCCGGCGGCCCCCGGCAGGGCCTGCTCGGCGCCGACATCTCCCGTCACGCGGACGGCAGCTGGCGCATCGACCGCATCCTCCCCTCGGAGACCTCCGACCCGGACGCCCGCTCCCCGCTCGCCGCGCCCGGGGTGGCGGTCCGCCCCGGGGACGCGATCATCGCGGTCGCCGGCCACCCCGTGGACCCGGTGACGGGCCCCGGCCCGCTGCTCGTGGGCACCGCGGGCCACCCCGTCGAACTGACCGTCTCCCCGGCCGGCGGCGGCGAACCCCGCCACACCGTCGTCGTACCGATCGCCGACGAGGAACCCCTGCGCTACCACGCCTGGGTGGCCGACCGCCGCGCTCACGTCCACGCGGCCTCCGCCGGCCGCCTCGGCTACCTCCACGTCCCCGACATGCAGGCTCCCGGCTGGGCCCAGATCCACCGCGACCTGCGCGTCGAGGTGGCCCGCGAGGGTCTCGTGGTCGACGTCCGCGAGAACCGCGGCGGCCACACGTCCCAGCTCGTGGTCGAGAAGCTGGCCCGCCGGATCATCGGCTGGGACATCCCGCGCGGCATGCGCCCCACCAGCTATCCCCTCGACGCCCCGCGCGGCCCGGTCGTCGCCGTCGCCAACGAGTTCTCCGGCTCCGACGGCGACATCGTCAACGCGGCGATCAAGGCCCTCGGCATCGGCCCGGTCGTCGGCACCCGCACCTGGGGCGGCGTCATCGGCATCGACAGCCGCTACCACCTGGTCGACGGCACCCTGGTCACCCAGCCGAAGTACGCGATGTGGCTGGAGGGCGTCGGCTGGGACGTGGAGAACCACGGGGTGGACCCGGACGTGGAGGTCGTACAGACCCCACAGGACTGGGCAGAGAACCGAGACGCCCAGCTGGACGAGGCCATCAGGCTCGCGCTGGAGGCACTGGAGGAACGGCCCGCGAAAACCCCGCCGGGCATGCCCGCCTGACCGACTACGATGCCCACGGTATTGATCACAGGAGGCACACGCATGGCCGGAGAGCCGCAGAACGACTGCCTGTTCTGCAAGATCGTCGCGGGTGAGATCCCGGCGACGATCGTCCGCGAAACGGAGACGACCGTCGCCTTCCGGGACATAAACCCCCAGGCCCCCACCCACATCCTGGTGATTCCCAAGGCCCACTACGAGAACGCGGCCGAGCTCGCCGCAGGCGCCCCGCAGATCGCGGCGGACGTACTCGCCGAAACGAAGGCCGTCGCCGACGAGGAGAAGCTCGACAGCTACCGCCTCGTCTTCAACACGGGCAGCGGCGCCGGCCAGACCGTCTGGCACGCCCACGCCCACGTCCTCGGCGGCCGCGGCCTCCAGTGGCCTCCCGGGTGAGCAACCGTGTCCGTACGTGAACTGGTGGTCCTCGGCACCGCCAGCCAGGTCCCGACCCGGCACCGCAACCACAACGGCTACCTGCTGAGGTGGGACGGCGAGGGCATCCTGTTCGACCCCGGCGAGGGCACGCAGCGGCAGATGCTGCGCGCCGGGGTCGCCGCCCACGACCTGAACCGGATCTGCGTCACGCACTTCCACGGCGACCACTCCCTCGGCCTCGCGGGCGTCATCCAGCGGATCAACCTGGACCGCGTGCCGCACGAGGTCACCGCGCACTACCCGCGCTCCGGCCAGCGCTTCTTCGACCGCCTGCGCTACGCGACCGCCTACCGGGAGACGGTCGGCATCACCGAGGCCCCGGTCGCCGCCGACGGCATCCTCGCGGTGACCCGCTCGTACACGCTGGAGGCCCGCAGGCTCTCGCACCCCGTCGAGTCCTACGGCTACCGGCTGATCGAACCCGACGGCCGCCGCATGCTGCCCGAGCGGCTCGCCGCGCACGGCGTCACGGGCCCGGACGTGGGCCGCCTCCAGCGCGACGGCCGGCTCGGGGACGTGACCCTGGAGGACGTCAGCGAGGTGCGGCGCGGGCAGCGGTTCGCGTTCGTCATGGACACCCGGCTCTGCGACGGCGTGCACGCGCTCGCGGAGGGCTGCGACCTGCTCGTCATCGAGTCCACGTTCCTCGACGAGGACATCGAACTCGCGGTGGAGCACGGGCATCTGACGGCCGGGCAGGCCGCCGCCGTGGCCCGGGACGCCGGCGTACGCCACCTGGTCCTCACCCACTTCAGCCAGCGCTACACCGAGCCCGAGGAGTTCGAGCGGCAGGCGCGGGCGGCCGGGTTCGAGGGCGAGCTGACCGTGGCGTACGACCTGCTGCGGGTGCCGGTTCCGAAACGGCGGTAAAACACCCGTACGATGCTTTGATGCCCCTCCCGAAAGCAGAACTGCACCTCCACATCGAAGGCACCCTGGAGCCCGAGCTGGCGTTCGAGCTGGCCGCCCGCAACGGTGTGAGCCTTCCGTACGCGGACACCGACGCTCTCCGCAAGGCCTACCAGTTCGAGGACCTCCAGTCCTTCCTGGACCTGTACTACGAGCTGATGGCCGTCCTGCGCACCGAGCAGGACTTCGCCGACCTGGCCGACGCCTATCTCGCCCGGGCCGCCGCGCAGGGCGTGCGGCACGCGGAGATCTTCTTCGACCCGCAGGCACACCTGGCCCGGGGCGTGGCCATGGGCACGGTCGTGGAGGGGCTGTGGCGGGCGCTGGGCAGGAGCGAGGCGAACCACGGCGTCTCCACCAGGCTGATCATGTGCTTCCTGCGTGACGAGTCCGCCGAGTCGGCCCTCGCGACCCTTCGGGCCGCCGAGCCGTACCTGGACCGGATCACCGGGGTCGGCCTGGACTCCGCGGAGGTCGGGCATCCGCCGGTGAAGTTCCGGGAGGTGTACGAGGCCGCCGCCGTGCTCGGGCTGCGCCGGGTCGCGCACGCCGGCGAGGAGGGCCCGCCGGAGTACATCACCGAGGCGCTGGACGTGCTCGGCGTGGAGCGCGTCGACCACGGGCTGCGCTGCATGGAGGATCCGGCGCTGGTGGAGCGGCTGGTCCGGGAGCGGGTGCCGCTGACCTTGTGCCCGCTGTCCAACGTCCGGCTGCGGGCCGTGGACACCCTGGCCGACCACCCGCTGCCGGCCATGCTCGACGCCGGTCTGCTGTGCACGGTCAACTCCGACGACCCCGCCTACTTCGGCGGGTACGCGGGCGACAACTTCGACGCGGTGCGCTCGGTGCTGGGCCTCGGTGAGGAACGGCTGCGCGAGCTGGCCCGCAACTCCTTCCTCGCCTCCTTCCTGGAGGACGACGAGGAGCGCAGGGGCCGTTACCTGGCCGAGGTCGACGCCTACAGGTTCGGGGACGCGGTGTCGTAGGCGCGCCGGGCGGCCACGGCGGGCGTCTCCACCGGAACCTCCAGGACCGCGAGTTCCGTGACCGGCACGGCGCGCCTGCCGGTCCGCAGCGCGACCGCCGTCATCGGTACGGCGATCAGCAGCAGTTCGGCGGCGAGCGCCTGCCCCATCCCCGGGAAGCCCGCCCGGTCCGCCAGCACGCTGCCGGTCAGCGGGCCCGCCGCCGTGCCCAGCGAGGATGCCGAGCCGACCAGGACCGTCCAGCGGCCGCGCGGGTCCAGGGAGGCGGCCAGGGCGATGACGTACGACAGTACGACCGGGTAGAGCAGGTTCCAGGCGATCTCGCCCGCCGCGAACGCAGGCAGGTCGGCCGCCGTCGCGCTGAGCGCGATGCAGCCCGCGATGAGGGCCGTACCGGCGCCGATGGGCAGCGCCCGGCCCAGGCGCGGGCCGAGCGCGCCCGCGCCGACGACGCCGAGGAGTCCGGCGCCGAGCGCGACCGCGAAGACCGCGCCGACGGTGACCTCGGTGAGGTGGGCCTGGTCGAGGCCGATGCGCCCGCTGACGCCCCAGAGGGCGTTCTGGGCGAGGGACCAGAAGGGCATCGCGGCGGCCAGGAGGAGTCCGGCCCGGGGGTGGGGGAGACGGTCGTACCCGGCGGACGTGCGGGCCGGGGCCGTGCGGGCGGACAGGCGGCCGGTGAGCGGCCAGACGGCGAGCGAGGTCAGGGCGATCGCGGCCAGGGGCAGGCCGTGGCCGGGGCCGAGGTGGGGGATCGTCAGGTACAGCGCGCCGGCGAGGGCGGACACGCCGAGCAGGCCGAGGGTGGTGACCCGGTGCGGGTCACGCTGGCCGGCGATGCCGCTCGCGGCGACCGCCGTGACCGTGCCGGACCCCAAGCCGCCGATCACCGCGCCCGTGACGACGGCCGGTACGACGGTGGTGAGGGCCGCGCCGCCGTAGCCGAGGGCGGCGAGCGCGAGGCCGGCGCGGGCGAGGGAGCGCGGGCCGATCCGGTCGACGCGGGAGGCCAGCAGGAAGCCCGCCGTCGCCGAACCGAGCAGCAGGGCGCTGCCGACGGCCCCGGCCCGGGTGGCGGTGAGCGGGAGCCCGGAGGCGAGTCTGCCCACGGTGGTGGGGAGCAGGTACGGGGCGAGGTACCCGGCCGTGAACAGGGCGACGAGGGGCCAGGGCAGGGTGCGGGGGGCGGACACGGGCGTTCCCAGGGCAGGCGGAAGGAGCGGCTCGGAAAAGGGGGTTGGGCGACGACCGTCGACGGACAGGAACGCGCGAGCAAGTTGTATCAAGCACGTGGTTCCGGAAGAAGTCCGGTGGGTGTGATCCGGGCCACGGTCGCGTTTGAGGGTGGTGGAAGGGGGTAAGAGCGTCTAGCGTCTGTTCTCATATGTAGACGCTATTCATAAGAGGAGATGGTCCAGGTGGGCGGCGACCCGGCTCCGCAGGACGTGGCGCGACGGCTGCGGGAGGGGATGGCGCGGGGCGTGCTCTCCTTCCCGCTCACCGCCTTCCACGACGACGGCACCCTCGACCCCGACGGCCTCCGCACCCATGTGGCCGGCCGGCTCGCCGCCGGTCCCGGCGCCGTCTTCCCGGCCTGCGGCACCGGCGAGTTCTTCTCGCTGGACGAGGACGAGTACCGGACGGTCGTCACCGTCGCCGTCGAGGAGGCGGCCGGCCGGGTGCCCGTGGTCGCCGGCACCGGATACGGCTGGGCGCAGGCCGCCCGGTTCGCGCGGATCGCCGAGGAGGCCGGCGCCGACGCCCTGCTCGTCCTGCCGCACTATCTGACCGAGGCCCCGCAGGACGGTCTCGCCGCCCAGCTGGAACAGCTCGCCGCCCGCACCCGGCTGCCGATGGTCGCCTACCAGCGCGGCCAAGTCGCCTACACCGCCGGCACGTTGCGACGCATCGCACGCATCCCGAACGTCATCGGGGTCAAGGACGGCCACAGCGACCTCGACCGGCTCCAGCGCCTGACCCTGGCCGCCCCCGACGGCTTCCTCTTCTTCAACGGCGCCGCCACCGCCGAGATCCAGGCCCGCGCCTACGCCACCGTCGGCGTCCCCGCCTACTCCTCCGCCGTGCACGCCTTCGCCCCCGAGATCGCCGGCGCCTTCTTCACCGCGCTCCGGGACGAGGACCACGGCACCGTCGACAAGCTGCTGCGCGCCTTCTACGTCCCGTTCGTCGAACTCCGCGACCGCGCACCCGGATACGCCGTGTCCCTGGTGAAGGCGGCGGCCCGGCTGCGCGGCCAGCCCGTCGGGCCCGTGCGCGCCCCGCTCGCCGACCCCTCGCCCGCCGACCTCGCCGACCTGAAGGCCCTCCTCACCGCCGGACTCGACCTCGTAGGAGCCTCCCTGTGACCCGTGACCTGACCATCGCCGAGGTACGGCTGACCCCGATCCTGGTCGCCGACCCGCCGCTGCTCAACACCCAGGGCGTGCACCAGCCGTACACCCCCCGGCTGATCGTGGAGCTCGTCACCGCCGACGGGGTCACCGGGCTCGGTGAGACCTACGGCGACACCAAGTACCTCGAGCTCGCCCGGCCGCTGGCCGAGCGGCTCACCGGACGGTCGGTCATGGATGTGAACGGCTTGTTCGAGATCGACCTCGGCGTCGACGAGTCCCGGGTCCAGGGGCAGGTGGACGCCGGCGGGCTGCGTGGTGTGCAGAGCGCCGACAAACTCCGGCTGTCCGTGCTGTCCGCCTTCGAGGTCGCCTGCCTCGACGCCCAGGGCAAGGCGCTCGGGCTGCCCGTGCACGCGCTGCTCGGCGGCAAGGTGCGGGACGCCGTCGAGTACAGCGCCTACCTCTTCTACAAGTGGGACCGGCACCCGGCGGGCGTCCCCGCCGAACCGGACGAGTGGGGTGCCGCGCTCGACCCGGCCGGCGTGGTGGAACAGGCGCGCCGGCTCCGGGAGCGGCACGGGTTCGGCTCGTTCAAGCTCAAGGGCGGGGTCTTCCCGCCCGACGAGGAGATCGCCGCCGTCCGTGCCCTCGCCGAGGCCTTCCCCGGCCACCCGCTGCGGCTCGACCCCAACGGTGCCTGGTCCGTGGAGACCTCGCTGAAGGTCGCGAAGGAACTCGGCGACGTCCTGGAGTACCTGGAGGACCCGACGCTCGGCACGCCCGCCATGGCACAGGTGGCCGCCGGATTGAAAGGGGCGGCGCGAAGCGCCTCGGGCGAGGGCGGTGACGGGCGACGGGAGGGCGTCCCGCTCGCCACCAACATGTGCGTGACCACCTTCGGCGAGATCAGGGAGGCGTTCACGAAGGACGCCGTCCAGGTCGTGCTCGCCGACCACCACTACTGGGGCGGGCTGCGCAGCACCCGGCACCTCGCCGCGATCTGCGCCGCCTTCGGGGTCGGGGTGTCCATGCACTCCAACACCCATCTCGGCATCAGCCTCGCCGCGATGACCCAGGTCGCGGCCACCGTCCCGGACCTGCACCACGCCTGCGACTCCCACTACCCCTGGCAGTCCGAGGACGTCCTCACCGAGCGGCTCGCGTTCGAGGGCGGCCGGGTCGCCGTGTCCGACGCGCCCGGCCTCGGCGTAGAGCTGGACCGCGACGCACTGGACCGGCTGCACCGGCGGTGGGCCGAGGACGACGGCTCGCTGCGCGACCGCGACGACGCGGCGGCCATGCGCAGGGGCGAACCGGACTGGCGGACACCGGTGATGCCCCGCTGGTGACCGGCGCCGCACGGGATACCGGTGCGTGACCTGGTGCACACTGGCCAGAACCGCACCACGCCAGGGAGCGCACCGTGACGCCGTCGCACACCCTCACCGGAGAGGAACCGGAACACCTCACCCAGGCAGCACGCTGCCAGACCCAGGTCGACCCGCTCGCCGCGCTGCGCGCCCCCGGCGACCCGCCCTGGGACGTCTACCTCACCGGCACGGTCTTCCTCGACATCATCTTCACCGGCCTGGACTCGGCACCGGTCCGCGGCACCGAGTCCTGGGCCCGGGGCATGGGCTCCAGCCCCGGCGGGGTCGCCAACATGGCCACCGCCCTGGCCCGGCTCGGCCTGCGCACCGCCCTCGCCGCGGCCTTCGGCGACGACCACTACGGCGAGTACTGCTGGGACGCGCTGGAACAGGGCGAGGGCATCGACCTCTCGGCCTCGCGGACCGTGCCCGGCTGGCACTCCCCGGTCACCGTCTCCATGGCCTACGAGGGCGAGCGGACCATGGTCTCCCACGGGCACGAGCCGCCCACGGAGGCCGTCCTCCTCCGGGAGGGCGCCGCCGGCCGGCCGCCCCGCTCGCGGGCCGCCGTGGCCTCCCTCACCCCCGGGCGCGGCGCGCCGTGGATCGCGCGGGCCGCCCGCGCGGGCACCCGCATCTTCGCCGACGTCGGCTGGGACGAGACGGGCGCGTGGGACCTGTCCGGCCTGCCCGACCTGGAGCACTGCGAGGCGTTCCTGCCCAACGCGGAGGAGGCGAAGCGGTACACCGGTACCGACTGCCCGCGGCTGGCCGCGCACGCCCTGACCGAGTACGTGCCGGTGGCCGTGGTGACGCTCGGCTCGGAGGGCGCGTACGCGGTGGACCGGCGGACCGGGGAGACGGCGGAGGTGCCGGCGATCGCGGTGGAGGCGCTGGACCCGACGGGGGCCGGGGACGTCTTCGTCGCCGGGTTCGTGACGGGCTCCCTGGCGGGGTGGCCGCTGGCGGACCGGCTGGCCTTCGCCGGGCTCACCGCCGCGCTGTCGGTGCAGGAGTTCGGGGGGTCGCTGTCGGCGCCGGGGTGGTCGGAGATCGGGGCGTGGTGGCGGCGCGTGCAGTCGCTGCCGGGGCAGTCACCTGCGGCTCTTCGGCGGTACGAGTTCCTCGAGGGCCTGGTTCCGGAGGAACTGGACCGGCCGTGGCCGCTGCGGCGGGCCGTGCCGACCATCGGGTTCCGCCGGTCCGGCTGACGCCCGACCGGACCACGCTTCGGCCCGGGAGGACCGGTCGTATGAAAAGCCCTACGGTGTTGTCAGCCCTCCGTCGTACCCTGGACATGCGAGGCCGCCCTCAGCCGTGCGGCCGTGACGAGGAGGAAGCGCAGGCCTTCAGCGCCGGCCCATGACACAGACACCCACAGCTCACACCCCCGCGCAGGAGCAGGCGAGAGCGCAGCTGACCGTCCCCGCCCAGCACCCCATGGTGACGGTGCTGGGTTCCGGCGACTCCCTCCTGCGTGTGATCGAGAGGGCCTTCCCGGCGGCCGACATCCACGTCCGGGGCAATGAGATCAGCGCGGTCGGCGACCCGGGGGACGTCGCCCTGATCTCGCGCGTGTTCGACGAGATGATGCTGGTGCTCCGCACCGGGCAGCCGATGACGGAGGACGCAGTGGAACGCTCGATCGCCATGCTCAAGGCGAGCGACAACGGGACGAGCGACGGGTCGGAGACCCCGGCGCAGGTGCTGACGCAGAACATCCTGTCCTCGCGCGGTCGCACCATCCGCCCCAAGACCCTCAACCAGAAGCGGTACGTCGACGCGATCGACAAGCACACGATCGTCTTCGGCATCGGCCCCGCCGGTACCGGCAAGACCTACCTGGCCATGGCCAAGGCCGTGCAGGCCCTCCAGTCCAAGCAGGTCAACCGGATCATCCTGACCCGTCCGGCGGTGGAGGCGGGCGAGCGGCTCGGCTTCCTGCCCGGCACGCTCTACGAGAAGATCGACCCGTACCTGCGCCCGCTGTACGACGCGCTGCACGACATGATCGACCCGGACTCGATTCCCCGGCTGATGGCCGCCGGGACGATCGAGGTCGCGCCGCTCGCCTACATGCGCGGCCGCACGCTCAACGACGCCTTCATCATCCTGGACGAGGCCCAGAACACGAGCCCCGAGCAGATGAAGATGTTCCTCACCCGCCTCGGCTTCGACTCGAAGATCGTGATCACGGGTGACGTCACCCAGGTCGACCTGCCCAACGGGCAGAAGTCGGGTCTGAGGCAGGTGCAGGAGATCCTGGAGGGCGTCGAGGACGTCCACTTCTCCCGGCTGTCGTCCCACGATGTCGTACGGCACAAGCTGGTGGGCCGTATCGTCGACGCGTACGAGCAGTACGACAGCAAGTACGGCACCGAGAACGGCGGCCCCAAGGGCGGCCGTGGCAAGTCCGGCGCCAAGGGCACCAAGGGGAAGTAGACCAGCACGACCATGTCGATCGACGTCAACAACGAGTCCGGCACCGAGGTAGACGAGCAGGCGATCCTCGACGTCGCCCGCTACGCGCTCGCGCGGATGCGCATCCACCCGCTCTCCGAGCTCTCGGTGATCGTCGTGGACGCCGACGCCATGGAGCAGCTGCACATCCAGTGGATGGACCTGCCCGGCCCCACCGATGTCATGTCGTTCCCGATGGACGAGCTGCGCCCGCCGTCCAAGGACGACGACGAGCCGCCGCAGGGGCTGCTCGGCGACATCGTGCTGTGCCCGGAGGTCGCCGCCAAGCAGGGGGCCGAGGCGCCCACGCAGCACTCCATGGACGAGGAGCTCCAGCTGCTCACCGTCCACGGCGTGCTGCACCTGCTCGGGTACGACCACGAGGAGCCCGACGAGAAGGCCGAGATGTTCGGCCTCCAGGCCGCCATCGTGGACGGGTGGCGGGCCGAGCGCGGCCTGACCGGGCCGTCCCCGGCGCCGACCGTCTCGTAAGCGGGCCGGATGTCTCCGCAGATCGTGGTCGGCGCGATCGCGCTGGTCGTCGTGGCCTGGCTCGCCGCCTGCGCGGAGGCGGGCCTCGCGCGCGTCTCCAGCTTCCGCGCCGAGGAGGCCGTGAAGTCCGGCCGGCGGGGCGGCGCCAAGCTCGCCCAGATCGCCGCCGACCCCACCCGCTACCTGAACGTGGCCCTGCTGGTCCGCGTGGCCTGCGAGATGGCCGCAGCGGCGCTGGTGACCTACGCCTGCCTGCAGGAGTTCGCCACCTGGCAGGCCCTGCTGATCGCCATCGGCGTCATGGTGCTCGTGTCGTACGTCGCCGTCGGCGTCTCCCCGCGCACCATCGGCCGCCAGCACCCGCTGAACACGGCGACCGCGGCGGCGTACGTGCTGCTGCCGCTGGCCCGGATCATGGGGCCGATCCCGTCCCTGCTGATCCTCATCGGCAACGCGCTCACCCCCGGCAAGGGCTTCCGGCGCGGCCCGTTCGCCTCCGAGGCCGAGCTGCGCGCGCTGGTCGACCTCGCGGAGAAGGAGTCGCTGATCGAGGACGACGAGCGCCGGATGGTGCACTCGGTCTTCGAGCTGGGCGACACCCTCGTGCGCGAGGTCATGGTGCCGCGCACCGACCTCGTCACCATCGAGCGCTTCAAGACCATCCGCCAGGCCCTCACCCTCGCCCTGCGCTCCGGTTTCTCCCGGATCCCGGTCACCGGCGAGAGCGAGGACGACATCGTCGGGATCGTGTATCTGAAGGACCTGGTCCGCAAGACGCACATCAGCCGGGAGGCGGAGGGCGACCTGGTGTCCACGGCCATGCGCCCCGCCGTGTTCGTGCCCGACACCAAGAACGCCGGCGACCTGCTGCGCGAGATGCAGAAGGACCGCAACCACGTCGCCGTCGTCATCGACGAGTACGGCGGCACCGCCGGCATCGTCACCATCGAGGACATCCTGGAGGAGATCGTCGGTGAGATCACCGACGAGTACGACCGGGAACTCCCGCCCGTGGAGAACCTCGGCGACGACCGCTTCCGGGTCACGGCCCGCCTGGACATCACCGACCTCGGCGAGCTGTACGGCCTGGAGGAGTACGACGACGAGGACGTGGAGACCGTCGGCGGACTGCTCGCCAAGGCGCTCGGCCGCGTCCCCATCGCCGGCGCCTCCGCCGAGGTCGAACTGCCCGACGAACGCCGGCTGAAGCTGACGGCCGAGGCCGCCGCCGGCCGCCGCAACAAGATCGTCACGGTACTGGTGGAGCCGGTCCCCGTCCCCGTCGCCGAGGAGGAGAAGGCCGAGTGACCCCCCAGGAGCTGCGCGCCTTCTGCCTGTCCTTCAACGCGGCCGTGGAGGACTTCCCGTTCAGCCCGGAGATTTCGGTCTTCAAGGTGCTGGGCAAGATGTTCGCCCTGACGCACCTGGACGCGCGGCCCCTGACGGTGAACCTCAAGTGCGACCCGGAGGACGCGCTCCGGCTGCGCGCCGAGCACGAGGGCCTGATCGTCCCCGGCTGGCACATGAACAAACGGCACTGGAACACCGTGACCGTGGACGGCGGCCTCCCCGCCCGGCTGGTGCGGGAGCTGATCGAGGACTCGTACGACCTCGTCGTCGCGGGTCTGCCGAGGGCGGAGCGGCTGCGGCTGGACCGGCCGTGATCCGGTGCCGGCCGCGGCCGGTGGGGCGCGGGCCCGGGGTGCGGGCAGGACTTCGTATGCTCGGGGCATGACCGAGAGCAACGCGCTTGACCCCGAGGACCGCAAGATCGTCACCCTGGCCCGTTCCGCGCGGGCCCGCAACGGTGTGCCCGAGGGGGCGGCCGTACGGGACGACACCGGGCGGACGTACGTCGCCGGGTCGGTGGGACTCGCCTCGCTGAAGCTGAGCGCGTTGCGGACGGCGGTCGCCATGGCCGTGGCGTCGGGGGCCGCGTCCCTGGAGGCGGCGGCCGTGGTGAGCGAGGCAGAGTCGGTGCCGGCCGAGGACCTGGCCGCCGTCGCCGACCTGGGCGGTGCCGGGACACCGGTGCTGCTCGCCTCGCCCGACGGCACCGTGCGGGCCACCGTCGCCGCCTCCTGAACCGACCGAACAACAGGTCGGCCTAAATTCAACCTTGCCGCGGTCCGGTCCGACGCGCGTCAATGGTCCCGTACCGTCCGACGGACCGTCAGATCCGCACCGCCGCGCACGTGCCCGCACCTGCCTGCGCAGCCCTCCCGTCCGTCGGGCGTCCCCCCATGCACTCCCCACCAGGGAAGGGAAGCGGATCCCCATGAGAGGCAAGCGCACGGCAACAGGTGCGGCACTGGCGGCCGGGGCCCTCGCGGTCACCGGACTGGCCTTCGCGCCCACCGCGGCCGCCGTCACTCCCCAGTCGGCGACCATCACCGCGAACTGCGGCATCTTCGGCGGCGGCACGGCCACGCTCACCGCCACCCAGAGCGGCGGCTCGGCCACCCTCACCCTCACCTCCACCGCGATCAAGACGCCGGTCGCGGTGGCCCAGGACTCGATCGCCTCCACGCTCACCATGGTCAAGGCGAGCGGCGGCACCACCGTCTTCAGCGGGACGAAGAACCCGGCGATGGCCAGTGGCTCGGCGGTCACCGTCGGCCCGCTGCCCGGCACCGTGGCCCCCGGCGACAGCCTGGAGGCGTACGGCGGCTCGCTGAAGATGGTCATCTTCGGGATCACCGTGACCTGTACCGCCACGGCCAAGCAGGCGCCCGGCCCCTTCGTCTTCAGCTGACGCCCCTGCTGAGCGATCCGTTCCGGATCGTGCCGTAACCACCCCTGATGCCGCAGAAACTGATGATCCGTCAGATTTCTGCGGCATCTCCATTGACTTCTCACCCCCGCTCCACATCAATGCCCCCTGTCGGCGCAGATGAGCCGCTGCGCCCGCAACCCTCAGGAGGGGGCCCATGGGTCCGACACCCCGAAGAGCCCGACGGTGGCGCTGGGCGTCACTGCTCGGGTCGACCGCGCTCGCGGTCACCGCGGGCGGCGCGCTGGCCTGTCCGGCCGGCGCCGCCGGCGCGAACGTGGACTTCGCCACGCACTGCATTCCGCCGGCCGTCGCGGGCATCCCGCCGATCGACGGCACCACCACCGCCAACGTCTCGGTGGACAAGACCAGTCCGAAGGTCGGCGACACGGTCACCGTGACCTACACCGTGGTCACGGCCGCCGCCAGCAACCCCACCGACCTGGCCCTGCCGGCCGACATCATGACCCCGACCGGCAAGGTCACCCTCGGCGGCGCCCAGAGCGGTGACATCACCGTCGCCGGGCCGAAGAAGAATCCGCCGGTGCCGGGGAAGGCCGCCTTCCCGTCCTTCTCCATGACCGGCACCTTCACCGTCACCAAGGCCGGGCAGATCACTCTCTCGCCCGGCGACTACACCATCCACACCAGCTACATCCTGGAGCTGGACACCCCGTGCACGGTCATCACCCCGCCCGCCCCGGTCTCGCAGACCGTCACCGCGACCGACGGCACCCCGGCCAACACCCGCGCCATCTCGCTCGGTTCTGCCTCCGGTGACGTCGGAGCGGGTGTCACCGTGAGCGGGACGAACTTCACGCCGGGCGCGACCGTCACCCTGGCCGGGCGGGCCGGCGACAAGCAGACCGCGGACACCGCGACCGTGACCGCGAACGCCCAGGGCTCCTTCAGCGGCTCCCTCGTCGTCAACGACAGGACGACGACCGGGATCGTGGCCTACGAGGGCGCCTCCTGGAACCCGGACAAGGGCGCCGGGCCCGCGGCCTACGTCGTCAACGACAACACGCCCGTCCCGGCCGGCAGCCAGAAGCTGACCACCACCGTCAAGGCGGGCACCCTGTCCATGTCCCAGGCCGGGGACTCCGTCGCCCTGTCGGGCGTCGACTTCGGCCAGGGCGGGGCCTCCACCGGCAGCCTGAACACGGTGACCGTCAAGGACTTCCGCGGCGGGCCCGCGGGCTGGTCCCTGACCGGCAAGGTCACCGACTTCACCGGCCCTGGCGCCAAGATCGACGCAGGCCGGCTGAGCTGGACGCCGGCCTGCGCGACCAAGGCGGGCAGCCCCAGCACCTGCAAGGCCGGTTCGGCGGGCACCGTGGGCAGCGCGGGCGCGACCCTCGCCTCCACCGCCAACGGCACGCTCACCGGCGGCGAGTTCACCGTGGACGCCCGGCTCTCCCTGGACGTACCGGCGTTCACGCCGCCCGGCGCGTACTCCGGCGTGCTCACGCTGACGCTCACCTGAGCGTACGGGCGTCCGCACCCGCCCGTTCCCCTGTCCCTCGTCCGTGGGGGTCCGCACCCATGCGCAAGCCGCACGTCCTCCTCCTGAGCCTGCTCACTCTCCTCGGCCTGCCCGGTCTGCCGGCGGGCCCGGCGCACGCCGCCGACAACGGCAGCTGGTCCGTCTACCCGGTCGCCTCGAAGATCGCCGCGCGGCCCTACTTCACCCTCTCCGCCGAACCCGGCCAGACCCTCACCGACAAGGTCGCCGTGCGGAACAGGACCGGCCGGCCGCTCACCTTCCGGCTGTACGCGGCCGACGCCTACAACACCGCCCGGGACGGCGGATTCGCCGTGCGCACCGCCGGGGAACGCATGCGCGGGGTCGGTGCCTGGGCCAGACCCGCCACGCCCCGGATCACCGTGCCGGGGCACCGGACCGTCACCGTGCCCTTCACTCTGCGGGTGCCCGAGGGTGCCGAACCCGGCGACCACCCGGGTGCCATCGTCGCGCTCGACGAGCGGGTCGACCCGGGCGGCGGCAAGCTGGCCCTCGGTGTCCGGCGAGCCGTCGGCGCCCGCGTCTACCTCCGGGTCGGCGGACCCGCACTGCCCGCGCTCGCCGTCGAGCACCTGCGGATCAGCCACCACCAGCCGCTGGTCCCGGGCCTCGGCGACAGCACGGCCACCGTCTCCTACACCCTGCGCAACACCGGGAACGTCACCCTCGGCCCCAAGGTGGAGCTGAAGGCGCGCGGACTGTTCGGCCGCACGCTGCTCGACCGGGAGCTGACCCGGGTGCCCGCCGAACTGCTGCCGGGGCAGCGGGTGCGGCTCACCGAGACCTGGCGCGGGGCGCCCCAGTTCGACCAGGCGGACGTGACGCTCACCGCGCGCGCCGAGGACACCCGGGAGTCGGCGAGCGCCGGCTTCCTCGCGCTGCCCTGGCTCGTGGTGACGCTGGTGTTCGCCGGCGGCGTGCTGACCGGGGCGCTGCTGGTCAGAGCGCGTCGGGTCCGCGCTCGCCGGTCCGCACCCGGACGACCGTCTCCACGGGAACGGACCACACCTTTCCGTCCCCGATCTTCCCCGTCTGCGCGGCCCTGACGATCGCGTCGATCACGTCGTCGGCGGCGGCGTCCTCCACCACGACCTCGATGCGTACCTTCGGCACCAGGTCGACCCGGTACTCGGCCCCCCGGTACACCTCGGTGTGGCCGCGCTGCCGGCCGTAGCCGCTCGCCTCGGTCACGGTCAGACCGTGCACCCCCAGCTCCTGCAGGGCGGTCTTGACCTCGTCCAGACGGTACGGCTTGACGATCGCGGTGATGAGCTTCATGCCTGGGACTTGACCTTCTGGGCGGAGGAGAGGACGGACGAGCTGACCGGGGCGCCGTGGCCCAGGACGCCGTGATCGTATGCGGTCTCGGCGTGCACCGTAAGGTCCAGGCCGGTGTGCTCCTGCTCCTCGCTCGCCCGGAAGCCCAGCGCCTTGTCGAGCAGCTTGCCGAGGCCGTACGTCACCCCGAAGGCGTACCCGGCCACGACCACCACGGCCAGCAGCTGCCTGCCGAGCGGGGCGAGCCCGCCGCCGTAGAGGAGGCCCTCCGTGCCGCCGGTCATCGCCCTCTCGGCGAACAGGCCGATCAGCAGGGTGCCGATGACGCCGCCGACCAGGTGGACGCCGACGACGTCCAGGGAGTCGTCGTAGTTCAGCTTGAACTTCCAGCTCACCGCGTAACTGCACACGACACCGGCGGCGAGGCCCACGACCAGGGCGCCGAGCAGGGAGACCGTGCCGCAGGACGGGGTGATCGCGACCAGGCCGGCCACCGCGCCGGAGGCCGCGCCCAGGGTGGTCGGGTGGCCGTCGCGCTTCTGCTCGACGAAGAGCCAGCCGAGCAGGCCGGTGCAGCCGGCGGCGAGCGTGTTGAGGAACGCGGCGGCGGCGAGGCCGTTCGCGCCGAGCGCGGAGCCGGCGTTGAAGCCGAACCAGCCGAACCAGAGCAGACCGGCGCCGAGGACCACCATGGGCAGGTTGTGCGGACGCATGGCGTCCTTCTTGAAGCCCAGGCGGGGGCCGAGGACGAGGCAGAGCGCCAGTCCGGAGGCGCCGGAAGTGATCTCGACGGGCAGACCGCCCGCGAAGTCCAGGGCGCCGAGTCCGTCGAGGATCCAGCCACCCGGGCCCCACACCCAGTGGGTGACCGGAACGTATACGAGGAGCGTCCACAGCGGTACGAAGACCAGCCATGCCGAGAACTTCGTGCGGTCGGCGACCGCGCCGCTGACCAGCGCGGCCGTGATGATCGCGAAGGTCAGCTGGAAGGTGGCGAAGAGGACGGTGGGGACCGTGCCGTGGACGTCGGCCGGGCCGAGGCCGCGCATGCCGGCGTGCTCCAGGCCGCCGAGCAGCCCGCCGCCGATGTCGTCGCCGAACGCGAGGGAGTAGCCGGCCGCCAGCCAGACGACCGTGACCAGGGCGATCGACACGAAGCTCATCATCAGCATGTTGAGGACGCTCTTCGTGCGGACCATGCCGCCGTAGAACAGGGCCAGGCCCGGGGTCATCAGCAGGACGAGGGCGGTCGCGGCGAGCAGCCAGGCGGTGTCGCCGGTGTTCACATGGGCGGCGGCGAGGGTCACGGGCGTCTCCAACGGTGTGGGGGCTGCGTCAGAGGGTCACCGGTGTGCGTTTCCGGTCGCGTACGGGTGTGTTTCCGTGACGTTTCGTTGCGGGCGGGTTTCCGGAATCTCACCGGGAGGGGCAGTGTGCCGGGGCGGTACGGCGGAGCCTCGTGGATCAGGGACAATGAACGCCATGAGTGTTCGTACCCAGTCTTCCGAGCAGCCGGCCGAGGCCGCCCACCGCGCCGGCTTCGCCTGCTTCGTGGGCCGCCCCAACGCGGGCAAGTCCACCCTCACGAACGCTCTGGTCGGGCAGAAGGTGGCGATCACCGCCAACCAGCCGCAGACGACCCGGCACACCGTGCGCGGGATCGTGCACCGGCCGGACGCCCAGCTGATCCTGGTGGACACGCCGGGACTGCACAAGCCGCGCACGCTGCTCGGCGAGCGGCTCAACGACGTCGTGCGGACGACGTGGGCGGAGGTCGACGTGATCGGCTTCTGCCTGCCGGCGAACGAGAAGATCGGGCCCGGCGACCGCTTCATCGCCAAGGAGCTGGCCGGGATCCGCAAGTCCCCGAAGGTCGCCATCGTCACCAAGACCGACCTGGTCGACTCCAAGACCCTGGCCGAGCAGCTGATCGCGATCGACCAGCTGGGCAAGGAGCTGGGCATCGAGTGGGCGCAGATCGTCCCGGTGTCGGCGACCGCGAACAAGCAGGTCGACCTGCTGGCGGACCTGCTGATCCCCATGCTGCCCGAGGGCCCGGCGCTCTACCCCGAGGGCGACCTCACCGACGAGCCCGAGCAGGTCATGATCGCGGAACTCATCCGCGAGGCGGCGCTGGAGGGTGTCCGCGACGAGCTGCCGCACTCCATCGCGGTGGTCGTGGAGGAGATGCTGCCGCGTGAGGACCGGCCGGCGGACAAGCCGCTGCTGGACATCCACGCCAACGTCTACATCGAGCGCCCCAGCCAGAAGGGCATCATCATCGGCCCCAAGGGCAAGCGCCTGAAGGAGGTCGGCATCAAGTCCCGCAAGCACATCGAGGCACTCCTGGGCACGCCCGTCTTCCTGGACCTGCACGTGAAGGTCGCCAAGGACTGGCAGCGGGACCCGAAGCAGCTGCGCCGGCTGGGGTTCTAGCCGGGGGCGTCCTGTGGGGTCAGGTCCTGCAGGCCCACCACCCTCAGCAGCTGGAGCCTGTCGTGCGACTCGGTGCCGGGGCGGGCCGTGTGGATGATGAGGTGATGGTGGCTCTGGTGGCTCAGCAGGACCTCGCACTCCAGCTCCAGCAGGCCCACCACCGGGTGCAGGAAGCGCTTCACGCGTGGGCGGCGCAGGGACACCTCGTGTTCCTCCCAGAGCCGGGCGAACTCCTGGCTCGCGGCGCGGAGTTCGGCCACCAGAGCCGCCGGTCCCGGGTCGTCGGGGCGGGCCGCGGCCACCGCGCGGAGGTTGGCCACGTGGTCCCGGGCGTGGGCAGGGAGATCCTCGGGCGGGAAGAGGGCGCGGGCCGTGGGGTCCAGGAAGAACCGCCGGGTCAGGTTCCGCTCGCGCGGCGGGCGGGCGGACGCGTCCCCCACCAGCGCCTTGGCCAGCGCGTTCTGCGCCAGCACCTCGCCGCAGTCCGTGACCACCTGCGCGGGTGAGTCGTACAGCCGGTCCAGGACCAGCAGCAGGCCGGGCCGGACATGGCCCGAGGCCGCGTCCCGGCGCGGCGGCTCCTCGCCCACCAGGTGGAACAGGTGATCGCGTTCGTCGTCGGTCAGGCGCAGCGCACGCGCCAGCGCCGTCAGCATCTGGCGGGACGGCCGCGGGCCCCGGCGCTGCTCCAGCCGGGTGTAGTAGTCGACCGACATCCCGGCCAGCGACGCCACCTCCTCCCGGCGCAGCCCGGGCGTACGACGGCGGGCGCCGGGCGCGAGGCCCACGTCGGACGGTTCCAGCCGGGCGCGGCCGCGGCGCAGGAAGTCGGCGAGTTCGGCTCGGTTCACCCCTCAAGCGTGGGGCAGCCCGGCCGGCTCATCCAGGGACTGCCGATCCCCCGATCGGGAGGTCTCTCCCGCCGCCCCGGCCCGCGGCCGAGGCTGGGTGCACCCCACGGACCCGAACGGGATTCGAACGGGTTCCGATCGAGAGGAGCACCACCATGCTGACCCTGGTCACCGGCGCCACCGGACAGGTGGGACGCGGTTTCGTCCCCCGGCTGCTCGCCCAGGCCCGGCCGGACGAGCAGGTCCGGGTGATCGTGCGCGACGCGTCCCGCGCCGCCGCCCTCGCCGACCGCGGCGCCGAGGTCGTCGTCGGCGACCTGCGCGACTCCGACGTCCTCGGCAAGGCGCTCGCCGGAGTGGACGCCGTCGTCAACATCGCGGCCGCCTTCCGGGGCGTGCCCGACGAGGAGATGCGGGCCGTCAACCGCGACGCCGCCCTGGAGCTGGGCCGGGCGGCCGCCGCCGCGGGCGTACGGCGGTTCGTGCAGACCAGCACCATCCTGGTGTACGGCGCCGGACGCGGCCGGCCGCACGTCGAGGACGACCCGGCCGTGCCGGGCGGTCCGCTGTGGATGACGTACCCGGAGTCCAAGCTGGAGGCCGAACGCGGGCTGCTCGCCCTGGACGGGCTGGACGTCCGGATAGGCCGCCTCGCCTTCGTCTACGGCGAGGGCGACCCGCACCTGGCCAACGCCTCCCGGCAGATCGCCGGATGGCCCGCCACCAAGCGCGTGTTCCAGCTCGTGCACGTCGCGGACGCCGCGCAGGGCCTGCTGCGCCTGCTGCACGCGCCCGGTGCCGCCGGCCGCGCCTACAACATCGCCGACGACGCCACGGTCAGCGTCCTGGAACTGCACCAGGTCCTCGGCCTGGAACCGCCGGCGGACGGCCCCGACCCCGACCCCTGGTACGGCATCGCCTCCACCGACCGCATCCGCCGCGAACTGGGCTACCGGCCGTACTTCCCCACCCTGTGGAGCGCCCGCGACGCCGGCGCCCTGTGAGGGTCACTCCACCCCGCGGATCCGCCCCACCAGCACCGCCCCGCCCAGCCCGATCGCCGCCGCCACCAGGTACAGCACCCGGTAGCCGCCGAGGTGGGTGACGATCGGTGCCGCCACGGCGGGGGCGGCGACCTGGGGGAGGGCGTTGGCCACGTTGAGCACGCCGAGGTCCTTGCCCCGGTCCAGTGCCGTCGGCAGGACGTCCGTCATCAGCGCGAAGTCGACGGACGTGAAGACCCCGAAGCCCACCCCGAGCACGGCCGCCGCCACGATCGCGCCCGGCCAGGTCTGCCAGCCGGACAGGACCGCCGTGGCGAGAGCCATCAGCACGCCCGACCAGACCACGAACGGCTTGCGCCGGCCCACCCGGTCCGACCACACCCCGCCGGCCACGACGGTCGCCAGCAGCGTCAGGCCGTTGACGGCCGTCAGGATCAGCACGCCCTGCTCGGGGTCGGAGCGGTGCAGGCCGTCGCGCAGGTAGTACAGGAGGTACAGCAGGACCAGGGAGTTGCCGAGGTTGATCAGGAAGCGGGTCAGCCAGGCCCAGCCCAGGTCGGGATGCCGGCGCGGGCTCAGCCAGAACCCGGCGAGGAACCCCCGCCAGGACCACGGCGGCCGGTCCTCCCGTGCCAGCCGCAGGTCCGCGTGGCGCAGGACGTACGGCGCCACCCCCACGACGGTGAACACCGCGCACGCCGCATACCCGGCCCCGGTCCCGCCCGCCGCCGTGGCCAGGCCCGTCCCGCCGACCACGCCCAGGATCTGGGCCGCGCCCAGCCAGCCGCCCACCGCACCCCGCCGGCCCCGCGGCACCCGGTCCGGGACGGCCGCCGTGACCGCCGCGAAGGCCGCGTTCAGGGTGAGCTGCGCCAGGCACCAGCCCGCCGCCATCGACCACACCCCGCCCGCGCCCGCGAGCAGCAGCAACGACAGCGCACCGCCGGCCGACCCGGCCACGATCCACGGGGTACGGCGGCCCCGGCGGGCGGTCGTCCGGTCGGACAGGGCGCCGAAGAGCGGGTTCGCGAGCAGCGAGACCACCGCGCCGGCGCCCGTCACCCACGCCAGCAGCGTCTCCTTCGACATCCCGGAGCCGGGCGCGAAGTCCTTCGCCTGGGCCGCGAGCAGGATCTGCAGCGGGCCGAACCAGCCCACCCAGATCGCCCCGTTGGCCAGCGCCAGCGACGCCGTCCAGCCCCGGCCGACCGGTTCGACCGGCTCGGCGAGGGCGGCGGCCGATGGGCGGACGGTGGTCATCCCTGCGCCCGCAGCAGCTCCCGGAACCAGTGGTAGGAGGCCTTGGGCGTGCGCTCCAGCGTGGCGTAGTCGACGTGCACCAGGCCGAACCGGCGGGCGTAGCCCTCGGCCCACTCGAAGTTGTCCAGCAGGGACCACACGAAGTAGCCGCGCACGTCGACGCCGGCCTCGACCGCCCGGTACAGGGCGCGGATGTGGCCGTCCAGGTAGGCGATCCGGTCCTGGTCGTCGACGCCCTCGTAGGAGCAGCCGTTCTCGGTGATGACGACGGGCGGGAGCCGGTCGCCGTACCGCTCGCGGAAGCCGGTGAGCAGTTCCGTCAGCCCCTCGGGGACGACCGGCCAGCCGAAGTCGGTCACCGGCCGGCCCTCGATCTCCCGCACCGAGAAGGGCAGTTCGGCCGGCATCGTCAGTCCGCCGAACTCGGTCGCGGTGCCCTGCGGGGCGCCCACCCGCGTCGGGGCGTAGTAGTTCACGCCGTACCAGTCGACCGGCTCGGCGATCACCTTCAGGTCGGACTCGACGTCCCCCGGCATCAGGTCGCCCATGCCCTCGGGGTAGGCGCCCAGGATGACCGGCTCGGCGAACAGGCGGTTCAGCAGCAGGTCGTAGAAGCCGGCCGCCTCCAGGTCCGCCTGCTCCGGCGAGGCGGGCCAGGTCGGGCCGTGGGAGTTGGCGATGCCGATGTCACGGGCGCCGGCCGCGCGCAGCGCCCGTACGGCCAGTCCGTGGGCCAGCAGCTGGTGGTGGGCGACCGGGAGCGCGTCGAAGAGCAGGTGCCGGCCGGGGGCGTGGGCGCCCAGGGCGTGTCCCAGCAGGGTGTGTTCCGCCGGCTCGTTGAGGGTGATCCACTTGTGCACCCGGTCGCCGAGCCGGTCCGCGACCACTGCCACGTGGTCGGCGAAGCGGGCCGCCGTGTCCCGGTCCAGCCAGTCCAGGTGTGCCGGCAGGTCCCAGTGGAAGAGGGTCGGGACGGGCCGGACGCCCGCCGCGCACAGCTCGTCCACCAGGCGGTCGTAGAAGTCCAGGCCGCCGGGGGAGTTCACCCGGGGCCAGGAGACCGAGAAGCGGTAGGCGTCCACGCCGAGGCCGGCCAGGAGGGCCACGTCCTCGGGGTAGCGGTGGTAGTGGTCGCAGGCCACCGCCGCCGTCGAGCCGTCCTTCACCCGCCCGGGCTCGGCCGTGAACACGTCCCAGACGGACGGTTGCCGTTCCCCGGCCGCCCCCTCGATCTGGTGGGCCGAGGTCGACACGCCCCACAGGAAGCCGGGCGGGAACCGGGGGATCGCAGTGCCTGCGTCAGTCGCCATGGCCGGATCATCCTTACCCCCGGTAACGGAAGTCAACGCCCCGGCGCGAACCGGCCCCTACGCCCCCTCCTTCAACAGCCGTGACACCAACTCCCGTTCGTCCTCGGTGAGTCGGGGATCGGCCGCGTACACCGTGCGGCCGTCCACCGTGATCTCGTAGCCGAAGCCGTCCGGGACGCCGGCCGGAGGCGTGCTCCGGCCGGCCGCCAGGACGCGTTCGGCCAGGGTCTGCCACTCGGGGGCGTCGGGCCGGCCCGAGGTGTCCACCTCGGCCCGGCGCTCGATTCCCGCGAAACCGCCCGTGCGCCGCACTCGAATACGCATGGGTCTCTGTGTAGTACGGAACTACAGCGTCCGCACCCCGACCTGTTCCCACGCCTTCTGCACGGCCTGGAGTTCGCCGCCGGCGCCGTACCGCTCCCGGGCCGCCTTCACCGTCAGCGTGGCGAAGTCGGCGAAGAGGGCGTCCTCCTTCAGCTCGCCGCCGGTGAGCACGTCGTACCAGACCTGACCGGCCTTCTCCCAGGCGTAGCCGCCGAGGGCGGTGGCGGCCAGGTAGAAGGCGTGGTTCGGGATGCCGGAGTTGATGTGCACCCCGCCGTTGTCGCGGCCGGTGCGGACGTAGTCCTCCATCTTCGCCGGCTGCGGGTCCTTGCCGAGGACGTCGTCGTCGTACGCCGTGCCGGGGGCCTTCATCGAGCGCAGGGCGGTGCCGGTGACGCGCGGGGCGAGGAGCCCGGCGCCGATCAGCCAGTCGGCCTCGGTGGCGGTCTGGCCCAGCGTGTACTGCTTGATCAGCGAGCCGAACACGTCGGAGAGCGACTCGTTGAGCGCGCCGGGCTGCCCGAAGTAGGTCAGGTTGGCGGTGTGCTGGGTGACGCCGTGGGTCAGCTCGTGCCCGATGACGTCGACCGGGATGGTGAAGTCGAGGAAGATCTCGCCGTCGCCGTCGCCGAACACCATCTGCTCGCCGTTCCAGAAGGCGTTGTCGTAGTTCTCGCCGAAGTGCACGGTGGCGTCGAGCGGCAGCCCGTTGTCGTCGATGGAGTGCCGGCCGTACGCCGTCAGGTACAGCTCGAAGGTGGCGCCCAGGCCCGCGTAGGCACGGTTGGCCGAGGCGTCCGGGCCGGGCTCGGAGCCCTCCTCGCGGACCTTGGTGCCGGGCAGGTCCTGGGCGTGCTCGGCGTCGTAGACCGTGCGGTGCGGCTGGTCGGCGTCGGCACCCGCGGGCGGGGCGACGGCGGGCGCACCGATCACCGTGGTCAGGCGGCGCTTGGTGCGCTGGTAGGCGTCGTGCTCCAGGGATCGGCGGGCCGGGCCGGAGAGCGCGGGGTCCTCGTTGCGGGCGAGCTTGTCGAGGACGTGCGGCGGCACGATCGTGCAGAAGACGGGCTGGGAGCCCCCGTAGGTCGTCATGCCCGGCACATTTGCACTGTGTGACGCCCGTGTCACTACCTGCCACCATGATTGGTGAAATACCCGGACAGGGAGCGCGACGGTCCGTGACGGTGTGCTACGTCGATGTGGTGCAGCGCACTTTTTGTCCTGTTTTGCCGCACGGTCCCGCATACTGGGACAGGCCCGCGCACCGGGAACGGCTCGGCTAGGCTGCGGAGCATCATGCGTTTCTGGCTGCTTCTTCTTAGCTGCCGCGGCGAGGGCCTGTAGTCGAGGCCGACTCCCTCCCCGCGGAGCTCGGCGTTGCGTCGTCGGCCGTCCACTCGGATATCCGGACATCCTGAGGAGCCCACGCCATCATGGCCAACCGCCAGCAGCCCAGCCCCATGCCGATCCACAAGTACGGCCGCTACGAGCAGGTCGACATCCCGGACCGCACCTGGCCGGACCGGCGCGTCACCGCCGCCCCCCGCTGGCTCTCCACCGACCTGCGCGACGGCAACCAGGCCCTGATCGACCCCATGTCGCCCGAGCGCAAGCGGCGCATGTTCGACCAGCTGGTCAAGATGGGCTACAAGGAGATCGAGGTCGGCTTCCCCGCCTCCGGCCAGACCGACTTCGACTTCGTGCGCTCGATCATCGAGGAAGAGGGCGCGATCCCCGAGGACGTGACGATCTCCGTCCTGACCCAGGCCCGCGAGGACCTGATCGAGCGGACCGTGGAGTCGCTGAAGGGCGCCCGGCGCGCGACCGTCCACCTGTACAACGCCACGGCCCCGGTCTTCCGCCGGGTCGTCTTCCGCGGCTCCAAGGACGACATCAAGCAGATCGCCGTCGACGGCACCCGCCTGGTGATGGAGTACGCCGAGAAGCTGCTGGGCCCGGAGACCGAGTTCGGCTACCAGTACTCGCCGGAGATCTTCACCGACACCGAGCTGGACTTCGCGCTGGAGGTCTGCGAGGCGGTCATGGACGTCTGGCAGCCCGGCCCGGGCCGCGAGATCATCCTCAACCTGCCCGCCACCGTGGAGCGTTCGACGCCGTCCACGCACGCGGACCGCTTCGAGTGGATGCACCGCAACCTGACCCGCCGTGAGTACGTCTGCCTGTCCGTCCACCCGCACAACGACCGCGGTACGGCCGTCGCCGCCGCCGAGCTGGCCCTGATGGCCGGCGCCGACCGTGTCGAGGGCTGCCTGTTCGGGCAGGGCGAGCGCACCGGCAACGTCGACCTGGTCACCCTGGGCATGAACCTGTTCTCGCAGGGCGTCGACCCGCAGATCGACTTCTCCGACATCGACGAGATCCGTCGCACGTGGGAGTACTGCAACCAGATGGAGGTCCACCCGCGCCACCCGTACGTGGGCGACCTGGTCTACACGTCCTTCTCCGGCTCCCACCAGGACGCCATCAAGAAGGGCTTCGACGCCATGGAGGCCGACGCCAAGGCCAAGGGCGTCACGGTCGACGACATCGAGTGGGCGGTGCCGTACCTGCCGATCGACCCGAAGGACGTCGGCCGGTCCTACGAGGCCGTCATCCGGGTCAACTCGCAGTCCGGCAAGGGCGGTATCTCCTACGTCCTGAAGAACGACCACAAGCTGGACCTGCCGCGCCGGATGCAGATCGAGTTCTCGAGGCTCATCCAGGCCAAGACCGACGCCGAGGGCGGCGAGATCACGCCGAAGGAGATCTGGGCGGTCTTCCAGGACGAGTACCTGCCGAATCCGGACAACCCCTGGGGCCGCATCCAGGTCAGGACCGGCCAGTCGACCACCGACACCGACGGCGTGGACACCCTGACCGTCGAGGCCACCGTCGACGGCGAGGACACCGTCCTGACCGGCTCCGGCAACGGTCCGATCTCGGCCTTCTTCGACGCCCTGCAGTCCATCGGCATCGACGTTCGCCTGCTGGACTACCAGGAGCACACGATGAGCGAGGGCGCCTCCGCGCAGGCCGCCTCCTACATCGAATGTGCGATCGACGGCAAGGTTCTGTGGGGAATCGGCATCGACGCGAACACGACGCGTGCGTCGCTGAAGGCGGTCGTCTCCGCGGTGAACCGCGCGGCCCGCTGACCCCGTCCGACCGGCTCTTTCGGCGCCCTGACCGCTGCGTACGGCGGTCAGGGCGCCGTCACTTATCGGCCATCGCGCCCCTCAGGTCACGGAAAGGTCTCTTACGGGGTACTGACTCCGCCTCGGTGATGTGGCTAACATCACGCCAGCGCGGCGATGCTGCCGTGCGGTTACGGAGGTGCGACGTGCTGCCAGTACGGGGACGAGACGGCCGTGCCGCCAGGGCTGTGCGCATCCTGGGCACCCGCACCGCATGGACACCCGTGGGAGACGGCGAGTTCTTCTGCCCCGGCTGCGGCGGCGACCGCAACTACCAGCGGCTCAGCGGAAGGCGCCGGCTCACCCTGCTCGGCGTGCCCGTGCTGCCGCGCGGGGCGGCCGGACCGGTGGTGGAGTGCGCGGCCTGCGGACACCACTTCGGCACCGAGGTGCTGGACCACCCCACCACCCGCCGCTTCTCCGCCATGCTCCGCGACGCCGTGCACACCGTCGCCCTCGCCGTGCTCGCCGCGGGCGGCGCCGGTTCCCGTACGGCCCTGGAGACGGCCGCCGCCACGGTCCGCGCCGCCGGTTTCGCCGACTGCACCGAGGACCAGCTGGCCGCCCTGGTCGAGGCCCTCGCCGCCGACACCGGCCGGTACTTCGAGCAGCCGTGCGGGGCCGGGCTGACCATAGAGCTGCACGAGGCCCTGGACCCGCTGGCCCCCCACCTTGCCCCGGCCGGCCGCGAGTCCCTGCTCCTCCAGGCCGCCCGCATCGCACTCGCCGACGGCCCCTACACCCCCGCCGAACGCGACGCCCTCACCACCGTCGGCGCGGCCCTCACCATCTGCTCCGACGACGTGACCCGCCTGCTGGCCGCCGCCCGGACCCCGTCCTGACCCACCCGGACGGAGTAAGACCGCCCCGGTGGATACGGGGAGCATCAGGGGGTGACCCCGCGCAGCCGCTCCCTCCTCGCCTGCCTGGCGCTCCTCACCTCGCTCACCGCCCGGCTGCCCGCGCACGCCGCGCCCGGCGGCTGCGCCTCCTCCGTGCCGTACGCCGCCGGGCAGGGCGGCTACGCCGTCTACCGCATCCCGGCCGTGGTCACCAGCAGGCAGGGCACCGTCCTGGCCTTCGCCGAGGGCCGCCGGTCCGGGCCCGCCGACAGCGGTGACATCGACGTCGTCCTGCGCCGCTCCACCGACGGCGGCTGCACCTGGGGTCCGCTCACCGTGGTGGCCGCCGGGCAGGGGCGCACCCGGGGCAACCCGGCGCCCGTCGTCGACCCGCGCACCGGCCTGATCGTCCTGGTGACCTGCGCCAACAGCGGGACCGTGACCGAGGCCCAGATCATGCGCGGCGAGGCCGGCCCGGGACAGGGCCGCCGGGTCTTCGTGCAGCGCAGCGCGGACGACGGCCGGCACTTCACCGCCCCGCGGGACATCACCGCCCAGGTGAGACGGCCGGGCTGGCGCTGGTACGCCACCGGTCCCGGCCACGCGCTCGCGCTCACCGGTGGCCCGCACTCCCCCGGAGGGGGCACCCCCAGCCGACTCCTCGTCCCCGCCGACCACTCCGCGGCCCCGCCCCCCGGCTCCCGCGACACCGGCCAGGAGGCCAGGTACTACGGCGGCCACGCCCTCTACAGCGACGACCTCGGCCGCACCTGGCACCTGGGCTTCGTGGACGACACCTACGACGGCCGGACCAACACCAACGAGACCGGTGCCGCCCAGCTCCCCGACGGCCGCGTCTACTTCAGCGCCCGCGACCAGAACGGCACCGCCCCCGGCAACCGCCTCGACGCCACCTCCCGCGACGGCGGACGCACCCTGGACCGCCCCTTCACCGTCCAGCCGGCCCTGAACGCCGTCCCCGTGGTCCAGGGCAGCGTCCTGGACGCCGGCGGCCCGGGCGCGCCCCTGCTGTTCTCCGCGCCCTCCGTGCCGACCGCGCGCCGCGCCCTGGCCCTGTGGGCCGGCCCGGACACCGGCCGCACCTTCACCCGGCTCCGCGTCCTCTCGGACCGCCCGGCCGCCTACTCCGACCTGGTCCGGCTCGCCCCCGGCACGATCGGCGTCCTCTACGAGACCGGCGTCCACGGCCCCTACGAGTCGCTGGAGTTCCGCCGGCTCCGCCTGCCGCAGGTGTCACAGCCGCGGGCGGCCGTCTCGTCGTAGGGGTGCACACCTTCCTCGATCACGGAGTGGACGATGAACCTCGCACTGTGGATCGCCGCCGGACTGCTGGCCGCGGTGGCCCTGCTCGGCGGCGTCACCAAGACGTTCGTGCCGCGGGAGAGACTGGCCGCCGTGCACGGCGGGGGATGGACGGGGGACGCCGGCGCCGGCTTCGTGAAGACCCTCGGCGTGCTGGAGCTGCTGGCCGCGGCGGGCCTGGTCCTGCCGGCCGCGCTCGGCATCGCACCGGTGCTGGTGCCGGTCACCGCCGTCTGCTGGATGCTGCTGATGACCGGTGCGATGATCACTCACGGCCGGCGCGGCGAGTCCGCGTTCGTGCTGCTGAACCTCGCCTATCTCGCACTGGCCGCATTCATCGCATGGGGGCGCTTCCGATGAGCAGGACCGAGGAGTTCCAGGAGCTGCGGCCCCTGCTGTTCTCGATCGCCTACCGGATCCTGGGCAGCGTGAGCGAGGCCGAGGACGCCGTCCAGGAGACCTGGCTGCGCTACGCCGCCTCGCCCACCGAGCCCAGGTCCGTCAGGGCCTTCCTCTCCGCCACGGTGACCCGGCTCTCCATCGACGTGCTGCGCTCGGCCCGGGTCCGGCGGGAGGCCTACGTCGGACCGTGGTTCCCGGAGCCGCTGCTCGCCGACCCCTACGAGGATCCGGCGCGGTCGGCGGAGCTGGCCGACTCGGTGTCGATGGCGGCCCTGCTCCTCCTGGAACGGCTCAGCCCGCTGGAGCGTGCGGTGTTCGTGCTGCGCGAGGTGTTCGACTTCGGCTTCCCCGAGGTCGCCTCGACGGTGGGGCGCTCGGAGGCGGCCTGCCGCCAGCTGGCGGTACGGGCCCGGCGCCACATGACCGAGGGCCGGCCCCGCTTCGAGGCGGACCGCACCGAGCGGGAGGAACTGGCGTCGCGGTTCTTCGACGCCCTGCGCGAAGGCGACGTCACCGGACTGCGGGACCTGCTCGCCGCCGATGTGGCGATGGTCGGCGACGGCGGCGGCAAGGCCCCGCAGCTGGCCCGGACCGTCCTGGGCGCCGACCACGTGGCCCGGCTGCTCGCCGCCGTCTTCCCCCGGCTGGCCCTGGTCGACGTGACCTGCGAGCCGCACCAGGTGAACGGCCAGCCGGGCGCGGTCTTCCGTGACCGGGACGGCCGGGTGCTGCACATCCTGGTGCTCGACGTGCTCGACGGGCGGATCCAGGCGATCCGCCTGGTGGTCAACCCCGACAAGCTCGGGCACGTGGGCCCGGTCGCGGACGCCTGGGCGGTCCACCGCGAACTGCAACAGGCACGCCGCACCCCCCGGACCGCACCGTGACCACGCCGTCGGTGCCGGTCGGTTCCGGGGCTCCCGGCTGGCCCTGGTCGAGGTGACCTGTGAGCCGGCGCGGTCTTCCGTGACCGGGACGGCCGGGTGCTGCACACCCTGGTGCTCGACGTGTTCGACGGGCGGATCCGGCGCCGGATCGCCGACGCCGGACCGCACCGTGACTACGCCGTCAGTGCCGTTCCGTGCCGGCACCCAGCAGCCCGGCCGCCGCCAGGAACTTGCCGACCTGCTCGATCTCCGCGCCGGACAGCGGCACCTGCGGCTCGGCGGTCACCGGGCAGTCGATGATCCCGCGCAGATGCAGCGCCGCCTTGAACGCGCCCAGCGCCGCCGAGCTGCCGCCCATCCGCGCCGGATCGCCGACGCCCACCATCCCGAACAGCGCGCACAGCCGCTCCTGTTCGGCCCGCGCGCCCTCCAGGTCGCCCGCCCTGCACAGGCGGTAGAGGCGGACGTATCCGTGCGGGTCCACGTTGGCCAGGCCCGGCACCGCCCCGTCGGCACCCAGCATCAGCGCCGCGTCGGTGATCAGCTCCGAGCCGGTCAGCACGCTGAACCCGGGGTGCGCCCGGGCGCCCGCGACGACCTCCCGGAAGGCCGCCAGGTCCCCGCTGGAGTCCTTGAGCCCGGCCAGCACGCCGTCACCGGCGAGCCCCAGCACCACGTCGGCGGGCAGCTTGGTGTGCACGGCCACGGGGATGTCGTAGGCGATCACCGGGACCGGGCTGGCGGCGGCGATCCGGCGGTAGTGGTGGACGATCTCCGAGGGGTGGGTGCGGGCGTAGAAGGGGGCGGTGACGACGACTGCCTGCGCACCGGCCGCGGTGACCGCCGCGACATGGTCCAGGACCCGGGGTGTCGTCATGTCGATGGCGCCCGCGAGGACGGGCAGCCGACCGCCCACGTGCGCGGTGACGGCCGCCACCACCCGCCGGCGCTGCGCGTCGGTGAGGAAGGCCGCCTCCGACGTCGAGCCGAGCAGGAACAGCCCGTGCACCCCGGCCTCCACCAGGAAGTCGACCAGGCGCAGCAGCGAGGGCTCGTCCACCTCCCGCTCCGGCGTCAGGGGCGTGCAGACGGGCGGTACGACACCGGTGAGCTGGAAGGTCATTCAGGGCTCCTGGCGCGCTAGGTCTCGGGTCGGCGTGTCCTCCTGCACAGGATGGTGGCACCGGAAGCGGTGTCCGGGCCGTGACGCGGCCGAGAACTCCGGCATCGACGCGGCGCAGACCTCGTCCGCCTTCCAGCAGCGGGTGCGGAACGGGCAGCCGCTCGGCGGGCGGGTCGCCGAGGGCACAGGACCGGTCAGCGGGATCGGCTCGACGGGGTCCAGCAGTCCGGGCGTCGCCGAGAACAGGGCGCGGGTGTACGGGTGCCGGGCGGCGTCGGTGACCCGGCCGGCCGGGGTCTCCTCCACGATCCGGCCCAGGTACATGGTGATCACCCGGTCGCTCATCCGCCGTACCGTCTGGATGTCGTGCGAGACGAACACCAGGGCCAGCCCCAGGCGTTCCCGCAGGTCCAGCAAGAGGTTCAGGATCTGCGCGCGGACCGACACGTCCAGCGCGCTGGTCGGCTCGTCGGCGACGACCAGCGCCGGGTCGAGGGCGAGCGCGCGGGCGATGGCGACGCGCTGCCGCTGCCCGCCGGACAGCTGCCCCGGCAGGGCGTCGGCGAGGGCCCGCGGCAGGCCCACCAGGGCCATCAACTCCCGCACCCGGTCCTCCCGTTCGGCCCGGGTGCCGCGCCGGTGGACGTCCAGCGGATCGCGCAGGATGCGGCGGACCGGCAGCCGGCGGTTCAGCGCGGTCGACGGATCCTGGAAGACCATGCCGGTGCCCGCACCGACCGTGGCCCGGCGCTCGGCGGCCGGCATCGCCCACAGCTCCCGGCCCCCGAACGACACCGTCCCGGTCACCGGCCGCTCGACGCCCACCAGCACCCTCGCCAGCGTCGACTTCCCGCACCCCGACTCGCCGACCACGCCGACCGTCTCACCGGGCGCCACGGACAGATCGGCGCCGGTCAGGGCGTACACCCGGTCCCGCCGGAACAGGCCGCCGGTGCGCGCCCTGTGGACGACGTGCGCGTCCCGCACCTCCACGACAGCGGTCACTGCACGGCCTCCTCGCTCTCCGCCGAGGTCAGCGCCACCGCCGGATGGTGGCAGGCAGCCGTGTGCACCGGGGTGCCCGTGAGGACCGGGGCGGTCGTGTGGCACACCTCGGTGGCGAGCGGGCAGCGGTCGGCGAACCGGCAGCCCGCAGGGAAGTCGGCGGGGGACGGGACGACCCCCTTGATCTGGGTCATCCGTTCCTCGGCCGACTCCAGCGAGAGCACGCTGCCCAGCAGGCCGCGCGTGTAGTGGTGGGCCGGTGCCGCCACCAGGTCGGCGGTCACCCCGGTCTCCACGATCTGCCCGCCGTACATCACCACCACCCGGTCGGTGACGTCGGCGACCAGCGCCAGGTCGTGCGAGACCAGGATCAGCGCGAAGCCCAGCTCCGCGCGCAGCCGGAGCAGCAGCTCCATCACCTGTGCCTGCACGGTGACGTCCAGGGCGGTGGTCGGCTCGTCGGCGACGATCAGTTTGGGGTCCCGGGAGAGCGCCATGGCGATGAGCACGCGCTGGCGCTGCCCGCCGGACAGCTCGTGCGGATAGCTGCGCAGGGTGCGGTCGGCGTCCAGACCGACCAGCTCCATCAGCTCACGCGGACCGCGCCCGCCACCGCGCCGGACCAGCTGCTTCAACTGGGCCCGGATGGTCATCGCCGGGTTCAGGGAGGACAGGGCGTCCTGGTACACCATGGCCATCTCGTGGCCGAGCAGCCGCCGCCGCACCCGCATCGGCTCGGCCAGCAGCTCCCGTTGCCGGAACCGCACCTGCCCGCTGATCCGGGTGCCCTTCGGCTGGAGCCCCATGACGGTCAGCGCGGTCAGCGACTTGCCGCAGCCCGACTCGCCCACCAGACCGAGCACTTCACCGGGATACACATCGAAGCCGACCCCGGCCACGATGTCCACGCCCCGGTGCCGGTCCGGGAAGCCGATCGCGAGGTTCTCCACGGCGAGCACCGGCTGCCCGCCGGGAGCGGGGCGCGGCCGGGCCCGGGAGCGCAGCCGCCGGGCGGCCTCGGCGAGACCGGGCAGCGCGAGCACCTCGCCGGTGCCGGACTCCGGCGTCTCCAGCCGGTCCTCCGGCGCCCGCACCTCGCGCGGGGCGGGCGCGGCCCAGGCGTCCGACACGCCCTCGGAGAGGATGTTCAGCGACAGCACGGTGAGCAGGATCAGCAGCCCCGGGAAGACCGTCGCCCACCAGCCGCCGGTCAGCACCATGTTCCTGCCGTCGGCGATGACACTGCCCCAGGACGGGTCGGGCGGCCGGACACCCGCGCCGATGAAGGACAGCGAGGCCTCGAAGACGATGGCCTCGGCGACCTGGACCGTGCAGAACACCAGCACCGGCGCCGCACAGTTGACGGCCACGTGGCGCAGCACGATGTGCGGGGTGCGGGCGCCGATGACCCGCTCGGCGGTGATGTAGTCCTCGCCGTACTGGTCCAGCACATTGGCCCGCGCCACCCGGGCCACGGGCGGGGTGAACAGGAAGGCGATCGCGCAGATCAGCACCCCGATCCCACCGCCGAACACGGCCACCAGGACGGCGGCGAGCGCGATTCCCGGGAACGCCATCACCACGTCCAGGCAGCGCATCAGCGTCTCGTCGACGGCCTTGCGGGAGGTGGCGGCGAGCGCCCCCAGGAAGGCGCCGGCGACGAGCGCGAGCCCGGTCGCGCCCAGCCCGATGGCCAGCGACCAGCGGGCCCCGTACATCAGCCGGCTCAGGATGTCCCGGCCCAGGCTGTCCTGCCCCATCCAGTGCGCGGCCGACGGCGCCCCGCTCCCTCCGACCGGGTCCTGCTGGTCGAGCGGATCGTCCGGCGCCAGCACCGGCGCGAGTACGGCGACCAGGACGACCACGGCCAGGAAGCAGACGGCGGCCTTCGACAGCAGCGGCAGCCGGCGCGGGCCGCGCAGCCGGACACCGGGCCGGGAGAGCCGTTCGGCGATGCGCGCACGCGTGACCATCAGCCCGCCCTCAGACGTGGGTTGACCAGCAGATACAGGATGTCGATCACGAGATTGACGACGACGAACCCGGTGGCGGTGGTCAGCACGACCCCCTGCACGACGGCCGGGTCACCGTTCTGCACGGCGTCGATCATCAACTTGCCCATGCCGGGCAGCGAGAAGATCGTCTCGATGACGACCGCGCCGCCGAGGAGATAGCCGACCCGCAGCCCGAGCACGGTGAGGGGATTGACGAGCGCGTTACGGAGCACGTTCCGCCCGACGACCACGCGCGGCGGCAGCCCGCTCCCGATGGCGGTCCGCACGTAGTCCTTGTCCAGCTCCTCCACCACCGAGGTCCGCACGATCCGGGTCAGCTGGGCGGCGACCGGCAGGGACAGCGCGACGGCGGGCAGGGCCATGGTCTTCAGCCAGCCGGTGACCGAGTCGGCCGGGTTGATGTAGCCGCCGGTCGGGAACCAGCCCCGGTCCACGGCCAGGTACTGGATCATCAGCAGCGCCAGCCAGAACCCGGGCGCGGCCACCCCGACCAGCGACACGATCCGGATGACCTGGTCCGGCAGCCGGTCCCGGTACACGGCCGCCGTGACCCCGCCGGCCAGCGCCAGCACGACCGCGAGCGCCAGCCCGAGGAAGGTCAGCTGGAGGGTGAGCGGCAGCGCGGTGGTGACCTGGCCGACCACCGGCGCGCGCGTGAGGGCGCTGGTGCCGAGGTCGCCGTGGAGCAGGTCGCCGACGAAGTGGACGTACCGCACGGGCAGCGGGTCCAGCAGCCCGTTGCGCTCCCGGAACTCGTGCAGTTGCCGGGCGGTGGGGTTGGCGCCCTGGAAGAACGCGGACGCGGGGTCGACGTCCGAGAACCGCATCACCAGGAACACGAACAGCACGATCCCGAGGAGCAGCGGGACGAGCAGGGCGATGCGGCGGAGCAGGATCCGTACGACGGCCGTCATGCCGTCAGATCCACCTGGCGCCGAGAACGTTGATGCCCGGGTACGGCTGGGGCCTTATCCCGCTGAGCTCGCGCGGGTCCCAGGCGGTCATCAGCTCGTTGTGGACGACCGGGTAGAGCACGGCCTGCTCCGCGACGACGTCGATGCAGTCCTGGATCATCGCCTTCTTCCGCGCGGGATCCGGCTCCCGGGTCGCCCGGTCCATGTCCTTGAAGAGCTGCCGGGCGACGGGGTGGCCGGCCCAGCGCGTGTACTGCATCCACAGGTTCTCGGGGCCGTAGTTGTAGTGCATGATCAGGTCGGCGTCGAGCCCGAACTGGTTGGGGTTGGAGGCCGCCGCGACCACCTGGTAGTCCTGCTTCTGGTCCAGCTTGGTGAACACGGCCGTGGTCTCCTGCGGCGCGAGCGTCGTGCGCACGCCGATGGCGTCCCAGGAGGCCTTGATGGTCGGCAGGCAGTCCACGATCCAACTGACGTTGACCGCCAGGATGTCGACCTCGAGGTCGGTGACTCCGGCGGCTTCGAGGAGCGCCCTGGCCTTGGCCGGGTCGTGGTCGTAGACCGTCTTGGCGCGCCGGTAGCCCGGGTTGGCCTCGTTGAGGAACGAGGACGCGGGCTTTCCGTGTCCCTTCAGTGCGACCTGCACCATCTTCTCGGTGTCGATGGCGTAGTGCAGGGCCTGGCGGACGCGGACGTCGTCGAAGGGCTTGTGCCGGGTGTTGAACATCAGGAAGAGGTTGTTCATCCCGGCACCGCCGGCCACCTTCAGCCCGCCCTGCTCCAGCCGGGGGATGTTGGCGTACGGGATGTTGTCGGCGATCTGGGCGCCCGCGCCGGTCCCGGAGATCTTCGCGACGCGCGAGGCCGCGTCCACGATGGTCAGCCAGTTCATCTTCCGGAAGGCCGGCCTGCGCGGGCCGTTGTAGCCGGCGAACGCCTCGAAGGTCGTGTTCGACTTCGGGTGGTGCGCGGTCTGCCGGTACGGCCCCGAACCCACGGCCAGGCCCTTGACCGCGTCGTCCCACGCACCGGGCCGCGAGAACACGTGCTGCGGCATGACCTTGGCCAGGGTGAGCCGGGCGAGGCCGTCCGGGAAGGGGAACCTGAGGGTGAGCTCGACGGTCCGGGTGCCGACCTTCCGCACCGATTCCAGCCAGGAGGCGAAGAAGCCCTTGGCGAGGGTCTGGGTGCCCGGGTCGAGGATCCGGTCGAAGACGAACACGACGTCGTCGGCCGTCACGGGCTTGCCGTCGTGGAAGGTGGCCCCCGAGCGGAGCGTGAACCGCCAGGTGGTGGCGGAGGGGTCGCGGGGGAGCGCGGTGGCGAGCGCGGGGTACGGCGCCCTTGTGATCGGGTCGGTGTCCAGCAGCCCCTCGTAGAGGTGGTGGTTGGCGGCCATCGCGAACGCCGACGCGGTCTGTGTCGGGTCCCAGCTGCCGTCGTTGCCGTACCCGATCACGGCGGTCAGCGTCCGGTCCTTGCCGCTGCCACCGCCACCGGTCTCGTTCGTCGACTCCGGACCGGCGGAACAACCGCCCAGCACCGCGCCCACGCCCAGCGATCCGGCACCGATCAGGAACGAACGGCGGCGTGGTGCGGGGGCCTTGGCGAGGAGGAAGGTGCGCACGGGGCCTCCAGGGGTGGGTTGGGGGAGGGGGGGGCGGGAGGGGGTGCGACGGGGGCGCGGAGGAAGGTCGGAGGAGGGATGCGGAGGGGTTCGCTGGGAGATACGACGTCCTACGTCCTACGTTGTCGGTAGCGCGACCATAGGAGGGGGGCAGGGGGTGGTCAAGACGGCGCACACGAATGGCCGAGGAGTCAGGGCCGTCCCTGGGAGAGGGCGTTGGGGTGGGGCGGCGACGCCACGGTGACCGCGGGGCCGCCCGCTTCTCAGGCCGGTGTCGTGCTTCCGCGAGCCGAGTAAAGGGCGCTGCGCGTCGCCTCCGGCGATGCCCCTCCGGGCCACCCTTGACTCGGCCGCCCACTCCAGCACGGGTAAGAAGCGAGCGGGCGACTCAGGCCCACTGGGGCCTTACGGCAGCTGCGGTCGCGCCGTCGGCGGCGGGGGGGGGCGCTTCGCGTGGGTGGGGGTGGGGGCGGCTTGCGGTTGGCAGGGTGCGCGTCTCGTTTCGCAAGGTCGCCCGGTCGGCTTGGCGTCTTGCGGGTCGGAGGGCGCGTTTCGCATGGGCGCCGGGGTCGGCTTTGCTGCGGGTGGCCGGGTGTGTGGGGGCGTGGTGGCGTCTCGTGTGGATGCCGGGTGGCGTGGCGTCCTGCGGTCGGTGGGTGGTGCGCGAGCGCGACCACCTACTGACGGCCCACCACCACCCCGCCAGGTCCCCGCGCAGGACGCGAACGCGCTCGCCGGCATGCCGGGTGGGCTTGGCGTCTTGGGGTCGGGGCGGTGCGCCGTGGCGTCTCGCATGGATGCCGGGTGGGGTTGGTGGTGGGCTGGGCCGCCAGGAGCCGGCCCGGCGTCACCCTGAGGGCACGCCGCCCCCCGATCGCTCGCTGCCAATCGTGCCCGGTGGCAGGGGGCTCCAGCGCGGGAGACCGACAGCGACGGGGGCGGGTCGCTGTCGGTCTCAGGTGGGGGGGAGGGCCAGGGGGTCGGGTCAGACCGGCTGGGTCTCCCGGGCTGCGCGGGCGCGTCGGGCCTCGGTGTGCGGGAAGATGTGGCGGTTGTCGATGCTCCACTGGATGGACTCGTCACCGCGTGCCGTGCTGCCGGAGAAGCGCGGTGCCACCTGCTCGGCCAGCAGCGCGTAGCTGGCCTTCGTCTTCTCGAACGACGCCCAGTTCATGGCGTACACGAGGAACGTGCCGAAGCCGCCCGTCTGCTCCTGGAGCCGCTCCAGCGCGGCGACCGCGTCCTCGGCGGAGCCGATGATCGCCAGCCCCTGCTCGATGCCCGCCTCCAGCTCCTGGGAGGACTTGACGCCCTCCATGCTGGCGGCCACGTCGAAGCCGGCGGCCTTGCCCCAGTAGTTCCACAGCCAGTCGGAGAAGCCCTCCCGTACGTCCCGGTAGGCCTCCTCCCGGGTCTCCGCGATGTACAGCGGTACGACGACGCGCCACTTGGCCCGGTCCATCGTGTTGCCGTGCTCCTCGGCGGACTCCTCGGCGTAGCGCCACTGCTGGGCCAGGTCCACGGCCGGCAGTCCGGGCGGCGGCGCGCCCCAGGACACCAGGCTCAGTCCGTACTGCCCTGCCACCTTGGGGCTGTTGGGCGTGCCGATGCTGGAGATCGCCATCTCGATGCCCGGCTTGCTGTAGCGGGGCAGCTGCATCTTGGCGTCCTGGAGGACGAACCAGTCGGTCTTGGCGCTCACCCGCTCCTCGCCGTTGACCAGCTCCCGGACGACGGGGATCGCCTCGCTCGCCATGCGCTTCAGCTCGTCCTGCGGGACCCCGAACTGGTGGGAGTCGTTCGGGGTGGCGCCGGGGCCGACGCCGAGGATGTAGCGGCCCCGCGTGAGGTGGTCGAGCATGAGGGCGCGGGTCGCGACGTTGTACGGGTGGTGGAAGGGCAGCGGGACCACGCCGTTGGCCAGCTTGATCTGCCGGGTCCGCTCGGCGGCGGCCGCGATGATCGTCTCGGGGGCGCCGATCGTCGGCCAGGCCAGGGAGTGGTGCTCGCCGAACCAGCACTCGTCGTAGTTCAGCTCGTCCAGGTGCTCGACGAGCTGGAGGTCACGCCGAATGGTCAGGTGCGGGTCCTGACCGGGGGCGTGCAGGGGGGAAAGGAACACTCCGATTCCGGTGTGCACGGTCTCTCCTTGCCGTGAACGGGGGCAGTCAATGGGGGGATGGAGGGGAGTGGGAGGGGCGGGGGAGTGAAGGGATGGGGGTGGCGAAGGGGGATGGAGGGCGTCGTCCGGCTTCGGACGACGCCTACGGTGGCACGCTGCTACGCGGTCTGCGGCAGGCCGGCGATCTTGAGGACCTGCTCGATGCGCTCCTCGAGGCTGCCCGTGATGATGTGCAGCGGGACGTCGAGCGTCTTGACGATCTCGAGCATCACCTCGTCCGACAGCGTGCGGAAGCGCTCGCTGATCGGGTCGACGCCCTCGGGCAGCGGGAACTCCACCGGGCAGTGGATGATGACGTCGTAGTTCGCCTGCGCGTGCTCCTGCGCCAGCAGGCCGAGCTGGTCCACGACCTCCACGTACGGGCCTGTCGCCTTCTGCACGTCGGCGAGGGTGACCGAGGGCTCCGGGTAACGGCCCACGGCGAGCCGCACCTTGCTGTAGACCCACTCGTGGAGCACCGAACCGTCCGAGAGGAAACCGTCCTTGAGGCCGGCCTCGTCGACCGCGCGCTCCGTGTAGCGGCGCACCGCGAGCTGGATCAGCTCGGGCTCGTTGGTCTCCTCCAGCGCCTTGGGGGTGCCGCCGGCCGGGTCCCGCATGGCGCTGCCGTGGACCCGCTCCAGACCGGTCCGCTTGGACAGTTCGGTGGTGAGGGTCGTCTTGCCGTTTCCGTAGGCGCCGACGAATGCGATTCTCACGTGGTCTCTCTCCTTCTTCTGTGATGCCTTGCGCGCTGCCGTGGACCGGGCGGCCGGCTCGGGGGCCGGCCGGCCGCTCACGCGGCGACGTCGGCCAGGCGCTCCAGCTCGTTGCGGGTGTCGATCTTGGAGTACTCGTCCTCGGCCCGGTCGATGGCCTCCTCGATGCTCATCACGGGCGTGAACCCGAAGATGTCCACGATCTTGGCCAGGCGCTCCGGAATGGTGCCGCCGACGATGTGGACCGGGATTTCCAGCTCTTCCAGCGTCTTCAGCAGCAGCTCTTCCGCGAGCTGCCGGAAACGCTCGTTCACCGGGCGGTGGCCGTCCTCGACAATGGGGAATTCGATCGGCAGGTGCACGAAAGCGTCGTACGACTGCTTGGTGTGCTGCTTCGCCGGAATGGCGACCTGCTTCATCACCTCGGCGTAGAACCGGACCTCGTCGGTCATCTCGACGTTGTCGAGGTCCACGGACTCGTTCGGGTTGATGCCGACCTTGACGCGCACGGTCGCGTACGACCACTCGTGGAGGGCGGACCCGTCGGAGATGAATCCGTTCGGCAGGTGGCTCTCGGCGACCGCCCGGCCCTGGATCCGCCGCGTGATCAGCATGATGAGCTCGGCGCCGTTGCACTCCTCCAGCGTCTTGCCGGGGAGCGAGATGGGGAGCAGTTCGCGCATGGTCGGGGCGGAGGTGCGCGGGATGCCGGTCAGGTGCGCGAGCGCCATGCTGGTCAGGGTCTTGCCGACGGAATAGGTACCGGAAATGGACAGATTCATCTCTGTCTCCTCGTGGGAATTCGTGTCGGGTGAGCGGGACGGAATAATCATGGCAACAGCCGCGTGACTTACCCAGACTCCAAATTCAACAGCGTCGCCGAGCCCATCACCACAGACACGATTGCTGTCACCAACAAGGTGAGGGGGGAGTCCTTTCCTCCCTCGCCGGCCATGGAAAAGCGGCAGGCCGCGGTGGCGTGAAGCCACCGCGGCCTGCCGGATGTGGGTGTGGTGCGCGGGGGCGGCCGAGGGGAAACGTTCCTCCGGTCGTCCCCGGTGCTCAGCCCGCCGTCGCCTGAAGGCGCCGGCCGGCGGACGGTACCGCCGGGTCCTGGACGATGCTGGTGATCAGTGTGGTGAAGACGGCCTGTCCGTCCTGGATGCCGCTGACGCGCCGCCGGTCCAGCCGCGGTTCGGGTCCGGATTCGAGTCCTGGCTCTTCGAACCCGGCGTCGTCCGCGACGATGGCGCACGGCAGGTCCAGCTCGACGTAGCGGTGGAAGACCGTGTCGAGTTCCACCGGGACGATCCGCCGGGGCGCCGCGTCGGCCTGGGCGGCCTGGCTCACGGCCTCCAGCAGGACCATGCCGGGTATGTGGTCGTGGGGGTGGTCGAAGAGGATGGGGTGTGTGGTGTCGGTGCGCAGTGCCCACCGGCGCGGTCTGCCGTGCGGGACCTCGGAGGTGTCCGGGGTCAGGGTCACGTCGTGCGCGTCGGTACGGCCCACCAGTGCGGGCTCGACGGCGGGCCCCGGCGGCAGGGCGCGGGCGAAGGCGGCCCGGGCGTCGGCGCGGGCGCCGCGCAGCCTGTTGTACAGGGCCGGCGGATAGGCGGTGTAGCCGACCCGGGCGGTGCCCAGCGGCTGCCCGTTCCGGGTGGCCCGGACGTGGGCGGTGAGCCGGAACACGCCCGACTTGCGGCGGACGACCTGGTCGTGCGTGATCGTCAGTTCCACGACGGACGGGTCCGGGCCCGTGGCCAGGGCCTCCGGCGAGGCCGTGCAGGTCAGTCGCTCCCAGCCCATGCGGTAGCCCTGGGGGACTCCGATGCCGAGGTGGCTCGCCACGGCCAGGGCCTGGCGGACGCTCTCGGTGAAGAACAGCAGATCGTGCCGGTGTGCGGTGGCGGTGTAGAACGCGTGCCGGGCGGGCCAGTCGACGGTCACCACGTGAGTGAGATCCGTCAGCGGGTGCCAGTCGGAGACCAGCACTTCGGTGAGGTCGACCTTGCCTGCGTAGCGCTTGACGTCGGCGGCAGAGGGGCCGGAAGAAGCGGTTCTCTGCCTGGTGAGCGTAGCCATCAGATCCCCCGAACAAGGTATGTCGTCGCAACGGTGTGGGTGACAGCGTGGTGTCGGCCGGAGCCAGGTCGTAAGATAGAGATAGTTCTTTTTTTTGTCGAGGGGTTACTTCGGAGGGTCTGTCGATGGCTGAGCTCACGGGCAAGCGGGAGGTCAAGCAGGAGCGCGCGGTCCGGACCCGGGCGCTGGTCGCGCGTGCCGCGGCCGAGGTGTTCGCGGAGTGCGGTTTCTCCGGCGCCAGCGTCACGAAGATCACGCAGCGCGCGGGGCTGACGCTCGGCGCGATGTACTTCCACTTCGAGAACAAGGAGGCCCTGGCCCGGGAGATCGTGCGCAGCCAGCCGGACCGGGTGGCGCCGCCGTTCGAGTCCCGTGGGCTCCAGCATGCGATCGACGTCACATTGACATGGGCTCACGCACTCCTTGACGATCCCTTTCTGCTGGCTGGTGCCCGCCTCGTCATGGAACAGGACCTGTTCATCGGTCCGGAGGAGAACTCGCACCAGCAGTGGACCGAGGTGATGGCCCAGGACCTGGCCCTCGCCCAGAACGAGCGTGAGGTGCGCGCCAACGTCGACGTCAAGGCGGTGGCACGACTGATCGTCAACGCGTGCACCGGTGCACAGATGCATGCCCACCTTGAGAGCGGTCGCAGGGACCTGCCACAGCGAGTGAGGGAGATGTGGAACGTGCTGCTGCCGACCATCGCCACCCCGAGCGCGCTGAACCGGATGCAACTCGACGACTCCCGTGGGAAGTCCGCGTGACGGCGCCGGGTACCCAGGCCGCGTACCGGACCGACGACCCACCCGCCGCCCCGGCCTCCGGCCCGAAGATCGTCGTCACCGGCGCCACCGGAGCCGTGGGGCGTCATGTGGCGCGGCTCCTCGCGCAGCGCGGAACGGAGCGGCCCGGCCTGTTCGTACGCGATCCGGACAAGGCCGCGGCGCTCGGACTGCCCGGCCCGGCCGTCCGGGGTGACTACGCGGACCGCGAGCTGCTGCGCCGCGCACTCGACGGCGCCGACGCCGTCTTCGTGGTCACGGCGAACCCGCTGCGGCCCGAGGACGACGAGAACATCCTGGCCGCCGCCCGCGCCGCCGGGGTGCGGCACGCCGTCAAGCTCTCCTGGTGCGGGGTCGCCGACCCGGGCGCCGACGACCTGGTCGCCCGCTGGAACCGGCGGAGCGAGGAGGTGCTGCGCGACAGCGGGCTGTCCTGGACCGTGCTGCGCATCCGCACCCCCATGTCCAACGCGCTCGCCTGGGCGCCGTCGATCCGCGAACGCGGTGTCGTGCGGGCCCTCGGCGGTGCGTCGCGCACGGCCTGCGTGGACCCCCGGGACGTCGCCGCCGTGGCGGTGGCGGCGCTGACCGAGCCCCGGCACGCCGGACGCACGTACGCGCTGGCCGGCCCGGAGGCGCTCTCGCCGCGCGAGCAGACCGCCGTACTCGCCGAAGTCCTCGGCAGGCGGCTGGAGTTCGAGGAGATCACGGAGGAGGAGGCCCGCGCCGGCTGGAGCCGCCGGTACGGCGAGCGGATCGCCGAGGCGCTGGTGGCGGGTGCACGACGGCGGGCCGGGGGAGCGGCCGCCGCGCGTGACGAAGGGACCCTGGCGGAGCTGCTCGGGCGGCGGCCGGGGACATTCACCGAGTGGACCACCGATCACGTCGGGGAGTTCAGCTGACTCCGGCATGACAGGGAGGGGCCGGTTCGGTGGGGACCGAACCGGTTGTCCGGAAACAACGGGGAGGGGAACAACGTGTTCACGGACAAGACGGTCATGATCACAGGGGCGTCGAGCGGCATCGGTGCCGTCACCGCCCGCCATCTCGCGGCGCAGGGCGCGGCGGTCGTGCTCATGGCGCGGCGCGAGGAGAAGCTCGAGAAGCTGGCGGCGGAGATCACCGCGGACGGGGGCCGGGCGCTGCCGTGCCCGGGGGACGTGACGTCGGCGGGGGACGTGCGCCGCGTCGTCGACGCCGCCGTCTCCGCCTACGGTTCCCTGGACGCGGCGTTCAACAACGCCGGCTGGGGGACGGCGGGCGCGCGGCTGCACGAACTGTCCGACGACGTCTACGACCAGATCATGGACGTCAATGTGCGCGGCGGGTGGAACTGCATGCGCTACCAGATACCGGCGATGCTCGCCCACCGCGGCGGCACCATCCTCAACACCTCGAGTACGGCAGGTCAGTTCGCCACCGGTGCGGTGGCCCCGTACGTCGCCGCCAAGCACGCGCTGATCGGTCTGACGCGCGCGGCGGCGGCCGAGTACGGCGCCCAGGGCATCCGGGTCAACGCCCTGGTCGTGGGCACCACGCGCACGGAGCTGATGGAGGCGGTGGTCGAGCAGTACCCCGAGGTGGAGACCAACGGCGTCTCCCGCGCGATCCAACAGCGCATGGCCGACCCCCTGGAGATAGCCCGAGCCGCCGCCTGGCTACTGAGTGACCAGTCCTCTTTCGTCACCGGAGCAGCCGTTCCGGTGGACGGGGGATGCAGCGCGGTCTGAGAACGGGCGGGGTCACGGCGCCGGGGCGCGGCCGAGTCGGCACGGCGATGCGTCTCGGCCGACTCGGGTTCGGCCGGCGGCCGGCGGCAAGCCTGGGCCGGCACGCCTGTGGCCGCGCTCAAGCGGGCGAGGGCCTGGTCGGAGCCGTGATGTGTCTCGGTCGGCGGGCGGTCGGTAGGGCTTGGGTTCGGCCGGCGGTGGTCGGCACGGCTCGGCCGGCGGGGACGTGCGCGGGCTGCGGTGCGCGGGTGCACGGCGCCTGCGGCGGTGTGCGGGCGGTACTGCACACGGCGCTGGTGCCGGCCCGGCCCCGCGTCGGCACCCGGTGCGCGGCACGGTGGTGTGGGTGGCGCTGACGGTGGTGCGGGCGGTAGCGGCGGTGGTCGTCGGTGACGTCCGCAGTGGTCCGTCGGCGGTGTCGGTGGGGCGGGTGGTGGCGCGAGGCAGCGTCCGCCGATGCACCCCCGGCGCCCGCGGTGATGAACCCGCGGCGGTGTGCGCGGCGCCGGCGGCGGTCCGTCGGGCGTACCAGCGGCGGTGTGTCGACGGCGCCCGCAGTGTCGCCAAGGCTGCCTCCGCCGCGATGCGCCCCCAGCCTCCGCCGTGATGCCCCCCGGCCTGCGCGCCCCCGGCCGCCTCCTCGGCCCACCCCGGCCATCCGCCCGGCTACAAGCCCCCGTTGACCAGACCCGGGAGCAACACGTCCCACACGGCCGTCAGTTGGGGCAGGTGGGAGGCGGCGGTTTCCGGGGGCTGGGTCGAGTCCAGCATGCCCAGGACCAGGTAGCGCAGGAGCAGGGTCACGATGTCGGGGTCGACGCCGGTCCGGAGTTGTTTCTCGTGGCTCGCCTGGTCCAGCAGCCGGCGTACCTCGGGCAGCCAGGAGTCGTTCCAGTCGTCCAGACCGGGCGCCTGTTCCCGGCTCAGCCGGGCGGCCGCCCGTACCGTCGGCTCCTCGTACAGCAGGGCCGCCACCGTGTGCGAGATGCGCATGACCCGCTGGAGGAGCGGGCATTCCCGGTCGTCCTCGTCGACCGTGTGGGCGGCGCCGGTCTGCGCCACCGCCTCCAGGGTGACGGCGAACCCCTGCGCGTGCACGGCCCCCGCCAGCGCCGGCTTGGTGGGGAAGTGGAAGGTCAGGGCACCCAGGGTGACTCCGGCGGACCTGCTGATGCGCTGGAGTGACGTGCCGCTGTACCCGTGCAGCGAGAACTCCCTGGCGGCGGCCTGGAGAAGACGCCCCCGCGTCCGCTCGGCCCGCTCCTGACTGACCATGCTCCGTGGCCTCCGCACGTTCGGTGGGGCTGTCCCGCACCTGTGGTCGCGGCTCGTACCCTGCCCGGGAGCAGCCCTGGGACGGCTGCGGAGACCCGCATGCCCGTCTAACAATGATAGTGCTCGTTATCTTTATAGGCGAGGCGGTCTGTCGCAACCCCTGGTCAGCAAGGTGGCGTGAACCGAGCGTGCCTCACACGCCCCTCGGACGGTCAAGGAACAGCAAAAATAAAAAAAGTTACTCTCTTGGTGGCGCAAGAAAAATAACGGTACCTATTATGTTCAGTGCGCACCGAGACGGGGGGCGCGAGCGTTGTACACGGAGGAGGAGCACCACGATGACTGGTACTGGATCTCCGGCATCCGGCGTCGCGTTGTCAGTGATCCGCCGCGAGCGCCGGGAGGCGGGACCCGCCCCGCGGCGCGATGCCGTCCAGGCTCCCGCGGCGGCCAAGCCGGCCGACCTGAGGTTCGCCGAACTCGGCAGCTTCCTGGCGGCCCGGCGGGCGGAGGTCACTCCGGAACAGGTCGGACTGCCCGGCGGAGGATCCCGCCGGCTGAGCGGTCTGCGCCGCGAGGAGGTGGCCATGCTGGCGGGTATCGGGGCGTCCTGGTACGCGTGGATCGAGCAGGGGAGGGCGAAGAACGTCTCCCCGGAGATCCTCGCGGCCATAGCCGGTGTCCTGAGGCTGGACGAGGCGCAGTGTCTGTATGTGATGCGGCTGGCGGGTTACACCGCGCCACGCCGGCCCCGGGCCGCCGTGGAGGACGACGAGCTGCTGGGCGCGAAGATCGTCGACGACTTCCTGCCGAGCCCGGCGTACTTCATGGACCGCTACTGGGACATCACGGCGGCCAACACCGCCGCCGAGCGCCTGCTGGGCGTCGAAGGGGGGCACTCCAACTACCTGGAGACCCTCTTCCTCGACCAGAGCGCCCGCAGCCGGTTCCCCCTGTGGGAGCGTGACGCGGCCGACGCGGTGGCACGGTTCCGTACGCAGAGTGGCGAGTTCCTGGGGGATCCCCGGCTCGCCTCCCTCGTCGGATACCTGCGGGAGTGCAGCCCGGTCTTCGCCGACCTGTGGGACCAGCACCGCATCAGCGACGGGGCGGGCATCACCCAGGTGGTGCGCCAGCCGGGGCTGGGGCAGGTGGCGTTGACCCAGGTCTGCCTCGACCTCGCGTGCCGGCCCGGGCACCAGCTGATCCTGCTCAGGCCGCACTCGGGCGGTGACGCCGAACGGATCGGCCGCTGGATCCGGGAGGTCGCGCCGGCCTTCACGGTCTCGAAGGTGCCCGCCTGAGGGCCGGTGCGCGCACCCTCAGTCGGTGGCCCGGGCGAGCAGGTCGCGCAGCGTCGTCTGCTCCTCGTCGGTGAGCCGGCCGATCGGCGAGTCCACGCCGAGCTGCTTGACCACCTTCCTGCGCAGTGCGGCCCCTTCGGGGGTGAGGTGCAGCAGCTTGGCGCGCCGGTCGGTGGGGTGCGGGCGCCGCTCCAGCAGGCCCATGGCCTCCAGGCGGTCGGCGACGAACGTCGCGTTCGAGGCCTCGCAGTGCATCCGCTGGGCCAGCTCCCGCAGGGTGCGCGGTTCGGGCAGCTCTCGCAGGGCGACCGCCTGGGCCGAGGTGAGGCCGAAGCGGTCGGAGACCTGCCGGGTGTGCCGTTCGATCGCCTGGGCCAGTGCGTTGACCAGGCTGCACACATCGCTGTCCGCGATCCGGCCGGGGGGGTTCGAGGGCGCCATGTCGACATGGTACCGGGCGGCCCTGCGAACCCGGTCGATCAGTTCATACGAGTTCAAAACATTTGAAGTCGATCTTCCCTTGCGGAAGCTCCTCACCAAGCCTTAGCTTCGAGCCAATTAGTTCGAGCTAGTAGTTTCCGAGCTAGAATCAATGCTGGCTCGGTGGCCGGCCGGACGGTCCGCCGTCCGGTCCGGCCTGTCCCTTCCCTGCCTTCCGCTCTACTCAGAGAGGTACAGAGAGCCATGACTTCGTCTGGTTCCGCGCGCCACAAAGGGCTCATCCTGGCGGCCCTGGCGCTGGCCCAGCTGATCATCGCCCTGGACTACAGCATCGTGTTCGTCGCCCTCCCGGACATCGGTTCCGGTGTGGGCTTCTCGGACCAGCAGCTCCAGTGGGTGATCGGTGCGTACGCCGTCGCGTTCGGCGGCTTCCTGCTGCTCGGCGGACGCATGTCCGACCTGCTCGGCAGGCGCCGCATGTTCCTGACCGGCCTCGCGCTCTACGCGCTGGCCTCGGTGCTCGGAGGCCTCGCCTCGGACCCGTGGGTCCTGGTCGCCGCGCGAGCGGTGCAGGGCGTCGGCGGCGCCTTCCTCGCGCCCGCCACCCTGTCCCTGCTCACCATGAACTTCGAGGAGGGGCCCGAGCGCAACCGCGCCCTGGGCATCTGGGGTGCCACCGGCAGCAGCGGCATGGTCGTCGGCTCGCTGCTGGGCGGCGTCCTGACCCAGGCGTTCGGCTGGGCCGCGGTGTTCTTCGTCAACGTCCCCCTGGCCCTGGGCGTCGCCCTGCTCGGCCTCCGGGCGATCCCCGCCGACGAGCGGACCGAGCGCCGCCAGGGCTTCGACCTGCCGGGCGGTGTCACCGTCACCGGCGGTGCCCTGCTGCTGGTCTTCGGCCTGGTGCAGGGCCCGGAGATCGGCTGGGCCGCGCCCGTCACCCTGGTCAGCTTCGTCGCCGCGGCGGCCCTGATCGTCGGCTTCGTCGTCATCGAGTCGCGCACCGCCGACCCCCTGGTGCCGCTGCGGGTGTTCTCCTTCCGCAGCCTGCGCCTCGGCTCCATGATCACGTTCGCGTTCATGGCGACCTTCGGGGCGAGCGCCTACTTCATCACGCTCGCGCTGCAGACCGTGCGCGGCTGGAACGCCCTGTCCACCGGCCTGGCCTTCATCCTGCCGTGCGCCTGCATCCTGGTCGGCACCGTGATCGGCGGCAAGATGTCGACCGCCATCGGTGTGCGCAGCACCCTGGTCATCGGCCTGCTCATCGGCGCCGTCGGCACGGCCGTGTTCGCCGCCTTCCTCGACAGCGGCTCGTCGTACGCGCAGATGGTCCCCGGCATCGTGATCTTCAGCATCGCGCAGGGCGTGATCTGGACCGCCATGTTCTCCGCGGCCACCACGGGTGTCGAGGAGAAGCTCCAGGGTCTGGCGTCCGGCCTGGCCACCAGCGGCCAGCAGGTCGGTGCCGCCGTGGGCCTGGCCGTCCTGGTCGCCGTCTCCAACGCGGCCAGCGGCTCCGACCCGTCCCCCGCCCAGCTCTCCGAGGGGCTCCAGGCGGCGACCTTCACCTCCGCCGTCCTGATCCTGCTCACCGTCGGACTGGCGCTGGCGCTGCCGAAGCCGGCAGCCACCGCCCAGGAGACCGTGGCGGTCGAGGCCCCCGTCAAGGCCGGCGAGGCGGTCTGACCGTCCGCCCGGGGAAGCCGGACCCCGGTTCGGCTTCCCCGGCCGGCACTCATGTCCGCACCCACCGAAGGATCACCATGCCGCTCCCCACGGGGCTCAACCCCCGGCCCGGCGCGCTGCGTTCACTGCGCCTGGGCGAACACACCGTCACGGTCGTCCCCGACGGCGCGGTCCAACTGCACCCGCGGCGCTGGCTGCCCGACTCGACGGACCGCGACTGGGCGGGCGACCACGCCGGCGTCCTGGACGAGCAGGGCTACATCGGCACGTCCGTGGCCGGCCTGCTCGTGGAGTACGACGGCCGGGCCCTGCTCCTCGACGCCGGTTTCGGACCGCACGACATCCCGGCCGAGCAGACCATCGACACCATCGGCGCCCTGCACGGCGGACAGCTCCCCGAGGCGCTCGCGCAGACCGGCCGGGCCCCCGCCGACATCGAGGCCGTGGCCTTCACCCACCTGCACGACGACCACATCGGCTGGGCGTTCCGGCCCGGCCCGGACCGCTCCTCCCCGTTCGCCGGGGCCGCGCTGCTGGCGTCCGCCGGTGAATGGGACGGCTGGCCGGTGCCCCCGGACGCCGTCACCCGCGCCCGCCCGGTGACACCGGGCGAGGAGATCTTCCCCGGCGTCACGGCCTGGGCCACCCCCGGACACACGCGCGGCCACCTGTCGTACGTCATCTCCGGCGGCGGTCAGCGGCTGATCGCGTTCGGGGACGTCTTCCACACCTCCGCCCAACTGGCCCGCCCCGACTGGCGGGTGTCGATGGACGCCCTGCCGGAGCAGGCGGTGCGCACGCGGCACGAGATGCTGGCCGAACTGACGCGTCCGGACACCCTGGCCTTCGCGAACCACTTCGCGCAGGGCCAGCTGGGCCGCGTCACGCCAAGCGGTGGCGCGGCGCGCTGGGAGCCGCTGCTGGAAGACCCCGCATAGCGCGACCCCCGTGAAGAGCGGGCCCGGCACGGGTAACCCCCGTGCCGGGCCCGCTTTTTCCGTATCCGTACGCCGGCCGGAATACGCGGCGGGTGGCAATGCTGAACGTGTTGGTGAGGGCGGCAGCATCTTCGGTGCTGTCGTCGGGGAAGCCGGTGACATTGAAGTCTGGGGCCCGGCGGCCACCGATGGAATGATTTCTGCCATGAGCCAGAACATCGCCGTGGTCGGCGCTTATGGATCCGGCAAAACCCTGCTGTCCCGAGCTCTTTCCCACGCCACCGGACTTCCCTACACCCAGGGAACCGCCATGCGGGAGCCCATCGGGGGCGAAGGAAAGCACATCTGGAAGTGGACGCCGGGCGAACTCCTGCAGCTGACCGTGAAGCGGTACGCCGAACGAGTCGTCAACGAAGGCCGCCAGACCGGCGGTTTCATTTCGGACGGTTCCATACTCCACGAGTACATCTTCGCCAAACTCCGGCTGGTCGTCGGGCCCGTACCGGAATCCGACGCGCCTTTGGACACCCGATTCCGCGACGAGGTCACCGCCGCCCTGGAAGAAGTCGCCGACAACATCGGCCGGCTCGCCCAGCAGCACGCCGCAACGGCCTACGACGTCTTCTTTCACCTGCCGATCGAATTCGGTCTCGCCGAGGACAACCGGCCCATCAACGAGCACTTCCGCTCGCTGTCGGACCAGGTGATGCTGCCCGTTCTCGACCAGCTCGGCGTACCGGTCCATTCCGTGACCGGAAGCCCGGAGGAGCGGTTGGAGAAGGTCCTCGCGGTCACGGGCCTGCCCACCGTGATGGACGTCGGCAAGGCCGTAGCCCTCGGCCGGCGCCAGTAGGAGCGGCCGCCGCGGCCGACCCACCGCCCCTCGACCCCAGGAGCGTACGTCCCCATGAACCGCACGCGAGTCGCCTTCTTCGACGTGGACGGCACCCTGACCACGTCCGGCAGCATGTTCCGGCTGCTTGCCTACTACCTCGCCGCCATGGGCCGGCCGCCGCGCGTGTACGAGGAGCGGCGCCGCGAACTCAAGGCCATGGCCGCGATCGGCTGCCCCCGGGAGGCCACCAACCGGGCCTACTTCGCCGGCCTCCAGGGCGTGGACGCCGCCGTACTCGACGGAGTGGCGGACCGCTGGTTCGCGGCCGAGCTGTCCACCGGCGGCTACTACCACCCGCCGGCCCTGGCCGCGCTGCGGGCCCACCAGGAGCGCGGCGACCACGTGGTCATCGTCTCCGGGTCGTTCCCGGCGCCGCTGCGCCCGATCGCCGCCGACCTGGGCGTCGAGGAAGTCTGGTGCACCCAGCCGGACCTCGCCCACGGACGCTACACCGGCGAACTGACCGGCCCGCCGATGATCGGGGCCGCCAAGGCCGAGGCGGTCGCGCACGTCCTCGCCCGGCGCGGTGCCGAGCCGGCCGACTGCGTCGCGTACGGCGACCACATCTCCGACCTGCCGATGCTCAAGGCCGTCGGCTCGGCCGTGGTCGTCGGCGGCGACGAGCGGCTGCGCGCCTCGGCCCGCGTCCACGGCTGGCCCCTGCTGCCCGGCACCCTTCCCCCGCCCGAGCTGCCGCTGCCGCGCACCACCGACGCCTCCGCCTCCCGTACCCGTCCGACCTTCAACTCCCCCTACTCGTCCTTCACCCAGTCCTCAACCGCCCGCTACGAGATGCCGGAGACCGCATGACTGCCTGGTTCTTCGAACGGATGCACAACTTCGGTGACGCCGACGCGATCGTCTTCGACGGCCGGAGCCACAGCTACGCACAGCTGCTGAAACTGACCGAACAGTGGAAGGACTTCCTCGACGCCCAGCAGGTGCGGGCCGGCCAGGTGGTCGCCCTGGAGGGACCCAGCAGCGTGGAGGCCTGCGCCGGGCTGCTCGCCCTGATCGACCGCGGCGCCATCGTCGTACCCCTGACCCGGCTGCCCCCCGCCAAGCGGGCCGAGTTCCTGGACATCGCCGAGGTGGAGGCCGCCATCACCGTCGACGCCCGCGAGGGGCGGCACCGGTTCGAGGCCACCGGCCGCACGGCCGACCACGAACTGTACGGCCGGCTGCGCGATGCACGGACCCCCGGGCTCGTGCTGTTCAGCTCCGGCACCACCGGCCGCAGCAAGGCGACGGTCCTCGACTTCGCCAAGGTGCTCGGCAAGTACGGGGAGGCCAGGAGGCCCAAGCGGACGCTCGGCTTCCTGAACCTGGACCACATCGGCGGCATCAACACGCTGCTGCACACGCTCAGCCAGGGCGGGGCGCTCGTCACCATCGACGACCGGACGCCCGACACCGTGTGCGCCGCGATCGCCGCCCACCGGATCCAGGTGCTGCCCACCACGCCCACGTTCCTGAACATGCTGCTCATCTCGCGCGCCTACACGCGCCACGACCTCAGCTCCCTGCAACTGATCACCTATGGCACCGAGCCCATGCCGCTCGGCGTGCTCCAGCGGCTCGACGCGACCCTGCCCGGCGTCCGCCTGAAGCAGACGTACGGCCTGTCCGAGCTGGGCATCCTGTCCACCCGGTCCCGGGACAACGACAGCCTCTGGGTGAAGCTCGGCGGCGAGGGCTTCGAGTACCAGATCCGCGACGGCATCCTGTGGATCCGCTCCGACATGGCCATGCTCGGCTACCTCAACGCGCCCGCGCCCTTCGACGAGGAGGGGTACTTCAACACGCAGGACGCGGTGGAGACCGACGGCGACTACGTCCGCATCCTCGGCCGCAAGTCGGAGATCATCAACGTCGCGGGGGAGAAGGTCTACCCCAGCGAGGTGGAGAACGTCCTGCTGGAGATGGACATCATCGCCGACGCCACCGTCTCCGGCCGGAGCAGCCACATCACCGGCCAGGTCGTGCAGGCCACGGTGAAGCTCACCGAGCCGGCCGACCCGCGGGAGGTGGCCCGCCGCGTCCGCAAGTACTGCAGCCAGCGGCTGGAGGCGTACAAGGTGCCGCTGCTGGTCGAGGTCACCGACGACGACCAGCACTCCGACCGGTTCAAGAAGATCCGGAGCGCGGCGTGAACCCGGCCACGGACTCCCCCGGGGCCGCACCCGGCAGCCCCGTCGCCGTCGTCAGCGGCGGCAGCCGGGGACTGGGCCGGGTCCTGGTCGAACGGCTCCTCGCCGACGGCTGGCGCGTGGCCACCTTCAGCCGCAAGCCCAACGAGTTCACCGAGGCGATGGCCGGGAAGCACCCGGACGCCTTCCACTGGGCGGCCGTCGACCTGACGGACTTCACCGCGCTACGGCAGTTCGCCCGGGACGGCGCCCAGCGCTTCGGCCGGATCGACCTGCTGGTGAACAACGCGGGCGTACTCCACCAGGAGCTGTTCCTGACCACCGCCCCGGCCCGGATGAACGACCTCGTCGGCGCGAACCTGCTGGCGCCCCTCCACCTGGCCCAGGCCTGCGCCCGGGCCATGGTGCGCGGGGGCGGCGGCACGATCGTCAACGTCTCGTCCATCAACGCCATCCGCGGCTACCGGGGCGTCGCGGTGTACGCCGCCGCCAAGGCCGGCCTCGAAGGCCTCGGCCGCAGCCTGGCCCGGGAACTCGGTCCCCTGGGCATCCGGGTGAACACCCTCACGCCCGGGTTCTTCGACAGCGACATGACCGCGGACGTCACCTCGGGCAACCGCGAGAAGATCCAGCGCCGCACTCCGCTGGGCCGCCTGGGAACCGTGCAAGAGATCGCCGACGCGGTCCTCTTCCTCGCCTCACCCGAGGCCCGGTTCATCACCGGACACACCCTTGTCATCGATGGAGGCATCACATGCTGAACAACACGCAGACCCCGGCGACCGACGTCCGGGCGGCCATCCAGCGCGAGATCGACAGCGTCCTGCTGGACGAGGAGGGCGGCGCCGGCTACACCCTGGACGACCCGCTGCTGACGGCCGGCCTCAACTCCCTTCTGCTGGCGCAGCTGTTGCTCCAGCTGGAGGCCGCGCTGGGCGTCGACCCGTTCGCCGAGGAGCGGTCCATCACCGACATCCGCACCGTCGGGGAGCTCATCGACGTCTACGAAGAGGCGATACGCGCCGCGTCGGCGGGGGTGTGACCGTGGCCGGCGAACAGCAGCTGTTGCTCGACTCCATCGACGACTACCTCGGCCCGAGCGAGACCCGCTTCTTCTCCCGTGGCTACCAGCGGGCCGCGTACCGGGTCGCGGACGTCGTCGTCACCCCGGCCGACGCGCCCGACGCGGGCGTGCGGGCCACGGTGGACGTCACCTACCCCGCCGACTGGTCCCGCAAGAAGGACGGCACCGACCTGCGGCCCCATCTGAGCACCGTCGACGCCCTCGTCCTCGGCGTCCAGCTCGCCGAACTCCACCTCGCGCACGGCTACGGGCTCGACGGCGCGGGCCGGGCGCGGATGCGGCTGCGGAAGGTCGTCCTGCGCGCCGGCGGGGCGCCGCAGGAGGAGCTGACGGACATTCCGCTCGCGGCCCGTCTGGTGCGGACGGAGGAAGTGCCCGAGCCGACCGGGCGTTTCCTGTCCGTGCACGACTGCACCGTGGGCAACCTGCGCGTGCGGTGCGAGATCGAGCACGACATCGCCGTCCGCACGGTGGAGGAGGCGCGCCACGAGAGCCTGGAGAAGGCGCTCGGGCCCGGCACGGAGCGTTTCTGGGGCGACGGGTTCAAGAACCGGCGGCACTTCATCCGCAACGTCGGCATCGACATGGACGCCCTCGCCGCGCGGGCCGAGGTGCACTTCGCACCGGAGCGGGACACGGGCCGTGAGGGCATCGAGGGCGACACCCAGCCGTCCGTCTCCCTCATCGACGCCTTCGTGGTCAACCTCCAGCTGGTCCAGGTCCTGATGTACGAGCTGGACTCGATCAGCCGGGCCGAGAGCAACACGCTGTGGATGATGCAGACGGTCCTGGAGGCGCCGCCGTCGGCCGGCCCCCCGGTGCATGCGGACGCCCCGCTCGTCGCCGAGGCCGCCCTCACGGGCAAGCGCCTGCTGCCCCTGCGCGGCGGCATCTGGCGCAGCGTCGAGATCAAGGCATCCCTGGCCGGCGCCCAGCTCCGCTGCGGCTTCGCCCACGAACTCCCCGCCCAGGCGGCCGCCACCGCGGCCTGAGAAACACCGACACCGGCCCCCCGGGAGCGCCACCGCATCCTTGCCGGTGGCGCCCCCGGCCCCACCCGACCTGAAACGGAGGTTGCAGCACAGTGGAACAGGCGCTGCTCGACTGGTTCCGGAGTGTGCCGGACGACCCGGACGAAGCCGGTGACGACGGCCTCGCGGTCGACGTGACCCCGCCCTCGCTCGCCGAGCTGGCGGGTGCGAGTCCCGCTCGGCGGGAGCGGATGGTCGGTGACTACCTGTGCCAGGAGATCGGCCGGGTGCTGAACTGTCCGGCCGAGAAGGTCGATCACGACCAGACCATGACGGACCTCGGGATCGGTTCCATGATCGGACTGGAGCTGCAGCGCCGGATCCAGGAGGCGCTCGGCACGGCACCCACCCTCCCCGCGATCCTGCGTGCCGAGAACGCCCACGCGCTGACCCGGCATCTCCTGGGCCTGATCGGCGTACCCACGGCAGGAGCCCTGTCAGCGTGAGACTGCCCATACCCGCACCAGGCGACGCCGACCTGTGGCTGCTGCGCCAGCCCCGGCTCGGCACCTGCACCGGCGAACTCGACCTGACCGAACTGGACGAGGCCGAACGGAGCCGGGCCGGCACCTGCCGGCGCGAGGCCGGCCGCCTCCTGTACTCGTCGGCGCACATCGCCCTGCGCCGGCTGCTCGGCGCCTACCTGGGCGCCGAGCCCCGACAGCTCCGCTTCGGCCGGACCGCCTGCCCGTGCTGCGGGCAGCCGCACGGCCGGCCCGTGCTCGAAGCCCCCGCCTCCGGCCTGCACTTCTCCCTGTCCCACAGCGCCGGGATGGCCCTGATCGGCGTGTCGACCCTGCCGATCGGGGTGGACGTCGAGAAGGTCCCCTCCCGGGAGACCGTCCGCGTGTGCACCCCGGCCCTGCACCCCGACGAGCAGAGCGAACTGCTCGCCCGCCCCGACGGCACCGGCGCCGTCGCGTTCGGGCAGCTGTGGACGCGCAAGGAGGCCTACCTCAAGGGCATCGGCACCGGTCTCGCCCGTGACCTGTCCGCCGACTACCTCGGAGCCGACAGCAGCCGCCACCCCGACCGCTGGACCCTCCACGACGTACCGTGCGGCCCCCGTCACACGGCCGCCGCCGCGCTGTGCGACCAGCCCGCCGGCGCCCGGCTGCGCGTGCACTGGCTCCCCATGGACTGCCTGTACAAGGAGAAACCGATGCCCCTGGGCAAGCAGGACACCTTCCTCGGAGAACTGGTCGCCTGAGATGCCTGTCTACGACGTCACCACCACGGCCGGCCCCGAGCCGCCCTTCACCCTGGTGCTGCTGCACCACGCCGGCGGATCCGCCCGCGGCTTCGCGCCGCTCCTGCCCCACCTCCCGCACCAGTGGCGGGTGCTCGGCGCCGACCTGCCGGGCCGGCTGCTGGACCGCGCCCGCCCCTCCTGCCGCACCGCCGGGGAGGCCGTGGACCATCTGAGCCGTGCCCTGCGCCCCGAACTCGCCGGGCCGTACGCCGTCTTCGGCCACAGCATGGGCGCACTGCTGGCGTTCGAGCTGGTGCGGCGGCTGGAGGCCGAGGCCCGCGGCCCCTGCTGGCTCGGGGTGTCGGCGGTCCTGCCGCCGGCGGCCCGCGGCACCGGGCCGGCCGCCTGGCCGGCCCACCGCGTGCTGCGGTACCTGCACGGCCTGGGCGGCACACCCGCCGGAACCGACAGCCGTACGGCCCTGGCCGAGCTGGTGGCGCGGACCGTACGCCAGGACCTGGAGGTGGTCGACAGCTACAGGTACGTCGACGGCCCGCCGCTGCACACGGCCCTGTCGGTGTTCGGCGGCGAGGACGACCCGCTGGCGCCCCCGCACCTGCTCCGCCGGTGGTCGGCCCACTCCCGCCGCCCGATGGGCTGTCACCTGTGGCCGGGCGGGCACTTCTACCTCTTCGACCACGCCGAGGACGTCTCCTCGCGCCTGGTGGACACCTGCCGGTCGCTGCTCGCCGGCGAACGCACGCGGTCCTGACCCGCCCGGCGCGCACAAGGGAAGTCCCCCGGACCCGAGGGGTCCGGGGGACTTCCGCGGGTGCGCCTACTGGCGGGTGCCGGTCTCGGCGGCACGCACGATCCGGTCCAGGAGCCGGTGGTGCTCGACGGCGTGCGCGAAGTCGGGCACCGTCCGCGTGCCCTCCTGGAGGTCCTGGCGCAGCTGGGCGTAGGCGTTGGCGACCGCCGCCGCCGGCCCGCTCACGTCCGGCACCAGCTGGTACTGCTCGGGGACGGGCAGCGCGGCGAGCTGCTCGTCGCCGCGGGCGCCCCGGAGGGTGAACTGGCCGAACTGCAGGTGCCCGGTGTCCCCGGTGACCACCAGGTCGCCCTCGGTACCGTTGATCTCCCACAGCAGGTTGGTGGACCGGCTGGAGCCGCCGCGGTAGTGCAGGGAGGCGACCGCCCCGCTCTCCAGCACACCGGAGACGGCGATCTGGTCCTCGGCGGTCTGCGGCAGCCACTCACCGGTCTCCGCGACCCGCACCCGGCCGCGCCGGGTGGCCGTGGTGGCGGTCAGACCGGCGAAGCCCGACAGACACATGGTCAGCGCGTCGAGGGTGTGCCCGAACGGGATGGTCATCAGCGTGGCCCCGTTGGCACGGTCGGCCGTGTACGCGCCGCGGGAGCCCACGACGGGACCCCAGCCGCCGCCGGAGCCCACCAGGGTGGTCGACAGCACCTCGCCCACGTACCCCTCGGCGATCAGGTCGCGCAGGTAGCGCACGGCCGGGGCGGAACGTGACTGCAGACCGACCGCGGTGCGCACCCCGCGCCGCTCGGCCAGCGCCGCGAGCGCCTCCGCCTCCTCCGGCCCGACGGCCAGCGGCCACTCGCTCAGCACCATCGTGCCCGCCTCCAGGGCGGGCTCGATCAGCTCGCGGTGCCGGGGCACCTTGACCGCCACGACGACGAGGTCGATGTCCTCGTGGGCGGCGAGTTCGGCGACATCGGTGAAGGCCAGCGGTACCCCGTACTTCTCGGCGGACCGCTGCGCGGCCTCCGGCGAGGAGGCCGTCAGACCGCGCAGCTCGAATCCTTCCACCGCGGCGAGCGCGGGCAGGTGACCGCGGGATCCCCAGCCGCCGTCGGCGCTCAGCCCGACGATGCCGACTCCGAGGGGCTTGGGGGAACCGGTGCTCTGTGTCATGAAGGGTCAACCCACTCACTGTTGGTCCGGAAACTGTTCATCAGGCGGCCAGCCGCTCGTACGACCCGCGGTAGAAGACCAGCGGCGCCCCGTCCCCACGGCTGCTGAGCCGGTGGACACGGGCGATGACGACGTCGTGGTCCCCGGCCGGGTACTCCGCCTCCACCGAACACTCCAGCCATCCGATGGCACCGTCCAGAACGGGCGTCCCGGCCGGTGTGGCGCTCCACTTGACGCCCCGGAACTTGTCGGGGCCGCTCCTGGCCAGGCGGCTGCTCAGCTCGCGCTGGTCCGCGCCGAGGATGTTGACGCAGAATCGTTCGGCGGCTCGCACCCGGGGCCAACTCGTGCTCGTTCGCGCGATGCAGAAGAGAACGAGCGCGGGATCGAGGGAGACCGAGGTGAAGGAGTTCACCGCGAGGCCGACCGGTGCCGGTTCGCCTGCGCGAACCGCGGTCACCGCCACGACGCCGGTGGTGAACCGGCCCAGCGTGGCGCGGAATTCCTCGTGGCTGATACGGGTGACGGAATCTGTCGACGAGGGCATGCCTCCATCCTTGGGCCCTCGCCCAGCCGCAACAAGTGCGTACGCAAAGTAGTGGTGACACCAATACGACCCGCGCCGGTAGCGGCATTCCGGCCGAGTGTAGACGCGCAGCGTCACTCTGGGTGTGCGAAGCGTGAAATCCGGAGCGGAAGGGGAGCAGAGTGAGCGTGGGCGCAGAGGCGGAGGAGAGGGTGGCGCGGTGAAGCCTGCCGTCGGCAGTCATGTGGTGGACACCCGTACCGGCAAGGTCGGCATCGTCATGGGGCACGAGGGGCCGTACGTACAGCTCAGACCCTACGGCGGCGGGCGGGAGTGGGACGTGGAGCCGGGCGCGCTGCGCACCGCGACCCCGGCGGAGCGGCTGAGCGCGGCGACCGCGTACGCCAACGCCCGCAGTCGCGGAGAGGCGCTCTAGCCGCCCCCGGCATGGGCGAGAATGGTGCCATGAGTCTGTTCCGCGACGACGGCATCGTGCTGCGCACCCAGAAGCTGGGTGAGGCGGACCGGATCATCACGCTGCTCACCCGCGGGCATGGCCGGGTGCGGGCCGTGGCGCGCGGGGTGCGGCGCACGAAGTCGAAGTTCGGGGCCCGGCTGGAGCCGTTCTCCCACGTCGACGTGCAGTTCTTCGCGCGCGGGAGCGAGCTGGTCGGGCGCGGTCTGCCGCTGTGCACACAGAGCGAGACGATCGCTCCGTACGGCGGCGGGATCGTCACGGACTACGCCCGGTACACCGCCGGGACCGCCATGCTGGAGACCGCCGAGCGGTTCACCGACCACGAGGGCGAGCCGGCCGTGCAGCAGTACCTGCTGCTCGTCGGGGCGCTGCGGACGCTCGCCCGGGGCGAGCACGCGCCGCACCTGGTCCTCGACGCCTTCCTGCTGCGCTCGCTCGCCGTGAACGGGTACGCGCCCAGCTTCGACGCCTGCGCGAAGTGCGGGATGCCCGGCCCGAACCGGTTCTTCTCCGTGGCCTCCGGCGGCTCCGTCTGCGTCGACTGCCGGGTGCCCGGCAGCGTCGTGCCGTCACCGCAGACCCTGGTACTGCTCGGGGCGCTGCTTACGGGAGACTGGGAGACGGCGGACGCGTGCGAGGCGCGGTACGTCCGCGAGGGCAGCGGGCTGGTGTCCGCCTACCTGCACTGGCATCTGGAGCGCGGGCTGCGTTCGCTCAGGTACGTCGAGAAGTAAGAGGGAGACGAGAAGCACATGGTCGTTCGCGGGATCCTGGGGCGCCAGCGGCGCGAGTACAAGGCGCCGGAGCCGCACCCGTCCGGTGCCCGCGCGCCCAAGCTCCCGGGTGAGCTGGTCCCGAACCACGTCGCGATCGTCATGGACGGCAACGGGCGGTGGGCCAAGGAGCGGGGGCTGCCGCGCACCGAGGGGCACAAGGTCGGCGCCGAGCGGGTCCTGGACGTCCTCCAGGGCTCCATCGAGATCGGCGTGCGCAACATCTCCCTGTACGCCTTCTCCACCGAAAACTGGAAGCGCTCGCCCGACGAGGTCCGCTTCCTGATGAACTTCAACCGCGACTTCATCCGCAAGACCCGCGACCAGCTCGACGAACTCGGCATCCGGGTGCGCTGGGTGGGCCGGATGCCCAGGCTGTGGAAGTCCGTCGCCAAGGAGCTGCAGGTCGCCCAGGAGCAGACGAAGGACAACGACCTGCTCACCCTGTACTTCTGCATGAACTACGGCGGCCGCGCCGAGATCGCCGACGCCGCGAAGGCCCTCGCCGAGGACGTGAAGGCAGGCCGGCTCGACCCGTCGAAGGTCAACGAGAAGACCATCCAGAAGTACCTGTACTACCCGGACATGCCGGACGTGGACCTGTTCCTGCGCCCCAGCGGCGAGCAGCGCACCTCCAACTACCTGCTCTGGCAGAGCGCGTACGCCGAGATGGTCTTCCAGGACGTCCTGTGGCCGGACTTCGACCGCCGTGACCTGTGGCGCGCCTGCATGGAGTTCGCCTCCCGGGACCGCCGCTTCGGCGGGGCCGTCCCGAACGAGGAACTGCTCGCCATGGAAGCCGCCATGAAGGGCGACGGCACCTCCTAGCCACCGCAGCGCCTTCTACGACCTCGACGAGCTGGAGCGCTGCTTCGGGCCGAGCTGAGCGGCGACCGGACGACTGCTCAGCTCGCCGCGCAGTCGGAGCACGTGCCGAAGATCTCCACGGTGTGTGCCACGTTGACGTAGCCGTGCTCCGCCGCGATGGCCTCCGCCCACTTCTCGACGGCCGGGCCCTCCACCTCCACCGCCTTGCCGCAGGCGCGGCACACCAGGTGGTGGTGGTGTTCGCCGGTGGAGCAGCGCCGGTAGACGGACTCGCCGTCGGAGGTGCGCAGGACGTCCACCTCGCCGGCCTCGGCGAGGGACTGCAGCGTGCGGTAGACGGTGGTGAGCCCGACCGAGTCGCCCTTGTGCTTGAGCATGTCGTGCAGTTCCTGCGCGCTGCGGAACTCGTCGACCTCGTCCAGGGCCGCCGCCACGGCTGCACGCTGGCGGGTCGCGCGGCCCTTCACGGGCGGTCCAGCGGTCGTCACCGGTTGCCTCCTCCACGTCTGGCGTCTGCCCGGGCCATTGTGCCAGCCCGGGCTGTCGGCGGTCAGACGCCGATCTCCTCGCCGGCCTCGCGCGCGGCCGGGATCGAGCACTCCGCCGGGTCGCCGGCGGGCTGGGCCGCGGCTGCGGCGCGGGCGCGTCGCCGGGCCAGCGGGGTGGCCAGCGCGGTGAGCGCGAGGAACGCGGCGATGGTCAGCAGGACGATCGTGGCGCCGGGCGGGACGTACTGGTAGTACGACGTGATCGTGCCGCTGACGGTCACGGCCACGCCGATCGCCACCGCGATCACGAAGGTGACGGTGAAGCTGCGGCTGAGCTGCTGCGCCGCCGCCACGGGGACGACCATCAGCGCGGACACCAGCAGCAGGCCGACGACCCGCATGGCGACCGTGACGGTGACGGCCGCGGTGACCGCCGTCAGCAGGTTCAGGGCGCGCACCGGCAGGCCCGTGACCCGCGCGAACTCCTCGTCCTGGCTGACCGCGAACAGCTGGCGGCGCAGGCCGAGAGCGACCAGCAGGACGAACGCGGCCAGCACGCAGATCGCATGCACGTCGGACTCGGACACCGTCGACAGGGAGCCGAACAGGTACGACACCAGGTTGGCGTTGGACCCGCCCGGGGCGAGGTTGATCAGCATCACACCGCCGGCCATACCGCCGTAGAACAGCATGGCCAGGGCGATGTCGCCGCGGGTCTTGCCGTACCAGCGGATCAGTTCCATCAGGACCGCGCCGAGGACGGAGACGGCCGTCGCCATCCACACGGGGGACGTGGACAGCAGGAAGCCGAGGCCGACGCCGGTCATGGCCACGTGTCCGATGCCGTCGCCCATCAGGGCCTGGCGGCGCTGGACCAGGTAGATGCCGATCGCGGGCGCGGTGATGCCGACCAGCACGGCGGCCAGCAGCGCCCGCTGCATGAAGGCGTAGTTCAGGAATTCCATCAGCTCAGCAGTCCCGTGCGGATCGGTTCGGCGCCCGCCGGTGCGTGCGGGTGTACGTGGTCGTGGCCGGGCAGCGCGTGCTGGCCGACCGCGCGCGGCGGCGGCCCGTCGTGCAGCACGCAGCCGTCGCGCAGGACGACCGCCCGGTCGATCAGGGGCTCCAGCGGGCCCAGTTCGTGCAGCACGAGCAGAACCGTCGCACCGGCCTCGACCTGCTGCTCCAGCGTCCGCGCCAGGACCTCCTGGCTGGCCAGGTCGACGCCGGCCATCGGCTCGTCCATGATCAGCAGCTCGGGTTCGGCGACGAGCGCGCGGGCGATCAGCACCCGCTGGTGCTGGCCGCCGGAGAGGGCGTCGACCGAGTCCTTGGCGCGGTCGGCCATGCCGACCTGCTCCAGGGCCCGGCGCACGGCCTCCCGGTCGCTCCTGCGGAAGACGCCGAAGCGGGTGCGGGACAGCCGGCCCGCGGAGACGATCTCGGTGACCGTCGCGGGGACACCGCCCGCGGCGGTCGTGCGCTGCGGTACGTAGCCCACCCGCGCCCAGTCCCGGAAGGACCCGCGCGGGGTGCCGAACAGCTCGATCGTGCCGCCGCTGACCGGCACCTGGCCGATGACCGCGCGGATCGCCGTGGACTTGCCGGAGCCGTTCGCGCCGAGCAGCGCGACGACCTCGCCGCGGCCGACGGTGAGATCGATGCCGCGCAGGACGGGACGCGCGCCGAGTTCGGCGGTCACCCCCCGCAGGGCTATGACAGGCCGGCTGGTCATCTCGTCTCCCGTCACTTGGCGCCCAGCGCCTTCTGGAGGGCCTTGAGGTTGGCCTGCTGGACCGCGAAGTAGTCCCGGCCGCGGGACTTGTCGGTGATGCCCTCGATCGGGTCGAGGACGTCGGTCTTCAGGCCGGTGTCGTGCGCGATGGTCTTGGCGGTCCCGTCGCTGACGAGCGTCTCGTAGAAGACGGTGGAGACGCCGTCGGCCTCGGCCATCTTCTCCAGGTCCCTGACCCGGGCGGCGCTCGGCTCGGACTCGGGGTCGAGCCCGTTGATGGCCTCCTCGGTGAGACCGTAGCGCTCGGCGAGATAGCCGAAGGCGGCGTGCGTGGTGAGGAAGACCTTGCTCTTGGTGTGGGCGAGGCTCTGCTGGAACGCGAAGTTCAGCGCGCCCAGCTTCCCCACCAGCTTCACGGTGTTCTTCCGGTAGTCGGCCGCGTGCTTCGGGTCGGCCTTCTCGAAGGCCTTGCCGACGCCCTCGGCGACCTGGGCGTAGCGCACCGGGTCGAGCCAGATGTGCGGGTCCTTGCCGGCGGACTCCTCGCCCTGGTGGGTGTCGTGCTCGGCCGCGTGGCCGCCGACCTCGTTGCCGTGGTCCTCCAGCGTCGTGAAGGAGGCCGCGTCGATCTTGGTCTTGACCGGGGACTGGGCCACCGCGTCGTCGACGGACGGCTGGAGGTTCTTCAGGTACAGCACCGCGTCGGACTGCTCCAGCGCGGCGATCTGCTTCGGGCTGATCTCCAGGTCGTGCGGTTCCTGGCCGGGGGAGGTGAGGGTGGTGACGTGGACGTGCTTCCCGCCGATCTGCTCGGCGAGGAACTGCATCGGGTAGAACGACGCGACGACGTCGAACTTGGAGGTGTTGGCCGCTGCCGCGCTCTCGCCGGAGCAGGCGGTGAGGGTGCCGGCCCCCAGAGCGGTGACCGCGGCGACCGCGGCGGCGGGTATGAGGCGCTGCGCGCCGGCGCGGGTGCGTCGTCGTACGTTCATGACAGTCATTTTCAACAAATATGGAAACCGTTGTCAACAACGCTCATCAGGTGGTCTTGGCAGGGGCCGATTTGGTCGTGGGGGAGCCTGCGCCGGTAACCTGAATCATTCGCTGGAAGCATCTCGCTTCAACGCCCGTCGTCGTAATGAAGAGAGCACCGTGGCCGCCGACAAGATCGACACCATCGTCAGCCTGAGCAAGCGCCGTGGCTTCGTTTTCCCCTGCAGTGAGATCTACGGCGGACAGCGCGCCGCCTGGGACTACGGACCGCTGGGTGTCGAGCTCAAGGAGAACATCAAGCGCCAGTGGTGGCGCTACATGGTGACCTCGCGCGAGGACGTCGTCGGTATCGACTCGTCCGTGATCCTGGCTTCCGAGGTCTGGGTCGCCTCCGGCCACGTCGCCACCTTCACCGACCCGCTGACCGAGTGCACCTCGTGTCACAAGCGGTTCCGCGCCGACCACCTGGAGGAGGCGTACGAGGAGAAGAAGGGCCACGCCCCGGCGAACGGCCTGGCGGACATCAACTGCCCGAACTGCGGCAACAAGGGCCAGTTCACCGAGCCCAAGCAGTTCTCCGGTCTGCTCTCCACCCACCTCGGCCCCACCCAGGACTCCGGCTCCGTCGCCTACCTGCGCCCCGAGACCGCCCAGGGCATCTTCACCAACTTCGCCCAGGTGCAGACCACCTCGCGCCGCAAGCCGCCGTTCGGCATCGCCCAGATGGGCAAGTCGTTCCGCAACGAGATCACGCCGGGCAACTTCATCTTCCGCACCCGCGAGTTCGAGCAGATGGAGATGGAGTTCTTCGTCAAGCCCGGCGAGGACGAGCAGTGGCAGGAATACTGGATGGAGCAGCGCTGGAACTGGTACACCGGCCTGGGTCTCCGTGAGGAGAACATGCGCTGGTACGAGCACCCGAAGGAGAAGCTCTCCCACTACTCCAAGCGCACCGCCGACATCGAGTACCGCTTCCAGTTCGGCGGCTCGGAGTGGGGCGAGCTGGAGGGCGTCGCCAACCGCACCGACTACGACCTCTCCGCGCACTCCAAGGCCTCCGGCCAGGACCTCTCCTACTACGACCAGGACGCCGGCGAGCGCTGGACGCCGTACGTCATCGAGCCCGCGGCCGGTGTCGGCCGCACCATGCTGGCCTTCCTGCTCGACGCCTACGTCGAGGACGAGGCGCCCAACGCCAAGGGCAAGATGGAGAAGCGGACCGTGCTGCGCCTCGACCACCGCCTCGCCCCGGTGAAGGTCGCCGTGCTCCCGCTCTCCCGCAACCCGGAGCTGTCCCCGAAGGCCAAGGGTCTCGCCCAGGCGCTGCGCCAGCACTGGAACATCGAGTTCGACGACGCCGGCGCCATCGGCCGCCGCTACCGCCGCCAGGACGAGATCGGTACGCCGTTCTGCGTGACCGTCGACTTCGACACCCTCGAGGACAACGCCGTCACGGTGCGCGAGCGTGACTCCATGAAGCAGGAGCGCGTGTCGCTGGACCAGATCGAGGGCTACCTGGCCAGCCGCCTGATCGGCGCCTAGTCACACCCTCGTATGCCGGACGGGCCGAGCAGGCGGGCCCGTCCGGCATACGCATGTCCGCGTCCGGTCAGCGCCCCTGGAGCGCCTTGACGTTGTCGCCGAAGGTCCAGTTCTTCGCGCCGTCCCAGTTGACCGACCACGTCATCAGGCCCTTGAGCGACGTGCCGTAGTGCTTCCAGGCCTGGGAGACCAGCGACGGGGACAGGTAGCCGCCGCCCGCGCCGGGCTGGGCGGGCAGACCGGGGACCTGCTTGTCGTACGGCACCCTGATCGTCGTGCCCTGGACCACCAGGCCCTTGTCGAGGCAGTCGGTCTGGGCGGTGAAGCCCTGCACGGTGCCGGCCGCGTAGGAGTCGCCGGAGCAGCCGTACATGCTGCCGTTGTAGTACTGCATGTTCAGCCACCACAGGCGGCCGTTGTCCGCGTACTTCTTGACGACCGGCAGGTACGCGCCCCAGATCGAGCCGTAGGTGACGCTGCCGCCGGTGACGTACGCCGTCTCCGGGGCCATCGTCAGGCCGAAGCCCGCCGGCATCCGCGCCAGGATCCCGTCGATGATGCGGATCAGGTTGGCCTGGGACGTGGAGAGTTGGTTGATGTTCCCGCTGCCGACCAGACCCGTCTCGATGTCGATGTCGATGCCGTCGAAGTTGTACTTCTTCAGGATCGGGACGATCGTCGCCACGAACCGGTCGGCCACGGCGGAGGACGACAGGTCGATGCCGGCCGCCGCGCCGCCGATGGAGAGCAGGATCGTCCGGCCGGACGCCTTGGCCGCGCACATCTCGGCGGGCGTGGCCACCTTCACGCCGGCGTCCATGCCGTCCTCCCACAGCGCCGTGCCGTCGGAGCGGATCACCGGGAAGGCCGCGTTGATCACGTTGTAGCCGTGGGCGGCGATGCGGGAGTCGGTGATCGGGGTCCAGCCGAACGGCGGGTGGACGCCGTTGGCGGAGCCGTCCCAGTTCTCCCAGTAGCCCTGGAGCACCTTGCCGGCCGGTCTCGGCTGCACCGCGCACGTGTCGGCGGCGGAGGCGGCCGGCGCGGTGGCGATGCCCAGGGGGACGAGGAACGCCGCGGTGAGCGTGGCGGTGAGCAGACGTCTGATCATGCGAGGCCTCCCGGTGGGGGTGCGGTGAGGTGTCGTAGGCATGACAGTGCGCGTGGTCCAGACCTCTCGTCAATAGGTCTGGACCATCCTGTCGAGCGGTGAAGGCGGGAACGGGAATAACAGGATTGGGATGACAGATATTGAAATCTGTCAGCTGTCATGCGAAGGTGGAGCCATGACGATGCGAACCCGAACCCTCGGTACCACCGGCCCCCAGGTCTCCGCCCTCGGCCTCGGCTGCATGGGCATGTCCGGCATGTACGGCGAGGCGGACCGCGCCGAGTCGATCGCCACCCTGCACGCCGCCCTCGAGGCCGGCGTGACCCTGCTCGACACCGGCGACTTCTACGGCATGGGCCACAACGAACTGCTGATCGCCGAGGCGCTGCGCACCGCCCCGGCCGGCCTGCGCGAGAACGCGCTGCTGAGCGTGAAGTTCGGCGCCCTGCGCGACCCGGACGGCGGCTGGTCCGGCTCCGACGGGCGCCCGGCGGCCGTCAAGAACTTCGCCGCGTACTCCCTGCAGCGCCTCGGCGTCGACCACATCGACGTCTACCGTCCCGCCCGGCTCGACCCGGACGTGCCGATCGAGGAGACGGTCGGCGCGATCGCCGAGCTGGTCGAGAAGGGCTGGGTCCGGCACATCGGGCTCAGCGAGGTCGGCGCCGACACCGTCCGCCGGGCCGCCGCCACCGCCCCGATCGCCGACCTCCAGATCGAGTACGCGCTCATCTCGCGCGGTCCCGAACGGGAGATCCTGCCCACCCTCCGGGAGCTGGGCATCGCCGTCACCGCCTACGGCGTGCTCTCGCGCGGGCTGATCTCCGGCCACGTCACGGCCGGCCGGCAGTTCGCAGCGAACGACTTCCGCGCCCACTCGCCCCGCTTCCAGGGCGAGAACCTCCAGCACAACCTCACGCTCGTCGACTCCCTGCGCAAGATCGCCGAACAGAAGGGCGTCACGGTCGCGCAGATCGCCATCGCCTGGGTGCTCTCCCGGGGCGAGGACATCGTGCCGCTGGTCGGCGCCCGCACCCGCGAGCGGCTCGGCGAGGCGCTCGGCGCCCTGGACGTGACGCTGGACGCGGACGAGCTCGCCGCCATCGAGAGCGCCGTACCGGCGGACGCGGCGGCCGGCGAGCGGTACGCCTCGGAACAGATGGCCCTGCTCGACAGCGAGCGGTGACCGGCACGCCGGGTACCGTCTAGGCATGCCACCGACCAGCGAGACCCTGACCGCCGAGCGCATCCTCGAAGCCACCGAGGAGGTGCTGCGCCGCCACGGGCCGGCCAAGGCCACCGTGGTCGATGTGGCCCGCGCGCTCGGCGTCAGCCACGGCAGCGTCTACCGGCACTTCCGTACCAAGGCGGCGCTGCGCGAGGCGGTCACCAAGCGCTGGCTGGACCGGACCTCGCAGCGGCTCGCCGGGATCGTCGGCGCCGAGGACCGGTCACCGGAGCAGCGGCTGCGGGACTGGCTCGCCGCCCTGTTCGCCGCCAAGCGGCACAAGGCGGGCGACGATCCCGAGCTGTTCGCCACCTACACCGTGCTGGCCGGGGAACTCGGCGGCGTGGTCCGCGAGCACATAGCCGACCTCACCGGCCAGCTGACCCGGATCATCGCCGCCGGCGCGGAGACGGGCGCCTTCCGGGTGACCGACCCGGCCACCGCGGCCCGGGCCGTCTTCCAGGCCACCGGCCGCTTCCACGACCCCTGCTACGCCCGGGACTGGGAAAGCCCCGGGATCCAGGAGGAGTTCACCGCGGTGGTGGACCTGCTGACCCGCGGCCTCGGCGCACCTGCCCGGTGAGGGGCGCCGCCGCACCTCCGGGGTGACGGGGACCGCGCTCGTCTTCACGGTGGCGGTGACCGCCCGAATCCGCCGGTGACCGGGGCCGCCCCTGCCTTACGGCGGCTGGGGCCGCCCCTGCCCTACGGTGGCTGGGGTCGCGCTCGCCTTCCCGGGTGCGCCGCCCGTACCTCGCGGTGACCGGAGTCGTCCTCAGGCCGTGGCCCGCCAGAAGTCCCGCATCAGCGGGGTCGGTGTCGGGTCGGCCATGGCGACCTGGGTGAGCAGGATCGTGATCCTGCCGGTGGCCGGGACGAGGTGGGCGGTGGTGCCGGTGCCCCCGACCCAGCCGTAACGGCCGGGCACGTTCCACGGCTCGGCCGGGGCGATGTCCACCTGGCCGCCGTACCCCCAGCCCTGCCCCTCCGGGAAGAGCCTGCCGATCTCCCGCTGGCGCACGCCCAGATGATTGCTCGTCATCCGGCTCACGGAGGCCGCCGAGAGCAGCCGGCGGCCACCCGCTTCACCGCCGGCCAGCACCAGCCGGGCGAAGCGCGCGTAGTCGTCGGCCGTCGACGCGAGCCCGCCGCCGCCCGACAGGAACGCGGGCACCCGGCTCCAGTCGCCGTCCGGGGTGTCCGCGAGCTCCAGCGTGCGGTCGGCGCCCCGCCGGTAGTACGAGGTGAACCGGTCCCGCTTCGCCGCCGGCACCTCGAACCCGGTGTCGAGCATGCCCAGCGGCTCGAAGACCCGCTCCGCCAGGAACTCCGGGAGCGTACGGCCCGAGACCCGCGCGATCAGCACACCCTGCAGGTCGGACGAGGTGCCGTACAGCCACGCCTCGCCCGGCTGGTACAGCAGCGGCACCCGGGCCAGATCGGCGAGCCAGGCGTCCGGCGCGGGGCAGGCCTGCGGGGCCCGGCCGTCCTTCTGCACCTCGAACAGGGCCTGGACCGCGGGCAGCGAGAAGTCCGACGGGAAGCCCCAGCCGGTGCGCGAGCCGAGCAGGTCCTCGACCGTGATCGGCCGGTCCGCGGGAACCACGTCGTCCACCGGCGCGGACGGGGTCCGGACGACCAGCGGCTTCGCCAGCTCCGGCAGCCACCGCTCCACCGGGTCGTCCAGGGCGAGCCGGCCGTCGTCCACCAGCGTCAGCAGCGCCGCCGCCGTCACCGGCTTGGTCAGCGAGGCGATCCGGAACAGCGAGTCCCGGGCCATCGGCACCGAGCCGGCCGTGTCGTGGTGACCGACGGCCACCACCTCGACGTCGTCCCCGCGGGCGACCAGGGCCACCGCGCCCGGCACGCTCCCGTCCTCGACGTACCGGAGCAGGGTCTCGTGCAGTGCGGTCATGGTCTCGGCCTTCCGGTCGGCGGTCGGGGCGGTGCCGTGGTCCTGCTGCTACGACTCCCGCCGCCACCGGAAGTCATCGGCCCCCCGGAAGCGGGCGTCGGCGGGACGACTACCGGCGTGCCGTCGGATCGACCGTCGCCTGGTGGGCCTCCGTCAGGTGCTGCTCCGCCTTCAGCCACGGCAGGAACTGTGCGCCCTGCCGCCAGCCGCAGGTGTCGCACCGGATCGTGCGCCGGCCGGCCGCCCGCTCCACCCGGACCACGTGCTCCCGGCCGTGCTGGTCCCAGCGGCTGACCTTGCTCGTACTGCCGTCCCCGGGCATCACGCCCTCCCTCCCCGCGCCGGACCGCCCGGCCGCACAGGAGTGTGCGGCACAACCGTCGCCGGCAGGGCGGACTTCGCGGCGAATCTGCCGGGCCGGGCCCCTGCTCAGCCGACCGTCCGGGGCAGCCGCAGGCTCAGCAGGCCGGTCAGCACCGGGCCGGCCAGCTGCACCAGCAGCGTGCCGACCAGCGCGTCCCGCATGCCGAGGTGCGGCACGAGGGTCAGGAACAGGGTGCCGAGCGTGGCCACGCCCAGGGCCAGCGCCGACTGCTGAGTGGTGACCATCACACCGCTGCCGACACCGGCCCGGGCGGACGGCACCTCGGACATCACGATCCGCATCACGTTGGGCAGTTGCAGCGCCTGGCCGGCACCGGCCACCGCCGCGCCCGGCAGCAGGGAGGCGACGCCCAGGTGCGGCCAGTCCCGCCACGCGGCCAGCAGGATCAGCAGCAGGCCCACGCCCTGGACCACGGCCCCGGCGGTGACCACCCGGGTGCCGTGGCGGGCGATCAGCCGGGGACCGGCGAGGGAGACGAGCAGGTACGCCACGGCCATCGGCGTGAGCGCGAGCCCGGCCGGCACCGGACCGAGCCCGGCGCCCTGCTGCAACGCCAGCGCGATCACGAACATGAACCCGCTGAAGCCGATGGAGAACGGCAGCAGCAGCTCCAGACCGTGCCGCATGGACGGCACCCGGAACAGGCTCGGCGGCACCAACGGCGTCCGCCCCGCCCGGTCCGCCCGCCGCTCCACCACCCAGAACGCGCCCGCCGCGAACGGGAACGCGGCCAGCGACAGCCAGGTCCACAGCGGCCAGCCGGTGGCCCGGCCCTCGGTGAGCGGCGCGAGCAGCGTCAGCAGGGACACCGCGAGCAGCACGGTGCCGGGGCCGTCCACCGGCTCCGGGTGCTGCGACCGGGTCTCGGGCACGTACCGCGCGGCGAGCACGAGCCCCAGCACGACCACCGGCACGTTGACGAGGAAGATCGCCCGCCATCCGGTCCCGGCGACATCGGCGGCGACCAGCACCCCGCCGAGGATCTGCCCGGCCACCATGGACAGGCCGGCCGTGGCGCCGTACAGGCTCATGGCCTTCGCGCGGCGCGCGCCGCTCGTGGCGGCCTGGATGGTGGCGAGCACCTGCGGCAGCATCGCGGCGGCCGAGGCGCCCTGCGCGACCCGGGCCGCGACCAGACTCCATGCGCCGGGCGCGAGTCCGCAGGCCAGGGAGGTGAGCCCGAACGCGGCCATGCCGCCGAGGAACAGCCGCCGGCGCCCGAACAGGTCCCCGAGCCGCCCGCCGAGCACGAGCAGCACGGCGTACGCGACCCCGTACCCGGCGACGACCAGTTCCAGTACGGCCTCGCCCGCGGCGAGGTCGGCGCCGATGGTCGGCAGGGCCACGTTGACGATGAAGAAGTCGACCAGCGGCAGCGCCGCGGCGAGCAGGACGGTGAACAGCCCGGGCCCGCCGAGCGCGGGCGGCGCGGCCGTCGGCCGGACGGCAGGGGCGGTGACGGTTTCCCTCATGCCCCGAGCCTGCGGGACCGCTCAGACGGGTACCAGAGTCTTCTGATCCTGGTAGCGGGAGTACCTGGAAACACGCTGGCCGACGCGGCACCCTGGGCCCATGACGACCACGGCGCAGGAGACCACCCGGCCGCAGCCGGCCCGGGGAGCGGAGATCCGCCGGCACGAGCTGGCCGCGTTCCTGCGCAGCAGACGGGAGCGCATCACGCCGGAGCAGGTGGGCCTGCCGCGCGGCGCCCGCCGCCGCACCCCCGGGCTGCGCCGCGAGGAGGTCGCCCAGCTCTCCGCGGTCGGCGTCACCTGGTACACCTGGCTCGAACAGGCCCGCGACATCCAGGTCTCCGTGCAGGTCCTGGACGCCCTCGCGCGCGCCCTGCGCCTCGACGCCGGCGAACGCGCCCACCTCTTCCAGCTGGCCGGCGCGACCGACCCGACCCCGGCCGCGAACTGCCCGAGCATCACACCCGCCCTGCGCGAGATGCTGACCCGGCTGGAGCCGATCCCGGCCTGCATCCAGAACAGCCGGTACGACATCCTCGCCTACAACCGCACCTACGGCCGCCTCCTCGGCGACCTGGACGCGGTCCCGCCCGAGGACCGCAACTGCATGCTCCTCGTCCACACCAGCAAGGAGTGGCAGGCGGCGGTCGTCCACCTGGAGGAGACCCAACACCTGATGGCCGCCCGGCTGCGCGCCTCCCTGGCCGGCCATCTCGGCGAGCCCGCCTGGAAGATGCTCCTGAAGCGGCTGGAGGAGTCCCCGGCGTTCCGTGAGAACTGGCAGCGCTACGAGGTGGTCGCCGCCCGCCACAAGACGAAGGAGTTCCTCAACCCCTACGTCGGCCTGCTCACCCTGGAACACACGGACCTGTGGCTGGGCCCCGAGGCGGGCGCCCGGATGGTGACCTACACCCCGCGGAACGAGGAGACCCGGGAGCGGCTGGCGCGGCTGTACGAGATCGCCTGCGGGGCACCGGCGACCTGACACTCAGCCCTCCACCCCGGTGGAGACGTGGGCCGCGCCGACCGGCTTGGACTCGGGGGAGCCTCGCTGGCGCAGGTAGACCGAGAGGATGGCCATCGAGGCGACGGCCAGGAGTTCGGACTGCCAGTTCTGCAGGGTGCGGCCCCAGAAGTCGGCGCAGCCGAGATACTGCCCCCAGGAGACGGGCGCCTGGAGCTGGCGCAGGTGCTCCTCGTTGTAGGCGGCGGCACCGGCGATGGACTGGGCGAGCCAGGACCAGGCGAAGACGGTGGCCATGACGAGGCCCAGGGAACGGGCGTACATCCGCTGCCGCCAGCCCTTGTCGGCGGCCCAGCGCGGGGAGTCCGGGCCGGCGTGCTCGCCGACCTTCTGCTCCCGGTCGCTCTCCACGCCGGCCTTGTGCAACTCCTTGGACTCGGGGGAGCCGCGCTGGAGCAGCCAGACGGTGCCGAAGATGTAGAGGAAGAACTGCAGGTACTCGGACTGCCAGTTCTCGGTGACGTCGACGGCGAAGTCGGAGGTCGCGAGGTAGTCCAGGAAGCCGATCGGGTGCAGGCCGTCGGTGGTGAGCTGGTTGTCGAAGTCGGCGTGGCCGGCCACCGCCTGCCCGGCGAGGGTGAGCAGGAAGCCGGTGAAGAAGGCCAGGGTCAGGCTGTTGTGCTTGAGGAAGCGGGTCAGGCCGTTCACCGGTGCATCAGCCCCACGGCGGTGAAGTAGCCGAGCCCGGTGCCGACGGTCACCAGGACCAGCGTGAACAGGGTGCGCATGGCCGGCTCAGCCCCCTTTGACCTTGCACTGGTACGGCTGCTCGGGCCGCGGCACGCAGCCCGCCGCGGTGATCAGCCAGCCGGCCGGGAAGGCCGACAGGAAGAGGGTGTCGCGGTCGAGGACGACCTGTGCCTGGCGGCCGTAGACCTGGACGTCCCGTACGGCACCCCCGTACGGGAGCTGTTCCTCGGGGAGGGCCTTGGCGCACGGGGACTCGGCGGACTGCTCGACCTCCTGCCGGGTCTGCGGGGCGAGCGCCGCGCAGCCGCGTGACCCGTCGGCCCGCCGGACGCTCTCCTCGAAGCGCACCGCGGCCCGGGACGCCGCCGTCTCCCGCTCGCCGAGGGTGGCGCAGCCGGTGAGACAGACAACGCACACGAACGCGGTCAGGCCGGTACGCCTCCAGCACGGCAAGGAAACCTCCACGGGTACGGCGCGGCTGCTGCCGGACATGGTCGGGCGGGAACCGCGCCGGAACCGGCAGCCGCGCCGTGCTTGCGGACGGACACCGAGCGTTCGGGCTAGGGCCTGTCGTTTGCAACGGGCCAGCCCCCGCGAGCCCGGCATGATCCAGACCAGGCCCTGGGGGAGGTGCCGCGGCTCAGCCGGAGAGCCGGGAGCGGAGCAGCTTCTTGTCCGGTTTGCCCGCCGCCGTCAGCGGGATCTCGGGGACCAGGTGCAGGGCCTCGGGGGCGTAGAGGCGTCCCTTGCGGGCGGTGACGAAGTCCCGGACGTCCTCCAGGGAAGGGTGCTTGCCGGGGGCGGGCACCACGGCGGCGTGGACGTGCTCCACCGACTCCTCGTCCCGTCTGCCGAACACCGCGCACCGGACGACGGCGGGATGGCTCAGCAGCAGCTCCTCCAGTTCTGCCGGATACGGAGCCCCAGGGCGAGCCGGTGCCGGCTTACGGGGCGCCCGACCCTACGCCCGCTCCGCGGTTCCCGCGGGCTGGCGGATCTCTGCTGATTCCAGGCTCGTGGCTGTCCGTTCGGCGGTCCTGCGGGCCCAGTGGCCGCTGGTGAGGAGGCCGAGGAGGAGGACGGCGAGGCCGCAGGCGGTGAGGATCCACCAGCCGGGGCGGGCGGCCGAGACGAAGGTCCGGCGGTAGGGGGAGGAGCCGATGCCGGAGGCCAGGACCGCGCCGACCACCGCGACGCCGAGCGTCTGGCCGAGCTGCCGGCTGGTGGAGGCGACGGCGGCGGCGACGCCGGCCTGGGCGCGGGGCATGCCCGAGACCGCCGTGTTGGTGATCGGCGCGTTCACGAAGCCGAAGCCGATGCCGAAGAGGACGTAGCCGAGGAGGAGGGTGGCGTTCGCCGTCTCCGCTTCGAACGCGGCGAACAGCACGCCGCTCGCGGTCATCGCCGTACCCGCCACCAGCAGCGGCAGGCGGGGGCCGCGGCTGCCGACCAGGCGGCCGGAGAGCGGGGCGCACAGGAACGTCGGCGCGGCCATCGGCAGCATCCACAGGCCCGCGTGCAGGGCGTCGAGGCCGCGCACGTTCTGCAGGTACAGGGTGGACAGGAACAGGAATCCGCCCAGCGCCGCGAACGCGCTGATCGCGATCATCGTGGCGCCGCTGAACGGGGCCGAGCGGAAGAACCGCAGGTCGACGAGGGGTTCCGCGCGCCGGGGTTCGTACCAGAGCAGGGCCAGCAGGGCGGCTACGGCGAGCGCGGCGAACGGCGCGACCGGGCCGGCGCCCGACTCCGGTGCCTCGATGATCGCGTATGTGAGGGCGCCGAACAGGGCGATCACCAGCAACTGGCCGACCGGGTCGGGACGGCGGGCCCGGGGTGCGCGGGACTCGGGGACGAAGCGGAGGGTGAGGAGGAGGGCCGCCAGGCCGACCGGCAGGTTGATCCAGAAGATCGAGCGCCAGCTCACCGACTGCACCAGCAGACCGCCGACCAGCGGACCCGCCGCCATGGAGATGCCGACCACCGCGCCCCACACACCGATCGCGCGGGCGCGTTCCCGGGGATCGGTGAAGGTGTTGGTGATGATCGACATGGCGACCGGGTTGAGCATCGAGCCGCCCACCGCCTGGACCATGCGGAACACGATCAGCAGTTCCAGGTTCGGGGCGAGGGAGCAGAGCACGGAGCCGGCGGTGAACACCACCAGTCCCGCCATGAAGACGCGTTTGCGTCCGATCCGGTCGGCCGTGGAGCCCGCGAGCATCAGCAGGGAGGCCAGGACGAGCGTGTAGGCGTCGATCGTCCACTGCAGTCCGGAGGTGCCGGCGTGCAGGTCGCGCTGCATCGAGGGCAGAGCCACGTTCAGCACGGTGTTGTCGAGGCTCACGATCAGCAGGCTCATGCAGCAGATCGCGAGCACGAGCAGGCGTCGGCGAGGGCTCGGCTCTGGCATGACCCCCATCGTACGCCCGAATCAATAGTGCGTCTAACTAATGAGTGCTACACGATCCCCGGACGGGTAGCCGGCCGGGTGAGGGACAATGGGACCTTGTTCCGTGTCCTTGTGCCGTCCATCCGTTCCGGAGCCCTGACGATGACCCACCCGCTCTCCATCGGCCCGCACGCCGTGACGCCGCCCGTCGTGCTCGCACCCATGGCGGGCATCACCAATGCGCCCTTCCGCACGCTGTGCCGGGAGTTCAGTGGCGGCAAGGGGCTGTTCGTCAGCGAGATGATCACCACCCGGGCGCTGGTCGAACGCAACGACAAGACCATGCAGCTGATCAAGTTCGACGCGAGCGAGCAGCCGCGTTCGATCCAGCTGTACGGCGTCGACCCCGCGACCGTCGGCAAGGCCGTCCGCATGATCGCGGAGGAGGGCCTGGCCGACCACATCGACCTGAACTTCGGCTGCCCGGTGCCGAAGGTGACGCGCAAGGGTGGCGGGTCCGCGCTGCCGTACAAGCGGAACCTGCTGCGGGCGATCCTGCGCGAGGCGGTCTCCGGTGCCGGTGACCTGCCGGTGACCATGAAGATGCGCAAGGGCATCGACGACGACCACATCACCTACCTCGACGCCGGCCGTATCGCCGTCGAGGAGGGGGTGACCGCCATCGCCCTGCACGGCCGTACGGCCGCCCAGCACTACGGCGGTACCGCCGACTGGGACGCCATCGCCCGGCTGAAGGAGCATGTGCCGGAGATTCCCGTGCTCGGCAACGGCGACATCTGGTCGGCCGGGGACGCGCTGCGGATGGTGCGGGAGACCGGGTGCGACGGGGTCGTGGTGGGGCGTGGCTGCCTGGGGCGGCCGTGGCTGTTCGCGGACCTGGTGGCGGCGTTCGAGGGCCGGCTGAAGGATGTCGCACGGCCTTCGCTGCGCGAGGTCGCCGACGTGATGGTGCGGCACGCCACGCTGCTCGGGGAGTGGATCGGCGACGAGTCCAAGGGCGTGGTCGACTTCCGCAAGCACGTCGCCTGGTACCTGAAGGGCTTCGCGGTCGGTTCCGAGATGCGCAAGCGGCTTGCGATCACGTCGTCCCTGGAGGAGCTGCGGGCCGGGCTGGACGAGCTGGACCTGGAGCAGCCGTGGCCCGTCGGGGCGGAGGGGCCGCGGGGGCGTACGTCCGGCAACAACCGGGTGGTGCTGCCGGACGGGTGGCTGAAGGATCCGTACGACTGCGCGGGCGTGAGCGAGGACGCGGAGCTGGACACCTCCGGCGGCTGAGCGTCCCCGGGGCTCGCCCCTTACCCCGCCGGGGGCACCGGCCCGGACCCGCCTGGGCTCCGCCCCGGACCCGCCCAGGGCACCGCCCGCCTAGGGCACCGGCCCGCCCGCCTAGGGCACCGGCCCGTCCGCCTTGGGCTCCGCCCCGGACCCGCCTTGGGCTCCGCCCCGGACCCGCCTGGGGCTCCGCCCCTGGCCCCGGCCTCGCCCACCCACCACCCGGCTCGGTCGGCTGGAAGGGGCCCCCGGGGTCAGCCGTGCTTCGGGTGCGGTGTCGAGCCGTACGCCCTCAGGAAGCGGTCCCGGAAGGAGCTCATCTTCCAGACCGGGGCGTCGTGGGCCGGGCGCAGGCCGTCCGTCCAGTTCCAGTCGGCGATCTTGTCGAGCATCCGGGGGTCCTTGGCGACGACCGACACCGGCACGTCACGGCTGGCGTGGTTGCCGCTGACCCGGGAGATGGGCTGGTGGTCGCCGAGGAAGACGAGCACGGTGTCCTTCGTGCCGTAGCGCTCCAGCCACTCGGTCAGCGCGGTCACCGAGTACTGGATCGACTTTCCGTACTCCTCGCGGGACTTGCTGCTGTCGGCGATGACGTCGGCCGCCTTGTTGCCCGACGCCTCGATGCCCTTGAAGACCGAGCCGTCACCGAGCCGGTCCCAGTCCACCATCTTCGGGATGGGCGCCCACGGCTGGTGGCTGGAGGTCAGGATGAGCAGCGACATCCGTGACTTCCCCGCGGGCGCCGGCTTGCTGTGCACCCGCTCCTGGTACTGCTGGAGCGCGTACTGGTCGGGCATGGTCGACCAGCTGAACTTCGGCCCCTGGTAGCCGAGCTGGAAGGCGTTGTAGACCTGGTCCAGGCCGTACCACTTCTGCTCCGGCCACCCCTTCTGCACGCCCGGCATGACACCGACCGTGTCGAACGCGCCGGTCTTGCGGAACGCCTCCGTCAGGCTGAGGTGGTCGCTGGCCATGACCGTGCGGTAGCGCTGCTGGTTGCTGATCCACAGGCCCGACATGGTGGTGGAGTGGCCGAGCCAGCTGCTGCCGCCGTAGGTCGCCGAGGTCAGCCAGCCGCTCCTGGCGTGGAAGCCGGCCTGGGCCAGGGCCTTGGTGCGGACGTCGAGCGTCCGGTCCACGCCGGGCGCCATGACCGGGTCCTCGATCGCGCTGCGGCCGTAGCTCTCGATGAAGGTGAAGATCACGTCCTTGCCGCGCAGGTCGGGCACCAGCTGACTGCCCGGCGTGTTCCCGAACGCGTCGACCCGGGCCACCTTCCGGAACTCCGCCTCGTCCTTCAGCGTGTCGGAGACCCGGCGGGCCTGGATCTTCAGCGCGTTCGCGGTCCGGTCCGAGGCGATCGGCACGCCGGATATCTGCAGGCCGAGCGAGGAGCAGGTGATCCAGACGACCCCGGCGACCAGGGTGCCGCGGGTCGCGGTGGCGGGGTGCCGGGCCAGGAGGTTGCTCAGCCGGACCATGGCCAGCGCCGGCAGCACCAAGAGCAGCAGCACGAGGGCGATCACCCCGCCCACGGCCGCGAGGGTCGCGGTACGCCCGAGGGAGTCCTCCAGGTACGCCTCCGCGTCTCCGAACAGGCTCCAGTCCAGGACGACGTTGAAATTGCGGCCAAGGTACTGGTTGAACCCCATGTCGAGCGCGTTCAGCACGGTCATGGCCCCGAGCAGCACCCCGGACACCGCCGCCACCGCCACCCGGGGCCGCCGCGGCAGCGCGAGCAGCACGGCGGCCCCGACGACCGCTTCCGCCGGTATCCGCAGGAACTTGGCGGGCCCGAGCCGGACGACGGTGTTGGGCATCACCAGCGCGGCGACGACGAGCAGGGCGGCCAGCACGGTGACGCTCACGGACAGCGCCTGCGCGGCGGCCGGATGCTGTTCCCGCCAGCGCCGCCGCCACGCGGACCAGACGGTCCAGGGGCGGCGGGACGGGCGCGGGGTGGGCTCGGTGATCTCTTCGGCCACGTCCTCGGCTGACTGGAGCGCACTCATGCCCTCCCGTACGACGCCCCGGGGACCCCCGTTCACCCCGGCCAGGCAAACACCTGGTCAACCCAGCCGACGGTACGGTTCAGGCGCCCCCGACCGCCGTCAGCAGGGCAAGAGGCGCCGCGGCGGACCGGGCCTCCAGCCCGCACGCGTGCGGATACGGCACCGGCGACGCGTGCGGACCACGCCCGTACCCCGCCAGCACCTCCGGCAACCGGTGCCCGCCCATCGTCGCCGCGTCGACCAGCGCGTGGGCGACCGTACGGGCCTCGTCGTGCAGCCCGTACCGCGCGAGCCCCAGCGTGATCAGCGCGTTGTCGTGCGGCCAGACCGAGCCCCGGTGGTACGACAGCGGGTGGTACGCCGCCTGGCCGGAGGCCACCGTGCGCACGCCCCAGCCGGAGAAGAAGTCCGGCTCCAGCAGCCGCCGGCCCACCACCTCGCCGTACTCCTTGTCCAGCAGCCCCGACCACAGCAGATGCCCGGCGTCGGAGGCCAGCGCGTCGATCTGCCGGCCCCGCCCGTCCAGGGCCAGCGCCGGGAAGGACTGCTCGCGCATCCAGAAGTCCCGCTGGAAACGGTCCCGGAGGTCGGCCGCGGCCTGCTCCAGCAGCGCGGCGTACGTCCCGTCGGCCCACACCGCCCGCGCCACCCCCGCCGTGCGGCGCAGCGCGTCGTACGCGTAGCCCTGGGCGCCCGCCGCCATCACCGCGCCGGTGGGCCGGGTGCCGTCGGCGCAGCAGATCGCGCCGGGGGAGTCCTTCCAGTTCTGGTTGGCGAGGCCGCCCTCGTCGGCGCGGTAGACGAGGTAGCCGCGCGAGGTCAGGCCGCCGTGGTCGAGCATCCAGCCGATGGCGGCCCGGGCGTGCGGCTCCAGACGGCGGGCCAGTTCCGTGTCCCCGGTCTGCTCGACGTACGCACCGAGCAGGACCAGGAACAGCGGGGTGGCGTCGACCGAGCCGTAGTAGCGGGCGAACGGCACCTGGCCGAAGTGGGCCAGCTCGCCGTGCCGGACCTCGTGCACGATCTTGCCGGGCTGGGCGACCGGGGAGCCGCCGGTGTCCGTGGCCTGGGTGGCGGCCAGGGCGAGGAGGGTGGCGGCGGCCGGCTGCGGGCGGTAGGGCAGGGCGAACAGGGAGGTGAGCAGGGCGTCGCGGCCGAGCAGGGTGAGGAACCAGGGGGCGCCGGCCGCCGGTACGCGCAGCTCCTCGCCGTCCGGTCCGGTGGCGGGGACCTGGAGCGCCGCCAGGTCGGCCAGGCCCCGGGCGCAGGCCGCGGCCAGCTCCGGCCAGCCGGTCGGGAAGGCCACGCCCTCCATGAACTCCGCTTCCCGGGCGAGGAGTTGGTCGTGCACGGCGGCGGGGTCGCGGGGCACGCGGACGGCGCGCTTCTCGCCGTGCGGGCGGGCGACCACCCGCAGCAGCAGCTCGGTCGTCTCGTGCGGGGCGAGGTCGAGGGTCCACACCAGGCGGCGGGCGCCGGTGCCGGTCTCCTCCACGGCGTCGGGGGGCGGGTCGGCGGTGATCGTCGTACAGGACCGCCATTCGGCGCGCCGGTAGGTGAACTCGATGCCGTCGTCGAGGACTTCGCGGGAGCGCACGACGCCGGACTTGATGTAGGTGCGGTGGTCGGAGCGGAGTTCGAACTGGTCGGTGAAGTCGGCGTCCACGGTGAGCGCGAGCCGGACGGTGGTGGGCACCGGCCGGTTGCTGGTCACCTTCACGGACTCCACGAACGAGCTGTCCCCGACGGCCTGTTCACGGAACAGGGTGTGCGCCGGGGGCTCCTGCCGGCCGCCGCGCGGGACCAGCACACAGCGGGCCTCGTCCCCGTCCGTCACCGGGGTGAGCACCTCGGGTACGGCGCCGTCGACGGTGAGCTGCCAGCGGCTGAGGTGCCGGGCGTCCCGGACGAACAACCCGTCCGGGGGCCCGCCGCCCCGCACTCCGCTGATGTCGCCACGGTCGCCCACGGCGGCGAAGGTGGCGCCGTGCACGAGCAGATGATGCCGGTCCGTCATCCCCGGTCCCCTCCTCTGTCACTCCTGTCGAACGGTGCGGTGTCCGTGGGGGGTGCGCCACTTTGTGGGCTCTTGTCCAGCTCTTGACGCTCGTGCGGTGTGGGCCGCTGGTGCAGCAGGTCGAGCGCGAGGGCCGCCGTCCAGCTGAAGCCGGTGGCGCCGCAGGCCTCGCCGGTGTACGGGTCGACGTACTCGGCGAAACCGGTGGTGCCGGCAAGCTCCAGCACCGCCTCGCGCAGGGCGTCGGCCCGCTCCCGTTCGCCGTGCGTGCGCAGCCCGCGCTCCAGCAGCCAGCTCGTGTTGAACCAGGCCGGCCCGCGCCAGTAGCGGTGCGGGTCGAAGGCCTCGCCGAGGAGGTCGTAACTCGGCACCAGCCGCGTCCGGTCCCCGACCGAGAAGTGCGGCCCGCTCACGGTACGGACCAGCGCGTCGACGATGTCCCGGGGCAACCCGGGCAACAGGAGCGGAACCAGCCCGGAAACGCTGCGCTCGGGGATCAGGCCGGGGGTGGTGGAGCGGGGGCGGGGAGTGCTGGGCCCGGGGCCGGGGCCGGACGAGCGCGGCTCGGGGGTGGGGCCGGGGCCGGGGGTGGCGCGCTCGGGGGCCTGGCTGGGTCCGGGGGTGGCGCGCTCGGGGGTGGGTTCAGGTCCGTGGGTGCCGCGCTCCGGCGCGATGCCGGGCCCGGGTGAGCGGGGCTCGGAGGTCTGGTCGGACGCGCCGGGTTGGCGGGCGGTTCCGGGTCGGGGAGTGCCGTCCTCGGCGGAACGGCCGGCGCCGGCTGTACAGGGCCCGGGGGCGGGCCCGGTCCGGGGGGTGCCGCGTTCCGGCGCGATGCCGGGCCCGGGTGAGCGGGGCTCGGGGGTTCGGTCGGGGGCGCCGGGCTGGGGGGTGGCAGCGGGTCCGGGGGTGGCGTCCTCGGGGGAACGGTCGGCGCCGGCTGTACAGGGCCCGGTTCCGGGGGTGCCGCGTTCCGGCGCCTGGTCGGGGGCGGGGGTGCCGGGCCCGGACGCGAGACCGGATCCGCAGGTGCCGCGCTCGGGTCCGTGGCCGGTTCCGGGGGTGCCGCGTTCCGGCGCGTGGCCGGGGGCGGGGGTGCCGCGCTCGGGGTCGGGGGCCCCGGTCGAGGTGGCGCCCCGCAGGTCGCGGCACAGGAACATGCCGGACTTCTCGTCCCACAGCCGTTCCACCAGCGCCGCCGTCAGTCGTTCGGCGCGGGCCCGGCGGGCGGAGCCGGTCGCGCCCAGTTCCTCGGCGATCCGGGCGAGGGCGTGCTCGGAGGCGATGAGGAGGGCGTTGAACGCCGGGTCCTCCACGGCGAACTCCGCCTCACCGTCGGCGTACCCGGCGTCCCGGTAGTCCGCGGCCAGCCGCACGTACCGCCCGTAGTCCAGGTCCGTCGGCCGGTCCTCGGCCGCCCCGTGGTCGAGGTCGGCGCGGCGGAAGGAGCGGGCCGGGGCCGGGGTGATCCGGGCCATCGGGGCGTCCCAGCAGGGGCTGTTGTCCATGCCCTGCTCCCAGGGGTGGACCACGGACGCGAGGCCGCCGCCGCCCAGGTCCCGCCGGTGCAGCAGGTACCGGTGCCAGGCGGCCAGCCGCGGATACACCCGGGCCAGGAAGCCGCGGGCCACGGACAACCCCGGGTCGGCGCGGTGCACGAGCCAGGCCGCCAGCGCGTGCACCGGTGGCTGCACGATGCCGGACGTCTGTACGGTGCGCGGGGCGCCCGCGCTGCGCCCGGCGGTGGAGGAGCGCCAGAAGTCGGGGCTCGGGAAGTACGCGTCGAGCGGTACGGAGGGGTGGAACACGATGTGCGGGACGCGACCGTCGGCCCACTGTGCGGCGAGCAGCGTCTCCAGCTCGGTCTGGGCGCGCAGCGGCGAGAGGTGCCGCAGCCCGATGGCGATGAACGCGGAGTCCCAGGACCATTGGTGGGGGTACAGGTTCCGGGACGGCACGGTCGAGCCGCCCGTCCAGTTCGCCTCCAGCACCTCGGCCGCTCGGACGTGCAGCGACGCAGTGGCCGCAGGTGCGGCCGGTGGATCGTATGCGACCTCGCGCTTCGTGGGACGGGCAGTGAGCTGGGCAGTGCGATCCACTCGGGGCTCCCCGAAGACGTCCGGCCGCGCGGGTTTGGCTGCGACCACCGTAGGGTTACGTCTATTTAACACGCAAAACTCAATATGTAATGCAAGCTTGAGAAACACAAGGGGGTGCGCATGACGGGACGTCCGGGAAGGACCGGCAAGAGCGGAAGCCAGGCGGGAGCCGGCGACCTGCTCGAACTGGTGCGCAGTGGACGGGCCGTGACGCGGGGCGCGCTCCAGCAGGCCACCGGGCTGTCCCGGGCCACCGTCGGCCAGCGCCTGGACCGGCTGTTCCGGGCGGGCTGGCTGCGCGAGGGCGCCGGCGGCCCGGTCGACTCGCCGCTCGGCGGCCGTCCCTCCATCACCCTGGAGTTCGACGACTCCCACGCGGTGGTCCTCGCCGCCGATCTGGACACCCGGCACGCCCGCGCGGCCGTCCTCACCCTGACCGGCGAGGTCCTCGCCGAGCACGCCGGCACGCTGGCGGTCGAGGACGGTCCGGACGCCGTTCTGGCCGAACTGGGCCGCTGGTTCGCCGAGCTGCTGACCAAGGCCGGGCACACGGGCGAGGAGGTGTGCGGGATCGGGCTCGCGGTGCCGGGCCCGGTGGACCGCGAGACCGGCCTGGTGGTGCAGCCGCCGATCATGCCGGGCTGGGACGGCTACGACATCCGCGGCCGCCTCTCCCGCGCCTTCACCGAGCACACCGGCGCCCCCGCGGTCCCGGTGCTGGTCGACAACGACGCCAACCTCATGGCCTACGGCGAACAGCGCACCGGACACCCCGACTGCACGGCCTTCGTGCTGGTCAAGGTGTCCACGGGCATCGGTGCCGGGGTGGTCGTGGACGGCTCGATCTACCGGGGCGTCGACGGCGGCGCCGGCGACATCGGGCACATCCGGGTGGGCGCCGACGCGCTGTGCCGGTGCGGGTCGTACGGCTGTCTCGCGGCCGTCGCGAGCGGCGGTGCCGTGGCCCGGCGGCTGGCCGCGTCCGGGGTGCCGGCCTCCTCCGGCTCGGATGTGCGGGACCTGCTGGCCGCCGGGCACCCGGAGGCAGCCGCGCTGGCCCGGGAGGCCGGGCGCCAGGTCGGGGACGTGCTGGCGACGGTCGTGACGCTGCTCAACCCGGGCGTGCTGATGATCGCGGGCGACCTGGCCGGAACGCCTTTCCTCACCGGTGTGCGCGAGCTGCTCTACCAGCGGGCGCTGCCCCGCTCCACCGCTCACCTGGAGGTCGTCACCTCCCGGCTCGGCGACCGGGCGGGGCTGATCGGCGCCGGGGCGCTGGTGGTGGAGTACCTGTACGCGCCGGAGCGCGCGGAGGAGCGGCTGTCCCGGATGGGCGTGTGACAGGGCCGTTTCCGCTGCTGGTCGGCGTCCGTCAGGGGGTCCGCATGGTGAAACGGGGCACTCTGTGGCAGCGTGATTCTCGCCACCCTTGATAAGGGTTGCGCTCAGATGAGCGAATCAAGCGCGGCTGCACTTCTCCAAAGGGTGGCACTGGGTGCCACCCTTTGATCGTTCAGCGACCGAAATCAGGCGCGCTGGAGAACGCTCATCTGAGCGCAAAACCGCACCTCTGGGCGCGGTTGTCTTCAAGAAGTGAAAACATACGGCTGGCTTCGCTTGCCAAGCCTTGACTTTCGATCCGCTGGCGGACGGGTGGTTACAGGCGCATGACGGGTAAGTGGACGTACCCAGGAACCTTCGATCTGGGTATGTTCCTGGCCGTCAGGGCAGCCACCGTGGCCTCAAGGAGTCGAGACCCGTGTCGGAAAACAAAGAACCCCACGTAGCGAAGTTCGTTTACGACTTCACCGAGGGCAACAAGGACCTCAAGGACCTTCTCGGTGGCAAGGGTGCCAATCTCGCCGAGATGACCAACCTCGGTCTCCCGGTCCCTCCCGGCTTCACGATCACCACGGAGGCCTGCAAGGTCTACCTGGAGAGCGGTGAGGAGCCCGCGGCACTGCGTGACGAGGTGAGTGCGCACCTCGAGGCCCTCGAAGCGAAGATGGGCAAGAAGCTCGGCCAGGCCGACAACCCGCTGCTGGTCTCGGTCCGCTCCGGCGCCAAGTTCTCCATGCCCGGCATGATGGACACGGTCCTCAACATCGGCCTGTCGGACAAGTCGGTGCAGGGCCTGGCCGCCCAGGCCGGCGACGAGCGGTTCGCCTGGGACTCCTACCGCCGCCTCATCCAGATGTTCGGCAAGACCGTCCTCGGCGTCGACGGCGAGCTGTTCGAGGAGGCCCTCGACAAGGCCAAGGCCGCCAAGAAGGTCACGGTCGACACCGACCTGGAGGCCGCGGACCTGAAGAAGCTGGTCACCACCTTCAAGAAGATCGTCAAGAAGGAGGCCGGCCGGGACTTCCCGCAGGACCCGCGCGAGCAGATGGACCTCGCCATCAAGGCGGTCTTCGACTCCTGGAACGGCGACCGCGCCAAGCTGTACCGCCGCCAGGAGCGCATCCCGCACGACCTGGGCACGGCCGTCAACGTCTGCTCGATGGTCTTCGGCAACCTCGGCCCCGACTCCGGCACCGGCGTCGCGTTCACCCGCGACCCCGCCTCGGGCCACCAGGGCGTCTACGGCGACTACCTGCAGAACGCCCAGGGCGAGGACGTCGTCGCGGGCATCCGCAACACCGTCCCGCTCGCCGAGCTGGAGCAGATCGACAAGAAGTCGTACGACCAGCTCATGCAGATCATGGAGACGCTGGAGAACCACTACAAGGACCTCTGCGACATCGAGTTCACGATCGAGCGCGGTCAGCTGTGGATGCTCCAGACCCGGGTCGGCAAGCGCACCGCCGGTGCCGCCTTCCGCATCGCCACCCAGCTGGTGGACCAGGGCCTGATCGACGAGACGGAGGCGCTCCAGCGCGTCACCGGCGCCCAGCTGGCCCAGCTGATGTTCCCGCGCTTCGACGAGCACGCGAAGGTCGAGCAGGTGGCGCGCGGTATCGCCGCGTCCCCGGGTGCGGCGGTCGGCAAGGCGGTCTTCGACTCGTACACGGCGGTGAAGTGGTCCCGCTCGGGCGAGAAGGTGATCCTGGTCCGCCGGGAGACCAACCCCGACGACCTGGACGGCATGATCGCGGCGGAGGGCATCCTCACCTCGCGCGGCGGCAAGACCTCGCACGCGGCCGTCGTCGCCCGCGGCATGGGCAAGACCTGTGTCTGCGGCGCCGAGGAGCTGGAGGTCGACACCAAGCGCCGCCGCATGACGGTCCCCGGCGGACACGTCGTGGAGGAGGGCGACCTCATCTCCATCGACGGCTCGTCCGGCAAGGTCTACCTGGGCGAGGTCCCGGTCGTCCCGTCCCCCGTGGTGGAGTACTTCGAGGGCCGGATGCACCCCGGTGCCGACGACGCGGACGAGCTGGTCGAAGCCGTCCACCGCATGATGGCCTTCGCCGACCGCAAGCGCCGCCTGCGGGTGCGCGCCAACGCCGACAACGCCGAGGACGCGCTGCGCGCCCGCCGCTTCGGCGCCCAGGGCATCGGCCTGTGCCGCACGGAGCACATGTTCCTCGGTGAGCGCCGGGAGATGGTCGAGAAGCTGATCCTCGCCGACACGGAGGAGGAGCGCGAGGCCGCCCTGCGGGAGCTGCTGCCCCTGCAGAAGAAGGACTTCGTCGAACTCTTCGAGGCGATGGACGGCCTGCCCGTCACCATCCGCCTCCTCGACCCGCCGCTGCACGAGTTCCTCCCGGACATCACGGAGCTCTCGGTCCGGGTGGCCCTGGCGGAGTCCCGGCAGGAGCCGCACGAGAACGACCTGCGCCTGCTCCAGGCGGTTCACCGCCTGCACGAGCAGAACCCGATGCTGGGCCTGCGCGGCGTGCGTCTCGGCCTGGTCATCCCCGGCCTGTTCACCATGCAGGTCCGCGCGATCGCGGAGGCGGCGGCCGAGCGCAAGGCGGCGAAGGGCGACCCGCGCGCCGAGATCATGATCCCGCTCGTCGGTACGGTCCAGGAGCTGGAGATCGTCCGCGAGGAGGCGGACCAGGTCGTCGCCGAGGTCGAGGCGGCGACCGGCACGCAGCTCAAGCTGGCGATCGGCACGATGATCGAGCTGCCGCGCGCCGCCCTCACGGCGGGCCAGATCGCGGAGGCGGCGGAGTTCTTCTCCTTCGGCACGAACGACCTGACCCAGACGGTGTGGGGCTTCAGCCGGGACGACGTGGAGGCCTCGTTCTTCACGGCGTACCTGGAGAAGGGCATCTTCGGCGTCAGCCCGTTCGAGACGATCGACAAGGACGGTGTCGGCTCCCTGGTGAAGGCGGCCGCGGAGGCCGGCCGGCGCACCCGCCCCGACCTCAAGCTCGGCGTCTGCGGCGAGCACGGCGGTGACCCGGAGTCGGTCCACTTCTTCCACGAGGTGGGGCTGGACTACGTCTCCTGCTCCCCGTTCCGCATCCCGGTCGCCCGCCTGGAGGCCGGCCGCGCGGCCACCCAGTCGGCGGGCAGCGACCACCGCTGACCCACCCGGACCCCGGAGCCGCCGCCGGTCCCCGACCCTCACCGATCGGCGACGGCTCCGGCGCACGAAAGAGAAGGGGCGACACCCCAGTGCGGGGGGTGTCGCCCCTTTGGTGCGCCGAGGTCAGAGGCCGCCGGTGTGGAGCAGCCGGTTCGGAGTGTCGGAGCGGACGCCGCGCAGGACACCGCGGGTGGCCGTGCGGTCGAGCCAGACGTGGACCTCGTGGGCCGTGGCCCGGGGGTGCGCCGACAGGTACAGCGCGATCACGCCGGTCGCATGCGGCGCGGCCCAGGACGTCGCGCCGTAGTCCTCCGTGGTCGTACCGCCGCCGGCGAGGGCGGCGGTCACCTTCTGGCCGGGGGCGTACAGGTCCACGCACCGTCCGTAGCCCGATCCGTAGGAGTCGCCGTCGTCCCACGCGCGGTCGTTCGAGGTGGAGGCCGCCACGACGATCGTGCCGGGGACGCCGGCCGGGGAGTGCTTGCAGGCGTCGTCATGGAAGTTGCCGGCCGACACCACCGTCGGGATCCCCGCGTCGACCATCTTCTTCACGGCGGACTCCAGGGCCGCCGACCGGTGGTCGAGGTTGAGCGACATGTTCACCACCGCAGGCTTCTGCGCGTGGGCGGTCACCCACGTGACCGACTTGAGCAGGGCCGCCTCGGCCGCCGCCGGGGAGCCGCCGCCCCCGCTCTCGCACAGGATGCCCTGGACCCGTACGAGCTCCGCCTTGGGCGCCACCCCGTACCTCGCCCCGCCGATGATGCCCGCGACGAACGTGCCGTGGCCGCCGCCGTCCTCGCCGAAGCAGTCACCGGAGTCCTTGCGGCCCACGAAGTCGGCGCCGAGGTGGGCGCGCCCGCCGAACTCCTTGTGGGCGATGTCCATCCCCGTGTCGATCACGTAGACGTGAACGCCCTTGCCCGTGGCCGTGGTGGTGAACTTCCCGTTCAGCGGCCGTGACCGCTGGTCCAGGATGTCCAGGTTCCACGGCACGCGGCGGGTGAGGGACGACGTCTCGGTCTGCGCGACTCCGGACAACTTCCCCACGGCTCCGGGAGAGGCCGGCACCGAACCGGACGACGCCACCGACTTCGCCCTCCCGTGCGCGGGGAGCTTCCCGCCGCTCCCCCCGGCGGCCGGGCCGGCTTCCCCGCCGCAGGCCGAGGCCCCGAGCACCGTCGCCATGGCCACCGCCATGAGACCGGCCTTCGTCACGTTCCGCGTCACAATGTCCCCCGCATTCCTGCTCGGTGCACAGCCAGCGCACAAGACGACCACAGGGGACGGGCGGTTCCGCCGCCGGACGCGATGCCGGTCAGCGGGCGGTCAGGAGGCCGGTGACCAGGGCTCGTAGGCCCTGCTCGTACGTGTCCTGCGACGTCAGGGCCGCCCAACGGTCCGCGGCCCGGGACAGGTGGGGGAGGTCGGTCGGGTCGAGGCCGGCGAAGACCTGGTCGCGGTAGGCCGGGCGGTCGTCGGTCGTGCGGCGGCGGGCCGCCGTGGTGCGGACCAGGATCTCGCCGGCCGTGTAGTACCAGATCGAGCGGTAGCCGTGGACGGCCTGGTCGAGGGTGAGGCCGGCGTCCGTCAGGCCGGCGACGATCTGTTCCACGAACCAGAGGGCGGAGGTGGACATCAGGTCGTCCGCCGTCAGCACCTCGACGATCCAGGGGCAGGCGGCCAGGACGTCGTGGATCGCCAGGGCCGCGGTGAGGACGCGGTCGCGTGGGTGGGCGGGCGGGGACTCGGGGCGGTGCAGGGAGCCGGCCGCGTAGTCGTCCAGCAGGAGGAGGAGCAGCTCTTCCTTGTCGCGGACGTGGTGGTACAGGGCCATCGGCGTGCTGCCGATCTCCGTGGCGAGGCGGCGCATGGTCAGGCGGCCGACGCCCTCCTGCGTCACGATCCGGCGCGCCGTCCGGATGATCTCCTCGCGGGAGATACGGGCAGGTCGGCCGGTGGTCTTGCGGGGGGCGGGCGGTCGCGGCATGGGCTCATCATCCCTCAGGCGGCGGGGACTTCGGGGCGCGGGTGTCGACATCGGGGCGGCCCGCGCGCTAGTTTTCTTACATGTATAGAAATTTACGCGGCCGTCCGGCGGCCGTGCTGGCGGCGGCTGCCGTAGCCCAGTTCGTCGTCGCCCTGGACATGGCCGTCGTCAACGTCGCCCTCCCGGCGATCCGCTCCGCGCTCGGATTCGCCCCGCTCGACCTGTCGTGGGTCGTCCACGTGTACGCCCTCACCTTCGGCGGGTTCCTGCTGCTCGGCGGCAGGGCCTGCGATCTGTTCGGCCGGCGCCGGCTGTTCGTCGCGGGGCTGGTCGTCTTCGGCCTCTGCTCGCTCGCCGGCGGACTCGCCCGGGAACCCTGGCAGTTGATCGCCGCCCGCGCGGGCCAGGGGGTGGGCGCGGCGGCCACCGCGCCGGCCGCGCTCGCGTTGCTGACCACCACCTTCACCGAGGGGCCCCGGCGCGTGCGCGCCCTCGGCGTCTGGAGCGGGGTCAACGCCGTGGGCGGCGCGCTGGGTGTGCTGGCCGGCGGAGTGCTGACCGAGTACGCGGGCTGGCGCTGGGTGATGCTGGTCAACCTGCCCATCGTGGCGGCGGCACTCGTCCTCGTGCACGCCGCTGTGGCCCCCGAGCCCCGGCCGGTACGGCGTGAGCGGCTGGACGTGCTCGGCGCCGTCCTGGCCACCGGCGGCATCGGGCTGCTGGTGTTCGGGGTCGTCCGGACCGACGTCAGGGGGTGGGCGTCCGCCGCGACCTGGGAGACGCTCGCCGTCGCCGGACTGCTGCTCGGCGCCTTCGTCGCGGTCGAATCCCGGTCCGCCGCCCCGCTGCTGCGGCTCGGCCTGCTGCGCAGCCGCTGGGTCGCCGGGGCGAACCTGCTGGTGTTCCTGGCCGCGGCCGGGCAGTTCACCGCGTTCTATTTCGTGTCCCTCTACCTCCAGCAGGTGCTGGGCCTGGGCGCCGCCGCTACCGGTGCCGCGTTCCTGCCGTTCTGCGCGGGTTCGGTGACGTCGACCGTCGTGGCGACCCGCATCACCGCGAACCGGTCGCCGCGCGCCTCGCTGGTGCCCGGCACGCTGTTCGCCGCCGCCGGCATGGCCTGGTTCGCCGGGATCAGCCCGCACGGCGGCTTCCTCACCGACGTCCTCGGCCCGTCCGTCCTCACCAGCGTCGGCATCGGGCTGATCTTCGCGCCGGTGGCCGCCGCCGCGACCACCGGGGTCCGCCCCGGCGAGGCCGGCATGGCCTCCGGCGTCCTCAACAGCGCCCGCCAGCTGGGTGGTTGCGTCGGCCTGGCCGCCCTGGCCACGGTCGCCGCCCACCGCACCGGCACGGCCACCGACCCCGCCGCGCTCACCGGCGGCTACGCGCTGGGTCTCGCCGTCACCGCCGCGCTCTTCCTGCTCGCGGCGGTGGTCGCGTTCAGCGTCCTGCCCCGCCGCCGGGCCACCGGCGGTCCGGCACCCACCCCTGTCGAGGAACCCCGACTGGAAGGAACCCCGTCATGACCACCACCGCCATCGACCTGTTCTCCTCGGCGCTCCAGTTCCGCCCCGACGGTGACGTCCACGCCGCCGCCCGGCGGATGACCGACGGCGACCCCGGGGTCTGGCAGGTCGCCACCTTCCACGTGGAGACGGACGCCGACGTCCACGCCGACCACTGGGAGATCCACCCCGACGGCGAGGAGGCCGTCTGCTGCCTGTCCGGCGGCGTACGGCTCTACGTCCGCCCCGTCGACGCGGACGCCCCGGAGGAGATGGTGCGACTGCGGCCGGGCACCGCCGTCATCGTGCCCCGCAACCGCTGGCACCGACTCGAACTGGACGCCCCCAGCGACCTGATGTCCATCACCCGCCGCACCGGCTCCCGCCAGGAGCGACGCGACCACACCCGCTGACCCCGGGCGCCCGCCCCCATTCGCAGGCCACCCCGTCCCCGTCCCGGTCGAGATGGGCACCGTAGCCCGGATCCCCGGCATACAGGGGCGCGTCACCGGCGGCTGCCGGCCGGGCGGCGAGCGGTCCGGGATCGGCTGACGGAGCGCAGGGTTCAGGCCGTGGAGCCGCCGTCGATCACCAGGTCGGCGCCGACCACCGAGGCCGCGTCGTCCGAAGCGAGGTACAGCACGGCGGCGGCCACCTCGGCGACGGTGGAGACCCGGCCGAGCGGCACCTCGGTGCGCATGCGCGCGGCCCGGCCGGCCTCGGTCTCCCCGTCCCGGAACGACATCTCCGTGGCGGTGGGTCCGGGGCTGACGGCGTTGATGCGCACGCCGTCGGTGATGTGGTCCAGGGCGGCGGCGCGGGTGAGGACCGAGACGGCCGCCTTGCTGACGGCATAGCCGGCGGTGCCGGGCAGCCGGCTGTGCACGCCGATCCTGGAGGCGATGTTGACGATCGCGCCGCCGTCCGGCTGGGTGCGCATGTGGGCGATCTCGGCCTGGAGGGCGAGGAAGACACCGGTGACGTTGATGTCGATCATCCGGCGCCAGTCCGCCTCGGCCAGGTCGCCGACCGCCTGCCCCCGGCCCTGAAGGACCCCGGCGTTGTTCACCGCCACGTCCAGCGAGCCGAACCGGTCCACGGCGGCGGCCACCAGGGCGTGCAGGTCGTCGGCGCGGGAGACGTCGGCGGTGACGGCGAGCCCCTTGCCGCCCGCGCCCTCGATCAGCGCCACGGTCTCGTCGAGCGGGTCGCGGCGCCGGCCGGCGACGACGACCTGGGCGCCCTCCCGGGCGAGGGCGAGTGCCACTCCGCGGCCGATGCCGGAGCCGGCGCCGGTGACGAGAGCGGTCCGGCCGGAGAAGCGGTGCGTCATGGTGAGAATCCCTTTTCTTGACCGATCGGTTCAGTATGAGGGGCGAGAAAAACGCGCCCCCCGCCGGAAGCGCGTTCTCCGTCGCCTTGTTCAGGTGTCCAGCAGTGCCAGGGCCTGCTCCGCCGCGTCCCGCACCCGGGCCGGGTCCGCCGAGGCCTTGCCGACCACCCGCAGGCCCTGGAGCAGCACCAGCAGCAGGCGCGCCAGCGCCGGCGGGTCGCGGTCCCCGGCCAGCTCACCCTGTGCCTGGGCGCGGACCAGGGCGGAGTGCAGCAGGGTCTCCAGGGTGTCCCAGCTGTGCTCCACCCGGCGGGCTGCCTCCCGGTCGTGCGGGGCGAGCTCGACCGCGGTGTTGGTGACCAGGCAGCCCTGCTCCCGGGTCGCCTCGGCGGCGGCCTCCGCCGCGAACCGCCGGACCAGGGCGCGCACGGCCGGCAGCACCGGGCCGGGCCGGGACAGCTCCCGCGTCAGCCGCGGGTTCTGCGCCTGTCCGTACCGGTCCAGCGCCCTCAGGTACAGCTCGTGCTTGCTGCCGAAGGTGGCGTACAGGCTCGCCTTGCCGATGCCCAGGTGCTCGACCAGGTCGGCCATCGACGTCGCCTCGTAGCCGCGCCGCCAGAACAGCTCCAGGGCTGACTGCAGCGCGGCGTCCGGGTCGAATTCCTTGGTCCTGGCCACGCCTCGCAGCCTAGACTTTCTGGAACAGTCGGTCAAGAAAACTAGAGGGCGCGCACCTCGTACGCGGCCACCCGCACCGACGCGTCGTCCAGGCACTCCCCGGTGGCCAGGTCGAAGCGCTGCTTCAGCAGCGGGGACGCCACGAACGGGCGGCCCTGGTGGGTGCCGGTCAGGCCACGGGACAGGACGGCCGCGCCGGTGAACGGGTCGCGGTTGTCGACGGCGTACAGCCGGTCCGCGCGGTCGCGGAACACCGCCACCTGGCGGCCGTCCGGCAGCAGGGCGGCCACCCCGCGGCCGGGAACCAGCATGCTCAGGTCGCAGACCGTGAACCACTCGTCCGCCAGCTGGAGCTGGACCTTCAGTTCGGTCGTCTCAACTGCCAGGGTCATCGCTGGGCGCTTCCTTCCAGGACGTCGTCGGCGGGCCGCAGGCCGATGTTCAGCAGCGGCAGGTCGGGCTTGATCTGGTCGCGCTCGGGGACGAAGGAGACGACCGGGTCCGGGGTGTCCGGCGCGTTCACGAAGGACACGAACCGGGCGAGCTTTTCGGGGTCGTTGACGGTCTCCGCCCACTCGTCGCGGTAGTGGGCGACGTGCGCCTGCATGAGCTTCTCCAGCTCGTCGCAGATGCCGAGCGAGTCGTGCACCACCACGTCGCGTACGTGCTCCAGGCCGCCCGGGATGCGCTCCAGCCAGGTGCTGGTCCGCTCCAGACGGTCCGCCGTACGGATGTAGAACATCAGGAACCGGTCGATCAGCCGGACCAGTTCGGCGTCGGACAGGTCCTGGGCCAGCAGGTCGGCGTGGCGCGGGGTGGCGCCGCCGTTGCCGCCGACGTACAGGTTCCAGCCGTTCGCGGTGGCGATCACGCCGAAGTCCTTCGACTGGGCCTCCGCGCACTCGCGGGCGCACCCGGACACGGCCGACTTCAGCTTGTGCGGGGACCTCAGGCCCCGGTAGCGCAGCTCCAGGTCGATCGCCATCCGGACCGAGTCCTGCACGCCGTACCGGCACCAGGTGGAGCCCACGCAGGACTTCACCGTGCGCAGCGACTTGCCGTACGCGTGGCCCGACTCGAAGCCGGCGTCCACCAACCGCGCCCAGATCAGCGGCAGCTGCTCCACACGGGCGCCGAACATGTCGATCCGCTGACCGCCGGTGATCTTCGTGTAGAGGCCGAAGTCCCGGGCGATCTCACCGATCACGATCAGCTTCTCGGGCGCGATCTCCCCGCCGGGGATCCGCGGCACCACCGAGTACGAGCCGTTCTTCTGCAGGTTGGCGAGGAAGTGGTCGTTGGTGTCCTGCAGCGCTGCCTGCTCGCCGTCCAGGACGTAGCCGCTCGCGCCGATCGCCGGGGCGAGGGAGGCGATGATCGAGCCGACCGCCGGCTTGCACACCTCGCAGCCGTCACCGCCCCGGGCGCCCTCGCGGCCGTAGCGGTCCAGCAGCTCCTGGTACGACGTGATGCGCAGCGCGAGGACGATCTCGTACAGCTCCTCGCGGGTCTGGGAGAAGCAGCCGCACAGGCCCTTGTCGACCTCGATGCCCGACGCCTCCAGCTCGGCGTCGACCAGCTGGCCCAGCACCTTCACGCAACTGCCGCAGCCGGTGCCGGCCTTGGTGCACTTCTTCACCTCGGGCACGGTGGTGCACTTGTGCTCGGTGACCGCGCCGCGGATCGCGCCCTTGCTGACGTTGTGGCAGGAGCAGATGATCGCCTCGTCCGGCAGGGCGGACGGGCCGAGCTGGGCCCCCGAGTCGGCTCCGGCGGGCAGGACGAGCGACTCGGGGGAGATGGGCGGCACCGAACCGGTGAGCGCGCGCAGGGTGCCGTACGCCTCCGCGTCGCCGACCAGGATGCCGCCGAGCAGCGTGCCGTCCCGGCCGATGACCAGCTTCTTGTACAGGCCGGCGCGGGAGTCGGAGTAGACGACGTCCAGGCAGTCCTCGGTGGTGCCGTGGGCGTCGCCGAAGGAGGCCACGTCCACACCGAGCAGCTTCAGCTTGGTGGACAGGTCGGCTCCGGTGAAGGAGGCCTCGTCCTCGGCGATCGTCGCCGCCGCCGTCTCCGCCTGCTCGTAGCCGGGCGCCACCAGGCCGTACACCCGGCCGTCCGCGGCCAGCGCGCACTCGCCGATCGCGAACACGTGCGGGTCGGAGACGGTCCGGCACTGCTCGTCCACCGCGATGCCGCCGCGCTCGCCGACCGTGAGGCCCGAGGCGCGGGCCAGCTGGTCGCGGGGGCGGACACCGGCGCTGAACACCACCATGTCGGTGGAGAGTTCGGAGCCGTCGGACAGCTTCATACCGGTGACGGCACCGGTCTCGTCGACGACGATCTCCTGCGTGCCCACACCGGTGTGCACGCTCAGGCCCATGCCCTCGATGGTCCGCAGCAGCGCCGTGCCGCCACCGTCGTCCACCTGCACCGGCATCAGCCGCGGCGCGAACTCCACGATGTGCGCCTCGACCCCGAGTCCCTTGAGGGCGCCGGCCGCCTCCAGGCCGAGCAGGCCGCCGCCGACGACGGCACCCGAGGTGGCCTTCGTCTTCGCGTACTCCTCGATGGCCAGCAGGTCCTCGATGGTCCGGTAGACGAAACAGCCGGTGGCGTCCTTGTTGGGGACCGGCGGGACGAACGGGTAGGAGCCGGTGGCCAGCACGAGGACGTCGTAGCCGACGGTGAGCCCCGAGCGGGCGGTGACCGTCTTCGCCTCGCGGTCGATCGTCTCGGCCGGGTCACCGATGTGCAGCTCGATGCCGTGGTCCTTGATGAACTCCATGTCGGTCATGGAGAGGTCCTCCGGCGTCTTCCCGGAGAAGTACGAGGTGAGCTGCACGCGGTCGTAGGCCGGACGCGGCTCCTCGCACAGCACGACCACGCGGTGCGTGGCGGTCAGGCCGCGCTCGGCGAGCGCTTCGAGGAAGCGCTGGCCGACCATGCCGTGGCCGACGAGCACGATCGTGGGGGTGGCCCCCAGGGTGGCGGACATTCAGGAGCCTCCATCGTTGGTGAGCAGGTGGAGCAGGGGGCCGTCGTCGGGGAGCGGCTCTGCTCCCTCCCAGGCGCGGGCGAGCGCGCCGACGGTGCCCAGTTCGCCGACGAGGACCCCGCCGACCACGCGGTCGTCGCGGACGACGACCTTGCGGTAGGTGCCGCGGGTGGCGTCGGTCAGCCGCACGACGTCGTCGCCGGGGCGGGCCTCCGTCTCGCCGAACGCGGCGAGGTCGAAGGGGGAGTCGGGACCGGTGAGGGTCAGCCGGGTCAGGGAACGGGTGCCGGTGTAGCGGGCACCGGTGTCGCCTGCCAGCAGTCCGGCGAGCGCGTCGGCCTGTTCGAGGGCCGGGGCGGCCAGGCCGTAGACCGTGCCGCCGTGCTGGGCGCAGTCGCCGATGGCGTGGATGTGCGGGTCGGAGGTGCGCAGCTCGTCGTCCACGAGGACGCCCTTGTGCACGGCCAGGCCCGCCTGCTCGGCGAGGCCCGTGCGCGGCCGTACGCCGCAGGCCAGGACCACGAGGTCGGCGTCGAGGGCGTAGCCGTCGGCCAGTTCCACCGAGCGGACCGCGCCGGCGATGCAGCGCACGTCCCGGACCCGGCACTCGGTGTGCACCTCGACGCCCAGGTCGGTCAGGTGCCGCAGCACCAGCCGGGAGGCGTCCGGGTCGAGCTGACGCTCCATGAGCCGCTCGGCCTGCTGGGCGAGCACCACCTGGGCGCCGCGGACGGCGAGCGCGCGGGCCGCGGAGACCCCGAGCAGCCCGCCGCCGATGACGACGGCCCGCACGCCGGGCCGCACCGCCTTCGCCAGGCCCAGGCAGTCGTCCATGGTGCGGAACGCGTGGACGCCCTCGGGGAGCTGGTGGTCCGGGGTGAACAGGCCGCGCAGCGGGGGCAGCACGGGGTTGGAGCCGGTGGCCAGGACCAGCGTGTCGTATGCGATCGACATGCCGTCGGCGCAGTCGACGGTCCGGGCGGCCCGGTCGATGCCGGTGACCCGGGTGCGCAGCAGGCCGGCGGGCGGCGGAAGCGTGATCACCTCCGGCGCGTACCGGCCGGCCAGCACCTCGGCCAGCAGCACCCGGTTGTACGGGGCGTGCTCCTCGTCGCCCACGAGCAGCGCGGGCGTGCCCAGGTCGCCGAGCCGCCGGGCGAGCCGCACGCCCGCGAGGCCGGCGCCGATCACCACCACACGCGTATTCGAGGTCATGCCACGAGCGTGCGGCCCGGACGTTACCCGGCAGCATCACCTCTGTTTCCCGGGAGGAACGCTGCCCTCAGCGAGGCGGCACACCCGGTGTGAGGGGACGGAGCTGTGGTCAGCGGGTGCGGAGCAGGTCCACCAGGCCGGTGGTGTCCTCCGTGGCGTGGCCCGCCGCCAGGCGGTCGCGCATCAGGTGCAGGAAGGGGCTGATCAGTTCGGCGCTCACGCCCTGTTCCGCGGCCGTGCGCAGCAGCGTTTCGCTGCCGGCGACCTGCATCGCCAGGTTGGAGACGACTCCGGTGGTGTAGTCGCCGGACGTCAGCCGTCCGGCCGTCTCCTCCGCCATGCCGGCCATCGCGTTCAGCCAGGGCACGAGCAGCGCGGCGAAGTCCTGGGGCACCACCTCCGTCCCGCGCAGCAGCGCGAACGCGTGGGTGATCCCCGCGAACATGCCGTACATCCCGCTCAGCAGCGCCACGTCGTGCAGCGCGGCGAGACCGGGGTCGGCGCCGACGTACTCGGTGCCGGCCGGGACGGCGAGGGTGTCCCGGTGCTCCTCGAACAGCTCCTGGTGGCCGCTGTAGAGCACGAAGGCGCCGGGCGCGCCGATCATCGGCGGTACGGCCATGATCCCGCCGTCCAGGAACCGGGCGCCCCGCTTCTCGGCCCAGGCGGCGCGCTCCCGGGCGTCGGCGGGGGTGCCGGTGGTGAGGTTCACCAGGTCGCGGCCGGCCAGCTCGGCGGAGTCGAGGGCGGTGCCCACCGAGGCGTCGTCCAGCAGGCAGGCCACCACGAGCCGGTTCGCGGCCACCGCCTCCGCCGCGCTCCCCGCCGCCACCGCGCCCTCGGCGGTCAGCGCGGCCGTCCGCCCGGGCGTGCGGTTCCACACGGTCAGCGGATGCCCGGCGGCGAGCCAGGCCCGCCCGAGCGCGGTGCCCATCGCACCGGTGCCGAGCAGGGTCAGGGGAGTACGGGGCGCGGAGGAAAGGGAGTCGTCGGTCATGGCGACTAGGCTCCCCCGTGGAGCCGCCGCGCAGAAGTACGTACTTCCAAGTGGGTGGTTACCAGCGGGAAAGCGTGCGGGTCGGAAGGGGGAGGACCATGCCGGTGGGACGGCGGCCGGGGGCGTACATGTGCGGGACCGACGCGGCGATGGACATCATCGACGGCAAGTGGAAGGTGTCGATCCTGTGGGTGCTGGGCGAATGCGGCACATGCCGCTTCGGTGAGCTGCGCCGGCAGCTGCCCGGCGTCACGGAGAAGGTGCTCGCCGCGCAGCTGCGCGAGCTGGAGGCCGACGGTGTGGTGCACCGCGAGGAGTACGACGAGGTGCCGCCGCGCGTCGAGTACGCGCTGACCGAGAGCGGCCTCCAGCTGAACGAGGCGCTGGAGCCGCTCGGCAGCTGGGGCAGGAGGCACGTCCTGGGCGGGGCACCGGCGCCGCGCTGAGCCGTCCGGGGCCGCACCGGCCTTCAGCGGCTGCCGGTTAGATGGGCGAACACCACCACGTTGCCCTGGTAGCCGGTGGTCCTGGAGTAGCCCCCGCCGCAGGTGATGACGCGCAGTTCGGGGCGGGGGGCCGCGCCGTACACCTTGTCGTCGGGGAAGTCGTGCGCCGAGTACACCTCCACCGCGTCCACGGTGAACACGGCCACCGTGCCGTCCCGGCGGTCCACCTCGATGCGGGCGCCCCGCTTCAGCGCGCCCAGGTCGTAGAAGACGGCGGGGCCCTCGGTGTTGTCGACGTGCCCGGCGACGATCGCGGTGCCCGTCTCGCCGGGGGTGGTGCCGGCCTCGTACCAGCCGGCGAGGTTCTTCTCCTTGGCGGGCGGCGCGTCCAGGCTGCCGGAGCGGGTGAGGGCCAGGCCCGTCAGGGGCGCGTTCACCCGGATCGCGGGGATGCGGATGCGCAGCGGCGGGGAGGGGGTGAGCGCGGGGGCGCCGGTCCGTTCACCGGCCGGATCCGGGCGGCCCTCGGCGGCCGCCGGCTGCGGGGGCGTGTCGGGGCGGGTGCCGCCGCCCAGCAGCCACACGCCGGAGCCGAGGGCCACGACGGTGACGGCGGCTATGGCGGTGTCGCCGAGCCGGGCGGCCCTGCCCCTCCTGCCACCGCGGCCCCGCCCGCCGCCGCCGGACCCGGCACCGTTGCCGTCGTACCGGCCGCTGCCGCCGCACCCGGCGTTCCTGCGCATGGCCAACCCCTCTCCCGGGGGCGGGCCCCCGAAGCACCCTCCCCCTCCGGGCCGCGAGGGGCGTCGGACCCGGAGGGGGCGGGATGTGCGGTACCGGCGGACGGACAGCGGAGGGTGTCCGTCAGATCCCGTCGCCTCTCGCCCGGCGATGCAGGAGCCAGGTACCGCCCGCGGCGGCGACGGCCAGCGCCGCCACACCCGCCGCGGTCTGCACGGGGTCGGGGCCCAGTCCGCCGCCGACCCCCGTCTTCACGCTTCCCCGCGGCTGCACCTGCTCGTGCGCCGCGCTCAACGCCACCACCAGATCGCCCGTCACCTGCCGGTCGCCCACGGCACACCGGGCGACGATCTCGTACGTCCCCGGCTGCGCGCTCGGCGGCACCCGGAACTGGCCGATCGCCTCGCCCTCGTGCGCACTGGGCGCCAGCATGAACGTGCCGGCACCGACCGCGCCCGCGTCCCCGGTCGCGGCGCCCGTGTCCCCGCACGCGGCCGTGTTCACCGAGACCTGACCACCGGGCACCACGGTGGACGGGTACACATCCAGACGGCCGGTTCCGGCGGCGTGGGCGGGTGCCGCGGCGGCCACGGCGAGCGCGGTACCGGCCAGCAGACGGGCAGTGCGTCGCATGGTGCTCCCCAGAGCTTGTCCGACTCGTCCAGGGGTGCGCCCCTGCCCTTCCGAGGTAAGTCGCAGTCGGGGAGATCCGCTTGCCGAGGCGGGGCCGGCAATGCGGTGAACGGGTGGCGCGAACGGCCCCCCACACGGCCTAGCCGGGAAGTGTTCCGGCAGGTCAGGACCGTGTGAGGGGCCGGGGGCGAAGAGCACACGATTGGCCTCCACCCGCCGGCCGCACCCCGTGCGCGGGGCGGCGGCCGGCCGTGGCGCCGCTCGCGTCAGGTGACGTTGACCGCGCTCCATGCGGCGGCCACCGCGTTGTACTCCGTGCTGCCCGCGCCGTAGAGGTCCTTGGCGGCGTTCAGCGTGGCCGTGCGGGCGCCCTTGTAGTTCGTCGACGAGGTCATGTAGACCGTCAGCGCCCGGTACCAGATCTTGCCGGCCTTGTCCCGGCCGATGCCGGTGACCGCCGAGCCGTTGTACGTCGGCGAGTCGTAGCTGACGCCGTTGATGGTCTTCGCTCCGCTGCCCTCGGCGAGCAGGTAGGCGAAGTGGTTGGCGACGCCGGAGGAGTAGTGGACGTCGAGGTTCCCGACGGAGGAGCTCCAGTAGTCGGCGGAACTGCCGTCCTTGGACGGCTTGTCCATGAAGCGCAGGGCCGCCTTGCCGAAGCCGGGCTTCACGATCTTCTCGCCGATGAGGTAGTCACCGGTGTCGGAGGAGTTGTTCGCGTACCACTCCACCATCGTGCCGAGGATGTCGGAGGTGGCCTCGTTCAGGCCGCCGGACTCGCCGGAGTAGGTCAGCGCGGCGGTCTTGGACGTGACGCCGTGCGTCATCTCGTGCCCGGCGACGTCGAGGGCGACCAGCGGTCCGAAGGTGGTCCCGTCACCGTCGCCGTAGGTCATGCAGAAGCAACTGTCGTCCCAGAAGGCGTTGTTGTAGTTGCTGCCGTAGTGGACGCGGTTGTACGAGCCCTTGCCGTCGCCGGCGATGCCGCTGCGGCCGTGGACGTATTTGTAGTAGTCCCAGGTCTCGTTGGTGCCGTACTGGGCGTCGACGGCGGCCGAGGCGCGGTCCGCGGTGGTGCCCGTGCCCCAGTGGTTGTCGGCGTCCGTGAACAGGGTCGCGGGGGCCCGGCTGAAGCAGATGCCGAAGAAGCACAGGTCGGTCTTGCCCTCGGCGTCACCGGTGTAGGTGTTGCCGCGCGTCGGGTCCTTCAGCTGGTACGACGACCCGGACTGGGTCGACTCCAGCGGCACCGTCCCGCTGTACAGGGACGTGCCGTCGCCGGTGGCCGTCTCGATGCTGTCCCAGGCATCGATCTGCGCGCCGGTGCGGGCGTCGGTCAGCACGGTGCGGGCGACGGGGTTGCCGAGCGAGTCCAGGCCGACCGCGTTGGTCCGCCAGGCCAGCCGGGGGCTGCCGTGCAGGGCGTCGACCACCAGCTCCGGCTTGGCCTTGACCTGCTTCAGCCTGTCGCCGAGGTTGGCCGCGCGCAGGGCGTTCACGGCGAGGCCGGCGGCCTGGGGGCCGGACACCTTCGGGGTGACGGAGGGCACGGAGATGGCCTGCCGGGTGGCGCGGTCGGCGCTGCGGTAGGCGCCGTCCGGGGCCAGGTGGACCACGAAGTCGCCGCCCAGGACGGGGAGTTTGCGGTAGGTGCGGTCGTAGCGGACGTGCTGGGTGCCGTCCTTGTCGACGATCACGTCCCGGACGCCGGTGTCCTGGGCGGAGGTGAGGCCCAGGGTCGAGGCGTGGGCGATCAGGGCCGACGCCGCGTTCTCGATCGCGGTGGCCCGGGTCGGTCTGCCGTCGGCGTGGGCGGCGGGGGAGAGGCTGACGGCCAGCAGGGTCGCGGTGGCGAAGGCGACGCCGGCGGTGGCTGTGCGACGGGTTCCTCGGACGTGCTGCCGTATCCGGCTCATCTGTCTCCTCGGGAAGGCGCCAGGCTAGGCGTGGGGGTGGCGCTCGTGTCACCGAGATTTAAGTGGCCATGACATGTCGTGTCCATAGCCTCTTCATGGAGATGTGTGGGGAGCCGGCGGGGGTACAGAATCGTTTCCGTGATCGCCGAGGACCCCCGCGAGGACTTCCGCCCCCTGCCCTTCTTCGTCTACGGCACCCTCCGCCCCGGCGAGGTCAACCACGATCTCTTCCTGCGCGGCCGGAGCCTCGCCGAGGAACCGGGACACCTCGCCGGTGCCGTGCTGTACGACGGCCCCGGCTACCCCTACGCCGTCGAGGAACCCGGCGGAACCGTGCGCGGGGAACTGGTGACCGCCCGGCCGGAGGCGTACGAGGAGCTGCTCGCCGCCCTGGACCGGCTGGAGGAGTACGTGCCGGGCGACCCCCGCAACCTCTACGTCCGCGCGGCCCGGGACGTCCGCCGCGCCGCCGGCGGCACCGTCCGGGCCTGGGTGTATCTCGCCGCCCCGGGGGTCGCCGCCCGGCTGCGGGCCACCGGCACCCGTATCGCGGACGGCGACTGGCTCTCCCGCCGCTGACTCAGCCCAGCAGGGTGAGCCCCTCGGGCACGTCGATGCCGAACTCCTCCACCGCCAGGCGGCGCGCCTCCGACTCGTCCGTCAGCGTGCGCTCGGCCACCGTGCCGTCGGCGAAGGTCTCGGTGAACCGGGCGCCGTCCAGGGAGAGATGGCGGTCGGCGGTGGTCCGCTGGAGGTAGGGGCGGCGGGTGAAGGGGGAGCGCGGATGGGTGCCGACGAACCAGTTGAACACCTCGAAGTCGGCGGGGGCGAAGGGCTCTTGCGTGAACGCGTACTGGCCGGACCAGCCGCCGCTGTCCGCGGCGTACGCCTGCAACTCCCAGAGTTCCAGCGGTCCTTCGTGCGGCAGCCGTACCAGCCGGTGCCGGCGTCCGGCGCCCTCGAACTCGGTGCCGGTCACCAGCGGCACCGGCAGCAGCAGCGCGCCGACCGCGCCGAAGCCGACGTCCGCCAGCCACGGCTGCGGCTCGCCCGCCACCTCGACCCGGAGCATCGCGTGCGTCCGCGGCCGGCTCTCCGGTGTCTCCGCACCCACCACCACCCGGCCGGCCAGCGGGCTCACCCGGAAACCGAGCGCCTCCAGCGCCAGCCGGAGGAGGGTGTTGTGCTCGTAGCAGTAGCCGCCGCGCCGGCCGTGGACCATCTTGGCCATCAGGTCGGCGGGCGCCAGGGAGGGGGCCGCGCCCTGCACCGGGTCCAGGTTCTCGAACGGCAGCGACAGCGCGTGCGCCAGGTGCACGCCGCGCAGGGTGGCCAGGTCGGCCCGCCGTCCGCCCTTCCAGCCGATGCGGTCGAGGTAGGCGTCGAGGTCGTACGGCCCGCTCCGTCCGCCCTGCCCGTTCCGTGCGGTCTGCTCGATGTCGGCCATGTACCGAACCTATGCGAGCCCCGCCGGCCGTGCCGCGTCCGGCGGACCGAACCGCGCTACTTCCCTGGTCCTAGGACCTCCACCCGCACCGCGCACGACTTGAACTCCGGCATCCGGGACGTCGGGTCCAGGGCCGGGTTGGTGAGCGTGTTGGCGCGGCCCTCGCCCGGCCAGTGGAACGGCATGAAGACGGTGTCCGGCCTGATGGCACTGGTGATCCGCGCCGGCGCCACGGCCCGGCCGCGCCGGGACACCACGGCCACGGGGTCGCCCTCCGCCGCGCCCAGCCGGGCCGCGAGCCGCGGGTGCAACTCCACGAACGGCCCGGGTGCCGCCGCGTTCAGCTCCGCCACCCGCCGGGTCTGCGCCCCCGACTGGTACTGCGACACCACCCGCCCGGTGGTCAGCACCAACGGATACTCGCCATCCGGCTCCTCCGCCGTCCCCCGGTACACCACCGACACGAACCGGGCCCGCCCATCGGGCGTGGCGAACCTGTCGAGGAAGAGCCGGGGGGTACCGGGGTGGGCCGCGGGGTGGGTGACGAGGGCGGTGTCGTCGTCCGACGCCGGGTCGTCGGGGAGCGTGTCCAGGATCTCGTCCTCACCGGCGTCCGCCCCGGCCGCCGCCCCCGCCGGTTCCTCCGGGCAAGGCCAGAAGACGCCGTTCTCCTCGGCCAGGCGGCGGTAGGTGATGCCGGAGTAGTCGGCGGGGCCGCCGGCGCTGGCGCGGCGGAGCTCCTCGAAGACTTCCTCGGGGTCGGTCGGGAAGCCCTTTTCCACGCCGAGGCGGCCGGCCAGCTCGTGGAGGACGTAGAGGTCGCTGTGGACGCCGGGCGGGGGAGCGACCGCCTGGCGGCGCAGCAGCACGCGGCCCTCCAGGCTGGTCGTCGTGCCCGTCTCCTCCGCCCACTGGGTGACCGGCAGCACGACGTCCGCCAGCTGCGCCGTCTCGGACAGCACGACGTCGGCCACGGCGAGGAAGTCCAGCGAGCGCAGGCGCTGCTCGATGTGGGCCGCGCGCGGGGCCGAGACCACCGGGTTGGAGCCCATCAGCAGCAGCGCCCGGACGTCCGTACCGAGGGAGTCGAGGAGTTCGTACGCGCTGCGCCCGGGCCCGGGCAGGCTGTCCGGGTCCACGCCCCACACGCCGGCCACGTGCGCCCGTGCCGCCGGGTCGTCCAGCTTGCGGTACCCGGGCAACTGGTCGGCCTTCTGGCCGTGTTCGCGTCCGCCCTGCCCGTTGCCCTGCCCGGTCAGACAGCCGTACCCGGACAGCGGACGGCCCGCCCGGCCGGTGGCCAGGCACAGGTTGATCCAGGCGCCCACCGTGTCCGTGCCCTGGGACTGCTGTTCCGGCCCGCGCGCGGTGAGCACCATCGCCGCCTCCGGCTCGCAGAACATCCGTACCGCCTGGCGCAGTTGCGGCACCGGCACCCCGGTGATCCGCTCCACGTACTCCGGCCAGTGCGCCATCGCCGCGGCCCGGGCCTCCTCCCAGCCGGTGGTCCGCTCCCGGATGTACTCCTCGTCCGTCCGACCCTCGGCCACCACCAGGTGCAACAGGCCCAGCGCGAGCGCGAGATCGGTGCCGGGCCGGGGGGCGAGGTGCAGATCGGCCTGCTCGGCGGTCCGGGTCCGGCGCGGGTCGACGACGATCAGCGTGCCGCCGTTCTCCCGCAGCTCGGTGAAGAACCGCAGCGACGGCGGCATGGTCTCGGCCGGATTGGACCCGACGAGGATCACGCACCCGGTCTTCGGGACGTCCTCCAGCGGGAACGGCAGCCCCCGGTCCAGGCCGAACGCCTTCGTGCCGGCCGCCGCGGCCGACGACATGCAGAACCGGCCGTTGTAGTCGATCTGCGAGGTGCCCAGCACCACCCGCGCGAACTTGCCGAGCGTGTACGCCTTCTCGTTGGTCAGCCCGCCCCCGCCGAACACCCCGAGCGCGTCCGCGCCGTACCGCTCCCGGGTCGCCGAGAGCCGCTCGGCGATCCGGTCCAGCGCCTCCGTCCAGCTCGCCTCCACCAGCCGGCCGCCGTCCCGCACCAGCGGCGCGGTCAGCCGTACCGCCGGGGACAGCACCTGCGCCGCCGTACGGCCCTTGCCGCACAGCGCGCCCCGGTTGACGGGGAAGTCCGGGCGCTCGGTGACCTCGACGCCCCCCTGGGGCAGGGGCGTGATGTTCATCCCGCACTGCAAGGCGCAGTACGGGCAGTGGGTGGGCGTCGAGGTGTTCTCCATACCGCCCAGCGTGCGTCCGGAGTGTTACGACCCCGTGTCGCATCCGGTTACACCCCCGGCACGGCGACCTCCCCGCGCCGCCCCGCCCGCCGTGAGGCCGCCGTCACCGCCCGCCGTCACCTCCCGGCGGCCAGCGCCCGCGCCACCCCCGGCTCCTTCGGCCCCAGGAACCGCGGGTCCGGCCGGAACACCGCGTCCAGCGCCGCCTTGCCCGCCGCGAACACCTCCCGCGTCCCGCCGTAGTACCAGGTCGCGTCGTGTTTCGCGTCGACCCCGACACCGTACGAGTCCACCCCCGCCGCCTCGCACAGCGCCACCGCCCGCCGGATGTGGAAGCCCTGGCTGATCAGCACCGCCCGGTCCACCCCGAAGATCTTCTTGGCCCGGACACAGGAGTCCCAGGTGTCGAACCCGGCGTAGTCGCTGACGATCCGCGCGTCCGGCACCCCGTGCCGCGTGAGGTACGCGCGCATGGCGTCGGGCTCGTCGTAGTCCTCCCGGCTGTTGTCCCCGGTGACCAGGACCACCTTGATGCGCCCCGCCCGGTACAGCTTCGCCGCCGCGTCCAGCCGGTGCGCGAGATACGGCGACGGCTCGCCCTGCCACAGCCCGGCCCCGAACACCACCGCGACATCGGTGCGCGGCGCGTCCGCCGTCGTCCGCAGCCGGTCCGCCGTGGACACGTACAGCCAGGTCACCGGCAGCAGCGCCAGCACACACCCGGCCATCACGGCCTGCACCAGCCGCCGCTGCCCGGTCCGCGTGCGCGGCCATCGCGGTCGACGGATCCTCATACGGCCCCCAGTGATCGCTCCCGAGGAAGGAGGACGCCACCGGCGCCGTTCCGGTTCACCTCACATCGCGCGTCCGTACGAGGTGAACCCGCGGAAAATACCCGTGACGGCCACGCAACGGGCGCGCAACGTCCTCCGGTCAGGATCGTTGCATGACGGCGTCGATCCCCCTCAGCACCCGCAGCCGGCTGGTCTCCCCGCCCGGCCGCCGCCGCCCGGGCCCGCCCGCCCTCGTGCTGGTCGCCCACGGCAGCCGCGACCCCCGGGCGCTCGGCACCGTACGGTCCCTCATGGCCCGGGTCCGTGAGCTGCGCCCCGGCCTCCCCGTCCACCTGGGCCACATCGAGCTGAACGAGCCGCTGCTCACCGACACCCTCGCGGCCCTGGGCACGTCCGACGCGGTCCTCGTGCCGCTCCTGCTGAGCCGCGGCTACCACGTCAGACAGGACATCCCCGAGATGGCCGCCGCCGCAGCCGCCCGCACGCGCCTGGCCGCCCCGCTCGGCCCGCACCCGCTGCTCGTGGAGACCCTGCACGCCCGCCTGCTGGAGGCCGGCTGGCCCACCGCCATGGACGACGCCGCGCGCCGCGAGACCGCGGTCGTCCTCGCGGCGGCCGGCTCCCGTGACCCTGACTCGGCCACGGACACCCGCCGCACCGCCCGCCTCCTCGCCGCCCGCCTGGGCGTCCCGGTGGTCCCCGCGTACGCCTCGGCGGCGACCCCGACGGTCCCGACCGCTCTGCGCGCCCTGGCGGCAAGGGGCCGCCACAGGGTGGCGGTGGCGTCGTGTTTCACCGCCCCGGGCCGCTTCGCGACCCAGTGCGCGCACACAGCGCCGTGGATCGCCTCGGCCCCCCTGGGAGCACACGAGGCGATGGCGCGCCTGGTCCTCCACCGCTACGACCAGAGCCTGTCGACGAGATCGGCCGAAGCCGCCTGACGCACCCGCACCCGCCGGCGGAACCGAACCCGGCACACGATTGGGCTTACTGTCGAGCCATGGAAGGCACCGCACTCTCCACGGCATACGACCCGACGTCAGTCGACCGCTGGGTTCCCGAACCCGACAAACGCCCCGGCCGCACAGCCTTCCAACGCGACCGCGCCCGCATCCTCCACTCGGCCGCCCTACGGCGTCTCGCCGGCAAGACGCAGGTGGTGACCCCGGGCACCCGGAGCCAGGTCTGGGACCCCAGCCCCCGCACCCGCCTCACCCACTCCCTCGAATGCGCCCAGGTGGGCCGGGAGCTGGGCGCCGCCCTGGGCTGTGACCCCGACCTGGTCGAGGCGGCCTGCCTCGCCCACGACCTCGGTCATCCCCCCTTCGGCCACAACGGCGAAACCGCGCTGAACGAGTTCGCCGACGACTGCGGCGGCTTCGAGGGCAACGCCCAGTCCCTCAGGCTCCTCACCCGGATCGAGCCCAAACGGTTCACCGAGGACCGCTCCGTCGGCCTGAACCTCACCCGCGCCACCCTCGACGCCGCCACCAAGTACCCGTGGCCGCGCGGCACGCACCCCACCGACCCGGCCTCGCGGAAGTTCGGCGTGTACGAGGACGACCGCCCGGTGTTCGACTGGGTTCGCGCCCACGCCCCCGGCACCCGGACCTGCTTCGAGGCACAGGTCATGGACTGGTCCGACGACGTCGCCTACTCGGTGCACGACGTCGAGGACGGCCTGCACGCCGGCCACATCGACCCCAACTGCCTGCACGCCGAGCCGGAACGGCAGGCGGTGTTCCAGGTCGCCGTCGGCCGGTACGTCCCCGCGGACACCGACCCGGCCGAACTCGCCGCCGCCCTGGACCGCCTCCAGGAGGAGGAGTGGTGGCCGCACGGCTACGACGGCAGCGCGGTCGCCCAGGCCCGCCTGAAGGACGCCACCAGCCAGCTCATCGGCCGGTTCTGTCTGGCCGCCGAGGGCGCGACGCGCTTCGCGTGGGGAACCGGCCGGCTCACCCGCTACGGCGCCGAACTCGTCGTACCCCGCGAGACCCGCATGGAGTGCGCGGTGCTCAAGGCGGTCGCGGACCGGTACGTGATGCAGCGCGCCGAGCAGGAGCGGCTGCGCGCCGACCAGCGGGTGATCGTCGCCGAGTTGGCCGAGGCGCTGACCGCCCGCGCACCCGACGGCCTGGACCCCCAGTTCCGGGCACTGTTCGACGCGGCGGACGACGACCGGGCGCGCAAGCGGGTGATCGTCGACCAGATCGCCTCCCTCACCGACGCCTCCGCGCTCTCGCTGCACGCGAGACTTACGGGGCATATGTGAGAGGAACATGACCGGCCGTGGCCTGATCGGGTCACACCCTCTTCCCGCATCACGCTGCGTGCGGGACGCTCGCATGTGGCGGCACCCTTACGAGGAGGCATCAAGTGGTCGACGCGGATCAGACATTCGTCATCGTCGGAGGCGGTCTCGCCGGTGCGAAGGCGGCCGAGACGCTCCGCGCGGAGGGCTTCAGCGGCCGGGTGATACTGATCTGCGACGAACGCGACCACCCGTACGAGCGCCCGCCGCTGTCCAAGGGCTATCTGCTCGGCAAGGAGGAGCGCGACAGCGTCTTCGTGCACGAGCCGGCCTGGTACGCGCGCAACGACATCGAGCTGCACCTCGGCCAGACCGTGGACCGCATCGACCGCACGGCGAAGACGGTCCGCTTCGGTGACGACGGCACGCTCGTCCGCTACGACAAGCTGCTGCTGGTCACCGGCGCCGAGCCGCGCCGCCTGGACATCCCCGGCACCGACCTGGCGGGCGTCCACCACCTGCGCCGCCTCGCGCACGCCGAGCGCCTCAAGGGCGTCCTGCACCACCTCGGCCGGGACAACGGGCACCTGGTGATCGCGGGCGCCGGCTGGATCGGCCTGGAGGTCGCGGCGGCGGCCCGCGGGTACGGCGCCGAGGTCACGGTGATCGAACCGGCGCCGACCCCGCTGTACGGCGTCCTCGGCCCCGAGCTGGGCAACGTCTTCGCCGAGCTGCACCGCGAGCACGGCGTCCGCTTCCGCTTCGGGGTGCAGCTCACCGAGATCGTCGGCCAGGACGGCATGGTCCTGGCGGCCCGCACGAACGACGGCGAGGAGCACCCGGCGCACGACGTCCTCGCGGCGATCGGCGCGGCCCCGCGGATCGCCCTCGCGGAGGCGGCGGGCCTGGAGATCGCCGACCGGGCGCACGGCGGCGGCATCGTCGTCGACGAACGGCTGCGCACCTCCGACCCCGACATCCACGCGGCCGGCGACGTGGCGTCCTTCCCGCTCGGCCTGTTCGACGCCCGGCTGCGGGTGGAGCACTGGGCGAACGCCCTGAACGGCGGCCCGGCCGCGGCGCGCGCGATGCTCGGCCAGGAGGTCGCCTACGACCGCGTGCCGTACTTCTTCACCGACCAGTACGACCTGGGCATGGAGTACAGCGGATGGGCGCCGCCGGGGTCGTACGACGAGGTGGTGATCCGCGGTGACGCCGGGAAGCGGGAGTTCATCGCGTTCTGGGTGCGGGAGGGACGCGTGCTGGCCGGCATGAACGTGAACGTGTGGGATGTCACAGAGCAGATCCAGAACCTGATCCGTTCCCGGGCCCAGGTGAACATCGAGGCGCTCTCGGACCCGCACGTACCCCTCGCCGGCCTCGTCTCCTGACCGTCTCCCGACCCTCTCCCGACCGCGACGGGCACCGGGACTGTCACAGCACCCCCGTAGAATTCACGCGTGGCAGGACGGATCAACGACGAGGACGTGAAGGCGGTACGGGACGCGGTCCCGATCGACGCCGTGGTCTCCGAGTACCTCCAGCTGCGCAACGCGGGCGGCGGCAACCTCAAGGGGCTGTGCCCGTTCCACGACGAGAAGTCGCCGTCCTTCCAGGTCAGCCCGAGCAAGGGACTCTTCCACTGCTTCGGCTGCCAGGAGGGCGGCGACACCATCACCTTCGTGATGAAGGTGGACCACCTCTCCTTCTCGGAGGCGGTCGAGCGGCTGGCCGCACAGGCCGGCATCACACTGCGGTACGAGGAGGGCGGGTACAACCCGGCGCACCAGCGCGGCGAACGCATCCGCCTGGTCGAGGCCCACAAGATCGCCGCGCAGTGGTACGCCGAGCAGCTCGCCACCAGCCCCGAGGCCGAGACCGGCCGGATCTTCCTCGCCGAGCGCGGCTTCGACCAGGCCGCCGCCGTCCACTTCGGCGTCGGCTACAGCCCTCAGGGCTGGGACCACCTCACCCGCTACCTGCGCGGCAAGGGCTTCACCGACAAGGAGCTGATCCTCTCCGGCCTGTCCCAGGAGGGCCGCCGGGGACCCATCGACCGGTTCCGGGGCCGGCTGATGTGGCCCATCCGGGACATCGGCGGCGAGGTCGTCGGCTTCGGCGCCCGCAAGCTGTACGAGGCGGACAACGGCCCGAAGTACCTCAACACGCCCGACACGGCGATCTACAGGAAGAGCCAGGTGCTGTACGGCATCGACCTGGCGAAGAAGGAGATCGCCAAGACCAGCCGCGCGGTGGTGGTCGAGGGCTACACGGACGTCATGGCCTGCCACCTCGCCGGAGTGACCACCGCGATCGCCACCTGCGGTACGGCCTTCGGCGGCGACCACATCAAGATCCTCCGCCGCCTCCTCATGGACAACGGCTCGGCCCGCGTGATCTTCACCTTCGACGGCGACGCGGCCGGGCAGAAAGCCGCCCTGCGCGCCTTCGAGGACGACCAGAAGTTCGCCGCCGAGACCTACATCGCGATCGCGCCCGACGGCATGGACCCCTGCGACCTGCGACTGGCCAAGGGCGACGAGGCGGTCGCCGACCTGGTCGAACCCCGCACCCCTCTCTTCGAGTTCGCGCTCCGCCAGATCGTGAGCCGGTACGACCTGGACACCCCGGCCGGCCGGGCCGCCGCCCTGGACGAGGCCGCCCCGATCGTCGCCAAGATCAAGAACAGCGGCGCCCAGCACGAGGTCGCCGTCGAACTGGCCGGCATGCTCGGCATCCTCGACACCCAGTTCGTCGTCCGCCGGGTCGCCCAGCTGGCCCGCTGGAACCGCGAGGGCAAGGGCCCGCAGCAGCAGGGCCGCTCCCGGCAGGCCGAGCACCAGTGGACCGAGGCGCCGCGCCCCGCGAGCTCCGGCCCGGCGCTGACCCTGCGCAACCCGGTCTTCGCCGCCGAACGCGAACTGCTCAAACTCGCCCTGCAACGCCCCGAACTGGTCTCCCCGGCCTTCGACGCCTACGGCATGGACGAGTTCACGGCCCCGCCCTACGCCGCCGTACGCCGGGCCATCGCCGAGGCGGGCGGCGCCGAGCACGGCGTCCCGGACCCGCAGGAGTACCTGGTCCGCGTCCGCGAGGCCGCACCGGACGACACGGTCCGCGCCATGGTCACCGAGCTGGCCGTCGAACCGATCCTGCGCCGCACGGTGGACGAGACGTACGCCGGTACGGTCCTCGTCCAGATCCGCCGCCGCGCCGTCGAGCGCCGCATCCGCGACATCCAGTCCCAGATGACCCGCCTGTCCACCACCGGCGACCCCGCCCAGCTGGCCGCCGTGCAGAACGAGCTGTGGGTCCTCCAGCAGTACGACCAGGCCCTGCGGGAGCGGGGCGCGGAGGCGCTGTAAGGCAGGCCGGCCCTCTTCGCGGGGCTGCTCGGGCGGGACGATGCCCCCACCTCGACACGGCTCGGTGGCCCGCAGTTGCCCGTCGCATAGTCCAGCGGGACGAGTACCGGCCGGTGACGGACCGGACGCAAAAAGTCACCGCACGACCCTCGTGGCGGGGTTGTGTCGTACTCCACACTGGGGGCGGTGCCCGAGCCTCGGAGCGCACGCTGCCGCACACCTTCAGCAGCGATCATCCTGGAGGTCGCCCCCGTGCAGACCCAGACCCTCACCCAGACCGTCAGCAGCACCAGCGCCACCAGCACCACCGCGGACGAGCCGGACGCGGAGACGGACGTCCTCGTGGCCGTGCCCCCGCAGAGCCGTGCCGCCCTGCATCCCGAGGCGGAGCCGCCCGCCGACGCGCTCGTGGACGAACCCGAGGAACCCGTCGAGGTGCCGGTCGCCGCCCGGGCCGAGTCCGGCGGCCCCTCCGCCGACCTGTTCCGCCAGTACCTGCGCGAGATCGGCCGTATCCCGCTGCTCACCGCCGCGGAGGAGGTGGAACTCGCCCGCCGGGTGGAGGCCGGCCTGTTCGCGGAGGAGAAGCTGAGCAACACCCCCGACCTGGACAGCGAGCTGGCGCTGGACCTGGACCGGCTCGTCGTCATGGGCCGCGTGGCCAAGCGCCGGCTCATCGAGGCCAACCTGCGGCTCGTCGTCTCCGTGGCCAAGCGGTACGTCGGCCGCGGGCTGACCATGCTCGACCTGGTCCAGGAGGGCAACCTCGGGCTCATCCGGGCCGTGGAGAAGTTCGACTACGCGCGCGGCTACAAGTTCTCCACCTACGCCACCTGGTGGATCCGGCAGGCCATGAGCCGGGCGCTGGCCGACCAGGCCCGCACCATCCGCGTCCCGGTCCATGTCGTGGAGCTGATCAACCGGGTCGTCCGCGTCCAGCGCCGGATGCTCCAGGAGCGCGGCTACGAGCCGACCGCCGAGGAGGTCGGTGCCCACCTGGACCTGCCGCCCGAGCGGGTCGGCGAGGTGCTGCGGCTCGCCCAGGAGCCGGTGTCGCTGCACGCCCCGGTCGGCGAGGAGGACGACGTCGCCCTCGGTGACCTCATCGAGGACGGCGACGCCGCGAGCCCCGTCGAGTCGGCCGCGTTCCTGCTGCTGCGCGAGCACCTGGAAGCGGTGCTGTCCACCCTGGGGGAGCGCGAGCGGAAGGTCGTCCAGCTCCGGTACGGCCTGGTCGACGGCCGCCCGCGCACCCTGGAGGAGATCGGCCGCATCTTCGGCGTGACGCGCGAGCGGATACGGCAGATCGAGTCCAAGACCCTCAACAAGCTCCGCGACCACGCGTTCGCGGACCAGTTGAGGGGCTACCTGGACTGAGGGGCCGCCGCCGCGCGGCGGCCCCCGGCGCCCTAGTCCACCTCGGCCACGGCCTGGGCGAACTGCGCCTTGTACAGCCGGGCGTACGCCCCGTCGGCCGCCAACAGCTCGGCGTGCGCGCCCTGTTCCACGATGGAGCCGTTCTCCATCACGAGGATGGTGTCGGCGTCCCGGATGGTCGACAGCCGGTGCGCGATCACGAACGACGTGCGGCCCGCCGCCAGTTTGGCCATCGCCTTCTGGATCAGCACCTCGGTGCGGGTGTCGACCGAGCTCGTCGCCTCGTCCAGCACCAGGATCACCGGGTCGGACAGGAACGCCCGCGCGATGGTGATCAGCTGCTTCTCACCCGCGCTGACCCCCGTGCCCTCGTCGTCGATCACGGTGTCGTACCCGTCGGGCAGCGTACGGATGAAGCGGTCCGCGTGCGCCGCCCGCGCCGCCTCCTCGATCTCGCCGCGCGTGACCTCGCGCGAGGCGCCGTACGCGATGTTCTCCGCGATGGTGCCGCCGAACAGCCAGGTGTCCTGGAGCACCATGCCGATCCCGGAACGGAGTTCGTCCCGGGTCATCTTCCGGACGTCGACCCCGTCGAGGGTGATCCGGCCGCCCGACACGTCGTAGAACCGCATCAGCAGGTTGACCAGCGTGGTCTTGCCCGCGCCGGTCGGGCCGACGATCGCCACCGTGTGCCCCGGTTCCACCGTGAGCGACAGGTCCTCGATCAGCGGCTTCTCCGGGGCGTACCGGAACGACACGTGCTCCAGCCGCACCCGGCCGCGCAGCTCCTCCGGCCGCTCGCCCGGCACCGGATCCGCCTCCTGCTCCTCCGCGTCCAGGAGTTCGAAGATCCGCTCGGCCGAGGCGACACCGGACTGCACCAGGTTCGCCATCGACGCGACCTGGGTCAGCGGCATCGAGAACTGCCGCGAGTACTGGATGAAGGCCTGCACGTCACCGATGGACAGGTTGCCGGAGGCGACCCGCAGCCCGCCGACGACCGCCACCAGCACATAGTTCAGGTTCGACACGAACATCATCAGCGGCTGCATGACACCGCTGTTGAACTGCGCCTTGAACGCGGCCTCGTACAGCGCCTCGTTCTGCTCGGCGAACTGCTGCGCCGACTCGTGCTGCCGCCCGAACACCTTCACCAGGGTGTGCCCGGTGTACATCTCCTCGACGTGCGCGTTCAGCTTGCCGGTGGAGCGCCACTGCTGCACGAAGTGCGGCTGCGACCGCTTGCCGACCCGGGTGGCCACCACGAACGACAGCGGTACGGTCACCAGCGCGACCAGGGCCAGCAGCCAGGACACCCAGAACATCATCGCGAGCACGCCGATGATGGTCAGCACCGAGTTGATCAGCTGGCCCATCGACTGCTGGAGCGTCTGCCCGATGTTGTCGATGTCGTTCGTCGCCCGGGACAGCACCTCACCGCGCTGGCGCTTGTCGAAGTACGACAGCGGCAGCCGCGACAGCTTCGTCTGCACGTCCTCCCGCAGCCGGTACATCGTGCGGTTCACGGCCCGGTTCACCAGCCGGGTCGCGATCGCCATCAGCAGACCGGCGACCAGGAACGTGCCGAGCGCGAGCAGCAGGACGCTGCCGACGGCATCGAAGTCGATGCCCTTGCCGGGCGTGAAGTCGGTGCCCTTGAGCATGTCCGCGACCCGGCCCTGGCCGCGCTCGCGCATGGAGTCGAGCACCTGCTGCTTGGTGGCGCCGTCCGGCATCTGCCGGCCGATGATGCCGGCGAACACCAGGTCGGTGGCCCGGCCGAGGATCTTCGGGCCGACCACGTTGAGGCCCACGCTCACGACCACACAGAGCAGCAGGCCGTAGATCGTGAGCCGTTCCGGTTGGAACTGGGCGACGAGCCGTTTGCCCGACCCCTTGAAGTCCATCGAGCGCTGGTCGGGGCCGCCCCCGGCCATCATGCGTCCCATGGGCCCGGCCATCAGGCGGCCTCCGCTTCCGTCAGCTGGGAGAGCACGATCTCCCGGTAGGTCTCGTTGGATGCCATCAGCTCGGCGTGCCGGCCCGAGCCGACCACCCGGCCCTCGTCCAGCACGATGATCCGGTCCGCGTCCCGGATGGTCGCCACCCGCTGGGCGACGATGACGACGGTCGCCTCGGCGGTCTCCCGGCCGAGCGCGGCACGCAGGGCCGCGTCGGTGGCGTAGTCGAGTGCGGAGAAGGAGTCGTCGAAGAGGTAGATCTCCGGGCGCTGCACCAGGGTGCGGGCGATGGCGAGCCGCTGCCGCTGGCCACCGGAGACGTTGGTTCCGCCCTGCGCGATCGGCGCGTCCAGGCCGCCCTCAAGCCTGCTCACGAAGTCCTTGGCCTGCGCCACCTCCAGCGCGTGCCACAGCTCCTCGTCGGTGGCGTCCGGGTTGCCGTAGCGCAGGTTGGTGGCGACGGTGCCGGCGAACAGGTACGGCTTCTGCGGCACCAGACCCACCGTGGCCGCGAGCAGCTCCGGGTCGACCTCGCGGACGTCCACGCCGTTCACCAGGACCTCGCCCTCGGTGGCGTCGAACAGCCGGGGGACGAGTCCGAGCAGTGTCGACTTGCCGCTGCCGGTGGAGCCGATCACGGCCGTGGTCTCGCCCGGCCGGGCCACCAGGTCGATGGACTTCAGCACCGGCTCCTCGGCACCCGGGTAGCGGAAGCCCGCGCCCCGGATCTCCAGGTGCCCGTGCGCGCGCAGCTCGGTGACGGGGGCCGCCGGCGGTACGACGCTCGAATCGGTGTCCAGGACCTCCTGGATGCGCTCGGCGCACACCTCCGCGCGGGGCACCATCATGAACATGAAGGTGGCCATCATCACGGACATGACGATCTGCATCAGGTAGGCGAGGAACGCGGTGAGGTCGCCGATGGCCATCCCGCCGCTGTCGATCCGGTGAGCACCGAACCACACCACCGCGATCGACGACAGGTTCACCACCGTCATGACGATCGGGAACATCAGGGCGAGCATCCGGCCGGTGGCCAGCTGCATCTCGGTCAGCTCGGCGTTGGCCTTCCCGAACCGGCCCTGCTCGTACTCGTCGCGGACGAAGGCGCGGATCACCCGGTTGCCGGTGATCTGCTCGCGCAGCACCCGGTTCACCGTGTCCAGCCGCACCTGCATCGACCGGAACAGCGGCCGCAGCCGGCGCACGATCAGCGTGACGGAGATGCCGAGCACCGGCACGACCGCGACCAGCACCGCCGACAGCGGCACGTCCAGGCCGAGTGCCAGCACGATCCCGCCGACGCACATGATGGGCGCCGACACCATCAGGGTGAACGTCATCAGGGCCAGCATCTGGACCTGCTGCACGTCGTTCGTCGTACGGGTGATGAGCGAGGGCGCCCCGAAGTGACCCACCTCACGTGCGGAGAAGGACTGGACCCGGTCGAAGACGGCCCCGCGCACGTCCCGGCCGAGCGCGGAGGCGGTCCGGGCGCCGTAGTACACGGCACCGATGTTGCACACCACCTGGGCCAGCGAGATGCCGATCATCAGGGCGCCGAAGGTCAGGATGTAACCCGTGTCACCCTTCACGACACCGTTGTCGATGATGTCCGCGTTCAGAGTGGGCAGATAGAGGGTGGCGCAGGTCTGCAGGAACTGCAGCACCACCAGGAGAGCGATGGGTTTCTTGTAGGGCCTGAGATAGGTCCGCAGAAGTCGTATGAGCACGCTACGTCTCTCGGAGTCGGCGACAGGGGCTGGTCGGTTGCCCTTGGCCCCTATCGTCGTGCACTCCACCGGCGTTACCTCAACCGATTAACCCCACCGGGTTCAGGGCCGGAACGCACCCGGATGGGTCTGCTCGCGCACCGCGGTGAACTGCTGCCGCACCGCCTGTCCCACGGCCAGCTCCTCACCCGGCTCCAGCACCTGCGCGGCCGCGCCCTGCCAGGCCGGCGGGTTCCGCGGGTCGAGGGTGCCCTGCGACACACCGAGCGCCCAGGCCGCCTGCCGGGCCGCGCCGATCGCCGTGTAGTCGGCGGGCTGCGGCACGACGACCTGCGCGCCGAACAGCGAGGGTGCCGAGGCCTGCACGGCGGGTAGCTCGGCGGCCGGGCCGAGCAGGAAGATCCGGCGCACCTCCACGCCCCGTCCGCGCAGCACGTCCAGCGCGTCGGCGAGCCCGCACAGCATGCCCTCGAACGCGGCCCGCGCCAGGTGCTCGGGCTTCATCGACTCCCGCCGCAGTCCGGCGAGGGTCCCGGCGGTGTGCGGCAGGTTCGGCGTCCGCTCGCCCTCCAGGTAGGGCAGCAGCACCAGCCCGTGCGCCCCCGGCGTGGACTTCATCGCCAGCTCGGACAGGCTCTCCAGGTCCGGCAGCCCGAGCAGTTCGGCGGTGCCGCGCAGGGCGCGTACGGCGTTCAGGGTGGTGACGACCGGCAGGTGCATGCCGGTGGCGTCGGCGAGCGAGGTGATCATCCCGGACTGGTCGGCGAGCGCCTCCGGGTGCACGGCCATCACGGACCCGGACGCGCCGAGGGACACCACCGCGTCCCCGAGTCCGATGCCGAGCCCGAACGCGGCGGCCATGGTCTCCCCGGTGCCGGCGGAGATCAGCAGGCCCTCCGGGGTCGTACCGGCCGCGTCCGACGGGCCGATCACCTCCGGGAGCATCGCGTGGTGGCCGAGCGCCAGCTCGACCAGGTCGGGCCGGTAGGCGCCGGTGGCCGCCGACCAGTACCCGGTACCGGAGGCTCCGCCGCGGTCGGTGGTCCTGCGCACCGGGCGGCCGAGCAGCTGCCAGACCAGCCAGTCGTGGGCCTGCAGCAGGACGGCCGTGCGCAGCGCGTTCTCCGGCTCGCTCTTCGCGAGCCAGCGCAGCTTGGTGACCGGCTGGGCCGCCTGCGGGACGCAGCCGACCGCCTGCGCCCAGGCCTCCTTGCCGCCGAGCGCGTCCACGAGATCGGCCGCTGCGACCTGGGCGCGCTTGTCGCCGCCGACCAGGGCGGGGCGGACGGTGTTGCCCTGGGCGTCCAGCGGGACCACCGCGTTCTGCTGCGCCGACACCCCGATGGCCTGGACGCCCTCGAGCAGGCCGCCGCCGGCGGCCTCACCGAGCGAGAGCAGCCAGGCCTGGGGGTCGACATCACTCGGGCGCCCCTCCACCGGGTGCGGGGCGTACCCCTGCCGTATGACGGCACCGGTGTCTGCGTCGCAGACCACGATGCGCGTGAACTCCGGTGAGCTGTCCAAGCCGGCGACTATCCCCATGCCTAGGGATTTTGCCGTATCGCCGGGGGTGACTGTGCTGCGCCGGGTGCGGCTGCGTGACCCTTACGTGGTGCTCGTGCCCCAGTCGTCCCCGCCCGTGCCGTCGACATTGCGTTCCCGCAGGGAGCGGACCCGCTGGGCGACGGACTCCGGCACACGGTCGCCGACCTTGTCGCTGACCGTGTGGAAGGCCTTGCCCGCGTAGGAGCGGCCCTGCTGGGCGGCGGTCTCGGCGGTGCTGCGGACCGCGGGGTTCTGCGCGATCCGCCGGGCCGACTTCTTCAGCTGCTCGTAGCGCTCGCGTCCGGCCCTCGTGCCGAGTACGTAACCGAGGGCCAGTCCGGCGAGGAACGTGAGCCGGTAGCGCATGGCTGCCACCCTTCCCGTGTGTAGGTCTCTGGTGCGGCGCTGGCGCCGAGGGATACCGATTGGCGGAGCACCCCCCTGCTTGCGCTAATGTATGTGTCGCAGCGAGCGCCCGCCCCCTGGCGAATACCCAGGTAGGTACGTTCGATGCAACGAGGCGATCCTCCGTAGCTCAATTGGCAGAGCAGCCGGCTGTTAACCGGCAGGTTACTGGTTCGAGTCCAGTCGGGGGAGCTTCGATCCTCCGTAGCTCAATTGGCAGAGCAGCCGGCTGTTAACCGGCAGGTTACTGGTTCGAGTCCAGTCGGGGGAGCGCTGAACGAGGACCCCTCAGGGGTCCTTTTTCATGTCCGCGGGAACCGCCGCACCTGCGGTGCTGTCCTCAAGGTCATGAGCAGCGCAGAAGCCGACCATCCGAGGCAGGAGATCGTATGAGCGGCTATGCTGCGGCAGACGGCGCGCACACTTGTACGCGACACGCCGCTATGGGGCGGTAGCTCAGCCGGTTAGAGCAGCGGACTCATAATCCGTCGGCCGTGGGTTCGAGTCCCACCCGCCCCACCTGACGCTGCAGGCGCAGAATCGATGCGACCTGCGGGAACGGGATCACGGTGACCGCCACGGCGAGGCGGCCACCGTTCATCCCCTTTTGTTTGATGTGTTCCTCTCTCTTTGTCGAGTGTCCGTCCGAGCGGGCGCTTCGTCAGGCGTACGTCACCGCAGGGTCGGTGGGCAGGGCGCGGCGTCGGCGGAGGACGGCGACGGCGCCTGCGGACAGGGTGCCGGGGGAGGAAACCGAGCCCCATGAGCAGCACGCCGGGTGCGATCCGTACGGGCGCGGTTGCGGGCGCAGTTGCGGGTGTTCAGCGGGGCGGGAATCCGATGCCGTGCTCCAGGACGGCCATGGCACTGGGCAGTTTCACCGCGGCCTGCGTCCAGGCCGGCGAGCGGGGGCCGTTCAGCACCTCCCCGGCGACCTCGTCGCCGCGGTGCGCGGGCAGGGCGCGCACCACGGGGTGGCCGGCGTACGGGATGAGGGCCGCGGGAAGTGCAGCTGCCCGGTGCGCAGTTCGTCACCGCGGGCGCCGATGTGGTCCAGCAGCTCTGCGAGGACCACGATCCGCGAGCGGTGCCCGATGACGTGCGGGTGCATCGTCAGCTGGAACAGGCCGCCATGGCGGACGACGAGCCCTACGAGCCGTTCCAGGGTGTCGGCGCTGCGGAAGGCGAGGTCCCGCTCGTCCTTGTACTCCAGCTCCATGGTGCGTTCGTGGATCCAGCCGCGCCGTACTCGCCCTGCGACAGCTTGCCCGGCATGACCTCGCCGTCGCGCAGCGGGCCCCGCCGGGCCAGGATGCGGGGGCGAGTCCGCGCCCGGCGCGGACGCGGCCGACGTGCCGCCGCCATTCGGTCTCGTCCCATTCCCGGCCTGCTGGCTGTCTCGCACCGAGCATGTCAGCGCGTCGTGCCCTGCTCAGGGGGCGGAATCCGCCATCCTGTCAGCAGCCGGCCCTGTCCGGATCCCACGCGCCGGGGCCGCCGGGGACTGTCCCCACGGCCCTGCCGTCCTTACGGTGAGGGGGTGCCGCCGCTGCGGGCCGTGCCCTCGAGGGCCGGGCCCGGGAAGGAGAACGGCCGCATGACACCTCCGCCTCGGGCCGCGCACGGCACGCCGGATGCCGGCCCGCCCCGGCCGGCGGCCGTCGCCACCGCCGGCCCGGCCCTGCTCGACGAGGCCCGCCGGCTGGCCCCCGAGGCGGTCGCCCTGCGCCGCGCCCTGCACCGCAGCCCGGAGCCGGGCCTCGACCTGCCCGCCACCCAGCGCCTCGTCCTCGACGCGCTCGGCGGCCTGGGACTGCGGATCCGTACCGGGCGCGCCCTGTCCTCCGTCACCGCGACGCTCACCGGCGCGGCCGACGGTCCGACGATCCTGCTGCGCGCCGACATGGACGCGCTGCCGGTCACCGAGGACACCGGGCTGCCGTTCGCCTCCGGCAACCCGGGTCTGATGCACGCCTGCGGGCACGACGCCCACACGGCGATGCTGGTGGGCGCCGCGCGGCTGCTCGCCGGACGGCGGGACGCGCTCGCCGGGCGGGTGGTGTTCATGTTCCAGCCCGGCGAGGAGGGCGAGCACGGGGCCCGGCACATGATCGAGGAAGGGGTGCTGGAGGCGTCAGGGGCCCGCGCGGACGCCGCCTTCGCGCTGCACGTGCACCCGAACCTGCCGGCCGGCGCGGTGCGGCTGCGGCCCGGACCGCAAATGGCGGCCTCCGACCGGTTCCGGGTCGTGGTCCGGGGCCGCGGCGGGCACGCCTCCGCCCCGCACACCGCCTGCGACCCGGTGCCCGTGGCCTGCGAGATCGTGCTCGCTCTGCAGACGGCGGTGACCCGGGGCGTGGCCGCCGACGACAGTGCCGTGCTGAGCGTGACCCGGCTGACCGCGGGCACCGCCACCGGCGTCATCCCGGACACCGCCGAACTGGCCGGCACCCTGCGCACGTTGGCCGAGCCGACCCGGCGGCGGCTGCACGAGGTGATCGCCCGGGTCGCCCGGGGCGTGGCCGCCGCGCACGGGGCGACGGCGGAGGCGACCGTCGAGGCCGGCTATCCGGTCACCGCCAACGACGCCGACTTCACCGGCTTCGTCCTGCGGGCCGCCGCCGGCGCGCTCGGCGCCGAGGCGGTGGACGTCCTGCCGGCCCCGCAGATGACGGCGGAGGACTTCTCCTACGTGCTGCGGGCCGTCCCCGGCGCCATGGCCTTCCTCGGCGCGTGCCCGCCGGGCCGGACACCGGAGGAGGCCCCGGCGCTGCACTCGTCCCGCATGGAGATCGACGAGGACGTGATCGCCACGGGCATCGCCTGCGAGGCCGCCGTGACGCTGGCCTTCCTCGCCGGCGACGGACCGGAGCCGGCCCGGTGACCGGTCCGGACATACGGGCCGCCCGGCCCGGCGAGCTGGAGCAGGTCGGGGCGCTGTGGCTGGAGGCGAGCCGGTGGCTGGCGGGCCGGGGGCTCGACCAGTGGCAGTACCCGCCGCGCCGGTGGCGCATGGCGGAGGCCATCGAGGCGGGCGACTGCTACCTCGCCTTCCGGGCCCTCCACGTGCACGAGAACGCCATCGGGACGCCGTACGCGGCCCCGCGCCCGCGCCCCGCCTACCTGGCGAGCCGCACGTTCACACCGGTGCCGCGGGAGGGCGGCGGCTGACCGGGGTGCCGACCGAGCCGTACCGGCCGCCGGATCCGGGCTGGGCATGGACGGGTCAGGTCCGGCGGCCATACTTGTCGGCATGGAACGCATCGGGGGATACCTCGTCGAGCGCCGGCTCGGCGAGGGTGGCATGGGCACGGTCTATCTCGCACGGACGCGGGGCGGACGGGCCGTCGCCCTGAAGGTGGCCAAGGCCGAACTGGCAGCCGACCCGGTGTTCCGGGAGCGGTTCCGCAGCGAGGTCGAGGCGGCCCGCGCCGTCGGCGGCTTCCACACCGCGCCGGTGGTGGACGCCGACGTCGACGGCGACCCGCTCTGGCTGGCCACCGCCTACATCCCCGGCCCGACCCTCGCCGCCCGGCTCGCCGCCGAGGGCGCCCTGGACGAACCGCGGCTGCGGTCCCTGGGCGCCGCCCTCGCCGAGGCACTGGAGTCCATCCACGCCTGCGGCCTGGTGCACCGGGACCTCAAGCCCGGCAACATCATCATGGCCGCCGACGGCCCCCGCGTCCTCGACTTCGGCATCGCCCGGGCCGTGGAGTCCACCCGGCTCACCGCCACCGGCACCGCCTTCGGCACACCCGGCTTCCTCGCGCCCGAACAGGCCCTCGGCCACGATGTCACCGGCGCCGCCGACGTGTTCGCGCTCGGGGCCGTGCTGGTCGCGGCGGCGGGCGGCAGCGCCTGGGGCGAGGGCACGCCGATGGGACTGATGTACCGCTCCGTGCACGAGCCGCCGGACCTGTCCGCCGTACCGGCCGGGCTGGCGGACCTGGTCCAGGCGTGCCTGGCGAAGGAGCCCGCGGACCGGCCGACGCCGAGCGCGCTGCTGGACCGGCTGACGGAACCGGCACCGCAGCCGGCCCGGCCGGCGGCACCGCCGTACCCGCCGACCGTCACCGCGACCCCGTACGTCCTGGCCGCACCCCCGCAGGCGTTCGCGCCGCCCCCGCCGCCCGCGACCCCGCCGCACCTGCCCGCGCAGGCCGCCGTGCCCCCGTACCACCAGCAGCCCGCCACCCCGCCGCCGCCCGGCTTCGGGCCGCCCGTCCCGTACGGCAGCCCGGAGGCCGTGCTCGCCGACGCGCAGGCCGGCGCGATCGTCAACGCCGCCGGAGTGCTCCTCGAAGTCGCGGGTGTCAGCGCGGACTTCGGCTGGGACGAGATCGCGCACGTCGAACGCCACTGGCGCGGCAACCGCCTGACCCTCACCGTGCGGCTGTGGGACGGCGGTGTGTACTCCTGCGAGCTGAACGCCCGCCGCAAGGCCCGGCTGACCGCCTGGCTGGCCCAGCTCGACCCGGCCCTCGCCCGGTACCTGACCCGGTAGCGCAGCCGGTGGCCGGACGTGCCGTCAAACGCCGTTACGGTCGTACGACTTCGCCCGGCCAGGCTTGAACCGGTCGGCTCCTGGGCACGCACCCCCTACCGGCGTCCAGCCGGGGGGTCGGCAGGAGGAGGGCGTCATGGACCGTCGGATCCGGGTACGTGTCAGCCGGCGGCCCGCCGCGCCGCGCGGGCAGGAGATCGACCGCCGGACTCCCTCCGGGCGCATCCTGCCGTACTGACCCGGCGGGCCGCGTCGGCCAGCGCCGCCCGCAGCGCCTCCGGCGGGGCCGGGCCGTCGGGCGTCGCGCTCTCCGTGACCGCCGCCGCCACCCGCCGCAGCTTGACGTTGGACCGCTGGGAGGCCTCCCGCAGGATCTCCCACGCCTGCTCCGGGCCGCACCCGTGCGCCGCCATCAGGACACCGCGGGCCTGGTCGATCACCGGACGCGAGTCCATCGCATGGCGCAGCTGCTCGATCTCCAGGCGCAGCAGGTCCAGTTGCTCGGCACGCTCCCGGGCCACCGCGGACGCCGTACGGGCGGGCAGGCCGGCGGGCAGGGCGGCGCCCAGCGGGTCCGCGGGGTCGAGACCCACCAGCTCCAGCACCCGGCGCGGCTGCCCCCGCCAGCCGGTGGCCCGTACCGGCACGCCGTGCCGGAGGCCGTACGCGGCCAGCGTGTCCAGGACCGCCAGGCCCGCCGTGTCCAGGAAGGTCACCCCGGACACGTCCAGGTCCACTCGGGCGGCACCCGCCGGCAGGGCCGCCAGCGCCCCGGTGAGGATGTCCGTACAGCCGTGGACCAGCTCGCCGCGCGCGGTCAGGACGACCCGGTCGCCCTCCGCGCGGCCGTCGACGGCCAGGGTGTCCAGCCGCCCGGTGTGCGCTGCGCCTGCCGCTGAAGTCATGTCTTTCGTCCCGCTCCGCCGCTTGTCGTCCGTTCCTCGCCTGCCCTCCGTGCCCGGGCCTACACCCGGGCCGGGCGCAGGGAGGCATACTGGGCACTCATGTACCTGTGCGGCTGGGAGACGACGTGAGCGGACCTGAGCCGGCGCGACCCCTGCCGGTCGCCGCCGAGCCGATGCCCGCGGCACCGCAGCTCGACGTGTACCCGCTGACCGGGCGGACGGGATTCCGGGCGGCGGGCGAGGTGAGCCTGCCGACGCGCGGTATCTGGGAACGCGCGCTGGAGCGGGCCGTTCGCGAGGGCGAGGACGTGTACTACTTGGAGCTTTCCGCGCTGACCTTCGTCGACGTCGCGGGCGTCGGGGCGCTGGCGGACGCCGCCCGCAGCCTCGGCGGGCGACGCCGGCTGGTCCTGGACCGGCCACCGGACGCCGTACCGCGGATACTGGAGCTGTTGTGGCCCGGTCTGCCGGGGATCGAGGTGTCGGCGTGATGACCAGGACGTCCGGACCCCTGGACCGTACCGACCCGTTCGTGCACCCCGCGCTGTTCTACGGTGACACCGCCGAGTACCTGGCCGGCACCGTGCCCTTCGTCCGTGCGGCGCTCGCGGCGGACGAGCCGGTCGCGGTCGCCGTTCCCGGCGAGAACCTGCGGCTGATCCAGGACGAGCTGGGGGCCGACGGCGCCGCCGTCCGGTTCCTGGACATGCGCGAGGCCGGACGCAACCCCGGCCGGATCATCCCCGGCGTGCTGCGCGCCTTCGCCGACAGCCAGCCGCCCGGCCGGCGCGTCCGCATCATCGGCGAGCCGATCTGGGCGGGCCGCAGCCCGGCCGAGTACCCGGCCTGCGCCCAGCACGAGGCACTGATCAACGCGGCGTTCCAGGGCCGCGAGGTCACCATCCTGTGCCCGTACGACACCTCCCGCCTGGACGAGCGGGCGCTCGCCGACGCGCACGCCACCCACCCCGTGGTCATCGCCGCCGGCTCCGCCGCCGAACACGCCAGCGCGGCCTACGACCCCGACGGCGTGGTCGCCCGCTACAACGAGCCGCTGCCGGCCGCCCCCGGCGCCGGCCCAGAGGTGCTCGACGTCGCCTTCGACGAGGACTCCCTGTCCGCCGTCCGGCACCTGGCCACCGACCACGGCGCCGGGCTGGGCCTCGCCGGCCTGGCCCTGGAGAACCTGGCACTGATCACCGCCGAGCTGACCACGAACAGCGTGGTCCACGGCGGCGGCACGGGCGCGCTCACGGTGTGGTCCGAGGGCGGGTACGTGCTGTGCGAGGTCCGCGACAAGGGCCGCCTCAGCGACCCGCTGGCCGGCCGCCGCCCCGCCGCCCGCGACCAGCGCGGCGGACGCGGACTGCTGCTCGTCAACCTGCTGTCCGACCTGGTGCGGACCCACACCGCCCCGGAGGGAACGACGATCCGCTCCTACCTGCGCCGCTGAAGGCACCGCCGGAACGGGCTCAGGCGGCGAGCGGGTTCAGGACCAGCGGTTCGATCCGGCCCTCCAGCATGGCGCCCAGGCCCTGCGCCGCGCACACGTCGGGCCGCTCGGCGATGTGCACCGGCATCCCCGTGGCCTGCCGCAGCATCTGGTCGAACCCGGGCAGCAGCGCCGAACCGCCGACCATCATGATCCCCCGGTCGGCGAGGTCGGCCACCAGATCGGGCGGGCAGTCGCGCAGCACCTTGCCGATGGCGTCCAGGACCGCCGTCAGGGGGGTCTGGATCGCGTAGCGCACCGCGGCGGTGTCCACCCGCACACTGCGTGCGAGCCCCGTCGCCACGTCCCGGCCGTGGATCTCGGTGGACGCCGGGCCGTCCGCGGTGAGCCCGTTGCCGGACAGGGCCAGCTGCAGCGGCCGTACCGACTGGCTGGGCAGCATCAGCGCGTGCTCGTGCCGCAGGTGCTGCACGATCGCGTGGTCCACGGCCTCGCCGCCCACCGGGATCCGCTCGGCGGTCACGATCGAGCCCAGCGAGAGCACCGCGACCTGGGTCGCCGCCGCCCCGCACACCAGGACCATGGTGGCCTCGGGCCGCTCCACCGGCAGCCCGCACCCCACGGCGGCGGCGATCAGCGTGTCGACCAGCTCCACCCGCCGGGCCCCCAGCCCGACCAGCGTCTCGATCGTGGCCCGCTGGGCCAGCGGATCGGCGCCGTGCGGCGCGCAGGCCGCCGCGCGCAGCCGGGGCTTGCGGCGCAGCGCCCGGCGCATCTTGTCGCCGAGCAGGTGGCGCAGCATCCGCTGGGCCATCTCGATGTCCACCACCGTGCCGCCGGAGATGGGCCGCACCACCCTGATGTAGTCCGGGGTGCGCCCCGTCATCTTCTCCGCGAACTCGCCCACGGCGATGAGCGCGCCGGTACGGGTGTTCACGGCCGCGGCCGAGGGCTGGTCCACGACCAGGCCGGCGCCCTTCACATACACCCGGGTGCGGGCCGCACCCAGGTCGACGGCGAAGTGGCAGCGGCGCAACTGCTCCAGGCTGACGGTCACGGCGGATCCTCCCGAGGGCGTGGGGCCTTGAGGTCCCCGCCTGATCGGCGGGCTCACTGGCATCCTGCGCGGCGCCCGGAGCGGGCGCCCGCTGTGCGCGCCCGGGCGGGGTGCCGCTGAACGGGCGTATTTCCGGCCCGCACCGGAGTGTCGCCGGGTCAACGGGAGCGGGCGGCCTCCACCAGCGGTTCGAGCGAGGAGACGGTGACCTCGCTGCCGCCCTCGCGCAGGCTCCGCCGCCCGGCGGCCCCGGGCGCGTACCCGATGAAGCGCAGGCCCAGCTGCTGGGCGGCGGTGAGTTCGGCGACCGAGGAGCTGATCAGCACGGCGGACCGGGACGGCGTGCCGCGCGCCCGCAGGGCCCGGAGCAGACAGTCGGGGTGGGGCGTCAGCAGGCTGAGGTCGTCGCGGCGGCCGTGGACGCCCGCGAGGGGCAGCCGGTAGGGCTCCAGGTAGCGGTGGAGGGCCGCGGTGGACACGTCCGTCACCACGCTGACCCGGCGGCCGGACCGGTGCAGGGCGCGGACCAGCGCGAGGGAGCGGTGCGTCGTCGGTGCGTCGGGCACGGCCCGCAGTTCCAGCTCGTCCAGCCGTGCCCGCAGCAGCGGGCCGAGCCGGTCGTGGGCGAAGGCGCGCAGCAGGTCCAGCGGATGCGTGAACGCCTCCCGGCCGGGCGTGCCCGCGACGGGCAGCGGCCGGCCCGCCAGCGCGTCCTGCGGATCGCGGTGATCGGCCACCACCGACAGCAGGTCGAGCACGGCCTCCCGCGCCGTCTGCGCCGGGAACAGCCGGGCGAGGGGCCCGTCGAAGCCGATCAGCACCGTCTCGGCGTCGGCGAGGAGGGCCGACAGCCGCCGCCGCGACGGCACCGGTGGCTCCGCAGCCGGCGCGGGCGCCCACTCGGGCACCAGCTGCACGGTGTACGACACCGCCAGCCCCGGCACCGGCCAGTCGTCCACCGCCGCGTTCACCGCCCGCTGGGCCGCGCCCGCCCGGCGCAGCGGATAGCGCAGGGTGACGGGGGCCGCCGCGCCGCGCAGATGTTCCAGCAGCAGCCCGGGGACACCGGTGGCCTCGGCACGGACGAAGGCCACCGGGTCGGCGACCCGCCAGGACAGCTTCACCGCGGCCTGGAAGGCGCCCTTGCCGGAACTCGGCAGGGACACGAGGTGACGGCTCTCGTGCGGGGTGAGGTCGACCGAGTAGTACGTCTCCGGGCGGGGCGGGCGCGTGCCGTACGGGTGGAGCGGGTCGAGCAGCGTGAGCGGTCCGCCGGGCCGCGTGTGGACGACGGCCGTCCGCCCCGGGGTGGGGACGCCCAGCTCGTGCAGGTCGTGCGCGATGAACGGGCCCTGCACCAGGTCCCGTTCCGCGGGCTCCCCGGCCCCCGGTCCGAGCAGGCAGTACCAGGCGGCCGGCGGGCTGTCCGGGGTGCTGTCGGCGAACAGCGGCCGGAAGCGCGGGGAGCGGCGGGCGGCGGAGCTGGCGGCGAAGTCGTCGTACAGCGCGGGCGGGACGACGACCACGACGTCCGCGGCTGCCTGCGGCGGCCGGGCCGGCGGCTGCCCGAACGTCACCGTGAGCCGCGGCGGACGGGGCAGCCGGGTCAGTGCCTGCGGGAGTTCGCGCAGTACGGCGACGAGCAGGGGCAGCAGGTAGGCGCCGGGCTCGGTGCGCACCAGGTAGCCGTCCGGGCGGACGTCCACCTCGTACTGGCGGGGGCTGAGGGAGCCGCGCGACAGGACCTCGTGCACCGCGGCTTCGAGGGTGATGCGGGCTTCGGGGCGGCCGGTGAGGTCGTCGGCGGTGAAGCGGATCTCGGGGTGCGGGGCGGACGGCTCGGCCGCGGCGGGGACCGTGTCGAGGAGGATCGTGCGGAGCGTGTTGCGGAACGCCTCCAGTTCCGTCCGGGCGTCGCGGGCGGCCGGGCCCGGGACACCGGACAGGGGCTCGCCCCGCCACAACTCCAGCGCTGTGTCAGCCAGTTCGCGGGCCCATGGCAGATCTCCGGCGGCCCGGGCCATCTGGGCCTCGGTGGCCAGCCGGCGGAAGCGGAAGACGTCGACCGCGTCGGGGACGCGGAGCGCGTACCCGGTGTCGCCGGTGGTCAGGACGTCCGGGCCGAGGAGGTGGCGGAGGCGGGTGAGGGACGTGTCGGGAGAGCGGGTGCCGGACCGGGGCTCGTCCGAGAGCCCCGCGGCCAGTTCCTCCCCGGTGGCGGGCCGGCCGTCCCGCAGCAGCAGCATGCACAGGACGGCCCGGTCGTGGGGATCCTCGATGGCGAGCGGGCGGCCGTCGCGCGTGCCCCGGAGCGGGCCGAGGAGGGAGAAGCGGAGGGGGACCTGACGGGAGCGCAGGGCGAGGAGTCGCTCGGCGCCGAGCCGCTGGCTCTCCGGGCTCTCGGAGAGCAGCGCGCTCACGGCCGCGTCCAGCTCCGCCCCCAGCTCACCGGATCCGGTGCCGTACAGGGCCCGTGTGATCCCCCCGAGCGCCCGCAGGGCCTTCTCGCGGCTCCCGTGGACCAGCGGCGCCGAGTCCAGACAGGTCAGGACCGGCCCGTCGGACGTGAGGATGATCGAGCGGGTGTCGAGCACTCCGCGCGGTCCTTCGTGCGCGTACATCGCGAGGACGGCCTCGGCCAGCTTCGGCAGCAGGGCGGCGACCTCGCCGGCGGGCAGGCCGTCCCCCGCCTCGTCCAGACGCCGGCGCAGCGTCCGGCCGTCGACGTACTCCCGCACCAGGTAGGGGACTCCCTCGCCGAAGCCGTGGTCGAGGATCCGCGCGATCCCGGGGTGACGCACCTCGCCCAGCCGGCGGCACAGCTCCGTGAAGGCGGCGTGGGAACGGCGCGGCGGGTACCGGTGCAGCACGACGAGGGTGTCGCCCTCCCGCGCGTCCCGGGCGAACCAGCCGGTGCCCTCGAGCTGCCGCACCAGCCGGTACCGCCCCGCGAACAACCCCCCGTCGCTCGCCGTCGACAGCCGCCGCACGCTGTCCTCGCTGACCGTGGCGAACGGGTCGTCCTCCGCGCCCGTTCCCGCGCCGCCCGCCGCCGGGACCGCCGCGCGGAACTCGCCCGGGGCCCGGCCCGCTCGGCGGTCGATGAACTCGCCCACACGGTCCAGGAGTTCACTGGTCCGGGTGCGGTCGGTGCGGGGCAGGCCGAGCAGGAGCAGCTCGCGTACGCCGTCCCGGAAGGCGTAGGAGCCGGGCGGGCCGCCCGGGACGGCGGTGAGCATGCCGCTCAGGATCACCTCGGCCAGGTGCTGCGGGCGCGGATCCCGTTCGACCGCCGCCTGGACCAGCCGCATGACCGGCAGGTCGGGCCGGCCCACCGCGAGATGGCCGGCCAGCCGGAACGCCTCGGGGGAGGCGGTCGCCCGGAACCGCAGCACCAGCTCCTCGGCGGACAGCTGCCCGACGTCCGTACGGTCCTCGGCGTCCGCCGGCAGCGGACGGCCCAGCCCGGCGACCGCGCCGGGGACGTCCGTGCCGCCCTGCGTGGTCAGCAGCGCCGCCCAGTGCCCCAGCCACCTCGGCTCCGGCTCCAGCACGGGCAGCGGGACGGCACCGCCGGCCACGGCGAACTCGTCCGTCTCGGGCTGCTCGTACGGGGTGAACGTCAGCGCGGCCGTGGGGGCGGCGGGGTGCGGGGCGGACAGGGTGCCCGGGGCGGTGGGCAGCGCGGTGTCCCGCCACAGGTGTTCCGGGAGCGGCTGGACGACGGCCAGGGGCATCCGGCGGGCCCAGCGGTGCAGGGTGGCGTACCAGAGGGTGCCGGCGGGGCCCTCCCGCCACTGCGGGCCCATGCAGTCGCTGATGAGCAGGGTGACCGTGCGGCCGTCGGCAGGGTCGTGGGCGTCGGGGCCGTGCACGGTGCCGTCGGCGTCGGCCCGGTACAGGGTGACCGTGCGGAACGCGCCGGACTGGGCCAGCACCGTGTGCAGTTCGCGGACCAGGGGACGCCAGACCGGCATGGTGGGCCCGGCGTCGTACACCAGGTTCAGCCGCAGCCAGCGCTCCCGGGCGGGGCGCAGCACCGGCAGCCACCACGTGGGGTCGGCGCCCAGCCGGGCGATGCGGTCGGCGGTGGCCGGCTCGTCCAGTTCGTGGCCCACGGGCGCGTCGATCCGGCGGGCCAGCGGGCGCAGCGCGCGTTGCAGCGCGAGCCGGTGGCGCAGCATCGGGGGCGCCGGGGCCAGCAGCGCCGTGTGGGACCGGTCCGCCGCCGCCGCGGGGCGGCGGGAGGGCAGGTGCAGGGGGACGCGGGAGGGCGGCCGGGCGGCGCGGCGGGGCTCGGGCGGCGGGGCGGGTTCCGGCGCCGTCTCCCGGGGCGGCGGGGGCGGGGGTGCCTCGGGTGCCGGGGCCGCCTGCGCGGGGGTGGTGGTGTCGGGCGCGTCGCTCCGCTGTCCCATGTGGCGGGCCAGCCACAGCAGTTCGGCCAGTTCCCGCGGGGTCGGACGCACGCCGTGGGCCGCCTCGGCCAGGAGGTCGGCCAGGCGGGCCACGGGTTCCGGGGCACCGGGCGGCGCGGCGGGTTCAGAAGACATCGGTCTGCGCGGTCTGCCCCAGGTACGGCATCAGCTGCTCGGCCAGCCGGTCGAGGGACTCGGCGTCCAGGTCGGCCGAGCGGGCCAGGTAGATCGCGTTGAGGAGCTGGTCGGTGGCCAGGTCGCCGACGCCCGACCGGGACAGGAAACGCTCGATCAGGGTGTGCGCGTAGGCGTCCGGTTCGCCCAGGTGGGCGCGGACGATCTCGGCGAGGTGCCGGTCGTCCGGCTGCCGCAGGTGCAGTGTCACGCAGCGGCGCAGGAAGGCGGGCGGGAACTCGCGCTCGCCGTTGCTGGTGAGGACGACGAAGGGGAAGGCCCGGCAGCGGACCCGGCCGCGGGCCACCGGGACCCGCTCGTCGGTGCCGTCGGCCAGCACCTCGGCGACGCCGTCCGGGGTGAGCCGTGCGGCGCGCACCAGCTCGGGGATCTCGTACTGGCCCTCCTCCAGCACGTTCAGCAGGTCGTTGGGCAGGTCGAGGTCGCTCTTGTCGATCTCGTCGATGAGCAGGGCGCGGGGGCGCTCGTAGGGCAGCAGGGCGGAGCCGAGCGGGCCCAGGCGCAGGTGGTGCTCGATGCCCGACCGGTCGCCGGTGCCCTCCGTCCGCTCCTGCCGGGCGGCCTCCTGCCGGGCGGCGTACAGCCGGGAGAGCGGGTCGTACTGGTACAGGCCGTCGTGGAGGGTGCTGCGGCTGGTGATGTTCCAGCGCAGCACCGGGCCGAGCCGCAGCTCACGGGCGACCGCGTACGCGAGGGAGGACTTGCCGGTGCCGGGCGGGCCGGTGACCAGCAGCGGGCGGCGCAGGTACAGGGCCGCGTTGACCAGCTGGACCGTCTCCGCAGTGGCCTGGTACGTCTCGGCGCGGTGGGTGCGGTCGGGGGAGACGGCGGAGGTGTCGGCGGCCGGGTCCGGCACGGGCAGCACCGGCCCGCCGTCGAAGGCCCGCCAGGGCGGCGGCGGGGGCAGCTTCGTGATGCCGTCGTGCGGCTCGTTCGCACCGGTGTAGACGGGCCACAGGGGCATGGGCTCTTCTTCTCCGTGGGGGCGGTTGTGCGGTCGGTCAGGCGACGGGGGAGTGCAGGCTCGCGGTGGTCTCTGGGAAGCAGCGCGGGTCGTCCCAGAGCAGCTGGAGGTCTCTCGCCCAGTGCAGGTCGGGTTCGTCGGCGGCGTCCGCGGTCAGCCGCAACGACATGACGTGCCGGGGGAGTTCGGCGGCCGGGACGTCGGCGATCGCGGTGGTGAGCTGGTCGAGGAAGGCCGCGCCGGGGCAGGGTGGTTCCCCGGGCGCGCCGGGGCAGGGTTCGTCCTCGTGCCCGGGGCAGGCAGAGCCGGTCCGGGGCCACAGCAGGACGGGGACGGGCACGGTGAGCCCGACCTCGAAGTGCTGCCGGGCGGCCATGGGCGGGGTCGCGTAGCCCGCCAGTCCGGCCTCGCCGTCCCACAGCCGTTTGCGCAGGCTCGGCGGGCGCTCCCGGGTGCCGCACTCGACGCGGTGGACCTCGGCCGTCCGGCCGGAGTCCAGCTTCTGCCACTTCTTGCGCAGCTGGTGGCGCAGCCGGCCGCTGTGGTGCCGCGCGCGGTCGGTCACCACCAGGGGGTAGGCGCAGCCGAGGGGCGTGCTGTCGTCCGCGCCGCACTCCCAGTGCGCCACTGCCTCGTTGAGCCACTCGCGCGGCAGGACGAAGGTGACCAGCTCGTCGGCGTCCGGGGCGAGATGGGCGACGGCCTCGTCGATGCGCTGCTGGACGTAGGCACGCACCGCGGTGCGCGGCAGCCGGCGGGCGCCCACCGGCCGGCGCCGGCCGTCGCGGTACGCGGACACCTCCACGGTCACCTGGTCGGGACCGGCGCCGCTGTGGTCGATCTCGACGACCACCGGGGACCAGGCCGGCGAGGCCGCCGCGCCGGGCGGTTCCGGGGCCGCCGGAGGCCGTAACGACGGGGTCCCGTCCAGCAGTTCGCGCAGCCGGTCGGCGAACCGGCTCACCGCCTCCGGGTCCGGGACCTCCCACTGTACATAGGCGGCGGCCGCCCACAGGGACGGGAAGCCGCCCGCGGGCAGCGGCGGCCCGAAGGCGCCCACCGCGTCCACGTACAGCCGGTTCGGGTCGCACGCCGGTCCGGCACCGGCCGCGGCCCGGCGCAGCAGGGCGTACAGCCGCCGGCGGGCGTCCTCCCGGTGGCCGGGGGTGGGCACCAGCTCGCCCAGCTCGGGCCAGTACCGGGCCAGCACGTCCAGCGGCAGCATCCGGCCCTTGCGTACGTCCGGGGAGTCCGAGGCCGCGGTGACCATGCCGGCCACCCTGCCGTCCGGCAGCGTCGCCGCCGCGCCGCTGAACCCGGCCACGAGCGGCTGCCCGTGCCCGTTCCACGCCACCAGCTCCAGCCACTCGCCGGCGATCAACTGCGGCGAGACGGCCTGGTATTCGGCGAGCGTGCCCTCGTCGTAGCCCTCGGGGAAGCCGTAGGCGATCAGCTTCGGGTAGGGCTCGGTGTACGCGGCGTCGGGCGGCGCGAAACCGGCCGGGGCGAGCGGGACGTCACGGTCCAGTTCGAGTACGGCGACGTCGCCGGGGTCGGTGACCTCGCCCGCCCAGCCGCCGTGGGCGACGACCGAGGCGGGCAGCTCGCCCAGCTGCCGGGCGTGCGGGAAGCTGACGGTCACCGCCGCCCGGTCGCTCCGCCTGACGACGTGGGCACAGGTGAGCACCCGGCGGCCGGTGACCAGGAACCCGGCCCCCACCTCGTCGCCACAGGCGATCCGGGCGTGCCAGGCGGCGCTGCGCCTCACCGGTCGGCGGGCTCCGGATCGGGCGCGGTCGCCTCCGGCGCGGTCTGGCCGGGGACCGCCGGCGGCGGCCCGTTCAGCCCGGACACGGCCTGCCCGTTCGCCCCCTGGGCGGTCTGCTCCGGCTGCTGTCCGGGGGACCAGCTGAGCTTGACGACCAGATGGCCCTCCGCCGAGCCCTTGGCGATGACCGCGCCGGCCTCCGCCGAGAGCCGCACCCCGAACTCGATCTCCACCGCGTCGGGCCGCAGGCTGCCGTCCCGGAAGACCCGCAGCGCGGCTGCCGCCGCCGCCCGTACGCCGTCCAGGGCGCCCTCGAAGGTGCGCGCGGCCTGCGCCGGTCCGTCGCCGCGCGAGACGAGCCGGGCCCCCGATCTGGTGCCGACGCCCTCCACCACGACGAGCGCACCGTCCTCGGTCCTGAACTCGACCAACCCGTCCATCGTGGCGCTCGCTCCCCCGTTGTACCCGACCAGTGACCGCCTCCCATGTTACGGACGGTGCTACGCGAGTCACACATTCGGCGGTGCGGTGCGGGAGCTCCACCGAGATTGGCGAAAACCCGCCCTGGCGCCTTCCTGTCAGTATCGGTCAACTCCCGCACAGGAACCGGTACATCACACTCGTTCCAGCACTCGACGCGCTCGACCCTCACGAGAAGAGGCGTGGATGAGCACAGGTCCAGTCAGACGCGGCACGGCCCTGCTGGCGGCGGGGCTGGTGAGCGCCCTGCTCCCGGCCGTCCCGGCAGCCGCGTCGCCCACCCCCGGCCCCGGCCCCCGCGGCGACGGCACCAGCACTGTCACCCTCGTCACCGGCGACCAGGTGACGGTCACGGACCTCGGCCACGGCCGGCAGACCGTCACCGTGCGGCGGCCCCGCGGGGCCACCGGGGCCGTACGGACACAGAAGAGCGGCGGCGACCTCACCGTCGTACCGGACGAGGCGCTGCCGTACCTGCGCGCGGGGACCCTGGACCGGCGGCTGTTCGACGTCAGCGGGCTGATCCGGCAGGGGCTCACCGACGCCGAGTCCGACGCGCTGCCGCTGATCGTGACCTACGACAAGGGCGTACGGGCGGCGACCCCGGCCGGTGCCGAGCGCACCCGCGCGCTGCCCAGTCTGCGCGGGGCCGCCGTGACGGCCGGCAAGGGCCGTACGTTCTGGCGGTCGTTCACCCGGACGTCCGGCATCGGCACGGTGTGGCTCGACGGGCGGGTGAGGGCCGACCTGGCCGCGAGCAACGCCCAGATCGGCACGGCCGCGGCGTGGGACGCCGGACTGACCGGCAAGGGCGTCACGGTCGCCGTCCTGGACACCGGCGCCGACCTCGGCCACCCCGACCTGGCGGACCGGGTGAGCGCCGGCCGGAGCTTCGTCGAGGGGGAGGAGGTCGCCGACCGCAACGGCCACGGCACCCACGTCACCTCCACCGTCGGCGGCAGCGGCGCCGCCTCCGACGGCAGGGAGAAGGGGGTGGCGCCCGGTGCGCGCCTCGCCGTCGGCAAGGTGCTGAGCGACCAGGGTTCGGGCAGCGAGTCGCAGATCATCGCCGGGATGGAGTGGGCGGCCCGGGACGTGCACGCGCGGATCGTCTCCATGAGCCTGGGGTCGACGGAGCCGAGCGACGGCACCGATCCCATGGCGCAGGCGGTGAACACCCTCTCGAAGGAGACCGGCGCGCTGTTCGTCGTCGCCGCCGGCAACACCGGCGCCCCCTCCTCCATCGGCTCGCCCGGCGCCGCCGACGCCGCCCTCACCGTGGGCGCGGTGGACTCCGCCGACCAGCCCGCCCCCTTCACCTCCGCCGGCCCCCGGTACGGCGACAACGCCCTGAAGCCCGACCTCGCCGCCCCCGGCGTCGACGTCCTCGCGGCCCGCTCCCGACTCCTTCCGGGCACCGGCTACTACACCTCCATGAGCGGTACGTCCATGGCCACCCCGCAGGTCGCGGGCGTCGCGGCGCTGCTCGCCGAGCGGCATCCCGACTGGACCGGCGCCCAGCTGAAGGACGCGTTGATGTCCACTGCGGAGCAACTGGACGCCTCGGCCTACCTCCTGGGCGCGGGCCGGGTGAGCGTGCCGGACGCGGTGCGCGCGACGGTCACCGCCACCGGCAGCGCCGACCTCGGCTTCCTCGGCTGGCCCCACGACGCGGGCCGGCCGGTCACCCGGACCCTCACCTACACCAACTGGTCCGACCGCCCGGTGCAGTTGAAGCTCTCGGTGCACGGCGCCCCGGACGGTGTCGCCGCCCTCGCCGACGACACCCTCACCGTCCCCGCCCACGGCACCGCCGCCACCACCGTCACCGGCGACGGCTCGAAGGCGCCGGTGGGCGGGACGAGCGGACGGATCGTGGCCACCGACCAGGCCGGCGACACCGTCGCACACACGGTGTTCGGGCTGGTCAAGGAGGAGGAGCGGTACACCCTCACCGTCCACGTCAAGGACCGGTCGGGCGCGCCCGCCGCCGCCGACCTCACCGTGCAGCGGCTCACCGAGGGCGCCGACGCCCAGCCCGCCCACGTCGGCGGCTCCGGCACGCTCGGGCTGCGCCTGCGGCCGGGAACCTACTCCCTCGCCTCCTTCCTCGACGTGCGCGGCAGCCACGGCGCCGACTCACTCGGCCTCGGCTTCCTCGCCGCCCCCGAGATCACCCTCGACCGGGACCGCGAGGTCACCCTGGACGGCCGTGCGCTGCGGGAGATCCGCGCCCGCGTGGACCGGCGCACCGAGACCCGCCAGCTCCTCATGGAGTACGACCGGAAGGCCGGCGGCGCCGACCTGTTCGGCGCGGTCCAGGTGCCCCTCGCCTACGACAGCGTCTTCGCCGCGCCCACCCCTGAGGTCGCGCGGGGCAGCTTCGAGTACCGGACCGTGTGGCGGCTGGCCAAGCCGCGGCTGGAGGTCGGGGGCGTCGGCGAGGCCACCGTCCAGCCCGGCGGCACCCTCATCGAGGGCCGCACCCGGCTGCCGCTGGTGGACGTGGGCGACGGACCCGTCACCGGGGTGTCCGGCAAGGCCGTGCTCGCCCGCCTCGCCGACGGCGCCGACCCGGCCGCGCTCGCCCGGGCCGCCCAGGACGCGGGCGCCGAGGCCCTGTTCGTGACGGACGACGCGCCCGGCCGGCTGCTGGCATGGTGGGGCACCGACGACAACGCCGACCGGCCGCTGCAGATCGCCACCGTGAACGGCGCGGACGCGGCACGCCTCCGGGCGGCGGGCCGGGTCGACATGACCGGCACGGCCGACTCGCCGTACGTGTACGACCTCTCCGAGGGCCACCGGGGCGCGATCCCGGACCGTGACCTCACCTACGCGCCCGACAACCGCGAACTGGCCGCCGTGCCGGTGCGGTTCCACTCTCCCCGCGCTCAGGACGGCGGCGAGTTCCGGTACTCGGTCACCGGCGCCTTCCCGATCGGCCTCGGCTTCCAGGAGCGCGTCGCCCTGCCCGCCGAGCGCACGGACTACGTCTCCACCGGCCCCGGCCAGCTGTGGCACGAGTCCGTCACCACCGCCGGCGGCGCCCTGGAGGAGCGCGGCGGCCTCGTCCGCTACACCGGCGGAACCCGGCCGGTGCTGAACTGGTTCCGGCCGGTGTGGCACCCGTGGCTGGGCACCGGGCTCGGCTGGGGCCAGCAACGCGCCGGGAACCGGATCCAGCTGAACGTGCCCGGCTGGGGCGACTCCGGGCCCGACCACACCGGCTTCGGCGACGTGTGGAGCGAGGACGGCGGCATGAGCCAGACCACGGCCGTGTCCGTGGACGGCACCCTGGTCGACCGACGGACGGGTTCCGCCGCCTATGTGCGGGACGCGCCCGCCGACGAGCACGCGTACCGCGTCGTCACCGACACCGCGCTGGACGCCGCCCGCTGGCCGCTCGCCACCCGGGGACACACCGAGTGGACCTTCCGCTCGGCGGCCACCCCCGAGGACCACTGGACGTGCCTGCCGCTGATCAACCTCGCCTACGCCGTCGACACCGACCTGGCCGGTGCGGTGCGCGGCGGCCGGCGGACACCGGTCGCGCTGAGCGCCGCGTACGTGGCGGGGGCGTCCGGGACCGGGACCCTCGGCGGCGGGCGGCTGGAGGTGTCGTACGACGACGGCACGACCTGGCGGACGGTCCCGCTGCGCGCCGGCCGGGGCGCCTCCTGGCACGGCACGCTGACCGTGCCGCGCGGCGCGTCGTCCGTGTCCGTGCGGGCCTCGGCCCAGGACGACGCGGGGGGATCGGTGACGCAGGAGATCATGCGGGCGGCGGCGGTGAAGTGACCCGGGCCGGGGGGCGGTCCGCGATGCCCCGGATCACCCCCAGCTCCACCAGGTCCTGCGGCCGGATGCGGAGCTGGTCCGCGGTCGCCTCCACCTCCTCCGGCGGGCGTTTCAGGATGGCGGCCGCCAGCTCCGGGGCGATCACCGAGAAGTAACTGTCCGGGGTGGCCCAGGTGTTGCCGGGCGCGGCCAGCGCGAGGGCGCCGCCGGAGCCGCCCTCGCCGATGACGAGGGTGGTGACCGGCACCCGGGCGGCGGCCACCGCGCCGAACACCTCGGCGATGGCCGCGCCGGCGCCCTGCCGCTCCGCCTCCGCGTCGTTCGCGGCACCCGGGGTGTCCACCAGCGTCAGCACGGGGATGCCCAGCCGGTCCGCCAGCCGGATCAGCCGGGCGGCGGTCCGGTACCCGGCGGGCCGGGTCGCCGCCCCGGTCTGCGCCGCGTACGCCACGGTACGGCCGTCCCGCTCGCCGAACCCGCACAGCATCCCGTCGGCGTCGACCCCGCCGCACCGGTCCCCGCTGATCAGCACCCGCCGCCGGAAATAAGCGTCCAGATACGCCCGCGCCCTCGGCCGTTCACCCGCCCGAGCCCGCACAACGGCCTCCCACCCACTACGGGGCACCCCGGCCGCCCCGAGCGCGAACGGCACGGGAGCGGGCTCCGGCGGACGCACGTCGGCCGGGGTGGAGGCACCTGCCGGAGCGCCCGCTGCCGCGTCGGGCTGCGGACCGGATCCCGCACCGGTCGGTGCCGCCCCGGCCCCCGCCCCCCGCCCCGCCAGCAGGCCGAGCCACGTGCCCAGGGTGTGCTTCAGTTCGGCCGGGCCCACCACCGCGTCCGCCGAGCCCGCCGCCAGCTGGGATTCCGCCGTGTACGCGGTCGGGTCGGTGCCGGGCGGGCGGACCCGGGAGCCGGCGAAGCCCACCTGGGCGGTGGGGAGGGCGAGGACGACGTCCGCGCCGGCGCCGAGGGTGGCCCAGCCGCCGCCGGTGGTCGGGTCGCGCAGGACCGCGATCTGGGGCAGGCCGGCCTCGCGGGTGAGCGCGGACTGGCGGGCCACCCGCTGGAGCTGGGTGAGCGCGAGCATGCCCTCCTGCATCCGGCTGCCCCCGGTCGCGATCAACGGCACGACCGGGAGCCGGTGTGCGCGGGCGTGGGTGTACGCCGCCTCCAGCCGGTCCCCGGTGCGCCCGCCCAGCGAGCCGCCCAGGAAGCCGAACTCGAAGGAGATCAGTACGGCCCGGGTGCCCTCGACGCTCGCGGTGCCGCAGACGACCGACTCCCGCTCGCCGGTGCGCGCGGTGGCGCGGGCGCGGGAGGCGTCGTAGCCCTGCCAGCCGAGGGGGCCGTCGGGCGGGGACTCCCCGTCCGGCGCGGGGAGTTCGCGGAAGCTGTCCGCGTCCGCGACCAGCGCCAGCATCTCCCGCGCCGACAGCCGCTCAGGCATCGGCGAGCGCCCGCTTCATGATCTTCCCCATGTCGTTGCGGGGGAGTGCCTCCAGGTAGCGGACGACGCGCGGCCGCTTGTGCGGGGCGAGACGCCGGGCCACATGGTCCGCCAACTCCTCGGCGGCGGGCGGCGATCCCGGGTCCGCCGGGACGATCCAGGCCACGATCCGCTCACCCAGGTCCGCGTCCGGCTCCCCGGTGACCGCTGCCTCCCGCACCCCCGGATGCTCCAGCAGCGCGTTCTCGATCTCACCGGCCCCGATCTTGTAACCACCACTCTTGATCAGGTCGGTGGCCTTGCGCCCGACGATGCGGACGTAGCCGTCGGGCTCGCGCACGGCCATGTCCCCGGTGCGGAACCAGCCGTCGGCGGTGAACGCGGCGGCGGTGGCGTCGGGCCGGTTCAGGTACTCGCTGAACACGTTCGGGCCGCGCACCTGGATCTCGCCGACGCTCTCCCCGTCGTACGCGCCGATCTCCGTACCGTCCTCCTCCACCAGCCGCAGCTCCACGCCCGGCAGCGGCACCCCGACCGTGCCGGCCCGGGCCTCCCCGTCGGCCCGCACGGCGGTGTTCATCAGGGTCTCCGTCATGCCGTACCGCTCGATCACCCGGCGCCCGGTGGCCGCCGCGATCCGCTCGTGGTCGTGCACGGGCAGCGCGGCCGAGCCGGAGACCAGCAGCCGGGCCCCGGCGAGCGCCTTGGCCAGCCCGGGGTCGCCGGGCAGGGCCTCCGCGATCCGGTGGTACATCGTGGGCACCCCGAACATCATGGTCGCGCCGCCGTTCAGCTCGCGGGCCACGCCCTCGGGCGAGAACCGCCCCAGGTGCCGCACCGAGCCGCCGCGCCGCAGCGGGCCCAGGACGCCCAGCACGAGACCGTGCACATGGAACAGCGGCAGCCCGTGCACCAGCACGTCGTCCCCGGTCCACTGCCAGGCGTCGGCGAGCGCGTCCAGGGTGGTGGCGAGGGCCCGGCGGGGGAGGACCGCGCCCTTGGGCGGGCCGGTGGTGCCGGAGGTGTAGACGACCAGCGCCGGGTCGCCGTCCGCGGCCCGCTCCTCGGGAAGGTCACCGATGGCGGCCGCGTCGACGTCGATCCGGGGCAAGTCCCCGAAGACCGGTGGCAGTTCCGCACCGGGGGCGGCGAGAACGAGCGACGGCGCGCTGTCGGACAGGATGTGCGCCAGCTCCTTCTCGCCCGACTTGGGGTTGAGCGGCACCGCGGCCACCCCGGCGACCAGCGCGCCGACCACCGCGACGGCGGTCTCCAGCTCCGGCGTGGCCCACACCGCGACCCGGGCGGCCCGGCCGATCCGGGCGGCCAGGGCACCCGCGGCGCCCGCGAGTTCGCCGTACGTCAGGGTCCGTGGCCCGAACCGCAGGGCGACCCTCCCCCGGACTTCGTCCGGGGGGACCCCCATCTCGCTGCGCTCGGCCGGACCGTCCGCCAGGGCGGGGAAGAGAGAGGACACGCGGCGCACTCCTTACTGTCGACGGTGCCGACTGCCGGGGACGACAGCACCCTTCCTACACCAGGAGCCGCGTCCCGACGACCGTGCTCAGATCGGCCGCGAGCCGCAGCTCGACCGCCCGCAGCGCGGGATGCTCCAGCCAGTGCAGCCGGGCCCGGTCGATCCGTCCCTCGTGCAGCGGGGGCCATCCGGTCGCCGGCGTGAAGTCGTCCACGACGACCGTCCCGCCCGGCACCAGCAGCCGCTCCACGTCGGCGGGCGGGTCCCCGGGCGCCTTGCCCTGCCCGCCGCCGTCGAGGACGAGCAGGTCGAAGGGGCCGTACTCCTCGATCCGCCGCCAGTCGCCGGTGAGCACCGTGACCCCGGGCCGGCCGGCGAACACCTCGGCCGCGCACCGCGCCCGCTCCGGATCCCGCTCCACGCTGTACAGCCGCACGCCCGCCGGGGCCCCCGACACCAGCCAGGCCAGGCCGACACCCAGACCGGTCCCGGTCTCCCCGATGCGGAGCCGCGCGCCGCCCGCCAACGCGTGCAGCAGACGGCCCTGTTCCGGCCGGCACGAGTGGGGGAACCCCCGGGCCCGGGCGGCCGACAGGGCGGCGCGCACCAGGGGCGGCAGCCGGGGCTCGGCGGTGTGCGCGTCCGTTCCGGCAAGGGCCACGGCCGCGATCCTGCCCGATCCCGGCCCCCTTTTCCAGGGCGCTTGTTAGCCTCACAGCCGCACCGACCATCGAACCGCCGTACGACAGGGAGTCCCGCCGTGCCCCGGATAGCCCTCGCCACCTACGATCCCGGAACCGAGCCGAGCAGGGACGGCGATCTGCCGGTGCTGGTGCGGGCGCTCACGGACGCCGGTGCCGAGGCGGAGGCCCGGCACTGGGACGACCCGGCGGTGGACTGGGGCGGGTACGACCTCGTCGTCATCCGCTCGACCTGGGACTACAGCTGGCGGGCCGCGGAGTTCGGGGCCTGGGTGGACCGGGTCGGCACGCTGACCCGGCTGGCCAACCCGGCGCCCGTCGTGCGCTGGAACGCCGACAAGCGCTATCTCGGGGAGCTGGCGGCTGCCGGTGTCCCCACCGTCCCCACCCACTACATACCGCCGGGCGGGCCGGCCGCCCTGCCCGCCGGCCAGGAGTTCGTGATCAAGCCGGCCTCGGGTGCGGGCGCCCGGTTCGCCGCCCGCTACACGCCCGCCGAACACGACACGGCGGTACGGCACCTGGCGCGCATGCACGCGGAGGGCTTCACCGCGATGGTGCAGCCGTACATGCCGGGCATCGACGTGCGCGGCGAGCGGGCGCTGCAGTTCTTCGGCGGGCGGCTGCTGCACGCCAGCCGCAAGGGCGCCGTCCTGTCGCCCGGCACCCCGTACGACGCCGACAAGGTGCCCCACCCGGGCCTGGAGCGCTGGCAGCCCACCGACGCCGAACTCGCCGTCGCCGAGAAGGCGTTGGCGGCCGTACCCGGCGCGCCCGGCCTGCTGTACGCCCGCGTCGACCTGGTCGACGGCGACGACGGCGAACCCCGCCTGATGGAACTGGAACTGGTGGAACCGAACCTGTTCCTCCGGCTGCACCCGGACTCGCTGCCGCGGGTGACGGAGGCGGTCCTCGCGGCGGCCGAGGACCCGACGGCGTCCCTGCCGGGCTGAGGGCACCCGCGCCCGCCGGCCGGAGCGCTCAGGCGACGACGGCCGTCCGCTGCAGCAGCCCCCAGGTGAACTCGGCGACCAGCTCGTGCCGTACGCCCTCCCGGTCGGGGGCGGTGAGGGCCAGACCCCACCGGGTGGGTGCGGTGCCCTCCAGCGGACGGGCCGGCGGGAAGGCGCGGGCGGCCTCGTCCACCGTGCAGGACCAGGGCGTCAGATCCTCCAGGGTGCGCAGCCGCGGCGCCGGCGCACCGGGCGCCCGGACCAGCCACTCGTTCCACACCCCGCCGTCCGGCCCGACCAGCACCTCGAAGCGCAGCCCCGGCCAGAGCGGCAGCGCCCACCGCCGGGCCTCGCAGTCGACGTCGCCGAGGCGGCGGGGCAGGACGGACTCGGGCTCGCCGAGGACCGAGCGGTACCGGGAGGCGGCACCCCGGGCCCGCGGCGAACGGACCATGGCCTGCCACCGCTTGTTGGCCTCCCGCATGTCCGCGGCCGAGGCGCCGAGCCGCCGCCGGGCCTCCTCGACCAGGTCCGGGTTGTGGTCGGCCATGCGGCGCAGCAGCACCAGCTGGAAGTCGAGATCCATGGCCCCATGGTGCCCGCGGCCACGGGTCTCCTTCCCGACCCATTGCCCGCACCCCCCGCCATGACTAGCCTGTGTTCGTCATGCCGATCGCCTGTTGAAATCTCGAACGGGCGCTTAGATCCAAGGGAGGGGGCCGGACGTGGGACGCCTCGTGCCTGCCGTGACCCGGGCTCTCGACATTCTTGAGCTGTTCCTCGACGGGGACGGGACACTCTCCGCCCCCGACATCGTGCGCAAGCTCCAGCTGCCGCGCACCACCGTGCACGAGCTGGTCACCACGCTCGCCGCGCGGTCGTACATCGTGCAGGTGCCCGGCCAACCCGGACGGTACCGGCTCGGCGTACGCCCGTACCAGCTCGGCAGCCGCTACGCCGAGCAGCTCGACCTCGCCGCCGAGGGCCAGCAGGTGGCCCGCTCGGTCGCCGAGACCTGCGACGAGACGGTCCACGTGGCCATCCTCGAGGGCACCGACGTCATATACATCGCCAAGGTCGACTCCACGCACGCGGTCCGCATGGTCTCCGCCGCCGGCCGCCGGCTGCCCGCCCACTGCACCTCCGTCGGCAAGATGCTGCTGGCCTCGCTGCCCGAGCCGGAACTGGCCGCGCGGATCCCCGACGGGACCGCACTGGCCGCGATGACCCCGAACAGCATCACCGACCCGGCCGCCCTGCGCGAGGTCCTGGCGGACATCCGGCGGCGCGGGATCGCCGTGGAGAACCGCGAGTCCAACCCGGACGTCTCCTGCGTGGCCGCGCCGGTCCGCGACCGCACCGGGAAGGTGGTGGCCGCGCTGTCCATCTCCGTGCCGATGATCCGCTGGAGCGAGGATCGCCGGGCCGAGCTGGAGCAGCTCGCCGCCAAGGGCGCGACGGAGCTGTCGGAGCGGCTGGGACACCGGAGCGCGGCATGACGGCGTACGAGGTCGCGGTGCGGGCGGAGGCCACGCTCGGCGAGGGACCGACCTGGGACCCGGCGACGGGCCGGCTGATCTGGCTGGACATCCTGGGCATGCGGCTGCACACCTACGACCCGGTGTCCGGCCGCCGCACGGTCCGTACGACACCCCAGCACATCGGCGCGGCCAAGCCCCGGGCGGGCGGCGGCCTGGTGCTGAACCTGCGGGACGGCGTCGGACTGCTGGACCCCGACGACGGCTTCCGCTGGCTGCACCACGAGCCGGTGCCCGGGCGCCGCGCGAACGACGCGGCCGTGGCGCCCGACGGCTCCCTCTGGGCGGGCACCATGCGGTACGACGAGGCGCCGGGCGGCGGCACGCTGTCCCGGCTGACCGGGGACGGGGCGGTGGTGACCGTGCTGCCGGACGCCACGGTCAGCAACGGCACCGGCTGGAGCCCCGACGGCCGCCTCATGTACTACGTCGACTCCCCGACCCGGCGCGTGGACGTCTTCGACCACGACGCCGACGGCATCCGGGGCCGCCGCCCGCTGGTGGAGATCGAGGAGGGCGCGGGCTTCCCGGACGGCCTCACGGTCGACGCGGAGGGCTGTGTCTGGGTCGCCCTGTGGGACGGCGGAGCGGTACGCCGCTACACGCCGGCCGGCGAGCTGGACCGCGTGATCACCTTGCCGACCCCGCGCACCACGGCCTGCGCCTTCGGCGGCCCCGACCTGACCGACCTCTACATCACCACAGCCCGCACAGGCCTCACGTCCCCCCACCCCCTGTCGGGCTCCCTCCTGGTGATCCCGAACGCGGGCAAGGGCCTTCCCCAGCCGGCGTTCACCGGCTGACCGGGACAGGGCGGCACGTCTGCTCAGGGGGCGGTGCATTGTCGCCGACGGTGGGCGCAGTTCCCCAGGGGCGCGGGGAACTGCGCGAGCGACCACCGCGCGCCCGCAGCCGGCGGACCGGGCGAGCCACCTCCTACAAGAGCCCCGCGGCTGTCCGCTCGGCAGAGGTGAGCGGCGGTGCGGTCAGCGGGGGCTTCAGGGGCCCCGCCACCGCCGCCACCACCACACTCGGCGCCAGCAACGCCTCCGCCCCCCGCTCCAGCGCCGTCACGTCGGTGACCCGGCGGGCGATGCGGCCGTTGCCGGTGGCGGTCCGCAGCAGGCGGCCGACGTACGCGGCCAGCACCCGGTCCCGCAGCGTCGGCCCCTGCTCGGTCGCGCCGGGGTAGAAGACGTCCGCCCCGACGGCGAGGTCCCACGCCGCCCGGACGGTCCGCCCGACCGCCTTCTGCGCCTCCCGGGCCAGTCCCCGGCTCCCCAGCCCCCGGCGCCGTACCACGTCCCGCACGGCCGACGCCGACCGCGCGGCCACCGCCATCCCGTGGCCGTACACCGGGTTCAGCGCGCACACCGCGTCGCCGAGGACCACGAAGTTCTCCGGCCACACCGGCATCCGCTCGAAGAAGTGCCGCCGGTTCGCCGTCGACCGCGTGACCGCGACCTCGCCCACCGGCTCCGCGCCCCCGCCCAGCAGCTCCCCGATCAGCGGATGCCGCAGCTCCTTGCGGGCGTACCGCTCGAACTCGGCCGCGTCGGCGGGCGGTTCGTCGCCGCGCCCGCCGAACAGCGTGACGATCCACCGGCCGTCCTCCACCGGCATGAGCACGCCCCCGCGCCCGGATCCCGTGCCCCGGGGATCGGGTTCGATGTTGACGATCGGGAAGCCGGCCCGGGCCGCCTGAGGCGCCCGGTAGAGGCGACTGGCGTACACCAGCCCGGAGTCGACCTCCCGCCGCTCGACGGCGGGCAGCCCCAGCCCGGCCAGCCAGTGCGCGGCCCGCGAGCCGCGCCCGGTCGCGTCCACGACCAGCCCCGCCGTCAGCGCGCGCTCGGTGCCGTCGTGGGCCCGGATCCGCACGCCGGTCACCGCGCCGCCCGTGCCCGTCAGCCCCGTCGCCTCGGCCCCCTCCACCAGCCCGATCCGCCCGTCGGCCAGCACCAGCCGCCGTACCACCCAGTCCAGCAGGTCCCGGCTGGCGGGCAGCATGAACGCGGACTCGGCCCAGCGCCGGTACCAGCCGTACGGGGACAGCGCCACCATGTCCGTCGTCATCGGCACCCGGCTCACCCCGGCCGCGCGCAGCCGCCCGATCGCCCCGGGCAGCAGCTCCTCCAGCGCCCGTGCCCCGCCCGACCACAGCTGGTGCACGTGCCGGGCCTGCGGCAGCCCCTTGCGCGGTACGGGACCGTCGGGCAGGACGTCCCGCTCGACCACGGTCACCCGGGCGCCGCCGTCGGCGAGGGCGCGGGCCACGAGCAGGCCGGCGAGGGAGCCGCCGAGTACGACGGCGGTGGGTCTGTGCTCACTCATGTACGGAAACGCTCTCTGCCGGGGCGGCCGCACGCGCGCGCACCGCCTCGATGTCGTCGGGACGGCGCAGGGCCCGGGAGACGGCCCCGATCTCCTGGAGCAGGTTCGTCGTGTCGGGCCCGTCGGCCGGCTCGGCCGGCTCCGGCGTACGGGCCCTGGTCTCGATCGCGTCGAGGATGCTCACCGCTGCGGCCAGCGCGCGGGCCCGCTCGGGCGGATGGCCGAGGGCGAGCGCGGCGTCGTGGGAGCGCCGGCCGAGGCCGGTGTCGATGTGCCGGGCGAGCGGCAGCAGCACGTCCCGGATGAACGTCTCGCGCCGGGTGAGCCGCAGTTCGGGCGTGGCCCGCAGCACGAACGGCACGCCCTCGCCGCTCACGGTGCGCATCAGCCGGTACAGCGGCCGCAGTTCGCGGTGGGCGAGCCGGACCCGCCAGCGGTCGTGCAGGTACTGGCCGGCGTGCGGCAGGATGAAGCCGACGGCGATGAGGATGGCGGACAGGGCCGCCACGGGCGGGGCCAGATTGGTGCTGAGCCAGTCCAGGTCCTGGCCGAACCAGCGCGCGACCACGGCGATCAGCTTGACCGCGTCGAAGATCAGGTTCAGCACGTAGCCGGCACCCAGCAGTTTCAGGCCCCAGCGCAGCCAGGCGTCCAGGCCCTCGGTGCGCACCCAGTTCCAGATCAGCCGGGAGGTGATCAGGCAGGCCACGGCGTGCGCGACGAGGTAGAGCAGGATCTCCTCGCGCATGAACGGCGTGGTGGCGTAGTAGGTGTCGAGGTCCCGCAGCCGTTCCTCGGGGGCGTCGGCGAGCAGGAACAGCACCCACAGGGCGAGGATCACCCCGGAGTACACCGAGATCACCCAGCGCATCGCCCGGCGGGTGGCGGCCGAGCGGTCGGACAGGCCGTTGCGCCAGGTGATGATGAGCAGCAGGCAGGAGCCGCAGAACGCGGTGATGAGCGAGTAGCACCAGGGCGCCGAGATGTTGGGCACGCCGGTCAGCCGGTTGACTCCGGCGATGGTGGACGGGGTGCAGAACACGAACACCGCGCAGGCCAGCAGCAGCAGTCCGCCGACGGCGCGCAGCAGCGGGTCACGCCACAGCCGGATGATGGTGGGCAGCTTGATCACCAGGGCGGCGGTGAGCACGGCCGTGGGGATCCAGAAGGAGATGTAGAACTCGCTGAGGAATCCCGAGGGGTTCAACGCCAGCAGCGTCACCGCGCCGTTCCTCCACGTCCGCGATAGCCGAGGGAACGCTGGACGGGGTCCAGCGGGGCGGGGCGGGCCCCGCAGAGGTGGCCCCGGAACAGGGTCGCCAGGCGGTGCCCGAAGTCGTCGGCCTCGGCCTCGTCGGTCTCCCGGGAGCCGTTGCGGGCGGCCACGGTGAGGGCCGCCTCCCGCCAGCCGGGCGCGTCGGCGAGGGCCCGGGCGGCGGCGGCCCCGGCGAGATGGTGGTGCCGGTGCCCGGCGTGCAGGTGCCACAGCTCGTGTCCCAGGATGACCAGTTGCTGCACGGCCTCGGCCCGCTCCTCCACGATGACCAGGTCGAAGTCGGCGAACTCGACCCACAGTCCGGTGACTTCGATCTCGTCCGGGAACCGCTCGAAGCGCAGCTCCAGCGGCCGTCCGCCGCGCAGCGCGCTCATCTCCTCGCACAGCGCCCGGCACAACTCGCGCACGCCGTCGGGCGGTTCCGGACGGGCGCGGACGGCGGCGGCGAGGTCGCCGGCCAGGGAGCGCATCGACGAGCCGGGACGGGAGCGCCGCAGCCGTGCGGCCAGGCGTACAGCCTGTGCCCGCGCACCCCCGAAACTCATCTGTCTCCCTTCCCACCGCCGGTTGCGGCAGGTCCGAGCGTACGCGTCCGGACGTGCCCACGTCATGCGATCCGGCGACCGTCGTTCAACCGGGAACCACCTATGAGCCTGTGCCCGACCCATTGACGCGAGAGCGCTTCGAATCTACGGTCCCGTTCGAAGTTGCGAGCGCTATCCGATATGTCGAACGGTGGGGGCAGGGTATGGGACAACCTGGCCTGAATCGCAGGCGACTTCTCGGCGCGGCGGGCGGGCTGGTGACAGCCGCGAGCTCCGGCTTCGCGGCCCTCGGCAGCGGAGCCGACGCGCTCGCCGCCGGCACACGCACCCGCGTCCGCTACTGGAACGTCTTCCAGGGCGGCGACGGCACCAACCAGGTCGCCATGGTCGACGCCTTCCGCACGGGACACCCCGGCATCGCGGTGAAGGACTCCACCCTCACCTGGGGCGGCCCCTACTACACCAAGCTCGCCATGGCCGCGGCCGGCAACCGCGCCCCCGACCTCGCCGTCATGCACCAGGGCCGCATCCCCGGCTTCGCCCCGGGACGCCTCCTCGACCCCTGGGACATCGACCTGCTGGCCGAGTACGGCGTCCGCGAGGCCGACTTCAACCCGGTGCTCTGGAAAGGCGGCATCGTCGACGGCAAGCTCCACGCCCTGCCCCTCGACATCCACGTCCAGCACTGCTTCTACCGCAAGGACGTCCGCGATCGGCGTCGTCACGTCCCCGACCGGCCTGCCCGGCACCTGGACCGACCACGGCAAGGCGTTCGGCTCGTACTGGACCGGCATCCGCATGGTCGAACTGGACCCGGAGACCGGCAAGGCCGTCCCCGGCGCCACGGTCCACCACCTGGCCACCCGCCCGGACGCCCCGTACGCGGTGGAGGGCGCCTCGATCCTCCACCACGGCCGCTACTACTACCTCTTCGCCTCCTACGACGCCTGCTGCGCGGGCGTCGACTCCACCTACAAGATCCGCGTGGGCCGCTCGGCGTCGGTGACGGGCCCGTACACCGACAGCGAGGGCCGCTCGATGCTCGACGGCGGCGGCGACCTCCTCCTGGCGAGCCACGGCCGCTACGTCGGTCCCGGCGGCGAGTCCACGTCCCGCGCCCACGGCAAGACGTGGCTGGCGTACCACTACTACGACGCGAACGACGACGGCATCCCGAAGCTGGGCCTCGACGAGCTCCGGTGGCGCGCGGGTTGGCCGGTTTTCAAGTGACTCGGAAGGATTCCATGAGCAAGAGCACCGCCCGCTTCACCCTCGATCCCGCCTTCACCATCGGTGAAGTCAGCCCCCGCCTCTTCGGCTCCTTCGTGGAACACCTCGGCCGCTGCGTCTACACCGGCGTTTACGAACCGGACCATCCCACGGCAGACGCCGAAGGCCTGCGGACCGACGTGCTCGACCTGGTCCGCGAACTCGGCGTCACCGCCGTCCGCTACCCGGGCGGCAACTTCGTCTCGGGGTACAGGTGGGAGGACTCGGTCGGCCCCCAGGCGGAGCGCCCCCGGCGCCTGGACCTGGCCTGGCACTCCACCGAGACCAACCGGTTCGGCCTCTCCGAGTACATCGCGTTCCTGAGGAAGCTCGGCCCCCAGGCCGAGCCCATGATGGCGGTGAACCTCGGGACGAGAGGCGTGGCCGAGGCCCTCGAACTCCAGGAGTACGCCAACCACCCCGCCGGCACCGCCCTCTCCGACCTGCGCGCCGCCCACGGCGACAAGGAGCCCTTCGGCATCCGGCTCTGGTGCCTCGGCAACGAGATGGACGGCCCCTGGCAGACCGGCCACAAGACGGCCCGGGAGTACGGACGGATCGCCGCCGAGACCGCCCGCGCCATGCGCCAGCAGGACCCCGGCGTGGAACTGGTCGCCTGCGGCTCCTCCAGCCAGGCCATGCCCACCTTCGCCGAGTGGGAGGCGACCGTCCTGCAGGAGACGTACGAGCTGGTCGACTACATCTCGCTGCACGCCTACTACGAGCCCGTCGACGGCGACCTGGACTCCTTCCTCGCCTCGGCGGTCGACATGGAGTCCTTCATCGAGAACGTGGTCGCGACGGCCGACCACGTGGGCGCGCGACTGAAGTCCAAGAAGAAGATCAACCTCTCCTTCGACGAGTGGAACGTCTGGTACCTCTCGAAGTGGGAGGAGTACGCCAGGACCATCGACCAGTCCGACTGGCCCGAGGCGCCCCGCCTGCTGGAGGACAACTACAGCGTCACCGACGCGGTCGTCTTCGGCTCGCTCCTCATCGCGCTGCTCCGGCACGCCGACCGCGTCACCGTCGCCTGCCTCGCCCAGCTCGTCAACGTGATCGCCCCGATCATGACCGAGCCCGGCGGACCGGCCTGGCGGCAGACCACGTTCTTCCCGTTCGCGCAGGCCTCCCGGTACGGCCGGGGCCAGGTGCTGGACGTCCGCGTCGACTCGCCGACGTACGAGACGAAGAAGTACGGCGAGACGGACCTGCTGCACGCCACCGCCGTCCGCGCGGACGACGGCACGGTCACGGTGTTCGCGGTCAACCGCAGCCGCACCGAGCCGCTGCCCCTCGACGTCGCGCTCAACGGCCTGGACTTGACGACCGTCACCGAGCACAGCGCGCTCGCGGACGCCGACCCCGACGCCCGCAACACCCTGACCGACCCCGAACGCGTCACCCCGCACCCGGTCGAGGGCACCGCCCTGACGGACGGCACCCTCACCGCCGTACTGGAGCCGCTGTCCTGGAACGTGATCAGGCTGGCGTGATCAGACCGGCTTGACCGGCACGCCGCCCGTCGCCCTGCCGAGCAGCGTCAGCCGTACCGACCCGGGGCCCGACAGCGTGGTGAACTCCGAGAGGACCGCCAGCGCGAGGGTGTTGGTGCCCCGGGTGCGCAGGATGCCGTTCGGCAGGACGAAGGTGTGCTGCGGGCCGACGTTGTTGATGTACTGGCCCAGGTTCCAGCCGTTGAGGAAGATCTGGGCGCGGTAGGCGCGGTACGGGTCGTCGTCCAGGGTCAGGCCGATCGACGCGTCGACGTCGGCCGGCACCGACAGCCGGAACGTGGTCCGGTACCAGGTCACGCCCTGGTACCGCGCCGCGCGCGGGAAGGTCACCTTCTCCCAGTCCCGGTCCCGGAAGCCGGGCAGGTGCCAGCCCTCCCGCTCGCCGTACAGGCCGCCGTTGTTCATCGGCCCGCGCACCGGGTCGGGAGCGCCCGCGCCCTGGATGCGCCAGCGCACCTTCGGCGAGCCGCCCTTGAAGGTGACCGCCGTCAGTCCGCGCGCCGCCTTGTGGGTGTCGAGCGCCTTGCCGTCCTGGTCGTGCTGCATGCGCCGGACCAGGACCGACAGGACATGCCGGCCGGGGGAGCGCAGCTGCTCGCGCACCGGGAAGACCGCCGTCTCCGCCCAGCTGCCCTTGCGGATGGTCGCCTTCTTGTCCGGTACCGGCATCCGGTGCGTGCCCAGCGGCTCGCCGTCCAGCCAGGCCATCAGCATCCCCTGCGTGCCGGTGCTGTAGGCGAGCGAGACCTTTTCGATGCCGGAGGTGTCGCCGAAGGTCCCCCGGTACCAGACGTCCCCGTAGTGGAAGCCGTAGTCGTCGGCGAAGAGGACCGGCTGGCCGTCCGGGACGGCCGTGGTGCTGTACGAGGTGGTCCGGTCGGCGACCCGCCACGAGGAGTCGTCGAAGCTCGGGCCCGCCTCCGGGTTCTCCGTCCGCATCCGCCAGCCGCCCAGCTCGGGCAGCCGGACCTCGGGCACGTCCGGCAGCATCCCGGTGGTCATCAGGCTGCCGGAGAGGGTGACCCGGGTGGTCAGCCGCTGCCCGTTCCACACCAGGGTGTCGATCCCGCGCGGCCCCCACACCTCCATGCTGGTCCGCTCGGTGATGTCGCCGGTCAGATGCACCGCGGAGCCGCGCACCTCCACGTGCCGCAGCAGTGCCGGGCCGTAGACGAGGAGCGTCCCGGACGGGGTGTCGTAGGGGAAGAGGCGGACGGCGGTGGCGTCGTCGGCGAAGAGCAGCAGCAGCGGGGTGTCGGTGTCGCCCTTCTGCACCAGCACCCGGGTCAGCCCGCCCTGCCCGAGGGGCGCGTTGACATGGAGTTCGCCCCGGTCGTAGGCCCAGCCGGCCTCCTCGTCCAGCCGCTGCACGAACGGCTCGGCCGGGCAGTCCAGCACCAGCTCGGCCATCTGGCCGCGCCGGCCAGCGAACACCGCGATGTCCTGCCGGCCCGCGGTCAGGAACGTCATGGGCGAGGCGGTGGCGTACTTCAGGGTCCGCTTGCCCAGCGGCAGCCCGGTGGTGAGCAGCGTGGCGTCCTTGCCGGGCACGGTGACCGGCAGTGCGCCGGCGTCGGTGGGCAGGTCGGTGGTGACCGGGTCCGTGCCGTCGTTGCGCGCGATGTACACGTGCGTGCCGGTGTCGGGGTTGGTCAGGTGGTAGACCTTCAGCCCCTCGGCGGTCACGTCCGCCGCCCGGTCGAGCTTGGCGAAGTCGGGTACGCGCTGGAGCAGGTGCCCCAGCTGGTGCATGGGCGCGATCTTGTCCGTGACGTTGCGGGCCTCGTCGATGGCGGCGCCGTAGTCGTACGACGTGTAGACGACCGGCGCGGGCAGCCAGCCCCACGAGGTGCCGCCGAAGGTCATGTACACGTTGTGCAGGGTGAGGCCGTTGGCGAGGTTGGTCAGGTAGAACCGGCGCTCGTACGCGGCGTCACGGGTGCGCCGCGACTCGGCGTACCCCTTGCCGTCGAACCAGGCCCCGCCCCACGGATCGAACCAGCCGCCCCCGAACTCGGGGACGAACCCGGGCGTGGCGGGCGAGGCGGTGGCCCCGCCCTTCGCGCCGCCGGGACCGTAGTGTCCCCAGTCCGGCGGGGTCTGCGACGGCGACGGATACCCGTCGAACCCGTACAGCCAGCCGCCCCGCTCGCCGCCGGTGTCGAACGACCCGGGGGTCCAGTACCCGTTGCGCCCCTTGTCGTTGTGGAACAGCGGTACGTCGATCCCGTCGGCCCGCACCTTCCGGTACAGGTGGGCCATGTAGTTCCGGCCGGTGGCCTCCCCGGCATGGGCGTCGTACTCGTTCTCGATCTGGTACAGCAGGACCGTGCCGGTGCCCTGCGTGAACAGGTGCCGGCGGGCGATCCGGTTCACCTGGGTCAGCCACTCGTCGACGTGCGCCAGATACGCCGGGTCGTCGGTGCGGGCCGTGCCCTTCGCCGCCGTCAGCCAGCCCGGGAAGCCGCCGCCGTCCACCTCGGCGTTGATGTACGGGCCGGGCCGCAGGACGACGTACAGCCCGGTCTCGGCGGCCGTCCGCAGGAACAGGTCCAGGTCCCGCACGCCCGTGAAGTCGTACCGGCCGGGCGCGGGGGAGTGGTAGTTCCAGGCCACGTAGACGCTGACGGCGTTGAACCCGTGCGCCCGCATCTTCTGCAGCACGTCCCGCCACAGGGACGGGCTCGGCAGCCGGAACGGGTGCATCTCGCCGGACCACAGCACCAGCCGCCGCCCGTCCACGAGCAGCGAGTAGCGGTCGTACCCGATGGTGTGCCGCCGGCCGTCCGCGCGCGGCGGGGCGGGCGCCGGACCGGTGGGCGCGCTGGCACCCGCATACGCCGAGGGCGCGCCGGGGCCGCCGCTGCCGCCCAGGGCGAGCCCGAGCGCGGCCGAGCCGGCCAGGGCACTGAAGGTACGTCTGCTGAGCGCCAAGGTGGATCCTCCCGGGCGATCTTACGGGGGCGCGGTCCGGCCATTCTCCCCGCGCCCACGCCCCACAATGGACCCATGAGGATCTCGGCACGGGCGGATTACGCGGTACGGGCGGTACTGGAGCTGGCCGTACGGCAGGGTAACGGCCCGGTGAAGGCAGAGGAAATCGCCGCCGTGCAGGACATCCCGCACAAGTTCCTGGAAGGGATCCTCGGCGACCTGCGCCGGGCCGGGATCGTCGACAGCCGGCGCGGCGGGGGCGGTGGCTACCGGCTGGCCCGGACCGCGGCCTCGATCACCGTGGCCGACGTCATCCGGGCGGTCGACGGCCCGATCGTGTCGGTGCGCGGCGAACGCCCGACCGGCCTCTCCTACACCGGCACCGCCCAGCCCCTGCTGCCCCTGTGGATCGCCCTGCGCGCCAATGTGCGCCGCATCCTGGAGGGCGTCACCCTCGCCGACCTCGCGGCGGACGCCCTCCCCGAACCGGTCCGCGCCCTGGCGGCGGAGCCGGCGGCCTGGGAGAACCCGTAGGGGCCGCCGTTCGGCCGGCCGGGGGACGGGAGGTTTCCCCTCGTGGGCCCCGGTCGTTGGTAAGGCCATGATCAAGAAGCTCGCCCGTGTCACCGTCCTGGCCGCCGCACTCCTGGCCGCCGCCCCTGCCGCCGAGGCCGCCCAGCTCCCCACCCCGCACGCCGCGGTCCCCGGCGGGGCCCTCCTGAACGGCATCCTCGGGTCCCTCGAAGTGGGCCATCCCGCCACGTCCCTGCGCACGCTGCTCCCCACGGGCCTCCAGGGCGAGCAAGGCGCCCCGAGGCCGTGAAAAGCCCGGTGTGAATGGCCGGAGTTCGCTCTGCCGGGGCCGGGTGGGGCTCCCTACGCTACCCACGCCTCCCTCTCCCCTTCACAGATGACGCACACCTTCTTCAAAGGTGAACGCTCTGGAAGGGGCCGGCGGGAGGCGTAACCCCCCACCCGACAACCGGGAGAGACCATGGCTGGTGGACTCCTCATGAGCGGCGCAGTGGCCGCTCTCCTCACCACCGCACTGCCCGCGCACGCCTCGTCCCCGTTCGACGACCCGCCCCCGGACAAGATCGTCATCGACGTCGCCACGGTGAACGGCTCGGGCTGTCCGGCCGGCACGGCCGCCGTCGCGGTGTCGCCGGACAACACCGCCTTCACGGTGACCTACAGCGCCTACCTGGCCCAGGCCGGCGGCAACTCCGACCCCACGGCCTTCCGCAAGAACTGCCAGCTCAACCTGGTGGTCCACGTCCCGCAGGGCTTCACCTACGCGATAGCCAGCGCCGACTACCGGGGTTTCGCCTCGCTCCAGCGGGGTGCCACGGCCACGCAGAAGGCGTCGTACTACTTCCAGGGCTCGTCGACCACCGTGCCCAAGACGCACCCCTTCGGCGGCCCCTACAACGACGACTGGCAGGCCACCGACTCCACCGACTGGGCCCAGCTGGTCTGGGCGCCCTGCGGGGTCCTGCGCAACTTCAACATCAACACCGAGCTGCGCGTCAACGCCGGCACCGCGAGCCCCGACAAGGTCAGCTTCATGACCATGGACTCGACGGACGGTGACATCAGCACGGTGTACCACATGGCGTGGAAGCAGTGCCCGAACTCCTAGCCGGCGACGGAGGGGACGCGGACGCGTCCCCTCCCCGTCAAGGTGCCGGTGCCACAAAAGAGTTCGTGTGAGAACCACTACTACGACGGCAACGGCGGCGGCACCCCGAAGCTCGGCGTCAACCTGCTCAACTGGTCGACGGGCTGGCCGGTGGCGTACTGAGCGAGGGAATCAGGACCCCGGGCGCCCCCCGGCGCGCCGGACGGTCCGTCCCCCGCGCTGCTCCGAACGTGTGCATCCGTCATCCGAACGGCTGCGCCTCGGCCGCTCAGGATGCCCGCGCCGCCTTCGCGCGGCCAGGATGGCGGATGACCGACGCCATCGCGTGGGCGGTCGGCGAGCATCGGGAGACGGACGACTTGTGAGCATCCTGAACGAACCCCAGGGCGGTGCAGCCGCAGCCGAGGACTCGTACGAGAACGAGCTGCCGCTCCGGCGCAAACAGCCCGGCAATGTCGTGGTGAGGTGGCTGACGACCACCGACCACAAGACGATCGGCACGCTCTATCTGGCGACGTCGTTCGCGTTCTTCCTGGTCGGCGGAGTGATGGCCCTGATCATCCGGGCCGAACTGGCCCGGCCGGGCGTGCAGCTGATCTCCAACGAGCAGTACAACCAGATGTTCACGATGCACGGCACGATCATGCTGCTGATGTTCGCGACGCCGCTGTTCGCCGGCTTCACCAACTGGATCATGCCGCTGCAGATCGGCGCGCCCGACGTGGCGTTCCCGCGGCTGAACATGTTCGCCTACTGGCTGTACCTCTTCGGCTCGCTCATCGCGGTCGGCGGCTTCCTCACCGGGAACGGCGCGGCCGACTTCGGCTGGTTCGCGTACACCCCGCTGTCCAGCCTGACCCGGACCCCCGGGCTCGGCGGCGACCTGTGGGTCATGGGCCTGGCGTTCTCCGGCTTCGGCACCATCCTCGGCGCCGTCAACTTCATCACCACGATCATCTGCATGCGCGCGCCCGGCATGACCATGTTCCGCATGCCGATCTTCGTGTGGAACGTGCTGCTGACCGCCGTACTGGTCCTGCTCGCCTTCCCGGTCCTCGCGGCCGCGCTGTTCGCCCTGGAGGCGGACCGCAAGTTCGGTGCCCATGTGTACGACCCGGCCAACGGCGGCTCGCTGCTGTGGCAGCACCTCTTCTGGTTCTTCGGCCACCCCGAGGTGTACATCATCGCCCTGCCGTTCTTCGGGATCGTCACCGAGGTGATCCCGGTCTTCGCCCGCAAGCCGATCTTCGGCTACATGGGTCTGGTCGCCGCGACCATCGCGATCGCGGGGCTGTCCGCGACCGTGTGGGCGCACCACATGTACCCCACCCAGGGGGCACTGCTGCCGTTCTTCTCCTTCATGACGTTCCTGATCGCGGTGCCGACCGGGGTGAAGTTCTTCAACTGGATCGGCACCATGTGGAAGGGCTCGCTGTCCTTCGAGACACCGATGCTGTGGGCCTCCGGCTTCCTCGTCACCTTCCTCTTCGGCGGTCTGACCGGGGTCATCCTGGCCTCGCCGCCGCTCGACTTCCACGTGACCGACTCGTACTTCGTGGTGGCGCACTTCCACTACGTGGTCTTCGGCACGGTCGTCTTCGCGATGTTCGCCGGCTTCCACTTCTGGTGGCCCAAGTTCACGGGCAAGATGCTGGACGAGCGCCTCGGCAAGATCACCTTCTGGACGCTGTTCGTCGGCTTCCACGGCACCTTCCTGGTCCAGCACTGGCTGGGTGCCGAGGGCATGCCGCGCCGGTACGTCGACTACCTCGCCGCCGACGGCTTCACCGCGCTGAACACGGTCTCGAGCATCAGCTCCTTCCTGCTCGGCCTGTCCATGCTGCCGTTCCTCTACAACGTGTGGAAGACGGCCAAGTACGGCAAGCCGGTCGGCGTGGACGACCCGTGGGGCTACGGCCGCTCGCTGGAGTGGGCGACGTCCTGCCCGCCGCCGCGGCACAACTTCGTCACCCTGCCGCGGATCCGCAGCGAGTCCCCGGCGTTCGACCTGCACCACCCGGACATCGCGATGCGGGAGCAAGAGGCTCAGGCGCTCCCGGTGACGAACGAACGGGGCCGCGGGTGAGCGGTCTGCCCAAGCAGGGGGCAGGCGCCGGCGGGGACCTCGGCAACGAGGTGGAGGGCTACCTGCTGTGGCAGGCCCGGGTCGCGGAGGCGGAGCGGCGCGCCCGGGAGTTCACCGGTCCGCTGGAATGGCTGACGACGGCACAGCGGGAGCAGATCGAGCAGCGGTACGTCGCCGACAGCCTGCAGCGGGCCAGGGGTGACCTCGAACGGGTCGCGGCCCGGTGTGTGTCGCTGCGCGCGGAGTACGAGCAGCGCTACCGGGAGCTGCGGCGGCGCTGCGTGGGCATCGTCCTGGCGGTGTGCGCCGGCTGCACCACCCTCGCCACCCTGCTGCTCATCCTCTGACGTCCACCACCCGACTCGATCGGCGGGAAGGTCAGCCGGCTGCCTGGCCCGTCCCCGCCGCGTTCGGCCAGCTCTGGGCGTTGGGCCAGCCCGTCGCGGGGGCCGGGGTCAGGCCCGCGGCAGGCGCTGGTGCCGTCATCCCGCGCACCTGGGCCGCGGTGAGCCCGCCCCGGGCCGGAACCCCGGGGGGAGTGGGGGCGACGGCGGCGGCCGGCGGCGCGGCCGGGGTGGCCGGGGCGGGCATGGGCGTCGGCGCCGGGACCGGGGTGAACGCCGGCTGCGGGGCCGGAGCGGGCAGGGGCGCGGGCGTCGGCGTCGGCACGGGCGTGAACGTGGGCTGTGGGGCCGGGGTGGGTGTCGGCTGGGCTGCCGCCGGCATCGGCATCCCGCCGCCGGCCGGCGTGACGGCGGCGGGGAGCGGCATGCCGGTGCCGGCGGCCGGAGCGGGGCCGGCCGCGGTGAGCCGCATCCCGGCCCCGTTGGTCTCGCTGACCAGCCGGTCGACGGCCGCCGTACCCGAGCTGTAGCTGGTCCCGGTGCCCAGCTCGGGTACGGCGGCTCCCCTCCCGGACCCGTAGAGCACCTGCTCCAGGCCGGACACCAGGCGACGCACGTCGACCTGGGGGCGCACCACGAGCCGCAGGAAGCGGCTGGAGGATCCGATCTTGTTGCCGCACTCGCGGACCAGGATCCGGTGCTCGGTGAGCATCCGGTCCCGCACCACCGTGCCCTCGGCGCCCACGGGCAGGCGCACGAAGAGGAAGTTCCCCTGGGAGGGGTAGACGGTGAGGCCGGGGAGCGCGGAGAGGTGGCTGGCCATCTCCAGCCGGTCGCGGCGGACCTGCTGCAGGCTCTGCGCGTACTCGGCCCCGTGCTCCTTCAGCATGAACACCACGTGCTCGGCGAAGGAGTTGAGGTTCCACTTCGGCAGCATCGAACGCACCTTGCCGGCGAGCGCCGGATTGGCGACGAGGTAGCCGAAGCGGATCCCGTGCAGGCCGAAGTTCTTGCCGAGGCTGCGCAGCACGATCACGTTGGGGCGGAGCATGGCCTCCTGGACGACGCTGGGCTCGGCCTCCGCGTCGGCGAACTCCAGGAACGACTCGTCGACCACGACGAGGTCCAGGTCCGCCATGGCGTCCATGAACTGCACGACCTGCTGCCGGCGCAGAAAGCCGCCGTCGGGGTTGTTCGGGTTGCAGACCACGGCGACCCGGGTGCCCCGGGTGCGGATGAACTCGGCGTACTGGGAGAGGTCCAGGGCGAAGCCGTTCGCCTCCTGGAGCGGGAACATGTCGACCCGCTTGCCCGTCTCCATCGGCTGGTCGGTCCAGCGGCCGAACGTGGGGACCGGAACGGCCAGGGACTCACGGACCAGGAGGTGGTCGATCCAGGTGATCAGCTCCGTGGAGCCGTTGCCCATCGCCACGCACTGCGGCGGCAGTTGGAGCAGCGAGCACAGCTCACCGGTGATGGTGTCGGCGCTGCTCGGGTAGTACGTGACGATCTCACGCAGCCGGCCCGCCATCTCCTCGAACATGGCGGGCGTCGGGAAGTACGGATTGCAGGGGATGCAGAAGTCCACCGGGCCGGTCGCGTCGCCGCCCTCCCGCGTCAGCGCCGCCATGGAGGGGCTGTGCGCGGCGGTGCCGCGGAACAACGAGGTGACGTTGCCGGCCAAGGGGACCTCCGTTCGGGGTGGCCCGTGCGGGGGAGCACGGGCCACCCTTCGATACGGAGGACACGCTGGTGGCGTTCAACTCACCCGGCGTGTGAGCCGCTTCACTGCCCGAAGGTGTGGATGGTCGTCGTCCGGTACGTCTGCCCCGGCCTGAGCACCGTCGACGGGAAGTTCGCGTGGTTCGGCGAGTCCGGGAAGTGCTGCGTCTCCAGGCACAGGGCGTCGCCCTGCCGGTAGGTGCGGCCACCGGTTCCGGTGAGCGTCCCGTCGAGGAAGTTGCCGGAGTAGAACTGCAGGCCCGGCTGGTCGCTGGCGATCTTCAGGGTGCGGCCGGAGCGCGGGTCGCGCAGGGTCGCGACGTGCTCGGGCTTCGCCGTGATCCCCTTGTCCAGGACCCAGTTGTGGTCGTAGCCCTTGGCCTGCACCTGCTGTTCGTGGCCCGCCCGGATGTCCCGGCCGATCGGCTTGGCGTGCCGGAAGTCGAACGGGGTGCCCGCGACCTTGGCCAGCTCACCGGTGGGGATCAGACCCGTGTCGGTGGGGGTGTAGCGGGACGCGGCGATCGAGAGCTCGTGGTCCTCGATCGTGCCGCTGCCCTCGCCGGCCAGGTTCCAGTAGACGTGACTGGTGAGGTTGACGATGGTGGCCTTGTCGGTGGTGGCCGCGTAGTCGATGCGCCAGTCACCGTGCCGGGTGAGGGTGTACGTCACCTTCGTCCGCAGCGTGCCCGGGTAGCCCATCTCGCCGTCGACGCTCGTGTAGTGCAGGTGCAGCCCGACGTCCGAGCCCTTGGTGAACGGCTCGACGTGCCACACGTGCTTGTCGAAGCCCTTGGCCCCGCCGTGCAGGCTGTTCACGCCGTCGTTCACGGAGAGCTGGTACGCCTTGCCGTCCAGCGTGAACTGCCCCTTGCCGATGCGGTTGCCGTACCGGCCGATCAGGGCGCCGAAGTACGGGCTCTTCGCCACGTAGTCGGCGAGGTTGTCGAAGCCGGCCACGACGTTGGCGTGCCGGCCGTGCCGGTCGGGGATCTCCAGGGTCTGGACGATGCCGCCGTAGGAGAGCACCTTCAGCCGGGTGCCGCCGTTCTCCAGCGACCACCGGTACACCTTGGTGCCGTCGGCGAGGGTGCCGAAGAGTTCCTTCACCGGCTTGCGGCCTTTCGAACCGGTGGCGGCCTGGGCGCTGCCCGTGCCGAGGGTGGTGGCGGCCAGGCCCGCCGCCGCTGCTCCTGCTATGACCGTGCGTCTGTTCAGTTCCATGGTGCGGCTCCGTGTTTTCTGGGCGCTTACGAACCGGACTTGCGCTTGTTCCACACGTCGAACCCGACCGCCACCAGCAGGGCGAGGCCCTTGATGACCTGCTGCCAGTCGGTGCCGACGCTGAGGAGGTTCATGCCGTTGTTCAGCACGCCGAGGACGAGACCGCCGATGATGGCGCCGAGGACGGTGCCGACACCGCCGCTCATGGAAGCGCCGCCGATGAACGAGGAGGCGATCGCCTCCAGTTCGAAGTTGACGCCCGCCTTCGGCGAGGCCGCGTTCAGCCGGGCGGCGACCACCATGCCCGCCAGGGCCGCGAGCACGCCCATGTTCAGGAAGACGTAGAAGGTGACCTTCTTGTCCTTCACGCCGGACAGCTTGGCCGCCGGCAGGTTGCCGCCGATCGCGTAGATGTGCCGGCCGAAGACCGCGTTGCGCATGATGTAGCCGTAGCCGACGACCAGCGCGCCGAGGATGATCAGCACGATCGGGGCGCCCTTGTAGCTGGCGAGCAGCAGGGTGAGCACGAGGATCGCGGCGACCAGGGCGGTCAGCTTCAGCAGGAACAGCCGGGTCGGCACGACGTCCAGGGAGAACTCCTGCTGGCGGCGGCGGTCCCGGAACTCCTGCCAGACCACGGCCGCGATCAGGACGAGCCCGAGCAGCAGGGTGAGGTTGTGGTAGTTGGTGTGCGGGCCGGCCTCGGGCAGGAAGCCGTTGCCGAGCTTCTGCAGACCGTCGGGGAAGGGGCCGAGGGTCTGGCCCTTGAGGAGGATCTCGGTGAGGCCGCGGAAGAGCAGCATCCCGGCGAGGGTGACGATGAACGACGGGATGCCGAGATAGGCGATCAGATAGCCCTGGACCGAGCCGGCGACCGCGCCGACCACCAGGCACAGCACCAGCGCGACGGGCCAGGCCACCCCGTGCTGCACGGTCAGCACGGCCGCGAAGGCGCCGACGAACGCCGTGAGCGAGCCGACCGACAGGTCGATGTGCCCGGCGATGATCACCAGCATCATGCCGATCGCGAGGATCAGGATGTAGCTGTTCTGCAGCACCAGGTTGGAGACGTTGCGCGGCAGCAGCAGGTCCCCGTCGGTCCATATCGCGAAGAGGACCACGATCAGACCGAGCGCGATCAGCATGCCGTACTGGCGCATGTTGCGGCGCAGTCCGGCCAGCACCAGGCCGAGCAGCCCCCCGTCGGCAGCCGGTCCGCTCTTGCCCGGCGGCGCGGGGGCCGGGCTCTTGGCGGTCACATCCGTGCTCATCGCGTTACCTCTTTGTCCTTCGTCATATGGCGCATCAGCACTTCCTGCGTGGCCTCGGCCCGCGGCACCTCGCCGGTCAGCCGCCCGGCGGCCATCGTGTAGATGCGGTCGCACATGCCGAGCAGCTCGGGCAGCTCGGAGGAGATGAAGACGACCGCCTTCCCCTGGGCGGCGAGCTGGTCGATGACCGTGTAGATCTCGTACTTGGCGCCCACGTCGATGCCGCGGGTCGGTTCGTCGAGGATCAGCACGTCCGGACCGGCGAAGATCCACTTGCTGAGGACGACCTTCTGCTGGTTGCCGCCGGAGAGCTTGCCCACCGGCTCGAACACCGTGGGCGCCTTGATGTTCATGGACTTCCGGAAGCCCTCGGCGACCTGCCGCTCCTCGTGCTCGTCCACCACACCCCGCTTGGCGACCTTGTCCAGCGCGGTCAGCGAGATGTTCCGGTTGATGGTGTCGATGAGGTTCAGGCCGTAGTGCTTGCGGTCCTCGGTGACGTACGCGATGCCGTGCCCGATGGCCTGCGGGACCGTCTTCGTCCGGATCTCCGTGCCGTCCTTCAGGACCGTGCCGCCCGCGTACCGGCCGTACGTCCGCCCGAAGACGCTCATCGCGAGTTCGGTGCGGCCCGCGCCCATCAGGCCCGCGATGCCCACGATCTCCCCGCGGCGCACGGTCAGCGACACGTCGTCCACGACCTTGCGCTGCTGGTCGATCGGGTGGAACACGGTCCAGCCGCGGATCTCCAGCGCCGGTGCCGCGCCCTCCTCCGGCTGGTGCGGGCTGCGCTCGGGGAAGCGGTGGTCGAGGTCGCGGCCGACCATGCCGGCGATGATCCGCTCCTCGGTCGTCCCCGGCGCCTTCACATCGAGGGTCTCGATGGACCGGCCGTCCCGGATGATCGTCACCGAGTCGGCGACCTTGCGGATCTCGTTGAGCTTGTGGGAGATGATGATCGAGGTGATGCCCTGGTTCTTCAGCTCCAGGATCAAGTCGAGGAGCTTGTCGCTGTCCTCGTCGTTCAGGGCCGCCGTCGGCTCGTCCAGGATCAGCAGCTTCACCTGCTTGGACAGCGCCTTGGCGATCTCCACCAGCTGCTGCTTGCCCACGCCGATGTCGGCGACCCGGGTCTCCGGGTGCTCGTCCAGACCGACCCGGCGCAGCAGTTCGGTGGCGTGGCGCAGGGTCTCGCGCCAGTTGATGAGTCCGCGCGTGGCGTGCTCGTTGCCGAGGAAGAGGTTCTCGGCGATGGACAGGTGCGGCACCAGGGCCAGCTCCTGGTGGATGATCACGATGCCGTGCTGCTCGCTCGCCCGGATGTCCCGGAACTGGCAGACCTCTCCCTCGAAGAGGACGTCCCCCTCGTAACTGCCGTGCGGGTGGACGCCGGACAGCACCTTCATGAGGGTGGACTTGCCGGCGCCGTTCTCCCCGCAGATGGCGTGGACCTCGCCCTGCCGGACGGTCAGCGTGACGTCCGACAGCGCTTTGACACCGGGAAAGGTCTTGACGATCGAGCGCATTTCCAGGACGGGTCCCGCCATGGTCGTGCCTTTCAATCCGTAGGAAAAGGGCGTGTTACTTGAGATCGGCCTCGGTGTAGTAACCGCCGTCGACCAGCACCTGCTTGTAGTTGCTCTTGTCGACGCTCACCGGCTGCAGCAGGTAGGCGGGCACGACCTTGGTGCCGTTGTCGTACGTCTTGGTGTCGTTGACCTGGGGCTTCTTGCCCTTCAGGGAGTCGTCCATCATCGTGGCGGCGACCTCGGCCAGCTTGCGGAGGTCCTTGTAGACGGTCTGCGTCTGCTGACCGGCGATGATCGACTTCACCGAGGCCAGCTCGGCGTCCTGGCCGGTGATGACCGGCAGCGCCTTGCTGCCCGAGCCGTAGCCGTCCGACTTCAGCGCGGACAGGATGCCGATGGAGATGCCGTCGTACGGCGACAGGACCGCGTCGACCCGGCCGCTCTTGTAGGCGGAGGTGAGGAGGTCCTCCATGCGCTTCTGCGCGGTGGTGCCGTCCCAGCGCAGGGTGGTGACCTGGTTGAGCTTGGTCTGCCCGGACTTGACGACGAGCTGCTTCTTGTCGATGTAGGGCTGGAGCACCTTCATCGCGCCGCCGAAGAAGTACTTCGTGTTGTTGTCGTCGTTGGAACCGGCGAACAGCTCGATGTTGAAGGGGCCCTTCTTGCCCTTGCTCAGGCCGAGCTTGTCCACGATGTACTGGCCCTGGAGCGTGCCGACCTTCTCGTTGTCGAACGAGGCGTAGTAGTCGACGTTCTTGGTGCCGAGGATCAGCCGGTCGTAGGAGATGACCGGGATGTTCGCGTCCGCGGCCTCCTGGAGGACGTTGTTCAGCGACTTGTTGTCGATCGCCGCGACGATCAGGCCCTTCACGCCCTGCGTGATGAGGTTCTCGATCTGCGAGACCTGGGTGTCGGGGTCGTCCTCGCCGTAGACCAGCTTGGTCTTGTAGCCCTTGGCCTCGAGGTCCTTGACGACGTTCTTGCCGTCGGAGATCCAGCGCTCGGAGGACTTCGTCGGCATGGCGATGCCGATGGTGGCGCCCTTGACGTCGCCCGACTTCTGCTTGCTGCCGCCCTCGCTGTTCTGGCCGCAGGCGGTCAGGGTGAGGGCGAGCGAGGCGGCTCCGGCTATCGCGGCGAGTGCGGCTCTGCGGTTGCGCATGGGGATCAGTCCTTGTCGTTCTCGTCGTTGAGAGGAGCGGAGGTGAGGGGAGCGGAGGTGAGGGGAGCGGATGCTTCGACGGGGAAGCGGTTGAGGGTTCCGGGCAGCCGGGAGCCGAGCGGCGCCATGTCGCCGTCCGCGCCGTGCCGGGCGAGCAGGTCCAGGGCGAGCCGGCCGCGCCGCACCCGCTCCCGGGCGGTGTCCAGGGTGACGTCTCTGAGGTGGGTGCCCCACGGGTAGATGCCGGGCGCCTTGGACAGGCCGAACTTCAGGTAGAGCGGTGCGCCGCGCCGGATCAGCTCGGCGACCTCGTACATCCGGACGTAGCCGCCGAGGTCGTCGGGGGCCTCGATGTACATGTCCATCGGGGCGCCGGACACCCGGCGGATCTCCGTGAGGTGGTCCAGCGTCAGATCGCTGGGCACGTTGACGGAGTCGGCGCCGAGCCGCTCGTAGACGGCGTACGAGGCCGGGTTGACGGGGCCGATGAGCGCCGAGACCTTCAGCGTGGTGTCGGCCGGGATGATGCCGGTCCGGCGGGCCCGGTGCAGGGTCCACAGCACGCCCTCGTCGGCGACGAGCAGGCACTTGACGCCCAGCTCGGTGGCCCGGACGGCGTCCTCGACGCAGCCGGCGACCGCGTCGTGGCCCCGGGCGCGCAGTCCGGCCCCCCGCGAGTCGGACCGCACCGAGCCGCCGATGTCCCAGGTGCCGCGCGGGCCGGTGAACAGGCAGAGCTCGATGTCGCGTTCACCGGTGGCCTCGACCATCTCGGTGATCTCGGCGTCGGTGAGCATCCACACGCCGCTGCCCTGACTGATCCGGTGGATCGGCACATCGAGGCGCGACGCCTCCTTGAGGACGACCGCCAGCGCTTCGGGACCCTCGCACGAGGGGATCTCGGTGCGCCAGCGACCGCCGCCCGGGAAGGTGTGGGCGGAGGCGTCGGCGGGGTCGAGGGCGGGCGCGGCCAGGCCGAGTGCGGCGAGCACCTGCTCGCCGGGCCTGCGGGCTGCCGGAGCGGAAGCGTCGGTCACAAGCTGTCCTTCGTGTTCGATATATCGGACAAGGTTCGCGGCTCTCGGTACGAAAAAGCGCTGGGTGTACGCCGGTCAGGGCGCCGTCAGGTCGCGCCCTGACCGGCGTACGGTCAGGGGCGGAGCAGCACCTTGCCCACCTTCGGATCACCGGCCCCCACCAGCTCGATGGCCTGCGGGAACTCGGTCAGCGGCAACTCGTGCGTGACCAGCGGCAACGGGGCCAGCAGCCCGGCGCCGAACACCCGCACGGCGTGCGCCCAGGCGTCCGGCGGCGCCCCGAAGACGGTGTGCACCTCCAGCTGCCGCACGACGAGATCGGTCGGGTCGAGCCCGTCCGCGCCCGCCGCCGGGATCCCGGTGAGGACCAGCCGCCCGCCGCGCCGCAGCAGCGAGGCGGCGGTGCGCGCGGCGGACGCCGAACCGGCGGTCTCGATCACCACGTCGAAGTCGTCGGGCAGCGGCTGGTCCTTCAACCGGAAGTCGCTCGCCCCGAACTGCCGGGACAGCACCTCGCGGTCGCCCCGCGTGCCCACCACGAGCAGCTCCACCGGCGAGACCGCCGTCAGGAACTGCACCGCGAACATGCCCAGCGTGCCCGTGCCGACCACCGCGACCCGCTCGCCCGGCTGGGCGTTCGCCTTCAGCGCGGCGGCGGCGATGCAGGCGGCCGGCTCCAGCAGCGCGGCGGCGGTCAGGTCGGCGTCGTCCGGCAGGACGTGCAGCAGCCGGGCGGGCAGGGTGAGCGTGGCCGCCATGGCGCCGGGCTGGGTGAACCCGGTCTCCTCGTACCCGGCCGTGCACAGCGTGGTCTCGCCCGCGTGACACCGGTCGCAGACCTGGCAGTTGCGGAAGCCCTCGCCGACCACCTTGCGGCCGACGAGCGAGCCGGGCACCCCGGCCCCCACCGCCCGCACGGTCCCGGACCACTCGTGCCCGGGCGTGAGCGGATACCGCACGTACCCTTCGGGCCGGTTGCCCTGGTACACCTCGCGGTCGCTGCCGCAGATGCCGACCGCGTGCACCGCGACCAGCGCCTCGCCGGGACCGGGCTCGCGCGGCGTGTGGGTCTCGACCCGGTGCACGCCCGGCGCCTCGATCAGGACCTGGGAACTCACTTGGTGGCCTTCGGCTTGCGCTGCTCCCAGCCCTCGGCCCACAGGTCGAACCGGGCCTGCTGCTGCGGGAACTCGGCCGCCGCGTCGACGTCCAGCTCGACACCGAGACCGGGCGCGTCGGAGAGGTGGAAGTAGCCGTCCACGACCTGCGGCGCGCCCTTGACCACCTTCTTGATCTCCGCGTCCGCGAAGTCGTTGAAGTGCTCCAGGATCTTGAAGTTCGGGGAGGTGAACCCGACCTGGAGGGAGGCGGCGGTGAGCACGGACCCGCCCACGTTGTGCGGAGCGACCAGCATGTAGTGGGTCTCGGCGGTGGCGGCCAGCTTCCGGGTCTCCCAGATGCCGCCGATGTGGCCGACGTCCGGCTGGATGATGTCCACGGACTGGCTGTCGAACAGCTCGCGGAACTCGATCCGGTCGTGGATCCGCTCACCGGTGGCGACCGGGATGTCGACCTTGGCGGCGACCTTCTCCAGCGCCTTCAGGTTCTCCGGCGGCACCGGCTCCTCCAGCCAGGCCGGCTTGAAGGGGGCCATCTCCTTGGCCAGCCGGACGGCGGTGGCGGGGGAGAACCGGCCGTGCATCTCCAGCATCAGCTCGGCCTCCGGGCCGATGGCGTCCCGCACGGCCTCGATGAGCGAGACCGCGTACAGGGTCTGCTCGTGGTCCAGCTCGAAGTGCCCGGTGCCGAACGGGTCGATCTTCAGCGCCTTGTACCCGCGCTCCATGACCCCCTGTGCGGCCTTGTGGTACGCCTCCGGCGTCCGCTCGGTCGTGTACCACCCGTTGGCGTACGCCTTGACCTTGTCGGTCACCTTCCCGCCGAGCAGCTGCCACACCGGCACGCCAAGCGCCTTGCCCTTGATGTCCCAGCACGCCATCTCGACGACCGCGATGCCGGACATGACGATCTCGCCGGCGCGGCCGTAGTCGCCGTACTTCATGCGGCGCACCAGGTCCTCGACAGCGAACGGGTCGGATCCGAGAATGTGGTTGGCCTCGGCCTCCCGCAGATAGCCGATCAGCGCGTCGGTGTGCCCGAGCATCCGGGTCTCGCCGACTCCCGTGATGCCCTCGTCGGTGTGCACCTGAACGTAGGTCAGGTTGCGCCACGGCGTGCCGACCACGTGCGTGCTGATTCCGGTGATGCGCACGACAGTTGCCCCTCAGCTGTTCGAGATTTCGTCACACGTTCGAAATGCTGGCGTGACAGTAAGGATGGTCCGGCAGGAGTGTCAATGGGTCGAACAGGTAACGGTTTCGGCAAGGCTTTCGAGAACTCTTTCGACCTCGCACGAAACCTTCACAGTCCCGCCTGGAACGGGGACCGCGCGGACCTTAGTCTTCCCGCGTCATGGACTACTGCCCCCCGTGCCAACGGCACCTCAACGGCGCCCTGGCCTGCCCCGGGTGCGGAACGCCGGCCGGCCGCCTCCCCGTCACCACGGCCGCGGCGACCGCGCACCCGCACGCGTACGAGCACGGGTACGCGCAGCCACCGACGGCGTACGGCAACCCGTACGACGCACCCTACGACCCGCTCGGCGCACCCGAGGCTCCCGACCGGCCCGACCACTGGCAGGAGACCGGCGAGGCCGGCCATGCCGACGGTCATGCCGACGAGTACACGGACGAACACGCGGGGGAGCACGCGGGGGAGCACACGGGCGAGTACGCCGACCGCGAGACCGCCGAGGAGGCCGCGCCCGGCGGCCGGCGGGCCGCCCGGGCCGGGGGGAGCCGGCGGGACCGCAAGGCCGCCGTGCACCGCCGTCGCCGTCGCCGCACCGTGTTGATCGCGGCCGGGTTCGTGCTCGCGGCCGGCGGACTGAGCCTCGCCGAACTCGGCACGGACGCGCCCTTCTCGCCGTTCTCCAGCGACCCCCCGGCCCCCGCCGGGGACACCACGGCGGACGGTGGCGCCGCCTCCACCGCGCCGGACCGCACCGCGGACCCGATCGACGCCACCTCCGGCACCTCTCCGAGCGCGGGCGACTCCGCCTCCCCGGACGCCTCGGCCTCCGCGTCCCCCTCGAAGTCCGCAAAGGACAAGGATTCCGCTTCCCCCTCCGCCGAGGACACCGGCGAGGCCCGTGAGCCGGCCACCACGGGCTCCGGTACGGCCGCGACCACCCCCGCCAGCCCGGCCGCCAGCGCGCCCGCCGGCACCCCCACCGCGGCGCCCACGACCGCCGCCCCCACCCCCGCGCCCTCGCCCACCAAGACCTGCGACCGCTTTCTGTGGTGGTGCACCTGAGCGCACCCGCGGCGCGCCCGGCGCACCCCGCGCCGACCCCTCCCATCCGCCATCCGGGGCATCCGTGACACCCACCGGCCCGCACGGGGGTTGAGTCGAACGGGCACGTCCCGCCGTACCGATCCCGGGAACGCCCGAGATCGCCAGGGCGTTGCGCCGACGGGGAGCAGCGAGCAGCGGATCGGTCGAGGAGAGCGGATGACGCAGGAGATCACCGTCCAGGGCACGGTCGCCGAGGGCTTCGAGCCGGTGCGCGAGGAGTTCGCCGCCCTCGTCGCCGGGGAACGGCAGGACTTCGAGGGCCAGTTGTGCGCGTACGTCCACGGCCGCCGGGTCGTGGATCTGTGGGCGGGCCCCCAGGTGACGGGCGACTCGCTGTACGCCGTGTACTCGGCGACGAAGGGCGCGGCCCACCTGGTCGCGGCGCTGCTCGTGCAGGACGGCACGCTGGAGCTGGACCGCAAAGTCACCTACTACTGGCCGGAGTTCGCCGCCGAGGGCAAGGGCGCGCTGACGCTGCGGGACCTGCTGTCGCACCGTGCGGGGCTGGTCGGTACCGACACCGGGTTCACGCTCGCCGAGCTGGCGGACGACCGGATGATCGCCGAACGCCTCGCCGACCAGCGGCCCTTCTGGCGGCCGGGCACGGCCTTCGGCTATCACGCGCTGGTCATCGGCGCGCTGACCGGCGAGGTCGTCCGCCGGGCGACGGGCCGTACGCTCCAGGAGGTCTACGAGGAGCGGATCCGCGCCCCCCACGGCCTCGACCTCCACCTGGGCCTGCCGGCCGCGCACGAGCCGCGCTTCCGCACGGTCCAGCCGATGCTGCCGACCCCCGCGCAGCAGGCCCAGCTCGACGCCGTACCGACCGGCCCGCACACCCTCGAGTCGATCGCCTTCAACCGGCACGGCGCCCAGCCCACGGACCTGGAGAGCCTGCCGAACGAGCGGCTGATCCGCGCCAAGGGCCCCGCCTCGGTGGGCGGCGTCGGCTCGGCACGCGGTCTCGCGGGCATGTACGCGGCGATGATCAGCGAGATGGACGGCAGGACCCCGCTGCTCAAGGAGGACACGCTGGCGGAGTTCGGGCAGATCCACTCCACGGGCTACGACCTGGTGGCCCGCGCCCACAAGTCCTTCGGCCTCGGCTTCCAGGCGACCGCCGACACCTGGCACCCCTTCCTGGGCGCCGCCACCCTGGGCCACAGCGGCGCCAACGGCGTCCAGGCCTTCGCGGACCCGCACAGCGGCATCGCCTACGCCTACACGAGGCGCAGATTCGCGTTCCCCGGCGGAGCGGCCCCCGAGAACAACAGGATGGCGGCAGCCGTCCAGCGAGCGGCGCCGGCGACCGCCTAGGGAAAAGCAGCCGCACCCCACGTCCAAGGGTGCGGCTGCCGATGTGCCAACGACGAAGGTCAGACCAGCGTCACGGTGATGTTGCCCCGAGTCGCCTTCGAGTAGGGGCACACCTGGTGGGCCTTCTCGACCAGGTCCCGCGCGGTGGCCGCGTCCACGTTCGGGATGCTCGCCGAGATCTCCACGATGATCCCGAACCCCTCGTCGTTCTTCCCGATCCCGACCTTCGCGGTGACGGTCGACCCGGAGACGTCGGCGCCCTCCTGCCGGGCGACCACACCCAGCGCCCCCTGGAAGCACGCGCTGTAACCGGCGGCGAACAGCTGCTCCGGGTTGGTCCCGGACCCGCTGCCGCCCATCTCCTTCGGCGGATTGACGACGACGTCGAGTCGGCCGTCGTCCGTGGCGACCCGCCCGTCGCGGCCGTTCTCGGCGGTGGCGACGGCGGTGTACAGGACGTCGGACTGCGTGATGGGCATGCGGTTGTCTTCCTCCTCGGTCCGCCGCGACTCGCGCCCACGATCGACGACGGATTTTCGGAAAGAAGTTACCGCATGCCGAAAATCACGGGAAGGCTAGAGCTTGACGACCATCTTGCCGACGTTGTCGCCGCGCAGGACCCCGAGGAACGCCTCCAGGGTGTTCTCGATGCCCTCGGCCACGGTCTCGCGGTACTTCAGCGCGCCCGAGGCGACCCACGGGCCGACCTCCTGGACGAACTGCGGCTGAAGGTCGTAGTGGTCGCCGACCAGGAAGCCCTCGATGCGGCCGCGGGTCTGGATGAGGCGGGCGAGGTTCTTCGGGCCGGGGGCGGGCTCGGTGTTGTTGTAGACCGAGATCATGCCGCAGACGGCGATCCGGCCGCCCTCGTTCAGGGAACCGATGGCGGCCTCCAGGTGGTCCCCGCCGACGTTGTCGAAGTAGACGTCGATGCCGTCGGGCGCGGCCTGGCGCAGCTGCTCGGCGACCGGGCCGTTCTTGTAGTTGAACGCGGCGTCGAAGCCGTACTCCTCCACCAGCAGCTTGACCTTCTCGTCGGAGCCGGCCGAGCCGATGACCCGGGAGGCGCCCTTGAGCTTGGCGATCTGGCCCACCTGGCTGCCCACGGCCCCGGCGGCGCCCGACACGAACACGACGTCACCCTCCTTGAAGGAGGCGGTGCGCAGCAGGCCGGCGTAGGCGGTCAGACCGGTCATGCCGAGGACGCCCAGGTACGCCGACAGGGGCACCTCCTGGGCGCCGGCGTCGACCTTGACGGCGGGGACGGCGGTCGGGCCCACCTTCACGGCGTTCCTCGCGTCCACGGCCGCGTACTCGCGCCAGCCGAGGAAGTGCAGGACGTGGTCGCCGACCGCGATGCCCTCGGCGCGGGACTCGATCACCTCGCCGACCGCGCCGCCCTGCATGACCTCGCCCAGCTGGAAGGGGGCGACGTACGACTTCGCCTCGCTCATCCGGCCGCGCATGTACGGGTCGACGGAGAGGTACTTGTTCCGCACCAGCACCTGACCCTCGCCCGGGGTCGGGACCGGCGCCTCGACCAGGGCGAAGTCCTCGGGCTTCGGCCAGCCGACGGGACGGCTGAGCAGGTGCCACTCGCGGTTGATCATGACAGAGCCTTTCCTTTACTTCAGTACCTGAAACAACCCTGCACCTGAATATTTCATGATGTCAAGTAAGCGGGTATCCTGGAGCCCATGTCCACCCCAACGAAGAGTCATCGCCCCGACGCCGTCACCCTGGAAGTCGTGGAGCTGATCGGTGACGTCGTGGCCCGCTTCTACGCGGACTACGAGAAGGCCGCGGGCGAGCACACGCTGACCGGTCCGCAGGCCCGGCTGCTCAGCCTGCTCTCGCTGGAACCGCTGCCCATGCGCAAGCTGGCGCAGAAGTTGAAGTGCGAGCCGTCGAACGTCACCGGGATCGTGGACCGCCTGGAGTCCCGCGGCCTGGTGGAGCGCCGCCCCGACCCGGCCGACCGCCGGGTGAAGGTGGCCGCCGCCACGGAGGAGGGCTGCCGGGTGGCCCGGGACCTGCGCGAGAGCCTGCACTTCGCGCGCGAACCGCTCGCCGCCCTCACCGACGACGAGCGCGGCTCCCTGCGCGACCTGCTCCGCCGCATGCTGGACGTCTGAGCAGCCGCGCCGGCCCGGCCGAGCCAGTAAAGTCCTCGCCATGCGCGATCTTGGGGTGGGTTTCGGTTATCTGCTGAAGGGCCAGCGATGGGTGGCCCGGCATGGACGGCAGTACGGGTTCGGACTGCTGCCCGGCCTGATCACGCTGGTCCTGTACGCCGCCGCGCTGGTCGCGCTCGCCCTGTGGGGCGCGGACGCGGTCGGCTGGGCGACCCCGTTCGCGGACGACTGGTCCAGCCCCTGGCAGGGCCTGTTCCGCGGCTTCCTGACGGCCGTCCTGTTCGCCCTCGGCCTGCTGCTGGCCGTGCTGACGTTCACCGCCGTCACCCTGCTGGTCGGCCAGCCCTTCTACGAGAGCCTCTCGGAGAAGGTCGACGCCGACGTCTCGCCCGACGGCACCGCTCCCCGGTCCGACCTCCCGCACTGGCGCGAGCTGTGGATCTCGGCCCGGGACAGCCTGCGCATCCTGGTCCGGGCCGGCCTGTGGGGCGTCCTGCTCTTCGCCCTGGGGTTCCTGCCCTTCGTCGGGCAGACCGCCGTACCCGTGATCGGCTTCTTCGTCACCGGCTTCTTCCTCACCGAGGAACTCGCCGCCGTGGCGCTGCAGCGCCGGGGCGTCGACCTGCGCGCCCGGCTCGCCCTGCTCCGCTCCCGCAAGACCCTGGTCTGGGGCTTCGGCACGCCGCTGGGCCTGGCCTTCCTGGTGCCGTTCGTCGCGGTGTTCCTGATGCCGGGCGCGGTCGCGGGCGCCACGCTCCTCGCCCGCGACCTGCTGGGCGAGGAGACCGGCGAGGACGGCGCCGACGAACCCGAAGTGGAGGACGTCACCCCGTGACCGAGGTACTCGCCGTAGCCGTCATCACCGTCCTGGCCGTCATCGCCCCCGGCGCCGACTTCGCGATGATCGTCCGCAACAGCTATCTGTACGGCCGCCGCACCGGCCTGTTCGCCGCCGCCGGCGTCGCCGCCGGCGTACTGGTCCACGTCAGCTACACGATGCTCGGCGTGGGCCTGCTGATCGCCTCCTCCACCTTCCTGTTCACGGTCGTCAAGCTGATCGGCGCCGCCTACCTCGTCCACATCGGCGTACGCACCTTCCGCACCCGCGGCGAGGTCGAGGTGGACCTGGAGCACAAGGCCGCGCTGACGCCGCTCGCCGCGCTGCGCACCGGCTTCCTCACCAACGTCCTCAACCCCAAGACCACCCTGTTCGTCGTCTCCACTTTCGCCCAGGTCGTCAGCCCCGGCACGCCGGTCTGGCGGCAGGTGGGCTACGGCCTGTTCATGTCGCTGGCCCACCTGCTGTGGTTCGGCGTCGTCGCGCTCTTCTTCTCGCAGGAGCGCATGCGCACGCTGATGCTCCGCGCCCAGAAGGTCCTCAACAAGGTCATCGGCTCCGTCCTGGCCGGCCTCGGCATCAGCCTGGCCTTCGCTCCGTCGCACTGACGGCCACCGCGACGATCGCCCGCACCTGGTCGATGATGTCCAGCCGGTTGCGCACGAACTCGGGGTCGGTCACCTCGGCGGTGTTCCCGGTCCCGAACTGGAGCACCGGGGTGTGCACATGCCCGCCGGGCAGGGTGTCGCGCAGCCCGAGCCGGTCCCGCAGCAGGGTGGCCCGGTAGGCGATCTCGTTGGACAGGTAGTCGCCACCGGCCCCGGCGCGCGCGGTGGAGCCTGGGGTCGGTCCGTCCGGCCGTACGACGGGACCGGCGCCGCCCGCCGGGATCTCGGTCACCTCCGTGTGGTCGTAGACCGGGAAGCGGCCCGTCCGCGCGGCCACGACGGTGGCGTACGGCAGGGTCGTGCTCGTCCACTGCGGCTGTGTCGCCGGGTCGGCGACCGGGACGGTCCCGGTCCGGGAGACGTTGTCGTTGTCCGGGAAGCCGCCGCGCCAGGCGCCGTTGGTGCGCTCGATGTCGAACCGGCCGACGCGGCCCTGGCTCACGGTCGTGAACAGGTCCACCTTCGGCAGGTACGGCCGCAGCGTCCGCTCCACCGTGCCCTCGGCGAAGTCCCGCCAGCGCACCGGGAACACGGCGGTCTCGATCCGGGCCGGTCCCCGCGCCGTCCGGACCACCGTGCCGTCGAGCGCGAGCGCCGTCGCCCCGGACGGGTTGGAGATGCGGATGTCCCGGTCGAGCGTGAAGGGGTCGAAGCCGGTGAGCAGCACACGGCGCAGGCGGCCCCCGGCCGGGTAGCGGATGTCGGTCTGCCCCCGCGAGGTCCGCTCCAAGCGGTCCAGCAGTGCGTCGCGTTGCTCGCCGGTGAGGCCGAACCGCGGCTCCCATGTCCGCACTTCCCGGCTCATCCCAAGCCGCGCCCAGTACAGCGGCCGGTCGTCGTCCCGGCTCAGGTCACCACCCGCCGGCCCCCGCCCCTGCGCCCGGTCCACGGCCCGTCGCCACAGCACGGATCCCTGCCGTACGACGATGCGGCGGGCCTGCGCGTAGTCGTGCGCCCGCTCCAGCGCGCGGCCGAAGTCCGGGGCCGCGTCGCCGAATCCCGACCGCCGGAGAATCTCCTGCGGCACGGCGTCGTCGAGCCGCTGCTCCTCAACGGTGAGGAAGGGGGCGGTGACCGGTGCGGCGGAGGCGGTGACCGGCGGAACGGCCGGCCCGGCCAACAGGGCCAGACCGAGGACGCCTACGTGAACGCGTATGCGGGTCAAGGGATTTGGGTCCTTCCATCGCCGGCAGGCACGGGCCGCTCCACGGTAGGCGCCGCGAGGGCTGCGCGCCATGGCCCGGTGGGTGCCCGCCGTGGCCGCTCGCGCAGTTCCCCGCGCCCTTGAGGAGTCGCGGTGCCGTCGGCTTCCAGGTGCGCCCTATTCCACCGGCTCGCCCAGCAACCGCAGGAAGTCGCGGAAGGCGCCCGGCATGTCCACCGACCCGGGGTCCAGGAGCCACTGGTACTGGAGGCCGTCCATCACCGCCACGAGCAGCGGAGCGGTCCGCTCGGGGGTGAGCCCGTTCGGCAGCCGGTCGCCGTACTCGGTGCGCAGGACCGAGGCCATGGTCGCGCGGACGCGGGCGTACCGCTCGGTGAAGTAGTCGCGCGCCGGATGCTCCTCCGTCACGCTCTCACCGAGCAACGCGGAAAAGGTCTGGATGATCCCCGGCCGCATCGCGTTGTACTCGACCAGCGAGGCCAGCAGATCCATCCGCCACTGGGAGTCCGGCACCGCGTCCCACCGGTCCCGCTCCCGGAGCACGGCCACCAGCAGGGCGTCCTTGGTGGGGAAGTAGTGCAGCAGCCCCTGCTGGGTGAGCCCGACGCGCTCGGCCACCGCGGCCAGGCTCGCCCCCCGGTATCCCCGCTCGGCGATCACCTCGAGCGCGGCGCCGACGATCTCCGCGCGCCGCTCCTCGCTCCTGACCCTCGCGTTCATGACGTCACCGTACGACATCCCCCCACCCTGAATGTAACGGCAAGGTGACGAAACCTACCGCTCTACAGGTCACCCGTGCACGATGGACCCACCTGCATGGACTCGACGAGGAGGAACCAGATGGCGGGATCCCAGCTCACCCCGGCCGAGAAGGCCCGCGAGGCGGTCGTGGAGACCGCCCTCGGCGCGCTCGGCCTCGACGCCAAGGCACGACTGCTGGCCGGCCAGGACATGTGGACCCTGCCCGCGCTGCCCGAGATCGGCCTGGAGTCCCTGGTGATGTCGGACGGTCCGATCGGCGTCCGGGGCGTGCGCTGGACCGCCGACGACCCCTCCGTCGCCCTGCCCTCCCCGACCGCGCTCGCCGCCACCTGGGACCCCGAACTCGCCCGCCGCGCCGGTGTCCTGCTCGCCCAGGAGGCCCGCCGCAAGGGCGTCCACGTCCTGCTCGCCCCCACGGTCAACCTGCACCGCTCCCCGCTCGGCGGCCGCCACTTCGAGTGCTACAGCGAGGACCCGTACCTGACCGGCGTCATCGGCGCCGGCTACGTCCGCGGCGTCCAGTCCGGCGGAGTCGGCACCACCGTCAAGCACTTCGTCGCCAACGACGCCGAGACCGACCGCCTCACGGTGAACAACCTGGTCTCCGAACGCGCCCTGCGCGAGCTGTACCTGGCCCCCTTCGAGGCCATCGTCGAGAACGCCCGCCCCTGGGGCATCATGACCGCCTACAACACCGTCAACGGCACGACGATGACCGAGCACCACCACCTCGTCAACGAGGTCCTGCGCGGCGAATGGGGCTTCGACGGCTTCAACGTCTCCGACTGGACGGCCGCCCGGGACACCGTCGGCGCCGTCAACGGCGGCCTGGACGTCGCCATGCCCGGCCCCCGGACCGTCTACGGCCCCGCCCTCGCCCGGGCCGTGCGGGACGGCAAGGTCGCCGAGGCCACGGTCGACGCGGCCGTCCGCCGGGTGCTGCGGCTCGCCGCCCGCGTCGGCGTCCTGGCCGGCGCCGAACCGGAGGTCGCCGAACCGCCCGCGCCGGTCGACGGCGAGGCCCTGGCCCGCGAGATCGCCCGCCGCTCCTTCGTCCTCGTCCGCAACGAGAACCGTGCCCTGCCGTTGCCGCCCCACGGCACCGTGGCCCTGATCGGCGCCGCCGCCCGCGACGCCCGCGTGCTCGGCGGCGGCTCCGCCACCGTCTTCCCGGCCCGGATCGTCTCCCCGCTCGACGGCCTCACCGCCGCCCTCCCCGAGGGCACCCTCAGCTACGCCGTCGGCGCCGACCCGGCCACCGAAATGGCCGTCGCCGACCAGGGTTTCACCCTGCGGGCCGTCTGCCGCAACGCCGCCGGCGAGGTCATCGGCACCCGCTCCGCCCCCGGCGGCCTCATCCAGTGGATGGGCTCCGACCTCCCCGACGGCGTCACCTACGACACCCTGCACACCGTCGAGCTGACCGGCACCTTCACGCCCCGCGAGTCCGGCCCGCACACCTTCGGGATCAAGGGCACGGGCCCCTTCACCCTCACCATCGGCGGCACGACGTACTACGACGACGTCCAGCGCCCCGGCAAGGACGACCCCTTCGAGGCCTTCTTCGGCGCCCCCGCCCCCCGTGCCGAGGTGGAGCTGACCGCCGGCGAACCGGTCGAGGTCTCCCTCACCCACGTCGTCCGGCTCCCCGAGGACCTCCCGATGAAGGTGGTCGGCTTCGCGCTCGCCCACTCCGGCCCGCAGCGCGACCCGGACGAGCTGATCGCCGAGGCCGTCGAGGCCGCCCGCGGCGCGGACACGGCCGTCGTCATGGTCGCCACCACCGACCGCGTGGAGTCCGAGGGCTTCGACCGCCGGGACCTGGCCCTGCCCGGCCGCCAGGACGACCTGGTCCGCGCGGTCGCCGCCGCCAACCCGAACACCGTCGTGGTCGTCAACGCCGGCTCCCCGGTGGAGCTGCCCTGGCGGGACGAGGTCGCTGCCGTCCTGCTGACCTGGTTCCCCGGCCAGGAGGGCGGCGCCGCCCTCGCCGACGTCCTCACCGGCGCCCACGAGCCCGGCGGCCGGCTCCCCACCACCTGGGGCTCCCTCGCCGACGCCCCGGTCACCCAGGTCGTCCCGGTCGACGGCGAACTGCCGTACAGCGAGGGCGTGTTCATCGGCTACCGGGCCTGGGAACAGGCCGGCCGCACCCCCTCGTACCCCTTCGGCCACGGCCTCGGCTACACCGACTGGGCCTACGAGTCCCTGGACGTCGACGGCACCACCGTCCGCGTCCGCGTGCGCAACACCGGCGAGCGGGCCGGCCGGGAGGTCGTCCAGGTCTACGTCTCCCCGGCCGGGCCCGGCCCCGAGCGCCCGGCGCACCGGCTGGCGGGCTTCGCGTCCGTCGAGGCCGGGCCGGGGCAGAGCGCCGAGGTCACCGTGGAGCTGCCGCGCCGCGCCTTCGAGGTCTGGGACGAGACGGGGAAGGCGTGGGCATGTGTGAAGGGTTCGTACGAGATCACCGCCGGGCGCTCGATCGCCGACCGGAGGCTGATCGCGCCGATTAACGTCTGATCCGGGACAAGCCTCCCGCATGAGCAGCCCCGGCCCGGGACCTGACCCCTGGGCCGGGGCTCGGTATGTGCGTTAACAGTGTTATGTCCGGTTCGTCAAGTTACGACTTCCCGGAACCTGACCGGGGTGCCGCCGCCGGGGTTCATTTGAAGCAGCCCGAGAACGGCTCGGGCACCAACCCCCACGGAGGCGGATTCCCATGACGAACATCGAGCGCAAGACCTGCAAGAAGCGGCTCGCGATGCTGGCCACCACGGTCACCCTGGCAGCCGGCGGTGTACTGCTCCCCACCACCGCTTTCGCCGCACCGACGGTCGCACCGCAGGCGGTGCACACCCAGGTGCATGACCAGGCCAAGCACGACGCCCACCACAAGTCCAAGCACAACAAGCAGACCAAGCACAACAAGCCGACCAAGGGCAATGGTGCGGGTGCGGGTGCGGGTGCGGGTGCGGGTGCGGGTGCGGGTGCTGGGGCTGGTGCTGGGGCCGGGGCTGGCGCGGGTGCTGGTGCTGGGGCCGGCGCTGGTGCAGGCGCCGGCGCCGGAGCCGGTGCGGGTGCGGGTGCTGGTGCCGGGGCTGGCGCGGGTGCTGGTGCTGGTGCTGGGGCTGGTGCAGGCGCTGGAGCCGGTGCGGGCGCTGGGGCCGGTGCGGGTGCTGGTGCCGGAGCCGGTGCGGGTGCGGGTGCTGGGGTCGGAGCGGGTGCGGGTGCGGGTGCGGGTGCTGGGGCCGGCGCGGGCGCCGGAGCCGGTGCGGGTGCGGGTGCGGGTGCTGGCGCCGGGGCCGGTGCTGGTGCCGGAGCCGGAGCCGGTGCGGGTGCCGGCGGCTGAGTCAGGCAGCAGCCAGCTCGGTGGTGAGGTTTCTCGCCACGGTCGAGGCCTCCGGGCCGGTGGGACTTCCGTCCTCGCCGGCACGGAGGCCTCCGCGCTGTCCGGGGCCGGCAGGGCTAGGCCGCCGAGACGGCGTACACCGTCTCGGACCGGAAGACCTCCCCGGGCCGCAGCACCGTGCTCGGGAAGTCGGGCCGGTTGGGGGCGTCCGGGAAGTGCTGCGTCTCCAGGGCGATCCCGGCGCCGGGGAAGAACGGGCCGGACAGGTGGTCGGCGGTGTACAGCTGGAGGCCCGGCTCGGTCGTCGCCACCGTGAGAGTCCGCCCGGACGCGGGGTCGTACAGCTCGGCCACCTCCTCGGCCGCCCCGGTCAGCCCCTTGTCGAGCGCGAAGTTGTGGTCGTAACCGGAGCCGATCTTCCGGGCCGTACGGAAATCGAAGCGGGACCCCGTGACGTCCGCCGGTTCCCCGCAGGGGATCAGGTCCGCGTCCACCGGCGTGTACCGGGACGCGGCCAGCCGCAGCTCGTGGCCGCCGGCGTGGCCGGAGCCGCTCAGGTTCCAGTACGTGTGGTTCGTCAGGTTCACCACCGTCGGCGCGTCGGTGACCGCCTCGTACGCGATCCGCAGCGCACCCGACTCCCCGAGCGTGTAGGTCACCGTCACCGCCAGCCGGCCCGGAAAGCCCTCCTCGCCGTGCGGGCTCACCCGGCTCAGGCGCAGCCCGTGCGCGACGGGCGCCACCTCCCACACCCGCTGGTCGAAACCGCGCTCGCCGCCGTGCAGCGAATTCGGGCCGTTGTTCCGCGCCAGCGCGTACGTCCGGTCGTCCAGCGCGAACCGGCCGCCCGCGATCCGGTTCGCGTACCGGCCGATCACGGCACCCAGATACGGCTCCGGATGCGCCAGATAGCCGTCGAGATCCGGAAAGCCCAGCACCACGTCCGTCGTCCGCCCGGCCCCGTCCGGGACCTCGACCGACTGCACGATCCCGCCGTACGACAGCACCCGCACCCGCACCCCGTCGCGCTCCAGCGTCCACCGGTGCACCGGGGTGCCGTCGGAAAGTGTGCCGAAAAGTTCGTTCATGTGGGGAACATTAGGTCACGGCCGGCTCGCCGTGATCCTGCGGTACGCGATCTCCGCCAGCCGCGCCTGGCCGTCCGTGCTGGGGTGGAACCAGTCCCAGTGGCTGAGCTGGTCCGTGCCGAAGCGGTAGTCGTACACCGCGTTGTCGTCGAAGCGGCAGCGGTGGTCCTTGGCGCAGACCTCCTTCAACACCTTGTTGTACTCCACCACCCGCTGCTGCACGCTGTCCCGGCGCACCATCGCCGCACTGGTCAGATCGTCCGCGTCGGCCAGCATCGAGGGGCAGATGCCCAGCTTCCACACCTGCTTGCCCAGCGCGTTCGTCCGGCCCTCGGACCACAACCGCTTCAGGTTCGGCACGCTCGCCACGTACACCTGCGTCTTCGGCAGCGACGAGCGCAGGGTGCCCATCGCCTCCTCGAAGTCGGCGCGGAAGTCGGCCACCGAGGTCATCGCCGACGCCGAGGACCGGCAGGCGTCGTTCGCGCCCACCATCACCGTCACCAACTCCGGGCTGTGCGCCGCCGCCTGCTCCATCTGCTCCGGCAGGTCGGCCATGCGGGCGCCGGTCACCGCGTAGTTCCAGCTGTGCTCCGCCGCCCTCGTCACGCCCAGCAGCCGCACCGCCAGGCTGTCCACCCTGGCGTCGCCGCCCGTCGCCCACGACACCTCCGGGCAGTCCGACAGCACCGTGCACGCGTCGAAGCCGCGCGTGATGGAGTCGCCCACCGCGGCGATGGAGTCGGGACTGCGGTCCCACACCGGAGGCCGGGCCGCGCGCGCCTTGGTGCCCTTCGGGGCCGGCGCGTGCCCGTCCCCGCCGGCACAGCCGGCGGCTCCCAGCACCACGGCCGCCACGACGGCGAGGCCGGCCCGCACACGGTGGGTTCGCTTCCGCATCCCTGCTGTTCCCCTCGCTCGACGGTCGGCACTTCCCTCCCATGACAACGTGCGGGGGTTCCCGGCCCCGCCTCCGGGAACGGCGCAGCCCCGTACAAGCGTCCCCCTGGGTGAATGGCGGCGGTTTCCTGGCACCGGGACCGACGGTACGTCACACTCCTTGCCCCGCCGCAGGGTAGCCTCGCCATCAACGCGGCCGTCGCGCCACTGCCGCCCAGCCAGTCCGCAAGATGTCCCGCTCTGCCCGGAGGTTCCGGTGACGACACGTGGAGTTCTGTACGTGCACTCCGCGCCGCGCGCGCTGTGCCCGCACGTCGAGTGGGCCGTCGCCGGGGTGCTCGGCACGCGCGTCAACCTCGACTGGATCCGGCAGCCCGCGGCCCCCGGCACCTGGCGCTCGGAGTTCTCCTGGCAGGGCGAGGCCGGCACCGCCTCCAAACTCGCCTCCGCGCTGCGCGGCTGGCACCTGCTGCGTTTCGAGGTCACCGCCGAGCCCTGCCCCACCGCGGAGGGTGAGCGCTACAGCTGCACCCCCGACCTCGGCATCTTCCACGCCGTCACCGGCATGCACGGCGACATCCTGATCCCCGAGGACCGCCTGCGCGCGGCGCTGACACGCTCTCAGCGGGGCGAGACCGACCTGGAAGCAGAGATCGCCAAGCTCCTGGGCAAGCCCTGGGACGACGAACTGGAACCGTTCCGCTACGCCGGCGAGGGCGCCCCGGTCCGCTGGCTGCACCAGGTGGTGTAGCGCGCGGGAAACGGCAAAACGGCCCGGTCTCCGCACAGGAGACCGGGCCGTTCGGCGCGGTGGGACTCAGATCGTCCGGAACGCCAGCACCACGTTGTGCCCGCCGAACCCGAACGAGTCGTTCAGTGCGGCGATACGGCCCTCGGGGAGAGCCCGCGCCTTACCGACGACGACGTCCGCGTTGACCTCGGGGTCGAGGTTCTCCACGTTGATCGTCGGCGGCGCCGTACGGTTCACCAGCGCCAGGATCGAGGCGACGGTCTCGATACCCCCGGCACCGCCCAGCAGGTGACCGGTCATCGACTTGGTCGCGGAGATCGCCATGTGGTCGACGTCGTCGCCGAACACCTTGCGCAGCGCCTTGATCTCGGCGACGTCTCCCTGCGGCGTGGACGTGGCGTGCGCGTTCACGTGCACGACCTCGGCCGGCTTCAGGTCGGTGTTGTCCAGCAGGTTCTGCAGCGCGTGCGCGATGCCGTTGCCGGACGGCTCCGGCTGCGTGATGTGGTGGGCGTCGGCGGAGATGCCCTGACCGACCGCCTCCACGTAGATCCGGGCGCCGCGGGCCTTCGCGTGCTCCTCGGACTCCAGGACGATCACACCGGCGCCCTCGCCGAGCACGAAACCGTCCCGGTCGGCGTCGTAGGGACGCGAGGCGCCCTGCGGGTCGTCGTTGTTCTTGGACATCGCCATCATGTTGCCGAACGCGGCGATCGGCAGCGGGTGGATGGCGGCCTCGGTGCCACCGGCCACGACCACGTCCGCACGACCGGTGCGGATCATCTCGATCGCGTACCCGATGGCCTCCGCGCCCGAGGCGCAGGCCGAGACCGGGGTGTGCACACCGGCGCGGGCACCCAGCTCGATCCCGACGTTGGCCGCCGGGGAGTTGGGCATCAGCATCGGGACGGTGTGCGGGGAGACGCGGCGTACGCCCTTCTCCCGCAGAACGTCGTACTGGTCCAGCAGGGTCGTCACGCCGCCGATGCCGGAGGCGATGACCGCACCGAGACGATCGGGGTTCACGGACGCGTCCTCACCGGCCTTGGCGGTGAAACCGGCGTCCTTCCAGGCCTCCTGAGCGGCGATCAGCGCGAACTGCGCGGACCGGTCCAGCTTGCGGGCCTGCGGGCGGGGGATGATCTCGCCCGGCTCGACGGCGATCTGCGCGGCGATGCGGACCGGCAGCTGAGCCGCCCACTCCTGCTCCAGGGGGCCGACGCCGGACGTGCCGGCGAGGAGGGCCTCCCAGGTCGAGGCTGCGTCGCCACCCAGCGGTGTGGTTGCGCCGATACCGGTGACGACCACGGTGTGATTGGTCGGGCTCACGGGAATTCTTTCTCCAACGGATACGGGAGGACTACCCCCGCGTCAGCGGGGATTACGGCGCCACCGCCGGGTGGCGGGGCCTTGCAGCCTGCGGCCTAGGGGGTGGCTCAGGCCTGGTGCTTGAGGATGTAGGCGGTCGCGTCGCCGACGGTCTTGAGGTTCTTGACGTCCTCGTCCGGGATCTTCACGTCGAAGCGCTCCTCGGCGGCGACGACGACCTCGACCATGGACAGCGAGTCGACGTCCAGGTCGTCGGTGAAGGACTTGTCCAGCTGGACGTCCTCAACCGGGATGCCGGCGATCTCGTTCACGATTTCGGCGAGACCGGCGACGATCTCTTCCTGAGTGGCGGCCATGTCAGGCGCTCCTTCTTAGATATTCCAGACGGTTTGTGGCAGTTGTCCCCCTGCCGGACCGCATGATCCGGCACGGAGTGCCTAGGGGAGGGTAACGACCGTGGCGGCGTAGACGAGACCCGCCCCGAATCCGATGACGAGCGCGGTGTCGCCGCTCTTGGCCTCCCCGGTCGCCAGGAGCCGCTCCATCGCGAGCGGGATCGAGGCGGCCGAGGTGTTGCCGGTGGTGCGGATGTCACGGGCGACCGTGACGTGCTCCGGCAGCTTCAGTGTCTTCACCATCGAGTCGATGATCCGCACATTGGCCTGGTGCGGGATGAAGACGTCCAGGTCGTCCGCGGTGATTCCGGCCGCGTCCAGCGCCTGCTGGGCGACCTTCGCCATCTCGAACACGGCCCAGCGGAACACCGCCTGGCCCTCCTGCGTGATCGCAGGGAACTTGATGTTGCCCTGGCTGTCCACGGGCAGCTGGGAGACGTCGCCGATGGCGAACCGGTCCCAGGAGACGGTCTGCTTGATGGTCTCGGACTTGTCGCCCTCGGAGCCCCACACCGTCGGGCCGATCGCCGGCTCGTTCGAGGGGCCGACCACGACCGCGCCGGCGCCGTCACCGAACAGGAACGCGGTCGCCCGGTCCTCCAGGTCGGTCAGGTCGCTCAGCCGCTCCACGCCGATCACGAGCACGTGGTCGGCGGAACCCTCCACGACCATGCCCTTGGCGAGCGTCAGGCCGTAGCCGAAGCCCGCGCAGCCGGCCGAGATGTCGAAGGCGGCGGCCTTGTCCGTGCCCAGTTTGTGGGCGATCTCGGTGGCGACGGCCGGGGTCTGGGTGAAGTGCGAGACGGTCGAGACGACCACCGCGCCGATCCGCTCGGCGTCGATGCCGGCGTCCGCGATCGCCTTCCCGGAGGCCTCGATCGCCATCGCGGCCACGGTCTCCTCGGGACCGGCCCAGTGCCGGGTCTCGATGCCGGAACGCGACCGGATCCACTCGTCGGAGGAGTCGATCTTCTCCAGGATCACCTCGTTGGGCACCACCCGGGTCGGCCGGTAGCCGCCGACGCCGAGGATGCGCGCGTACGGGGCGCCCTTGCTGGGCTTGATCTTCGCCATGTACGGCTCCTTAGGCGCCGGTGTGCTCTGCGAGGAGAGCGCGGGCCGCGTCGAGGTCGTCGGGGGTCTTCAGGGCCAGCGTCCTGACGCCGGGCAGAGCGCGCTTGGCCAGGCCGGTCAGCGTGCCGCCCGGACACACCTCGACGAGCGCGGTGACGCCGAGTTCCTTGAACGTCTCCATGCACAGGTCCCAGCGCACCGGGTTGGCGACCTGGCCGACCAGCCGCTCCAGCACCTCGGCACCGGACGCGACGGTCCGGCCGTCCTTGTTGGAGACGTAGGGCACCTTCGGGTCGGCCGGCGACAGCTTCGCCGCGGCCTCGGCCAGGGTGTCCACCGCGGGGGCCATGTGGCCGGTGTGGAAGGCGCCGGCCACCTTCAGCTGGACGACCTTGCGGACGCCCTCGGGCTTGTCCTCGGCCAGCGCGGCCAGCTGCTCCAGCGTGCCGGCGGCGACGATCTGACCCGCGCCGTTGATGTTCGCCGGGGTCAGGCCCAGCTTCTCCAGGTGCGGAAGGGTCACCTCGGGATCCCCGCCGAGCAGCGCCGCCATGCCGGTCTCGGTGACCGCGGCGGCGTCGGCCATCGCCAGACCCCGCGTGCGGACGAGACCGAGGGCGGCCGTGTCGTCCAGGACACCCGCGAAGGCGGCGGCGGTGATCTCACCCACACTGTGACCCGCGACCGCGCCGGGAGCGATCTCGGACATGTCACCGAGTGCCGCGGCGGACAGGATGCCGGCGGCCACGAGCAGCGGCTGGGCCACCGCGGTGTCGCGGATGGCGTCGGCATCGGCCTGGGTGCCGTAGTGGACGAGGTCCAGTCCGATGGCGTCCGACCAGGCGGCGACGCGGTCCGCGGCACCGGGCAGTTCGAGCCAGGGGGTCAGGAAGCCGGGCGTCTGAGCGCCCTGGCCGGGAGCGACGAGTACGAGCACTCTCACACTCTCTCTTGGGGACGGGCAAGGCCGCCCGTGAGGACAAGGACGAAGAACACGAAGGGCTTTTGTGGGCCTCCGACAAAACCCTATGTCTGGGGTTCACCATCGGCCAGACGCCCCAGGATGAGCGCGATCCGTAGTGTGAACGCGGATCGTACATCCGAGGGCGACCATCCGGTGACATCAGTCACACGTCGGAGCCGGTAGCGCACGGTGTTCGGGTGAACGAAGAGCATCCTCGCCGCGCCTTCCAGACTGCTCGCCTGCTCCAGGTAGACACTCAGGGTTTCCAGGAGCGCCGAGCCGGCCTCCTCCAGCGGTCTGTAGATCTCCTCCACCAGCTGCTCGCGGGCGCTCGGATCACCCGCGATCGCCCGCTCCGGCAGCAGATCGTCCGCGAGCACCGGCCGCGGCGCGTCCTGCCAGGCCGAACAGGCCTTCAGTCCCGCGGCGGCGGCCTGCGCGGACCGGGTGGCGGCCAGCAGGTCGGGCACGACCGGACCCGCGACCACCGGCCCGGCGGCGAACGGCCCGATCAGCGACTTCGCGACGGCGAGCGGGTTGGCGCTGCCCCCGGCGATGACGACCAGCCGGTCCCCGAGCACCCCCGTGAGCACCTGCAGCTTGGCGTGGCGCGCGGCCCGCCGGATCGCCTCGACCGTCAGCTCGCTGTCCCCGTCGGGCGCCGTCCCGAGCACCACGCACACATGCTCGGGGGAGTTCCACCCCAGCGCGGCGGCCCGGCTGACCGCGCCCTCGTCCGCCTCGCCGCTCAGCACGGCGTTCACCACCAGCGACTCCAGGCGCGCGTCCCAGGCACCGCGTGCCTCGGCGGCTTGGGCGTACACCTGGGCGGTGGCGAAGGCGATCTCCCTGGCGTACACCAGCAGCGCCTCGCGCAGCACGCGCTCGTCACCGGGCGCGGCCACCTCGTCGATGGCGCTCTCCATGACCTCGATGGTGGTGCGCACCATCTCCACGGTCTGCCGCAGCGTGATGGCCCGGGTCAGCTCGCGCGGCGCGGTCCCGAAGACGTCCGTGGAGATCGCCTGGGGCGCGTCCGGGCGCCGGAACCACTCGGTGAAGGCCGCGATGCCCGCCTGGGCGACGAGGCCGATCCAGGAACGGTTCTCCGGGGGCATGGCCCGGTACCACGGCAGGGACTCGTCCATGCGCGCGATCGCCTGCGCGGCGAGACGCCCCGAGGACTTCTCCAGTCGCTTCAGGGTCGCGGCGTGCGCGTGGACGTCGTGGACTGCAGGATCACCGTTGTGGGATTCGGGTTCGGGCACGGGGACAAGACTGCCTTATCGGGCCGGACCCGTGCGCCGCAGGGTCAGGGGTGAGGTCTACCGTGGGCCGGGTGATGGATGTTCGGCGCGCCGGTGAGCGCTACCGCGGAGGGGACCCGGAGGCCGGGATCGAGACCCGGCACGCCTTCTCCTTCGGCCCGCACTACGACCCGGACAATCTCCGCTTCGGCGCGGTGATCGCCTGCAACGAGGAGCGGCTCGCGCCCGGCGCCGGCTTCGACGAACACCCGCACAGCCACACCGAGATCGTCACGTGGGTGGTGGAGGGCGAGCTGACCCACCGGGACTCCACGGGCCACGAGACCCGGGTCCGCCCCGGGGACGTCCAGCACCTGAGCGCCGCGGCGGGCGTACGGCACGTGGAACGCAACGACGGGGACGTGCCGCTGACCTTCGTCCAGATGTGGCTGACGCCACGCGAACCCGGCGGCGACCCCTCCTACGACCTCGTCCCGGGCATCGCCGACTCCACGCCGTACGTGCTGCCGGCGGCCGGCGCGATGCTCCACGTGCGGCGCCTGGAGCCCGGTGAGCGGACGGCGGTCCCGGACGCGGCGTACGTGTACGTGCACGTCGTGCGGGGCGAGATCCGGCTGGCGGGGGAGGAGCTGCGCCCCGGGGACGCGGCGAGGATCACCGGCGCGGAGGGCCTGGAGGCGGTGGCGGCGACGCCGGCGGAGCTGCTGCTGTGGGAGATGGCGGCTTAGCCGCGCAGTTCCGCGAGCACCGCGTCCGTGAAGACGGGCCACGCCTCGACCGCCCAGGGTCCGAACGCCCGGTCCGTCAGGGCGACACCCGCCACCCCGGCATCGGGGTCGATCCACAGGAACGTACCGGACTGCCCGAAATGCCCGAACGTGCGGGGTGACGACGAACCCCCCGTCCAGTGCGGGGACTTCCCGTCGCGGATCTCGAAGCCCAGCCCCCAGTCGTTCGGGTTCTGGTGCCCGTACCCCGGCAGCACCCCCTTCGTCCCCGGGAACTGCACCGTCATCGCCGCCGCCACCGTCCGCGCGTCCAGCAGCCTCGGCGCCTGCACCTCGCCCGCGAACCGCAGCAGGTCCTCCACGGTCGACACCCCGTCCTTCGCCGGCGACCCCGCCAGCGACGTCGAGGTCATGCCCAGCGGCTCCAGCACGGCCTGCCGCAGGTACTCCGCGAACGGTATGTCCGTCGCCTTGGCGATGTGGTCCCCGAGCTGCTCGAACCCGGCGTTCGAGTACAGCCGCCGCTCCCCGGGCGCGGCCGTCACCCGGTGCTCGTCGAAGGCCAGCCCGGAGGTGTGCGCGAGCAGGTGCCGGACCGTCGACCCGGGCGGACCGGCCGGCTCGTCCAGCTCGATCGCCCCCTCCTCGTACGCGACGAGCGCCGCGTAGGCCGCCAGCGGCTTGGTGACGGAGGCCAGCGGGAAGCGGTGCCCGAGGGGACCGTGCGTCCCGAGGACGGTTCCGTCGGCTCGTACGACACCCGCCGCGGCGGTGGGGACGGGCCAGTTCTCGATCAGCGCCAGGCTCTGCAACGACATGCGTCCGAGCCTATGCGGCTCACAACAGCAGCCGCATCGACGGGTCCGGATCCCGCGTGAAGCCGAGGGAGGCGTACAGCGGCTCGGCCTCCGGCGAGGCGTTGAGCAGCACGTGCCCGGCACCCCGCGCGCGGAACCAGGCCAGCAGCTCCTCCATGCACGCGCGCGCGTGCCCGCGCCGGCGGGCGTCCGGGTCGGTCGCCACACTGAAGACGTGCCCGACCCGCCCCCGCGGGTTCCCGGCCTTGCCGATGCGGTACTCCACCGTCCCCGCCGCCAGCGCGGCCAGCGCCCGCGGCCGGCCGGGGTGCTCCACGACGAACGCGGCGAAGTCCCCGTCCTCCTCCGTGAGCCGCTCCCGCAGCGTCGGCAGCGACTCCGCGTGCCACTCGGTCGGCCCGGCACCCCCCGCGCTCCACAGTGAATCGATCATCACCTGGCGTAGTCGCAGCACTTCGGCGGCATCCCCGGGTCCGGCCCGGCGTGCAAGACTCATGGACCGCACGTTAGAGCGCCGCCCCGGGCCGCGTCGTGCCGATTTCTTACCGAAGCCGCTTGCTTGGAGTGCACTCCAAGGTCATAGCGTGGGGCCATGACGGTGATGCAGACCCCGCCGGCGGCCACCGAGCACGCCACGCCCACCAACATCTGCTCCGCCCCACCCCGGCGCCATCCCCGCCCCGACGGCCAGGACCGCTACACGATCAGCGAGGTCGTCGCGTTCACCGGCCTGACCGCGCACACGCTGCGCTGGTACGAGCGGATCGGGCTGATGCCGCACGTCGACCGCTCGCACACCGGCCAGCGCCGCTACAGCAACCGCGACCTGGACTGGCTGGACTTCGTGACCAAGCTCCGGCTGACCGGCATGCCGGTGGCCGACATGGTCCGGTACGCGGAACTGGTCAGGGAGGGCGACCACACGTTCGCGGAGCGCCGGCAGCTGCTGGAGTCGACCCGCAGGGACGTCCTGTCCCGGATCACGGAACTCCACGACACCCTCGGCGTCCTGGACCGGAAGATCAGCTTCTACGCGCGCGAGCAGTAGCTACAGCTCGGCCAGCAGCTCGGCCTTCTTCGACGAGAACTCCTCGTCGGTGACCAGGCCCGCCTGATGCAGCTCCCCGAGATGCCGGATCCGCTCGGCGATGTCCGCGGGGTCGCGCCGGGACACGGCCGGTGCCACCGGCACCGGCCCGCGCGTGCGCACCGCCGCCAGGACCGCGGCGGCGAACGGCAGCGACTCGTGCACCGGCCCGTACCCCAGGCCGAAGACCACCGACGCCGGGTCCTGGTCCGGCTGCGCGGACCGTGCCGAGCCCGGGTCGCGGGGCACCAGCCGCAGATGCCCCTCGAAGATCTCCGGCGACCGCCACTCCACCCCGCTCAGCTCGGCCACCGGAAAGCTCTGGTCGCCGGCCTTCCACTTCGCCGAGGACGCCCCGGTCCAGGACCAGCGGAACTGCACGGCCGTCCCGTCGAAGGACGCCTTCCCGTCGTACGCCTTGAACTGCAGCGGCGCCTCGGGCGCCGCCACCAGGTGCCGCTCGGCGGGCCCGGACTCGGTCAGCAGCCCCTCCAGCTCGTCGGCGTAGTACTCGGCGAGGGTCTCCCGCTCGGCCGGCAGCACCAGCCGGTAGGGATCGGCGCCCTCCTTGAGCTGGCCGTCGGCCGCCTCCATCAGCGGATCGGCGCCGGGGCGCGGCTCCAGCCGCAGGACGACCGTGCCGCGCTTGCCCGGGGCGAGGCTCACCCCCTGGACCGCCGACAACGGAATCCGGCGCTCACCGAGCGCCTGGAACAGCTTCGGTGTTCGAATCCCCCGTTCGTAACGGATGAGCACGGAGTCGGACTCGAACTCCCAGACGGCATGAAACCCCGCCAGTACGTCACCCATGCGGCTCATCGTATGCGGCACGTGCTCCTCCGTCGCCACCCGCGCAGACCGCACTTCCTGCTGTTTCTACGCGCGTCCGGCCGTCGTCGCGCCGGACAGACCGGACCGGCACGCATCGTTCTCCCGCGCGCACGTCACCGCGTCGTACGCGCCCACGCCGATGTCGGCGAGGTTGCGCAGGCTGTCCGTGCCGGGCTGGAAGTAACCGCTGTGGCCCTGGGCGTCCCGGGCCGACAGCACCCGCGCCCCGAACGCCGAGGACACCGGGTCGGCGCCGTGGCCGAGGCCGCCCAGCTCCAGGTACGGGACGTCCGCCACCCAGTCGCTGGCGTCCCGCATGGCCCACACCCGGGCCGTGGTGCCCAGGCGGGCGGCCTTGGTGACGCGCATGCCGGGGCTCGCGGCCACGGCTATGTCGGCGACCCGGCGGGGCATGTCGTGTGCGGCGACCCCGCAGACCACCGAGCCGTAGCTGTGACAGAACATCGACACCGGGGCCCGGCCGGGCAGGGCGCGCAGCAGCGCGTTGAGCCGTACGGCGCCCTCTTCGGCGCGCAGACCGGTGGCCGCGTCCACCCCGAGCCCGTCGGGGGAGGTGTAGTCGGCCCAGGCGATCACCGCCGTACGGGTCGCGGGGTCGGCCGCGCGCTCGGCCGCGTACAGGGCCTTGGCCATGCCGGCCGGGGCGCTGTACTTGCGGTACGTCCGCTGGAAGGTGAGCAGATCGGTGTCGACCCCGGGGACGACGACCGAGATCCGTTCGGCCCTGTCGAGGTCGCCGAACACCTCGGCGACCCGGCCCGAGCCCTCGGGGTCGAAGGCCAGGATGTGCCGGTCCGGGTCCTGCAGGGACGCGTAGCGCTCCATCCGGCGGGCCGCGTCCTGCTGGCCCGCCGAGCTGAGCCGGCTGTCGTGCACGCGCTGGTGCTCGACCTTGCGGGCCTGGCCCAGCGCGATGCGGTTGGCCCGGTAGCGCAGGGAGACGGGGGCGCCGTTCATGTTGCCGACCGCGAGCGGGTAGCGGTGGGCGAGACGGTCGCGCTCGTGCGGGGTGAGCGAGCCGAAGAAGCGGGCGAGGCGGGCCGGGGCGGCCTCGGGGTCGGGCAGGTGGAGGCCGTGGATGCTGCCGTGCTCCCACTTGGTGAGCGAGGCCTGCAGCGCTGTCGACTCCCGGTGACTGCGCAGGGCGGTCCAGCCGGTGGTCGCGAGCATCACGAACACGACGGCCAGCGCCAGCAGTGCGCGCCAGACGTTCAATTGCGGGGAGGTGTCGAAGGAAGTCACTGGGAGGACACACTAGGAGAACGAGAGGGTCTCGCGGTAACCGAGTGACAGGGATCACGTTTCGTCGGTTACCGAACACGGCGCCGGTGCGCAGCGGATGATCTCGCCGCGATCCGCCGGCGGTCTCAGGCGGTGCGCCAGTGTCCCGTGAGCGCCGAACCCACCTGATCGAGGTACGACGCGGTGAGGGCGCGGATGGACTCCAGGCCGAAGTCCTCGCTCGTGCACCACTGCCGCTCGCTGACCCGGATCACCCCGCCGAAGACGGCCACCGCCAGCCGGGGCCGCGGGTCGGTGTCCACGTCGACTCCCTCCCGTTCGGCCAGCACCCGCGCGATGGTCTCCTCCGTCGCCGCCGACCGGCGCAGATGGGCGGCGAGCAGCGCGGGCGTGGACTCGATCGTCCGGTACATGCGCAGGTACAGCTCGACCGGCACCACCGACTCGACGGTCTCCCGGATCGTGTCCCAGCCTTCCAGGAACGCCTGCCGCAGCGCCTCCATCGGCGCCTCGTGCGGCGGACGCGCGCGGACGGCCGCCACGAAGGCCGCCTCCGTCATCTTCTGCACCGCGAAGGCCACGTCCTCCTTGCCCGCGAAGTAGCGGAAGAAGGTGCGCTGCGAGACGTCGACGGCCTCGGCGATCTCGTCGATGGTGGTCTGCTCGTACCCCTGGCTGGTGAACAGCTCGAGAGCGGCCCGCAGCAGCGATTCCCGCGTACGCCGCTTCTTGCGCTCCCGCAGCGTCTCCATGGCCTCTCTCCCCTGTGTACGTCCGTCGGCCCGGCCCCTGAAGACTATGCGCCGATGTCGTGTCAGTAACCGACTACTGAATTCGTTTGTCAACTGTCAGTGGCTGTCACTAGCCTGAGTTCATGACTAGTCAGACCACCGCCGACGCAACGGGGCCGGGGGACAAGGCACCGGCAGCACCGTCGGGGCCGCGGCCGGCCGCCGGCCTGCGCGGCCATCCGTGGCTCACCCTCATCACCGTCGCCGTAGGGGTCATGATGGTGGCCCTCGACGGCACCATCGTGGCCATCGCCAACCCGGCCATCCGCGACGACCTGAACGCGTCCTTCGCCGACGTGCAATGGGTCTCGAACGCCTACTTCCTCGCCCTCGCGGTCACCCTGATCACCGCGGGCAAGCTCGGCGACCGCTTCGGCCACCGGCAGACCTTCCTCATCGGCGTGACCGGCTTCGCCGCCGCGTCCGGCGCCATCGGGCTGTCCGGCAGCATCACCGCGGTCATCGTCTTCCGGGTCTTCCAGGGCCTGTTCGGCGCGCTGCTGATGCCGGCCGCGCTCGGCGTGCTGCGGGCCACCTTCCCGGCCGAGAAGCTGAACATGGCCATCGGCGTGTGGGGCATGGTGATCGGCGCGTCCACCGCGGGCGGCCCGATCCTCGGCGGTGTCCTCGTCGAACACGTCAACTGGCAGTCGGTGTTCTTCATCAACGTGCCGGTCGGTGTCCTCGCACTGCTCCTCGGCACGCTGATCCTGCTCGACCACCGCGCCGAGAACGCCCCGCGCTCCTTCGACCTGCTCGGCATCGCCCTGCTGTCCGGCGCGATGTTCTGCCTGGTCTGGGCGCTCATCAAGGCGCCCACCTGGGGCTGGGGCGACGGCAGGACGTGGCTGTTCATCGCCGGGTCCGCGGTGCTCTTCGCCCTGTTCTCCTTCTGGGAGACGAAGGTCGCCGAACCGCTGATCCCGCTGGGCCTGTTCCGCTCGGTGGCGCTGTCGGCGGGTGTCGTCCTGATGGTCCTGATGGCCATCGCCTTCATGGGCGGCCTGTTCTTCGTGACCTTCTACCTGCAGAACGTCCACGGGATGAGCCCGGTCAAGGCCGGCGCGCACCTGCTGCCGCTCACCGGCATGATGATCATCGGCTCACCGCTCGCCGGCGCCGCCATCACCAGGCTCGGCCCGCGCATCCCGCTGGCCTTCGGCATGGCCGTGACCGCGGTCGCGCTGTACGGCATGTCGACGCTGGAGAGCGACACCGGCAGCGGTGTCATGTCCCTCTGGTTCGCCCTGCTCGGCCTCGGCCTCGCGCCGGTCATGGTCGGCGCCACCGAGGTCATCGTCGGCAACGCCCCCCTGGAGCTGTCCGGTGTGGCGGGCGGCCTCCAGCAGGCGGCCATGCAGATCGGCAGCAGCCTCGGTACGGCGGTGCTCGGTGCCGTGATGGCCTCCAAGGTCGACAGCGAACTGCCGGGCAACTGGGCCGGCGCCGGACTGCCGAAGCTGACCCCCGACCAGCTGGACAAGGCCTCCGAGGCGGTCCAGGTCGGCGTGGCCCCGGTGACGAAGGGCATGCCGGAGCCGGTCGCCGCGAAGATCACCGCGGTCGCCCACGACACCTTCCTCTCCGGCATGAGCCTCGCGTCCCTGGTCGCGGCCGGGGTGGCGGTGGTCGCCATCTTCGTCGCGCTGCTCACCAAGCGGGGCACGAACGCGGAGGCGGGCGCGGGCGTCGGCCACATCTGAGCGGAGTTCCCCTATCAGGGTGACTCCGCTAAAGATCCCTCGCCCTCGGCACGCGCCGCAGGTCACAGTGGGTCAAGTCCTCCGCAGGGCATGGGGGGACGGACGGGCCGCGGCGCGCGCTGCTGGAGGGGGGCAGCGCGCGCAGGTCTGTCCCCGCGGAACCGGGGTACCCGCAGTCCGAAGCCGAACTGTCCGCAAACCTCAGGGAGTTGATGATGGCAGGCTTCGGGCACGGAACGCGCGGGTACCCCCGGTCACGTGGCCGGACGTGGCAACGGACAGGGCCGGACCGTGCGACGCTCGCAATCATCGGCACGATCTGCGCGGTGGCCGGCTTCTTCGCGCTGGGCATCGTGCTGGGTCCGGTGGCGATGTTCTGCGGTTGGCAGGCGATGGGCCGCAAGTGGTCGAACGACCGCAACGTCCCTGCCCTGGTGGCCCTGATCCTGGGCGCGATCGACACGCTGCTGGCCATCATCGCCCTGGCGGGCGCGGCGACCTGGGGCCACGGTCTCCTGTAGCCGACAGCCCCTCGCCGCCGAGCGGAGGGTGCGCTCGCGGCCGCGGCTGCGCGGTGGCTGACCGCGCAGTTCCCCGCCCCTCCTCGGGGCGCTCGGCCAGGCGAGCCACCTCCGCCCGGAGCAGCCGTACCTCCTCGGTCAGAGAGGTGATCGCCTCCGTCTGGCGCCGCTCCTCCACATCGTCCTTCTCGAAGCGGGAGATGAACCACGCGGCGATGTTCGCGGTGACCACACCGAGCAGCGCGATCCCGGACAGCATCAGCCCGACCGCGATCATCCGCCCGAGCCCGGTGGTCGGCGCGTGATCCCCGTAGCCCACGGTCGTCATCGTCGTGAACGACCACCACACCGCGTCACCCAGCGTCCGGATGTTCCCGTGCGGCGACTCCCGTTCCACGGACAGCACCGCCAGCGACCCGAACATCAGCAGACCGATCACGGCCCCGACGACATACGTGGTCAGCCGGATCTGCGGCGCCATCCGCGCCCGCCGGCCCACCAGCATCAGCGTGGACACCAGCCGCAGCAGCCGCAGCGGTTGCAGCAGCGGCAGGACCACCGCGCACAGGTCGAGCCAGTGCCGGCGCACGAAGTCCTTCCGGTGCCGGGCGAGGGCCAGCCGCACCACGTAGTCGAGGGCGAACCCCGCCCACACCACCCACTCCACCGCCGTGCACGCGGCCGTCAGCGAGTGACCGGCGGAGTCGTCCACAATCGGCACCGCGTACGCGACGGCGAACGCCACCGCGAGCGCCAACAGCGGCCGCTGGGTGTGCCGCTCCCACCTGGCCTGCGCCGAAAGTTGCTCCATGCCCCGCATCGTAAAGAAACAGTAAGGGGCCCGCGCCCCCGAAGGGGCGCGGGGAACTGCCCGCCCGGCCACCACAGACCCGCACCCGGCAACGAACCGGCAGCCCCTCTCCAGCAGCCGTCCGGCCCCAAGCCGAGCGCAGCGGCTACGCGTCGCCGCCCGCCACCCCCGGATCCGCCGCAGAGACGTCCAGCAGCCGGTACCGGTCGATGGCCTGCTTCAGCGCCGAACGGTCGACCTTGCCCTCGCGGGCCAGTTCGGTCAGCACCGCGACGACGATCGACTCGGCGTCGATGTGGAAGAAGCGGCGCGCGGCGCCCCGGGTGTCGGCGAAGCCGAAGCCGTCGGCGCCGAGCGACTGGTACGGGCCGGGCACCCAGCGCGCGATCTGGTCCGGGACCGATCGCATCCAGTCGGACACGGCCACGAACGGACCCTCGGCGCCGCTCAGCTTCCGCGTCACGTACGGCACCCGCTGCTCCTCCTCCGGGTGCAGAAGGTTGTGCTCCTCGCACTCCACGGCCTCGCGGCGCAGCTCGTTCCAGGAGGTCGCGGACCACACGTCCGCCTTGACGTTCCACTCCTCGGCGAGGATCCGCTGGGCCTCCAGGGCCCACGGGACCGCCACGCCCGACGCCATGATCTGCGCCGGGATCGAGCCGCCCGTGCCCTCGCTCAGCTTGTGGACGCCCTTGACGATGCCCTCGACGTCCACGTCCGCCGGCTCGGCCGGGTGCTGGATGGGCTCGTTGTAGACGGTCAGGTAGTAGAAGACGTCCTCGCCGTGCGGGTGCTCGGGCGAGCTGCCGTACATCCGGCGCAGGCCGTCCTGCACGATGTGCGCGATCTCGTAGGCGTACGCGGGGTCGTAGGCCACACACGCCGGGTTGGTGGAGGCCAGCAGCTGGGAGTGGCCGTCCGCGTGCTGCAGACCCTCACCGGTCAGGGTCGTACGACCCGCGGTCGCACCCAGGACGAAACCGCGCGCCAGCTGGTCGGCCATCTGCCAGAACTGGTCGCCGGTGCGCTGGAAACCGAACATCGAGTAGAAGACGTACACCGGGATCAGCGGCTCGCCGTGCGTGGCGTACGCCGAGCCCGCGGCGATCAGCGAGGCCGTGCAGCCCGCCTCGGAGATGCCGTCGTGCAGCATCTGGCCGGTCGGCGACTCCTTGTAGGCGAGCAGCAGATCGCGGTCCACCGCCTCGTACTGCTGGCCGAGCGGGTTGTAGATCTTCGCGCTCGGGAAGAAGGAGTCCATGCCGAACGTGCGGTACTCGTCCGGCGCGATCAGCACGAACCGCTTGCCGATCTCCTTGTCCCGCATGAGGTCCTTGAGCAGGCGCACAAAGGCCATGGTCGTCGCGATGGACTGCTGGCCCGTGCCCTTCTTCACGGTCGCGTACGCCTTGTCGTCCGGCAGGGGGAGCGGCTGGGAGCGGACCACGCGGGTCGGGACGTAACCGCCGAGGCTCCTGCGGCGGTCGTGCATGTACTGGATCTCCTCCGAGTCCGGGCCCGGGTGGTAGTACGGCGGCAGGCCGGACTCCAGCTCCTTGTCGGAGATCGGCAGGTGCAGCCGGTCGCGGAAGCGCTTGAGGTCGTCGACCGTCAGCTTCTTCATCTGGTGCGTGGCGTTGCGGCCCTCGAAGTTCGGGCCCAGCGTCCAGCCCTTGATCGTCTTGGCCAGGATGACCGTCGGCTGGCCCTTGTGCTCCTTGGCCGCCTTGAACGCCGCGTAGATCTTGCGGTGGTCGTGGCCGCCGCGGCCCAGGTGCAGGATCTGGTCGTCGGTCATGTTCTCGACCATGGCGCGCAGCCGGTGGTCGTCGCCGAAGAAGTGCTCGCGGATGTACGCGCCGGTCTCGGTGGCGTACGTCTGGAACTGCCCGTCCGGCGTGATGTTCATCTTGTTGACCAGGATGCCGTCCCGGTCCTGCGCGAGCAGCGGGTCCCAGGTGCGGTCCCAGATCAGCTTGATCACGTTCCAGCCGGCACCCCGGAAGATGGACTCCAGCTCCTGGATGATCTTGCCGTTGCCGCGCACCGGCCCGTCGAGGCGCTGCAGGTTGCAGTTGACCACGAAGGTCAGATTGTCCAGGCCCTCCCGGGCGGCGATGGACAGCTGGCCGAGCGACTCCGGCTCGTCCATCTCGCCGTCGCCGAGGAACGCCCAGACGTGCGACTTGGAGGTGTCCGCGATCCCGCGGGCCTCCATGTAGCGGTTCATCCGCGCCTGGTAGATCGCCCCGAGCGGGCCGAGGCCCATGGAGACCGTCGGGAACTCCCAGAAGTCCGGCATCGAGCGCGGGTGCGGGTAGCTGGACAGGCCGTTCGGGTACTTCGACTTCTCCTGGCGGAAGCCGTCCAGCTGCTCCTCGGTGAGCCGGTCGAGCAGGTACGCGCGCGCGTAGATGCCAGGGGAGGCGTGGCCCTGGAAGAAGACCTGGTCGCCGCCGTCGCCCTCGTCCTTGCCGCGGAAGAAGTGGTTGAAGCCGACGTCGTAGAGCGAGGCGGAGGAGGCGAAGGTGGCGATGTGGCCGCCGACGCCGATGCCGGGGCGCTGGGCGCGCGAGACCATCACGGCCGCGTTCCAGCGGGTCGCGTTCAGGATCCTGCGCTCGATCTCCTCGTTGCCCGGGAAGAACGGCTCGCTCTTGGTGGGGATCGTGTTGACGTAGTCCGTGCTGCGCATCTCGGGCACGGCCACCCGCTTCTCGCGGGCCCGCTCGATGAGGCGCAGCATGAGATAGCGGGCCCGCTCCCGCCCGCGCTCGTCGACGGCGGCGTCCAGGGAGTCGAGCCACTCCTGGGTTTCCTCGGGATCGAAGTCAGGAACCTGACTCGGAAGGCCGCCAATGATGATCGGGTTGCGATCGGATCCGGAAGCCACGCTGTTCCTTACCTGTCAGAGGGCCAGTTTCTGCCTGCCTACACCGTTCCCCATCGTGTACCTCGGGAAGGCGTACGTCATCCGCACCGTCGTCTGGATCGGTCAAAACGCAACGATACGCCCGGGGTGTGACGTGCTTTGCAAAGTTGTTCGAGCGACGTAACACTGGATGATTCCGAACGGCGCAAACCGGGCACATCGGTGTGATGTGGGTTCCGTGGAAACGGGATACGGTGCCAGGAGTTGCGGCGACACGGCCGGGATCGTCACCGTTTCGACGGTCCCGACGGCCGGGTACTTGCGCGATCCGCCCCGCCCGTGTGGACTACGGCCAATGCTTCGCGCACGCGCGTGGCTGAGATACTCAACAAGAAATGATCAGGAGGCAACCCGTGAGCGCGACCGCGGACCACGCGGAGGAGCGGACGAACCCTGCCGCCAGGCTGGGGTTCCAGCCCGGGCAGGTGGTCCAGGAGATCGGCTACGACGACGACGTCGATCAGGAGCTCCGCGAGGCCATCGAGGAAACCATCGCAGGCGACCTCATGGACGAGGACTACGACGACGTGGCCGACGCCGTTGTGCTGTGGTTCCGTGACGACGACGGCGACCTGACGGATGCGCTGGTGGATGCCACCACGTACATCGAAGAGGGCGGCGCGATCCTGCTCCTCACGCCGAAGACCGGCCGTGCGGGGTACGTGGAGCCGAGCGACATCCAGGACGCCGCCACGACGGCCGGCCTGACCGCCTCGAAGAGCGTCAGCGTCGGCAAGGACTGGAGCGGCAGCCGGCTGGCCACGCCGAAGGCGGCCAAGTCCAAGAGGTGACCGTCCTCGTCCACCGGACGGGCCGAGCAGGCTCGGCCCGTCCGTAGGACCCCGGTGCCCGCTGCGTAGGGTGGACCCGAGCGTCTGCACGCTCCCACCCGAACAGCCCACCGAAGGGATGCACGACGATGGCGATCCAGGTCGGCGACAAGGCGCCCGACTTCGAGCTGAAGGACAACCACGGCCGGACCGTGAAGCTCTCCGAGTTCCGCGGCGAGAAGAACGTGGTCCTGCTCTTCTACCCCTTCGCCTTCACCGGCGTGTGCACCGGCGAGCTGTGCGAGCTGCGCGACAACCTGCCGAAGTTCGCCGACCGCGACACCCAGCTGCTCGCCGTCTCCAACGACTCCATCCACACCCTGCGCGTCTTCGCCGAGCAGGAGGGCCTCGAGTACCCCCTGCTGAGCGACTTCTGGCCGCACGGCAACGTCTCGCGCGCGTACGGCGTCTTCGACGAGGACAAGGGCTGCGCCGTCCGGGGCACCTTCATCATCGACAAGGAGGGCGTCGTGCGGTGGACCGTGGTCAACGGCCTGCCGGACGCCCGCGACCTCGACGACTACGTGAAGGCGCTCGACACCCTGTGAGCCGGCCCGCGGGCCGACACCTGTGAATCTTCGGCTCCAGGGTCTGCGGAGGGCGGGAACCCGTCACTAGGATCGGCACGTTGATCCCATATCCGAAGCACGACGGGGCTCCCCGCCCCTGAACACCACATGGAGGACCCGTGGGAGTCAGCCTCAGCAAGGGCGGCAACGTATCGCTGACGAAGGAGGCCCCGGGCCTGACCGCCGTCATCGTCGGCCTGGGGTGGGACGTGCGCACGACGACCGGCACGGACTTCGACCTCGACGCGAGCGCGCTGCTGCTGAACAACTCCGGCAAGGTCGCGAGCGACCAGCACTTCGTCTTCTTCAACAACCTCAAGAGCCCCGACGGCTCCGTGGAGCACACCGGTGACAACATCACCGGTGAGGGCGAGGGCGACGACGAGCAGATCAAGGTCAACCTGGCCGGCGTCCCGGCCGACATCGAAAAGATCGTGTTCCCGGTGTCGATCTACGACGCCGAGAACCGCCAGCAGTCCTTCGGACAGGTCCGCAACGCGTTCATCCGCGTCGTGAACCAGGCCGGCGGACAGGAGATCGCCCGCTACGACCTGAGCGAGGACGCCTCCACCGAGACGGCCATGGTCTTCGGCGAGCTGTACCGGCACGGCGCGGAGTGGAAGTTCCGCGCCATCGGCCAGGGCTACGCGTCTGGCCTGCGTGGCATCGCGCAGGACTTCGGCGTCAACGTCTGATCCCGGCAGAGTCACGACACCTGCACCATCCGGCGCCGCACCGTTTACGGGCGGCGCCGGACGCGCAGGACAACCAGGGAAGCACCACCAGGGGAGGACCAGCATCATGGGCGTCACGCTCGCCAAGGGAGGCAATGTCTCCCTCTCCAAGGCCGCACCGAACCTCACCAACGTCCTGATCGGGCTCGGCTGGGACGCCCGGTCCACCACGGGCGCCCCCTTCGACCTGGACGCCAGCGCCCTGCTGTGCGGCGCGGGGAACCGCGTGCTGGGCGACGAGTGGTTCGTGTTCTACAACCAGCTCACGAGCCCCGACGGCTCCGTGGAGCACACCGGTGACAACCTCACCGGTGAGGGTGAGGGCGACGACGAATCGATCCTGGTCGACCTCGCGAAGGTGCCCCCGCAGTGCGAGAAGATCATCTTCCCGGTGTCCATCCATATGGCGGACGAGCGCGGCCAGACCTTCGGCCAGGTCTCCAACGCCTTCATCCGCGTGGTCAACCAGGCCGACGGCCAGGAACTGGCGCGCTACGACCTGAGCGAGGACGCGTCCACCGAGACCGCGATGATCTTCGGTGAGCTGTACCGGTATCAGGGCGAGTGGAAGTTCCGTGCAGTCGGTCAGGGGTACGCGTCGGGCCTCCGGGGCATCGCTCTAGACTTCGGAGTCAACGTTTCGTAAAACTCGGTACGGCTCGGGGGAGACCCGTACACACAGATGGGGTAGCCAGTGCTTCTGAAAACCTTCGGCTGGTCGTTCGCGGTCACCGCGCTCGGCCTGGTCGCGGCGGCGTTCTACGGGGGGTGGACCGCCTTCGGCATCGTGGCGATCCTCGCCATCCTTGAGATCTCGCTGTCCTTCGACAACGCGGTCGTCAACGCCGGAATCCTGAAGAAGATGAACGCCTTCTGGCAGAAGATCTTCCTCACGGTCGGCGTCCTCATCGCGGTCTTCGGCATGCGGCTGGTCTTCCCCGTCGTCATCGTCGCGATCAGCGCCAAGATGGGCCCGATCGAGGCCGTCGACCTGGCGCTCAACAACAAGGACCGCTACCAGCAGCTGGTCACCGACGCCCACCCGTCGATCGCCGCCTTCGGTGGCATGTTCCTGCTGATGATCTTCCTCGACTTCATCTTCGAGGACCGGGACATCCAGTGGCTGCGCTGGATCGAGCGGCCCCTGGCCAAGCTCGGCAAGGTCGACATGCTGTCGGTCTGCATCGCCCTGGTCGTCCTGCTGATCACGTCCTTCACCTTCGCCACCCACGCCCACCAGCACGGCGGCGCCCACGTGGACAAGGCGGAGACGGTCCTGATCGCCGGGATCGCCGGCCTGATCACCTACATGGTCGTCGGCGGTCTCTCCGGCTATTTCGAGGACAAGCTGGAGGAAGAGGAGGAGCGCGAGCACGAGGAGGAGGAAGAGGCCGCCCGCAGCGGCAAGCAGAAGCCCGCGATCGTCCTGGCCGGCCAGGCCGCGTTCTTCATGTTCCTCTACCTGGAGGTGCTGGACGCCTCGTTCTCCTTCGACGGCGTCATCGGCGCCTTCGCCATCACCAACGACATCGTCCTGATGGCCCTCGGACTCGGCATCGGCGCGATGTACGTCCGGTCGCTCACGGTCTACCTGGTCCGCCAGGGCACCCTCGACGACTACGTCTACCTGGAGCACGGCGCCCACTACGCCATCGGCGCCCTCGCCGTGATCCTCATGGTCACCATCCAGCACGAGATCAACGAGGTCGTCACCGGTCTCGTCGGTGTCGTCCTGATCGCCTGGTCCTTCTTCTCCTCCGTCCGCCGCAACCGCGCACTGGCCGCGGCGGGGGAGGAGGGCACCGACGAGAAGGCCGAGGTCTCCTCCGGGGTGTGACGGCCCGGACGGTGAGGAACGCTCTGAGCGGGGCGGCCGACACGGTCGGCCGCCCCGTCGGCGTCACAACAGGTACCTGGGGGCGGGAATGGGTTTCTTCGACGGACTGCTGGGCGGGCGCGCCGCCGACTTCGACTCGGGCAACGCGTCGACCAACGCCATCGAACTGACCAGGCGGCACCAGACGGTGTCTCTCACCAGGCAGGAAGCGGCCACCGGTCACCTGCGCGTGAACCTCTCCTGGCGGATGCGGACCTCCGACTTCGACGGAACCCAGCGCGCCAGCCTGTTCCGGCACCCCTTCAAGGCCCTGAAGCCGCCGGAGGTCCTCGGCCACGGCCAGAGCATGGTCAACGTCGACCTCGACCTCGGCTGCCTGTACGAGCTGACCGACGGCACCAAGGGGGTCGTACAGCCCCTCGGCGGCTATCTCGGCGACGTCAACGCACCGCCGTACATCAAACTCAGCGGAGACGACCGGTTCGGCTCGGCGTCCGGCGAGACGATGTACGTCAATCTCGACCACCGCGACGCCCTGAAGCGGCTGCTGGTCTTCGTCTACATCTACGACCAGACCCCCGCCTTCGACCGTACCCACGCCGTCGTCACCCTGTACCCCAGCAACGGGCCCCGCATCGAGATAGGCCTCGACGAACGCCACCCGCAGGCCCGCTCCTGCGCCGTCGTCATGATCGAGAACGTCAAGGGCGAACTGATCGTCCGCCGCGAGGTCAAGTTCGTCTACGGCTTCCAGGGCGAACTCGACCGCCTCTACGGCTGGGGCCTCCAGTGGGGCAGGGGCTACAAGACGAAGGCGGACAGATGAACACCGCGGGCCGGCGGAGGCGCCCTACCGCCCGATGAACTGCGGCCCCTGTGGCGGCAGCCGGAAGTATGCGTCCCCCACCACAGCCGCCGGTGCCTGCATGGGCTGTGGATAGCCGTACGCGGGCGGCTGCGCCGGCACCGAAGCCGTCGGCAGCTCCGGAGGCGTCGGCTGCTCCGGAGGCGTCGGCTGCTCCGGAGGCAACGGGGACGACGTCGGCTCGGCCTGAGGCTCCGCCCCCTCCGACTCGTCCACCGAGATACCGAAGTCCGTGGCGAGCCCCTTCAGCCCGTTCGAGTAGCCCTCGCCCAGCGCCCGGAACTTCCAGCCCTCCCCGCGCCGGTACAGCTCACCGCAGATCAGCGCCGTCTCCGCGCCGGTCTCCGGCTTGATCTCGAACCGGGCCAGCGGCTCCCCGTCGGCGAGCGCCGCGTCGTACAGCAGGATGCACAGCGCCGGCACCCGGTCGAAGGTGACCCCGTCCGCGGAGGCGACCAGCAGGATCCGGCCGACCCCCGGCTCCACGGCGGAGAGGTCTGTCTGGATCGTGTCGGTCAGCCCCTCGGCGACCCGCTTCTTGCCGAGCCGCCACACCTTCCCGGAGGGGTGCCGGGGCTGGTTGTAGAAGACGAAGTCCTCGTCGGAGCGCACACGGCCGTCGGGGCCCAGCAGCAGCGCCGACACATCCACGTCCGGGACACCCTGCCCGGGTGTCCAGCGCAGCACGGCGCGCACCGTGGTGGCCTCCAGCGGGACGTTCGACCCCTTCAGCATCGCGTGCGTCATGCGGTCATCCTGCCTTCTCGGTCCTGGTCACGACAATGCGGGGGGTTGACGCCGACACGGGTGGGTTACCGGAAATTCATGCGCGCAGGGAACCCCGGACATGGATCCCTACGTACTATTACCGGCCACCCTTTACCGAACCCAGAGGATCGGCTCGCGCTCCAAGGGAGTCCTATGCGTCATTTCGGGCACATCGCCCCCGAGGTGCGACAGCGCCTCTTCCATCAGGAGCCGTGCGCCTTCACCGCCGACTCCCCGGCCCGGCTGCTCTCCGCGGCCCTGGGCGCCACGCTGTACAGCCCGGCCACCCGGCCGCGGCTCGCCGACGACATCGTCAAACAGGCAGCCAACGGCGTGGTCTCGATGGTGCTGTGCCTGGAGGACTCGATCGACGACGCGGAGGTCGGGGCCGGCGAGGACAACCTCGTCCGGCAGTTCGCCGATCTCGCCGGCCGGCCCGGGGCGGAGCCGCCCCTGCTGTTCATCCGGGTCCGCACCCCCGAGCAGATACCGGACCTGGTCCGCCGCCTCGGCCCGTCCGTACGCCTGCTGTCCGGATTCGTGCTGCCCAAGTTCACCGAGGAACGCGGCGTCCCCTTCCTGGAGGCCCTCGCCACCGCCGAGAAGGCCTGCGGCCGGCGGCTTTTCGCCATGCCCGTCCTGGAGTCCCCCGAGCTGCTCTACCGCGAGTCGCGGGTGGAGACCCTGGAGGGCATCTCCCGCGCGGTCGACAAGTACCGCGACCGGGTGCTGGCCCTCCGCCTCGGCGTGACCGACTTCTGCTCCTCCTACGGCCTGCGCCGCGCCCCCGACATGACGGCGTACGACGTCCAGATCGTCGCCTCCGTGATCGCCGACGTCGTGAACATGCTCGGCCGCGCCGACGGCACCGGCTTCACCGTCACCGGCCCGGTCTGGGAGTACTTCCGCGTACCCGAACGCATGTTCAAGCCGCAGCTCCGGCAGAGCCCCTTCCTCCAGATGCAGGCCGTCGAGCTGCGCGAGAAGCTGATCGAACACGCCATGGACGGACTGCTCCGGGAGATCTCCCTCGACCAGGCCAACGGTCTGCTCGGCAAGACCTGCATCCACCCCTCCCACGTCCTGCCCGTGCACGCGCTCTCCGTGGTCAGTCACGAGGAGTTCAGCGACGCCCAGGACATCCTGCGGCCGGAACGCGGCGGCGGGGGTGTACTCCGGTCGGCCTACACGAACAAGATGAACGAAGTGAAACCGCACCGCGCCTGGGCGGAGCGGACCCTCCTGCGCGCCGAGGTGTTCGGCGTCGCCAACGAGGACGTCGGCTTCGTGGAACTGCTCGCCGCCGGCATACCCGGCTGAACCTTTCGCCACCTCTCCAAGGAACGCATGAACAACGCAGTGAACGACGGGGTCTGGTCCGGCAGCTGGGTCGCCGAGCGGCTCGGGGTCGGACTCGTGGGGGACGACGCGCTGCCGGCGCTGCTCGGGCTCGCCCTGCGGCGCAACCCCAAGCGGGCCCACCTGCTGGTCTCGAACGTCCTCGGCAAGCACGTGCCGCAGTCGCCGGCCGTGGTCTACGACCACGGGTTCCGGCTGGGCCGACGGGTCGCGGCGGTGCTCGGCGAGGCCGAGGCGGGGGCTGCTGCCGTCCTCGGTTACGCGGAGACCGCGACGGGGCTGGGGCATGCGGTGGCCGACGGTCTCGGTGCGGTGCCGTATCTGCACTCCACGCGGCGGCCGGTCCCCGGGGTCGCCCCTGCGGGCGGGTTCGAGGAGTCGCACTCCCATGCCACATCGCACCTGTTGCTGCCGGAGGACCCCGGCCTGCTGGCCGGGGACGGGCCGCTGGTGCTGGTGGACGACGAGTTCTCGACCGGTAACACCGTGCTCAACACCATCCGTGATCTGCACGCGCGGTATCCGCGGCGGCGGTACGTGGTGGTGGCGCTGGTCGACATGCGGTCGGCGGAGGACTCCGGCCGGCTGGAGCGGTTCGCGGAGGAGATCGGGGCGCGGGTGGATCTGGTCGCCGCCGCGTCCGGGACCGTACGGCTGCCCGAGGGTGTGCTGGAGCAGGGGCAGCGGCTGGTCGCGGAATGTGAGCCCGCCGGGTGCGGGAACGAAGGGGCGCACCAGCCGGGCCACGTCACCGAGGTCGACCTGCACTGGCCTCCCGGGCTCCCCGACGGCGGGCGGCACGGTTTCACCCCCGCCCACCGGGCCCGGCTCGAAGCGGCGCTTCCCGCCATGGCCGGCCGCATACGCGAGGCCCTGCCCGCCGGCGCCCGGCGGGTGCTCGTGCTCGGCTTCGAGGAGCTGATGTACGCCCCGCTGCGGCTCGCCCAGGAGCTGGAGCGGGGTGCGGACGCCGAGGTGCGGTTCTCCACCACCACCCGCTCGCCGGTCCTCGCGGTGGACGACCCCGGATACGCGATCCGCACCCGCCTGGTCTTCCCGGCCCACGACGACCCGGCCGACGGTCCCGGCGAGCGGTACGCGTACAACGTGGCCGGCGCCGGTTTCGACGCCGTCGTCGCGGTGGTCGACTCCGTCGCCGACACCCCCGCCCTGCACGCGCCCGACGGCCTGCTCGCCCGCCTCGCCGCGCACGTCCCGCACGTCCTGCTCGCGGTCGTACCGTCGTACGTCCCGCATGCTCCCGAAAGGCCGGTCATGCTGCCCGAGCCCCTCCGTGGCCCCGCATTCTCCTCGTACGCGCCGGAGGAGGTCGGCTGGCTGCTCCAGGACCTGTCCGACGTGACCCTGGAGGCGCCGACGGAGGAGCGGGAGGAGGCCATCCAGAGCGGCGGCGCGCACTATGCCGAGTCGCTGCCGGTGGAGTACCAGCCCAGCGAGCAGTACCAGGAGCTGTTCCACGCGGCGCTCGACGCGTCGGCCGCCCGGCTCGCGCACGCCGTCGGCGTCGTCACCGAGACCGTCGTCACCGAGCGGTCGCCCCGTCCGGTGCTGGTCTCCCTGGCCCGCGCGGGCACCCCGGTCGGGATCCTGATGCGCCGCTGGGCGCAGTTCCGGCACGGCCTGGAGCTTCCGCACTACGCCGTGTCGATCGTGCGCGGCCGGGGCATCGACGCCAACGCGCTGCGCTGGCTCGCCGCCCACCACGACCCCCGGGACGTCGTCTTCGTCGACGGCTGGACCGGCAAGGGTGCGATCACCCGCGAACTCGCCGAGGCCGTCGAGGAGTTCGAGGCCGCCGAGGGCGTCACCGGGTTCGACCCGGAGATCGCCGTCCTCGCCGACCCCGGCTCCTGCGTGCGCACCTACGGCACCCGCGAGGACTTCCTCATCCCCTCCGCCTGCCTCAACTCGACCGTCTCCGGCCTGATCTCGCGTACGGTCCTGCGTGCCGACCTGGTCGGCCCGCACGACTTCCACGGCGCCAAGTTCTACCGCGAACTGGCCGGCGCGGACGTCTCCGTGCCCTTCCTCGACGCCGTCTCCGCCCGCTTCCCGGAGGTCGCCGACGCGGCCGACAGCGCGGTGAAGGAGCTGCTGGCCGCGGACCGCACCCCCACCTGGGCCGGCTGGCGGGCGGTCGAGCGGATCAGCGAGGAGTACGGCATCCACGACGTCAACCTGGTCAAGCCGGGCGTCGGTGAGACCACCCGGGTGCTGCTGCGCCGGGTGCCGTGGAAGATCCTGGCGCGGGCGGGGGCGGGCGCCGACCTGGACCATGTGCGGCTGCTCGCCGAGCAGCGCGGGGTGCCGGTCGAGGAGGTCGGCGACCTGCCGTACACCTGCGTCGGACTGATCCACCCCAAGTACACGCGGGGCGCCACGGGCGCCGACGGCAAGGCGGTGAACGTCTGATGCCGGTGCTGGTGGCGAGCGACCTCGACCGTACGCTGATCTACTCCTCGGCGGCCCTCGCGCTGACCATGCCCGACGCGCGGGCGCCCCGGCTGCTGTGCGTGGAGGTGCACGAGGCCAAGCCGCTGTCCTACATGACGGAGACCGCGGCCCGGATGCTGACCGACCTCGGGGACGCGGCCGTGTTCGTGCCGACGACGACCCGGACGCGCAAGCAGTACCAGCGCATCAACCTGCCGGGTCCGCCGCCGGCGTACGCGATCTGCGCCAACGGCGGGCACCTGCTGGTGGACGGAGTCACCGACGCCGACTGGCACGCGCGCGTGCAGGCGCGGCTCGCCGACGAGTGCGCGCCGCTGGCGGAGGTCAGCGAGCACCTGCTGCGCTCCGCCGACCCGGTGTGGGTGCGCAAGCACCGGATCGCCGAGGACCTGTTCGCCTACCTGGTGGTGGAGCGCGAGCTGCTGCCCGGGGACTGGGTGAAGGAGCTGGCGGTGTGGGCCGAGAACCGCGGCTGGACGGTGTCCCTGCAGGGCCGCAAGATCTACGCCGTACCGAAGCCGCTCACCAAGAGCGCGGCCGTCCGCGAGGTCGCCCGGCGCACCGGCGCGGAGCTGACGCTGGCCGCCGGTGACTCCCTGCTCGACGCCGACCTGCTGCTCGCCGCCGACCGCGGCTGGCGCCCCGCCCACGGCGAACTGGCCGACGCGGGCTGGACCGCCCCGGAGATCACCGCCCTGCCGGAGCGAGGCGTCCTGGCGGGCGAGCGGATCCTGCGGGAGTTTCTGAGGGCGGCACGGCAGCCGAACGACGGCACGGCGCGGCATCCACGGTGGACCTAGCCGCAGCACCCCCCGCCACAACAACCGCCCCCGCCGGCCCTCGGCGCGGGCGCGGACGTGGTGTTCGACACGCCCACCGCCACGGTCGACAGAAGCTTCACCGTGTCGTCGTGCCCCGCGGGGCACGACGCGGGGGCGGCGGACTGAGCCATCGGACGGCTGAGTTCGAACGTGTCGCCGCAGGTCCGGCAGCGGTACTCGTAACGAGGCATGCACCCAGGTTAGCCGTCAAGGCCCGGCCGGCGACGTCTCAATGTTTCATGAGTGTTGCTTTCTATCCGGCATATGTGCAGGGCATTCGAAAACGTTACTGATAATTTGTGAACGCCGTTGCGAGGATGCTCAGCTCACCCGCGCGAGCAAGACCGAGTGCGGAGGGAGACGCAGGCGTGACCAATGCGTCGCAGGGGGAGGACGGCCCCATGGGGGGTCGCCGTGGCGAGAAGCCGTTGGGCGCCGACGAGACCCTGCATCTGAGAGTCGACGCCCTCAGGGCGGACGAGACCATGCAGCTGCGCGTCCCGCCACCACCGGAGCCACCCGCTCCGGACGGCGGCCGGGCCGAGCGCCGGCGCAGCGCGCGCTCCGCCGGGCGCGAGCAGACCGCGAGCGCGGCCGCGCAGGCGGTCGGCCGCCTGCTGGGCCCGCTGGCCCCGTACGCGCGCCGTGCGGCCCCGTACGCGCGCCGTCTGAAGCCGGTCTACCCGCGGCCCGGCCGCGCCGGCTGGCGGCGCTGGATACCCTCCTGGCGCCAGTGGATCGGCGCCACCCTGACCTCGTTCGGTCTGCTGAGCGCGTTCCTCGTCACCGCGTACGCCATGACGGACATACCGGACAACCTCAACTCGTACGCCACCCAGCAGGACAACGTCTACTTCTGGTCCGACGGCACGCCCATGGCCCGGACCGGCTGGGTGCAGCGGCAGGCGATGCCGCTGAAGGACATACCCGAGGACGTCCGCTGGGCGGTGCTCGCGGCCGAGAACGAGAGCTTCTACTCGGACCCGGGCATATCCGCCAAAGGCATCACCCGCGCGGTGTTCCGCACGCTGGGCCAGGGGGACACCGAGGGTGGATCGACCATCACCCAGCAATACGTAAAAAACGTTTATCTGACCCAGAACCAGACGATAAGCCGCAAATTCACCGAGGCGATGATCGCCCTCAAGCTCGACAACAAGATGAGCAAGGACCAGATCCTCGAGGGCTATCTCAACACCAGCTGGTTCGGCCGCGGCAGCTACGGCATCCAGCGCGCCGCCCAGGCGTACTACGGCAAGGACGTCGGCAAGCTCAACGCCTCCGAGGCGGCCATGCTCGCCGGACTGCTCAAGGGCGCCGGCCTGTACGACCCCACGCTCAGCAAGGCCAACCACGCGCGGGCCGCCGAGCGCTGGTCCTGGATCCTCGACCGCATGGTCGAGATCGGCAAGCTGTCGCCGCAGGAACGGGCCAAATACACCAAGTTCCCCGAGCCGCTCAAGAGCAACCCGCTGTACAACACCGGTGCGCAGAGCGACTACCTGGTGGAACTGGCCTCGCAGTACGCCAAGAAGTCCGGGCACCTGACGGACCAGCAGTTCGACCTCGGCGGCTACCAGATCTACACCACCTTCGACCGCAAGCGGGAGAAGGCGCTCACCGACGCCGTCACCAAGGCCCGCAAGCAGGCCGGGCAGGACAACCCGGCAGCGGCAAAAGACGGCCACTACGGCGCCGCCTCGGTGGCCCCGGACGGCCGGATCCTCGCCGTCTACGGCGGCCCCGACCACCGCAAGCAGGGCTACAACGAGTCCAACGCGACCACCGTCCCGGCCGGCACCGCGTTCACACCGTTCGTCTACGCCGCCGGACTCGAACACGGTGTGCACAAGACGCGCGGCGGACCCGCCACCCCCGTCACCCCGGACAGCGTCTACGACGGCGACGACGGCGTGCCCGTCACCACGCCCGAGGGGCCGTACTGGGACCGCAGCGGCAAGAAGGTCTCCGCGCACAACGACGGCGGCAGGTCGTACGGGCAGATCACGCTGCGCGAGGCGCTCGCGAAGTCGGTGAACACGCCGTTCATGCAGCTCGGCATGGACGCCGGCCTGGAGAAGGTGCGCCAGACCGCCGAGGCGTCCGGACTGCTGTCCTCCAGCATCGGCCCCCAGGTGCCCGCCCTGTCCATGGGGAACTCCACGCCCAGCGCGATCCGGATGGCCAGCGGCTACGCCACCTTCGCCGCCGGCGGCACCCACACCGAGCCGTACTCGGTGCGCCGGATCACCCGCAACGGCTCCCCGGTCCCGCTGGCCACCCCGCGCCCCAAGCGCGCGATCGGCGAGAAGGTGGCCGAGCAGGTCACCGAGGCGCTCACCGACTCCTTCCGCACCGCCCATCCCGAGGCGGCCGGCCGGACGGGGGTGTCCGGGAAGGCCGGCACCACCGACAAGGACACCGCCGCCTGGTACGTCGGCACGGCCGACTCCGTGTCCACCGCGATCGTCGTCTACCGGATCGACCTGGCCAAGTCCCTAGAGCCCCTGCCGCTCAAGGGCCTGGCCGGCACATCCGCCCGCAGCGTCCCGTATGCCCTCTGGTCGGCAGCGACGGGCCTCGGCTGAGCCGGGCCCGTGCACCCTCCCCTTCCGCAGAATGAGCCGCGCATGCCCCGCAAGATGTCGTCCTCAGGCCGCCGTCGAGCCCCCCGCCGCAGTGCACCCCGTGCCACCCGGCCGCAGATCCTGACGCTGGCCGCCCTCCTCGTCGTGGCCTCGCTGGTGGCCGGGTTCCTGGCGCTGTCCGGCACGGACGGCAGCGGCACCCCGGCCGCCAGCGCGGGCAAGAAGCCCACGACCGCGCCGAAGGCCAGCCAGACCCCGGAATGGGACGGCAAGACCAAGGTCCTCGGTGACGGCTCCACCTCCTATACCGGGCCGCAGAAGGGGCAGCTGAAGCCGGTGCCGCTCAAGCCCGGTGAGAAGCCGCCCCAGTTCGTGGTCTTCTCCTGGGACGGCGCGCTGGAGGGCAGCGACCACCTGTTCTCGCACTACCGGGAGCTGGCCGAGCAGTACGACGCCCACATGACCTTCTTCCTCACCGGCATCTACCTGCTGCCCAAGAGCAAGAAGGCGCTCTACCACGGCCCCATGCACTCCCCGGGCGACGCCGCGATCGACTACGCCACCGACGACCACATCCGCACCACCGTGGAGCAGCTGGGCAAGGCGTACGAGGACGGCAACGAGATCGGCACCCACTTCAACGGCCACTTCTGCGGGGCCAAGGGCGGTGGCGACTGGAGCGTGAAGGAGTGGAAGAGCGAGATCGACCAGTTCTACTCCTTCGTGGAGCGCTGGAAGACGAACACCGGCTTCAAGGACCTCCCGCCGCTGCCCTTCGACTTCAAGAAGGAAGTCACCGGCGGCCGGGCGCCCTGCCTGGAGGGCCAGCCGAACCTGCTGAAGGCCATCAAGAGCTACGGCTGGCGCTACGACGCCAGTTCGCCGGGCGACTTCCAGATCTGGCCGTCGAAGAAGAACGGCATATGGGACTTCCCGCTGCAGATGCTGCCGTACGAGAGCGGCAAGTACCAGGGCCTGTCCATGGACTTCAACTTCCTCTACAACCAGTCCGACGGCGAGACCCAGGGCGACCCGGCCAAGTTCCCGCAGTGGGAACAGCAGACCGTCGACTCGTACATGGCCGGCTTCAACCGCGTCTACTACGGCAGCCGGGCCCCGCTGTTCATCGGCAACCACTTCGAGGACTGGAACGGCGGCATCTACATGAAGTCCATCGACCAAGTGGTCAAGAACGTCTGCACCAAGAAGGGCGTCAAGTGCGTCTCCTTCAAGGAGCTGGCCGACTGGCTCGACGCGCAGAAGCCGCAGACCCTGGCCGCCCTGCGCACCCTCGACCCCGCCCAGTCGCCCGACTGGTCCGCCGTCGTCAAGTGACAAGTACGCTCGGGGGATTCCACTTGTGCAACCCCCTTCACAACCGGCACACCCGCCGTGGCAAGATGCCCCTCGCCCGGTAGGTGTACCGGCGTAGAGGGGAACATCATTGAAATCTAGAAGACTGAGCCGTGGACGGCGCCGTACGGCCATAGTCACCGCCGCGGCCGCCTCCGTGGTCGCGGGCGTGGCCCTGGTGCCCAACTGGAGCGCCGGCGCGGCCGTGACCGACGACCCGACGGTGGACGCGGCCACCAAGGCGACCTTCCAGCGGCTGGCCGACGCGGTCTTCACCGACCGCACCCAGGCCCTCGTGGACGGCGCCGGCACGGCCGACACCCGGCACGCGTCCGGCTTCTCCGGATCCGTGCGCCTGTCCGGCGGGCAGACCCGCGAGGAGAAGTCCGCACTGGACACGCTGCGCGACCGCCGCAGCCGGCTCGCCCGGCTGGGCGAGACGTACCGCGCGGGCAGCACCAAGGTCACGCTCGACGCCACCCAGGTGAAGGGCCGGCGCGCCAAGGTCGCCGTCACCGAGACCACGACGCTGGCCTACGACAAGGCGCCCACCAAGGGACCGAAGTCCACCGGCTTCCAGGCCCACCACGAGCTGACCTTCCAGGCCGACCGCCACGGCACCTGGCAGCTCACCGGCATCCGGGACACCGATGACGGTTACCTCGCGGTGAACCAGGTCGCCAAGCCCGCCGTCACCTCGGTGAAGACCACCGGCGAGGACGACGGCCCGCCCTCGGCGGCCCGCTCGGCCACCACCTGGCCCGCGCCGGCCAACGCGAAGAACTTCTCCGCGACCGGCTACGACTACAAGGCCATGGTCGCGTACGCGCAGAAGTACTGGAACAACTACAACCCGGCCTACCCGGACTTCAACGGGCACGGCGCCGGCGGCGACTGCACCAACTTCGTCAGCCAGGCCCTGAAGGCGGGCGGCTGGAAGCACGTACCCGGCTACACGTACGACTTCCACAAGTGGTTCGGCAACTCCGACATCCAGTCGGACTCGTTCGTCGGCGTCAACGAGTTCTCCTGGTTCGCCCTGTCCTCGAAGCGGGCCACCAGCCTCGCCAACGTCTACCAGCTGGACCTCGGTGACGTGCTGCAGATGGACTTCAACCGGGACGGGTCCAAGGACCACTCGATGATCGTCACCTACCGGGACCGCCGGGGCCTGCCGTACGTGAGCTACCACTCCACCAACACCTACAACAGGTCGGTGGCCAGCCTCGTCGCCTCGTACCCGAACGCGGCGTTCTACGCCTACAGGACCTGACCCGGTCCCGGCTGACGCGGGCGCCGCCGCCCCTGCTCCTCCCGCTGTTCCTGCCGCACAGGCCCCTCCGGCCCCGTGCGCTGCTCCTGCGGGGAGGTCTCGGGGTGGCGGGCCCGCCAGTACGGGTTGTCGTGCGGCAGGGCATGGCCGACCCGGCCGTACATGCCGAAGGTCATCAGCAACAGGCCCACGATGAAGCTGAAGAAGACGTTCTGGATCTTGAAGGCCAGGAAGTTGCTGGTCGTGTCCAGCAGGCCGAGGAACAGGAAGCCGTTCAGCAGGAACAGCACGCCGAGGACCATGTTCAGGGTCGACGCGACGTTCCCGCCGATCACCATGCCGACCAGCAGCACCGCGCCGATGCAGATCGACAGCACACTCAGCGCGCCGTTGCTGTTCAGCCCGGCGACCGTGTCACCGCCGATGCTGAAGAAGCCGATGTGGTTGATCAGGCCCAGAATGCCGAAGACGACCAGGAAGACGCCGATCAGGCCCGCACCGATCCGGTAGACGAGGTTGAGCCGGTGGTCGACGGGGAGGTGGTCGTCCAGCCGCATCCGCTGCCGGTCGTTCCTCGAGTGCACTGCGTGTGTGGCCATGTCCGCCTCCCTCGGGCGCTAGCGGAGGCCATCCGTCCTCTTAATATCCGCTGCCCCGCACCACCCGGCAACACGCACGTCAGTGCCCGCCGCCGCGCTCCTCGCGGATCTGCGCCACCACCCGCGCCACGGCCCGCCGCACTTCCTCCGTCTCGGTCAGGAAGTGCCAGTAGTCCGGATGCCGCCCCTCCAGCGTGCCGATCGCCCGCTCCAGCCGGGCCACCGCGTCGTCCAGCGGCCGCGCGTGCCGCGGATCGGGGGTCGTACGGCCCGTCATGGCCAGCCGCTGGGCGTCCCGGATCGCGAACCGGGTCCGCTCGATCTCCGCGTGCGCATCCTTCTGCACCGCGTTCAGCCTGCTCAGCCGGTCACCGGCGGCCGACACCGCCTCGTCGGTCGCGTTCAGCAGCGCCCGCACCGTCGACAGCAGCGAGGTCGCGTCCGCCCACCGCTGGTCCTCCCGCGCCGCCTGCGCCTCGCGGAGCTTCAGCTCGGCCTGCCGCACGTTCTCCGCGGCTTGTGCGGGCACCTGCTGCAGATCCTGCCAGCACGCGGCGGCGAACCGGCGGCGCAGCTCGCTCAGCACCGGCTCCACCTGGCCGGCCCGCGTGGTCAGCGCCTCGGCCCGGGTACGCAGGCTCACCAGCCGGTGGTCGATCTCGGCCGCCCGCTCCGGCAGCCGCTCGGCCTCGGCCCGGATCGCCCCGGCCTCCCGCTGCACCCGCTCGGCCCGCTCCAGCGTCGCCTGCACCCCGTGCCGCCCGGCACCCTGGTTCAGCTTGGTCAGCTCCGGCGACAGGGCCGCCAGCCGCGCGGCCGGCTCGTCGGCCCGCAGCCTCTTCTCCCGTACGGCGTCCAGGGCGTTGCTCGCGGCCAGCAGCGACTGCCGGGCCCGCTCCACCGCGGGCGCCAGCCGGGCCAACTGCGTCTCCGCCTTGCCCAGCAGCGGCCCCAGCGAGTCGCCGAACCGGTCCAGCTCCTGCCGGACCCGCACCAACTCGTCCTTGGCCGCGGTCAGCTCCGCCCGCGCCCGGACGGCCGTGCCGGCCTCCAGATCGTCCCGGTCCAGGTCATGCGCGTCGACGGCCTCGATGTACTGCCGGCTGACCTCGTCGATCCGGCGGCCGAGCGCCTCGAAGTCGGACACGGCACGCCGGGCGGCGGGGGAGTCGTCCACCGCCGCGATGGTCTCCACGGAGATCCGCAGATCCCGCTGCGCGGTGTCGAGTTCGTAGAACGCCGTCGCCGCCGCGTCCTTCGCGGCCTGCGCATCGGCCCGCTGACTCTCCGCCCGGCCGCCGAACCAGCGTCGCGTGCCACCACCGGCGAACGCGGCGGGCAACGCGAACGCGACCAGCACGGGCAGCCCCATCAGCAGCGCGGCATCCCGCAACGGCGCGAGCCCACGCCGCTCCCGGGCGGACGACGACGGGTACGGCTGTATCGCTGGCGTGCCCGGTGTCGCCGTCACATCCCTCTCCCGTGCCGTGGTTCGCGCTGGGTGGTGCCATTCTCCCACCCGTTGAAGACGAACACACGGGCCGATCAGTTCGCGGTACGCATCGTGACTTTCCGCCCGCGGACACCGGTGATGTACGCTGACGACCTGTTCCCGGGTGCGTAGCTCAGGGGTAGAGCGCCTGCCTTACAAGCAGGATGTCGGCGGTTCGAAACCGTCCGCGCCCACCGGGTCGGCCCCTCGGAGATGTCTCCGAGGGGCTTTTCCGTGTCCTACTCCTGCTCCGTCTGCTCGTGGGCGTGTTTCAGGCGGGTGCGGGCCTCCACGCGGTCCGCACCCGCGAGCTCGGCCCAGAAGCGGTGGGTGCTGACGAAGACCGCGAGTTCGTGTTCGCGGCGCCGCAGCTTCTCCACCTCGGCCTGTTCGTCCTCCGTCCAGCCGGGGGACGCGGGCCGCTCCACCTTGCGCCAGCCGGTGTCGTCGCTGAATCCGTCCATCGGCTCGACCGACCAGGGCAGCCGCTTGAGCAGGGCCGACAGCTCGGCCCGGACCTGATGCAGCTCCTCCTGGCCGGCGAGGAGGTCACTGGGGAATTCATAGGTCGTAGCCACGCGACAATGCTACGCCTGTTCGATTTCAGGTGGCGAGGGCGGACGGCGGCTCAGGGCGTGGGTTCAGTCGAACGAGTGGTCGGCCGCCGCCAGCTCCCGCACCAGCCGCTCCGTCACCGGCACCGCCACCCCGTGCCGCTCGGCCGCGCGCAGCAACGCCCCGCCGATCGCGTCGAGTTCGAGCGGGCGGCCCGCCTCGGCGTCCCGCTGCATGGAGGACTTGGTGGCGGGCGGGAAGGCGTCGTACCGGGCCAGGGCCTGGGCCGGGTCCGCGGGGCCGCCGCAGGCCCGGCTGATCGCCGCGGTCTCGGCGACCAGTGCCTCCAGCTCGTCCCGGTGCCGGCTGCGGGCCGTGCCGAGCGGGACGCCGTACCGGGTGGTGAGCAGGGCGAACGGGGCGAGGAAAGCCATCTTGGCCCACAGGGCCGCCGTCTCGTCCCCGGCCACGCGGGCGGTCGTACCGGAGGCCGAGAGGTGACCGGCCAGCGCGTCGAGGCGGGCGCGGGGTACGGCGTCCCCGGCCAGGTCGACCTCGGTGAACGGGCTGCCGTGTTCGATCACGCCCGGGGCGGTCCGGGTGGACTCGACGCGGATCACGGCCGGGGCGACCCGGTCGGGACGGTAGCGGGCGCGCAGGGTCGCGGGGTGTTCGACCCCGTTCAGGAGCGGGACGAGCAGCGCGTCGCCGAGGGCGGCGGGCGGGACCCGGGTGAGGGCGGCGTCGAGCGCGGTGTGTTTCACGGTGACCAGGCAGGCGTCCACCGGTTCGCGCAGCTCGGTGTCCGCGTCGACGGCCGCCGTGAAGTCGCCGAACTGCCGGCTGCGGACCGTGATGCCGGTACGGCGCAGGGTGTCGGCGGTGGTCTCGCCGGCCAGGCAGATCACGCGGTGACCGGAGCGGGACAGCAGGGCGGCGAGCAGTCCGCCGGTTCCGCCGGGGCCGAGGACGGCCACGGTGAGCGGGTGGGTCATGGAGTTGTTCCCTTCGGTGGTCGGCCCCGGATGTCGGTGGCCGCCTCGGCAGTGATCATCGCAGGGGGCGGACGGGTGCGCGAGACTGGGCACATGTGCCGGAGCATCAAGACGCTGCGCCCGCCCGTGCTGCCCGGTGAGGCCACGGACGAGGAGATCCACGCGGCCGCGTTGCAGTACGTACGCAAGGTTTCGGGTTTCCGCGCCCCCGCCGCCCACAACCGCGAGGTCTTCGACCGGGCGGTGGCCGCGGTGGCCGAGGCCACGGCAGAACTGCTCGGAGGGCTGGAGGTGCGGGGGCGGTCGGTCGACTCCGGCCGTACATGAGGCCGGAGCCAGTGCGCTGAAAGCTAGATGTTGAACTTGCAAGCATCGATTAGGTTCCCCTAACCTGGTCTCCCATTCGGTACCGCCGCCCCCACGACCGGCCCGCTCAGTCCCCGGCCGGCCCGACCGACACCGAAGAGGAGAAACCCCCTCATGTCCGCACGTCTCAACTCCGCTCAGCCCTACGCCGTAGGGCTCTTCCGCATCGTCCTCGGCCTGCTCTTCGCCGTGCACGGCGCCGCCTCCCTGTTCGGCGTCCTCGGCGGCGCCGCGGGCACCAACGGCGGCACGATCGCGGCCGGCACCTGGCCCGGCTGGTACGCGGCCGTGATCCAGCTCGTCGCCGGCGGCCTGGTGCTGCTCGGCCTCGGCACCCGCGGGGCCGCGCTGATCGCCTCCGGCTCGATGGCGTACGCCTACTTCGACGTCCACCAGCAGGCGGCCCTGTGGCCCATCCAGAACGGCGGCGAGCTGTCCGTGCTGTTCTGCTGGGGCTTCTTCCTGCTGGTCTTCACCGGCTCCGGCGCCTTCGGCGTGGACCGGCTCCTCGGCCGGCGCACCGCGGCGGACGGCGAGCCCGCGGCGGAGCGGAGCCCGCTGGCGGCCTGACCTGCGGTATGCGGGAGCGGGGTGCCGTGTGAACTCCCCGTGATCGCCCCGCGAACCCCCCGCGCATCTCCTGTCACACCCCCGGCGTACGCTGTATGGCTGTCAACGGGGGAGCGACAGGAGTCGTGGTGTTGGAAAGCGTGGGGTCGCTGGCGGCCGGACCATGGATCTATGCCGTGGTGGCCCTGTCGGTGCTGCTCGACGTGTTCCTGCCGGTGCTCCCGAGTGGGGTCCTCGTCATCACGGCCGCCACGGCAGCGGCGGCGGGCTCCGGCGCGGCGGCGGGCCAGGTCCCGCACGACGTGCCGGACATCCTGGCCCTGATCCTGTCCGCGGCGACCGCCTCCGTCCTCGGCGACCTGGTCGCCTACCGGCTGGCCTGGCGCGGCGGGGAGCGCCTGGACCGGGCGATAGCCCGCTCCCGGCGCCTCACCACCGCGCAGGAACGTCTCGGCGAGGCCCTCGCCCGGGGTGGTGGCGCGCTGGTCGTCCTCGCCCGCTTCGCCCCCGCCGGCCGCTCGATCGTCTCCTTCTGCGCGGGCGCCGCCCACCGCCGCGCCCGCGACTTCCTTCCCTGGTCGGCCCTGGCCGGCCTGTCCTGGGCCGGCTACAGCGTCGCCCTCGGCTACTACGGCGCCCAGTGGCTCGGCGCCACCTGGCTGTCCACGGGCGTCTCCCTGGCCGCCCTCTTCGGCGCGGGAGCAGCAGCAGGCTTCCTGGTCCGCCGCCGCCCGGCTTCCTGAAGCGCACCCGCCCCGCGACCGCACTCAGCTGTTCCCGGGCGGGCGTGCGTGCGGTGCCATGGGGGTGCCGGCCGCCGCAGTTCCCCAGGGGCGCGGGGCTGGGTGAGATCTGCGGCTGCGCCGCGCGGGCGCGGTCAGCTGTTCCCGGGCGGGCGGTGCGCTGTGAGTACCGGCCGCCGCAGTGGACGCGCGCCCGGAGAACGGCCGAAAGCCCCACGGTGCGCACCCGAGAACTCAGCAGCTCGCCAGATAGTTCGTCAGCGCGCTCTTCTCGGCGGAGTCGACCGACAGGTTGTAGTAGTACTTCACCTGCACCCACGCCCGCACGTACGTGCACAGGTACGCCGACCGCGACGGCACCCACGTCGCCGGGTCCTGGTCCCCCTTGGCCTGGTTGACGTTGTCGGTCACGGCGATCAGCTGCGGCCGGGTCAGATCGTTCGCGAACGCCTGCCGCTGCGAGGTGGTCCACTTGCTCGCCCCGGAGTCCCAGGCCTCGGCCAGCGGCACGAGGTGGTCGATGTCGAGGTCGGACGCCGCGGTCCAGGTGGCGCCGTCGTACGGGGAGTACCAGCTCCCGCTGGTCGCGGCGCAGGAGGAGTCGGTCACGACGTTCGTGCCGTCCCGCTTGAGGACCGTCTCGCGGGTGTTGCAGGCGCCGCTGATGGTGATCCAGAGCGGGAAGAGGTCCCGGCTGTACCCGGTGCGGTTCTCGGTGGCCACGGTGAGCTGGGAGAGGTAGCTGCGGGCGGTGGTGGCGCTGACCGGCGTGGGGAGGGCGGCGGAGGCGCTCGGGGAGTTGAACAGGGCGACGGAGGCTATGAGGCCGGTGAGGGCCGCGAGTATGCTCGTCCGTCGACGCGCGTAGAACCTGGACATGCGTGAACTCCCTTGTGGGGTCGGGGTGTTGGAGCGCGAGCGAGGGAATGCTCGCGGTGCCGTGTTGCCGGGGGGTGAGCGCTCGGTAAGAAGTTAGTGACGTGCGCATGTCACGACAAGGTTGACGGCGGAACTTTCACATCCCGTACGATGGGGAGCGCAGAAGGGGAGTAGCTCTTCGCCGGACCGTCGACATACTGCTCAGCGAGTCTGAGCCGGCGCCCGGAGGCGGACCGCGTTCCAGCGAGGCCCGCCAGCGAGACCTTCGGCAAGCAGTGCACGCCCGTGCCCCCCCCGGCGCGGGCGCCGAGTGTGCTGCCGTGCCGAGGTGTCATCGCGTGACGTACCGCACTCTCGGCGGGGCAGCCCCGACCGATTGAGGAACCTTGATCAGCATCACCGTGACGGCGCTCGTCTTCGGCGTCATCTTCCTCGCCGAACTGCCGGACAAGACCGCGCTCGCCGGCCTGGTCCTCGGCACCCGCTACCGCGCCTCGTACGTCTTCGCGGGCGTCGCCGCCGCCTTCCTGCTGCACGTCGTGCTCGCCGTCGCGGCCGGCAGCGTGCTCACCCTGCTCCCGCAGCAGATCGTGCACGCCCTCACCGGTGTCCTCTTCCTCGGCGGTGCCGCGATGCTGCTGCTGAAGAAGGACGAGGACGACGAGGAGATCAAGAAGCCCGCCGACCAGTCCTTCTGGAAGGTCGCCGGTACGGGCTTCATGCTCATCCTGGTCGCCGAGTTCGGTGACCTCACCCAGATCATGACCGCCAACCTGGCCGCCCGTTATGACGACCCGATCTCCGTCGGCCTCGGCGCGGTGCTCGGCCTGTGGGCCGTCGCCGGGCTCGGCATCGTCGGCGGAAAGGCCCTGATGAAGCGGGTGCCGCTGCGGCTGATCACGCAGATCGCGGCGCTGCTGATGCTGGCGCTCGGCGTGTGGAGCCTGTGGGAGGCCGTGAGCGGCTGAGCTGAACGCCAGGTGAATGCTCGCCGGGGGTGGTGGCGGGAGCCCCTCAGGTTTTGTACCGTGGAGAAACAAAGTGGCTCCCGCCCGTTTTCCCTGACCGGCGGGCGGGGCCGCCTTGTCCCTCCCCGCACAGGGCCTGTTTCCCTCTGGAGCTGCCGATGCCGGCCACCGCCACGCCCACCGTCCTCACCGCCCGCGCCCTCCTGCTCGACATGGACGGCACCCTCGTCAACTCGGACGCCGTGGTCGAGCGCATCTGGCGGCGCTGGGCCGGGCGGCACGGGCTGGACGGCGACGAGGTGATGAAGGTCGTGCACGGACGTCAGGGCCACGCCTCCATGGCCGTCCTGCTGCCCGACCGGCCCATGGAGCAGAACCTCGACGACAACGCCCGCATGCTCGCCGAGGAGACCGCCGACACCGACGGCGTCGTCCAGATCCCCGGTGCCGGCGCGTTCCTCGCCGCGCTGGACGGGGTCCCGCACGCGCTGGTGACCTCCGCCGACGTCGCCCTGTCCACCGCCCGCATGAACGCCGCCGGGCTGCCGCTGCCGGCCGTGCGCATCACCGCCGAGTCGGTCGGCGCGAGCAAGCCGGACCCCGAGGGCTTCCTCAAGGGCGCCGCCGAGCTGGGCGTCGGCCCCGCGGACTGTGTGGTCTTCGAGGACTCCGGGGCGGGGATCGCGGCGGGGCGCTCCGCTGGGATGACCGTGGTGGGGGTGGGGCCGCGGGCCGCTTTCCACGACCCGGATGTGGTGGTGCGGGATCTCACGCAGGTCGCGGTCGAGACCACGGCGGACGGTGTGATCCGGCTGCGGGTCGGCTGACCCGGCCGGCACAGGCCGGGTCGCCGGATGCGGGTGCGCGGTGGTTGCTCGCGCCCGCGCGGCGGACCCGCATGGCGATACGGCCCCGCGCCCCTTGGGCGGGTTGCGGCCCCGGCGCCTACGGTTCCGTCGTTTCCGCCTCCAGGCTCTTCCTCGTCGCCGGCCCGTACTCGCCCAGCGTGTCGCCCGTGATCCCCCGCGCCAGCTGGTAGTTGCGTACCGCGTCCTCCACGGGGCGGGTGAAGCTGCCGTCGATCCGGTCGCCGTAGAGGTTCAGTTGGCGTAGTCGCTGCTGGAGCTCGGTGACCTGGGGGCCGGTGTCGCCGCGTCGTAGGACCGGTGCCATGGCGGGCGTGGTCTGCGGGGTGGCGGACGCCGTCGTGGTGGAGGGGGTCGGCGAGGGCGTGCGAGAGGGTGTGGGGCTCGGGGACGGTGAGGGGGAGGAGGGGGCCGGGGTCGGGCGTGCCGGAGCAGAGGGTGCCGGGGGGCGGATCGTCGCTGGGGGCGGCGGGGCCTTCGCCGACGTGGGTGGCTGGGGCGAGGCCGTCGGGATGCGCTCCCTGATCTCCTGAGCCCCTCGGTCGTGGGCCGGGGCGTGGTACGAGAGCAGGGCGAACGCGGTGGCCGCGAGGACCGCGGTGCCCGCGCCCCCGGCGGCCAGCAGCAGGGTGCGGCGGGAGCGGCGCCCGGGCGGGGCGGGGTCGGGGGCGACGCCGGGAAGCGGTCGGGTGGGGGTGTCCGGTGGGGCGGGGCGGGGCTGCTGCCCGCCGGTCGTCGCGAGCGGCGGTGCCGCCGGGGCGGGCGGTGCCGCGTCCGGGACCTCGACATACGGCCGTATGCGCAGCGGATCGAAGTCCTCCGCCGCTGCCGCCTCGGCCGTGCGTGCCTGGCGCAGTGCCTCGGCGGCCCGCTCGGTGCAGTCGCACGACGGCGTGTGGTCCGCCCCCCGCGGAGCCCCGCACTCCGGGCACCTCGTGCCCTGTTCTCCCGTCACGCCTGATTCCCCTCCCCTCGGGAACTTCAGAGAGTATGCGGATCCCCTCCGCCTCCGCAGGACTCAACAGGCCATAAGTGGTGACACCCACCACGATGGAAGAGGTGCACCCCGAGCCCCGGGAGGTCTCCATGGCCCTGGACACGCACGGCACGGCCAAGGACGTGAGCAGCGGCGAACACGTTCCGGGCAGCGTGCTGGTCCCGATCGGCGCCCTGCTGCTCGGGCTCCTGCTCGCCGCGCTCGACCAGACCATCGTGTCGACCGCGCTGCCGACGATCGTGAGCGACCTCGGCGGCCTGGAGCACCTCTCCTGGGTCGTCACCGCCTATCTGCTGGCCTCGACCGCCGCGACCCCGCTGTGGGGCAAGCTCGGCGACCAGTACGGCCGCAAGCGCCTGTTCCAGACGGCCATCGTGATCTTCCTGATCGGCTCGGCGCTGTGCGGCATGGCGCAGAACATGCCGCAGCTCATCGCCTTCCGGGCGCTGCAGGGCCTGGGCGGCGGCGGGCTGATGGTGCTGTCCATGGCGATCGTCGGCGACCTCGTGCCGCCCCGCGAACGCGGCCGCTACCAGGGCCTGTTCGGGGCCGTGTTCGGCGCGACCAGCGTGCTCGGACCGCTGCTCGGCGGACTGTTCACCGAGCACCTCAGCTGGCGCTGGGTGTTCTACGTCAACCTGCCCGTCGGCGTGGTCGCGCTCGCCGTGATCGCCGCCGCCCTGCGCATCCCGCGCCGCACCGCCCACCACGTCATCGACTACCTGGGCACGTTCCTGATCGCCTCCGTCGCCACCTGCCTGGTGCTCGTCGCCTCGCTCGGCGGTACGACGTGGGCGTGGGACTCGGCGCCGATCATCGGGCTCGCGGTGCTGGGCGTGCTGCTGGCCGTGGCGTTCGTCGCCGTCGAGCGGCGCGCCGCCGAACCCGTGCTGCCTCTCAGACTCTTCGGCATCCGCACCTTCAGCCTCGCGGCCGTCATCGGCTTCATCGTCGGCTTCGCCATGTTCGGCGCGCTGACCTACCTGCCGACGTTCCTCCAGGTCGTGCACGGCATCTCGCCGACCCTGTCCGGCGTGCACATGCTGCCCATGGTGGCCGGTCTGCTGCTGTCCTCCACGGTCTCCGGGCAGATCGTCAGCCGCACCGGCCGCTGGAAGGTGTTCCCCATCGCCGGTACCGCCGTCACCACCCTCGGTCTGCTGCTCCTACACCGGCTCGACGAGCACAGCGCGACCGCCGAGATGAGCGTCTACTTCTTCGTCTTCGGCCTCGGCCTCGGCCTGGTCATGCAGGTCCTGGTGCTCATCGTGCAGAACGCCGTCTCCTACGAGGATCTCGGCGTCGCCACCTCCGGCGCCACCTTCTTCCGCTCCATCGGCGCCTCCTTCGGCGTGGCCGTCTTCGGCACGGTCTTCGCGAGCCGCCTCGGCGACAAGCTCACCGACGCCTTCAGGGGCGTACGCCTGCCGGCCGGCGCCAGTGCCGACGCGCTGAAGGCCGACCCGCGGGGCATCGCCGCCCTGCCGCCCGCGCTGCGCCCGGCGGCCCTGCACGCGTACGCGTCCGCCATCACCGACGTCTTCCTCTACGCCGCCCCCGTCGCCCTCCTCGGCTTCCTGCTGGCCTGGTTCCTGAAGGAGGACCGGCTGCGCGGCTCGGTCACCGCACCCGACGTCTCCGAGACCCTCCCGCCCAACCCGGTCGAGCGCTCCTCCTACGACGAGGTGTGCCGTGCCCTGTCCGTGCTCGGCACCCGGGAGGGCCGCCGCGAGGTCTACGTGAAGATCACCGAACGGGCCGGGTACGACCTGCTGCCCGCCGCCAGCTGGATGCTGCTGCGCATCCGCCGTTACGGCTCCGTGGAACCGGCGGTGCTGGCCGAGCGCAGCCCGGTCCCGCTCCAGGCGGTCATGGCCGCCGCCCGCCAGGTCGAGGAGCGGCGGCTCGCCGAGCGCCGGGGCCTGGACCTCGTCCTGACCGACACCGGCCGCGAGGTCGCCGAACGGCTCGCCACGGCCCGTGAGGAGTCCCTGGCCGAACTGCTCGGCGACTGGTGGCAGCCCGGCCGCGAGACCGACCTGAGCCGACTGGTCCGTGACCTCACCGGCGAACTCTGCGGCGCCGAGAGCGAACGCCCGCACAACGGAACGGTGACAAAGGTCAGTTGACGGTCTGCACCGGCACCAGCTCTTTGCGGAACCAGTGTTCGGCGTACGGGTCGGAGTTGTGCGGGCCGGTCTCGGTGTAGCCGAGCCGGGCGTACAGGGCGCGGGCCTCGACCAGGTCGCTGCGGGTGTCGAGGACGATCCGCCGGGCGCCGAGGGCCCGCGCGGCCTCTTCGGCGGCGGCCACGAGCAGCGGGGCCCCGCCCCGGCCGCGCCGCTCCGGCAGCACGAACACCCGGGTCAGCTCGGCGGTGTCCGGGTCCAGCAGCCGTACGCCCGCCGAGCCGGCCGGCGTGCCGTCGTACCGCCCGACGAGCAACTGCCCGCCCGGTGGCGCGAGATCGGCGCCCGAGTGCGCGGCGACCTCCCGCTCCAGCTCGTCCGGGTCGGTGCGGTGCCCCTCGTGCAGCAGGTACCAGCGGTCGCTGACCTCCGTGTAGTACGCCCGCCACAGCGCGGTGGCGGCCGGGGAGTCGTACGGTTCCGGAGCGATCGTCCATGCCATGCGGGCCATTGTCCGCAGCCGCCCTGCGCCCCGCGAACCGTTTGTGGGCCTGCTTCCGGGTCACCCGAAAGGAGAACCGGCCAGCGGGGCCGGTCCGAGCGGAAGGCAACCATGTCCACAGGCCTGATCATTCTGTTGATCGTGATCGCAGCGGTCGTGGTCGTCGGTGCGGCCACCCTGGTCGCGCGCAGCCGCGGCAGGCACGGCGGGAGCAGTCTGAAGCGGCGCTTCGGGCCCGAGTACGAGCGGGCCGTGGCCCTGCACGACGGGGACACCAAGGCCGCCGAACGAGAGCTTGCCGAGCGCGTCGAACGTCATGGTGACCTGCGGGAGCGGCCCCTGGACGGCGCCGAGCGGCAGCGGTACGCGGACCGCTGGACGGCCGTGCAGGAACACTTCGTCGAGTCGCCCCGGGAGGCGGTGGCCGAGGCCGACCGGCTGCTCGCGGAACTCGCCGCGGTGCGGGGCTACCCGGACGGCGGGCGGTACGAGGAGCAGCTCGCCGCGCTGTCCGTGCACCACCCCGAGCACGTCGACGGCTACCGGCAGGTCCACCGGGCCGCCCGCCTGGGCGCAGGCGGCGGGAGCGAGTCCGGCGCGGAGACCGAGGAGCTGCGGTCGGCGCTGCTCGGCGCGCGCGCCCTCTTCGACGAGCTGACCAGCGCCGAGCCCGGCCGGCACCGGGCCCCGGCCGGTGCGGAGCGTCCGGCGCAGGCCGCCGCGGCCCGCTCCCACGCCCGCTCCCACACGCCGTGGGCTCTGCACCGGAGCCGACCGAAGGAGAGCTGAACGCCATGACGGACAGGACGAACGGCCCCGGCGGCGACCGGCACCGCACCGAACGCTTCACCCGTCCCCAGGGGGACGAGTGGACGCCGGAGCAGGAGTCGCCGGACCGGGACGAGTGGTCCCCCGGCGACGCGTTCCCGGCCCACCGCAGCCCGAGAAAACCCCGCCCGGACGAACACCTCCCCGGCGAACCGACCCCGAACACGCCCCGCACCTCGCCCGAGAACACGGGCGGCCGGCTCGCGGGCGGCCGGATTCCCGGCGGGAGCGGGAGCGCCCGACTGACAGGCGAGAGCGCGGGTGACCGGATGACGGGTGAGAGTGCGGGTGGCCGGCTTGCGGGCGGGGGATCGAGCGACCGGCTTGCGGGTGAGAGCGCGGGCGGTCGGCTGACGGACGAGAGCGCGGGCGACCGGCTGACGGGCGAGAGTGCACGCGGGCCGGCCCCGGGTGCGGACGGGCGTGGTCGGGCTTCGGGCGTGGCCGGGTCCGGGCGGGAAGGGCTGACCGGGGACGACCGTACGCCCGAGGACACCCCGCAGCCGCCCCCGGGCCCGGCAGGGGTTCGGGAGGGCGAGTCGGCCCCGGGGCGGGAGCACGGCTCGGAGGGGCTGCGGCCCGGTACGGAGGGGCTGGGGCCGGACACGGCCGGCACCGGTCGGCCGGACGCGGACGCCGTGGGCGAGGACGGGGTCATGCCGGACGACGGGCTCGGTGCGCCCGCCGTCGCTGCGGCCAGTGGGCGTGAGGCCCGTACGGCCAACGGGCGGGGAGCGGACTCCTGGCCGGCGGCACCGGCGACCGCCGGCGCGCACTCCGGCACCGGCGCCCCGCTGCTCCCGCACGAGGAGACGGACCGGTGGGAGCGCCGACTGCGCGAGGTGGCCGTCGGCTTCGTGGACGACCCCAGGGAGGCCGTCGAAGAGGCCGACCGGGCCCTGGAGGAGATCACCACGCGGTTCACCGAGGCCGTGACGCGCCGCCGCCGTACCCTGCGCATGTCGTGGCAGGGCACCGAGGAGCGCGGCCCCGCGGCGGAGACCGACACCGAGCAACTGCGACTCGCCCTGCGCGACTACCGGGAGCTGGCCGGGCGGCTGCTACACGGCTGAGCCGGCCACGCCCCCCTCACCCCTGGCGGCAGCCCTGCGCTGCCGCCATTCGCGTACAACCTCCTCGACGTCGTACGGCTTCTTCCCCAGCGGCGGACCGGGCGGCGGCTTGAACATCATGTCCCGGATCCGGACGTTGACATCCTCGATGATCTTCCGGGCGATCCGTTCCGAGGGCGCCGCGTACGCCGCCTCCAGCGCGTCCTCCGCCTCCTTGCGCAGCGCCAGCGCGGGCGGCAGCACGGCGAGCCCCTCACGCATCAACTTCCGCTTGACCCACCACAGTTCGTCGTACGTGGAGTCGACCTCCGACGGCAGCGGCGCACCCGCCCCCGGCAGCCGGTCGAACTCCCCGCGCCCCTGCGCGTCGCGGATCTGCTTGTCCACCCAGGTCTCGAACGGCACGCCCGGTGGCTTTCGCTCGGTCATGAACCCATTGTGCCGGACGCGGTCCCGCCGGGCGTTTTATCATTCGGCGGCGGTACGGCACCGCGCCCGCCGCACATCAGCACCACACCAGGACGTTTCAGGGGGAACGCTCGTGCTCGAACTCACCATGGCCGCCGTCTCCGGGGCCGACGAGGGCGCCACCGCCGGCATGACGATGGCCGAGGCCCCCAGTGAGCCCGGCGCCGTCCTGCGGGTCGGCCGCGACGGGGCGGTGTGCCGGCTGGCCACCCCCGAGGACTGGCTGTTCGTCTCCCGCGTCCACCTGGAGTTCGTGTGCGGCCCGGACGGCACCTGGCAGCTGACCTGGCTGCGCGGGTCCCAGCCCGACCCGGCGTCCGAGGTCCGGCTCGCCGTCGGAGCGCAGGTGCAGCCCGTCGGCTACGGCGCGACCGTGGCACTGCCGCACGGCGGGTCCGGCGAGATCGTCATCCAGGACCGCACCGCGTCGCGCAGCGTCAACGTCGGCTTCTACCACGACCTCTGAGCCGGCCCACCGCGCGTCCGCGCCGTCAGCCCAGCACCCGGGCCAGCGCGAACCCGTCGTAGCCCTTGCTGCCGACCGTCTGGATCGCCGTACCGGTCAACCGGGGGTGGCCGGCGATCAGTTCGATCGCGGCGCGGGTGCCGACGACGTCCGGCTCGGTGTTGCCGGGGTCGGCCACCCGGCCGCCGCGCACCACGTTGTCCAGGACGATCAGGCTGCCCGCCCGGCTGAGCCGGAGCGCCCACTCCACGTAGTGCGGGTTGTTGACCTTGTCCGCGTCGATGAAGACCAGGTCGAAGGGGGCCGGGTTCTCGTCGGCGAGCTTGGGCAGCGACTCCAGGGCCGGCCCCACCCGCACCTCCGCGATCCGCTCCAGGCCCGCGCGGGCGATGTTCCGTACGGCCACCTCGGCGTGCTTGGCGCTGTACTCCAGCGAGATCAGCCTGCCGTCCTCGGGGAGGGCGCGGGCCAGCCAGATCGTGCTGTACCCGCCGAGCGTGCCGATCTCCAGGATGTTCCGGGCGCCCTGCACCTGGGCGAGCAGCTGGAGGAACTTGCCCTGCGCGGCCGTGACGGCGATGGCGGGCAGCCCGGCGGCATCACTGTCGCGCAGGGCCGCGCGCAGCGCCTCGTCGTCCGGTGAGAGGTTGCTGATGAAGTAGTCGTCGACGTCGTCCCAGACCTGCGACCCGCTCATAGCGTCTGCTGCCTTTCCCGAGTGTCCTGCTCCGATGATCGCAGCAGAGCGCCGTCTCCGGCAGGACTATCGGAAGGCCGGGGCGGCGCTCCGGTGCCGACGGTAGTGCGGCTCCTCAGGGGCGCGGGGAACCGCGCGAAGGGCCACGGCGGACCCGTACCCGGCAGACGGCCCGCACCCCTACGGCGCCTGGCGGCCTTCCACGGACGGCGCCGAACCAGGAAGCGGCCGCCCCGCCGACTCCGACATCCGCCACACCGCGACACCGCCCACGACAGCCGCGGCCATCATGTAGTAGGCGGGCATCATCATGTTCCCCGTCGCCCCGATCAGCGCGGTCACGACCAGCGGAGTCGTCCCGCCGAACAGCGACACGGACACGTTGAACCCGACGGACAGGGACCCGTAGCGCACCCGGGTCGGGAAGAGCGCGGGCAGCGCGGCCGGCATGGCCGCGGTGAAGCACACCAGGAGCAGGCCCAGCGCGCCCATGCCCAGGCCGACGGCCGGCAGGCTGCCCTGGCGGATCAGCAGCAGGGCCGGGACGGACAGGAGCAGGAAGCCCGCGCAGCCCGCCGCGATCACCGGTCGCCGCCCGACGCGGTCGGTCAGCGCGCCGACGAACGGCTGGACGATCATCATCAGGGCCATCACCGCGAGCACGACCAGCAGCCCGTGCGTCTCGTCGTACTTCAGCTCGCTGGTGAGGTAGCTCGGCATGTACGACAGCAGCATGTAGTCGGTGACGTTGAAGACCAGGACCAGGCCCATGCACAGCAGCAGGGACTTCCACTGGCCGGTGATCATCTCGCGCAGCGGCACCTTCGGCCGGGCGGCCTCGGCCTTCTCGACCTCCGCCGCGAACGCCGGGGTCTCCTCCAGCCGCATCCGCAGGTACAGGCCGATGATGCCCATCGGACCCGCGATCAGGAACGGGATGCGCCAGCCCCAGGCGGTCAGGTCGTCCGAGGACAGCAGGGCCGTCATCAGCGTGACCAGGCCGGCGCCGCCGATGTAGCCGGCGAGGGTGCCGAACTCCAGCCAGCTGCCGAGGAAGCCGCGCTTCTTGTCGGGCGCGTACTCGGCGATGAACGTCGTCGCGCCCGCGTACTCGCCGCCGGTGGAGAAGCCCTGCACCAGCCGGGCGGCGAGCAGCAGCAGCGGCGCGCCGACGCCGATGGTGGCGTAGGACGGGATCAGGCCGATCGCGAACGTACCCGCCGCCATCATGATCATGGTGACGGCGAGGACCTTCTGCCGGCCCACGCGGTCGCCCAGCGGGCCGAAGACGAGGCCGCCGAGCGGGCGGACCAGGAAGGCCGCCGCGAAGGCGCCGAACGTCGACAGCAGCTGCGCGGTCGGGTTGCCGGACGGGAAGAAGACCTTGCCCAGGGTGACTGCGATGTAGCTGTAGACACCGAAGTCGAACCACTCCATGGCGTTGCCGAGCGCGGCCGCCTTCACGGCGCGCTTGACGAGCGCGGGGTCGGTGACGGTGACGTCGTGGGCCTCGGAGGCCCGTCGGGTCTTCTGATGCGGGAGAGCGGCTGTGGCGGTCGCCAAAACGAGGCTCGCCTACCTTTCGACGGGAACAGGGACGGACCCGGACGGCGGCGGTGACGTACGACGGGCCGAAAAACGACCATAGGGGGACTTCTGCCCCTTACATGCCGTATGCACTTAGGTGCACAGTGCAGCCAAAGCACGGATACGCAGGTACGTCTGCCCCCTCGCGCAGTGCCATTCCACCTGCTCACTGTGATCCTTCTCGCGCCCGGGACGCGCAACCGGCCGGTCCCCGGACTGTGGTGATCGCGGTTTTGCGCTGCTGCTCGAACGCCTCCAAACCGTAGGGGACTCCCTGATGGCTCAAATATCCCGGCGCTGCTCAAACCATGATTTCGAACATGGTTCCGATTGATCCGGCCTGGTGGGGTGGGCCGCACCGTCGACTCACAGAGAGGCCACAGGTTGATACCCCTCGCCAGAAGACGGCGGCGGACCGTACTGGGCGCGATACTCGCCGTCGTGCTCGGCTCCGGAACCGCCGTCACCAGCTACGCAGCCAGCTCCGACACCCCGCCGCCCGTCCACGGCGCCGGCGCCCGGGCAGCCACAGCCGCCGCGCCGAACACGCCCAACGCACCCGAGGCGGGACCACCGTTCACCAAGACGAACGGCGTGTGGCAGGTCAACAGCAGCACGCCGACCTTACGCAACACGGTCACTGCCACCAGCGGCCACAAGACGACCTCGACGTTCGAGGTCCACACCACCGACTCCAGCGGCAAGCCCACCGACACGGTCGTCAGACTGACCGATGACAACGAGTGGGGCGTCCTCGTCTCCGGCGAGGTGGACACCGGCAAACCGACCTCTGTGACGGTCCCTGCGGGCCGACTCAAGAACGGCGTCACCTACGCGGTCCGCTCCTCGGGGTACGACGCCACCAGCAAGGTCTACGAGAACGACTGGTCCCCCTGGGCCACGTTCAAGGTCGCCGTCCCCGCTCCGGCCAAGCCGGCCAAGCCCACGAGCGTGGTGAACAACGGCAAGCCCGGTGAATTCACCGTCTCCCTTCCCGCCGGCCACAGCGCGAAGTGGGTCGAGTGGCAGCTCGACCAGGCCGCCTGGAAGCGCGTCGACGCCGCCGGAAAGACCTCGGTGACGATCGACACCGGTCTGCGTGCGGCTGCCGCGTCCGCGCGCACTGCCGGTGACCACGTCCTCAACGTCCGAACGGCCAATGACGGCGGCGCGTCTGACGCCGTGTCCGTGGCGTTCACGGGCGACGGGACCGGTAACGGGGCCCACGCGGTCGACCTCAAGCTGCCGGACCCCAACCCCAGCAGCCCGAACCCGGACCAGAAGAACCAGACCTACACCGGCAAGGTGACCCGGCCGCTGAACGCTCCGGCCAACCCCGCCCGCGTGTCTCCGCCCAGGGAGTCCTGCGGTCCGGTGGACAGGCACGGGTACCAGGCATGCTTCGGTGCGCCGCTGGAGAAGCTGCCCAAGGAGATCGCCAAGAAGGCGGAGCGGCGGGCTGCCGTGGCCGGCAGGGGCGGGATGGTCGACTGGTGCGCGAACAACACCTCCGGGGCCTGGGCGACCCGCACGATCGAGTGCGAGACCAAGTCGCTCCCGGCCGTCCTGCGGCAGAACGGCGAGCCGATCGGCACCGCCTTCTTCGACCTGACGCGTGAGCTGACCCTGGACGGCACCAACACCTTCACCCAGCGCGTGAACATCCACCCCGTTCTGATCCCGCCGGTCTTCCGAGCGATCGAGATGGTCATGGCGGACCAGTTCTGCACGGGTCACACACAGTGCAAGGACCCCGGGAAGGCCGAGCTGGACGCATGGGACGGCAAACCCATCTGGCAGTCCAGCACCGACACCCATGACGCCAACCTGAAGACGACCTGGAACTGGGACGACTCGCAGAAGGAGGCCACCTACGACTTCGACACCGACTTCCGCCTCGACGGCCTTCTGATCGGCGGCAACGTGCCCGCTCCCGGTGTGCAGACCGGGTTCCAGTGGGGCCTGGCCGATCCGTCGGAACTGCAAGAGATCCGCTGCGACACGAAGGCGCAGTACGGCACGAGCGGCTGCGTGTTCGTCAACGTCGCACCGACCTACACCTTCAACGCGGCCAAGTACCCGCAGGCTGCCGCGCACGCGTGGCTGCTGCAGGAGAAGCTGCCCAACCGGATGGGCGTCCGGACCGGCGACACCCCCCTCTACTACCTGCCCGGCGGAACGCGCGCGGACGGCAAGAACAACAGGGACGTGATCTGCGACGAGAAGGACTGGGCGAACAAGTACGGCGACGCCGGCGCCATGGACGGCGCCACGGACAAGCCCAACTGTGACGAGTTCGCATTCAACTCGACCTACAACAGTGGTGGCATGCCCAAAGCCGAGGGCGGTCTGAATCCGGTCGACTCCGGCAGCCAGTGCGTGCAGACCTTCACGAAGAAGACCGACGGCGCCGTGCACCTCTACAACATCGACGGGAAGGTGCCCACCTGGAAGGAGGTGTGCGGCCGATCCGCGATATCGGGCAGGCACAACAGCGGTTCCATGGCTGCCTTCTCCGGGTTCGCCAAGAACATGCGGCTGATGGACAAGGACCCCTACTGGCTCGAGACCAGCATGAGCGGGGACTGCCAGGACAAGAACGGCACGTTCACGTGCACCATGCGCACCAGCTAGGCGGTTCGCTGTCGGACGGACCCTGAGGGCACGAGGGGTGGCACGCCGACCGGTGTGCCACCCCGCACGTGCCGCTCCTACTGCGGGAGAGGCAGTGCGACGGCGGGCAGCAGCCCCTGCTCCACCTCCGCGCGGCTCACCGAGATCCCGAAATGGCGGCCGACCGCCCGGTACACGGCCGCCGCCCACTCCTCCGCCCGGATCTCCGGCCATGGCCTCGGCGAGTCGAGCCTGGAGTACATCGCGCCGGCACGGGCCAGCGCCTCGTCGAAGGCGGACAGCTCGCCCGAGGGATCGTCCACGGTGCCGAACGCGTCCTCGAGCAGCCCCCGGCCGAACTCCGCGGTCCACACGTCCCCGGTCCCCGGCGGTGAATAGGCGATCATGCCGGGCGCGTCGTGCAGGTTGAGCGACACGCACACCATCTCCTCCTCCGGGCGGGGCAGGACGCCAGGGTTGTCGAACTGGGCGAGGAACCAGGTCGCCGCGAGATCGTCCTCCAGGACGTACGTCCACTCCCCGCAGGTGCCGAACATGCTCACCGAGTACGGCTGGGCCGGCGACACCGGCTCGGGCGGATCGGGCAGCCGGTAGTCCCGGTAGGGGACCGCCGCTTCGACGGCTTCTCGTGCAGCACCCAGGCGCAGCAGCCAGTCGGCCGCATCGCTCCCGCGTACCGCGGTGAGAGAGATTCCGGCACGCATGCCTGTACTGGCCTGGCCTGCCTTCGCGTCGTATGCGTGCTGTCCCATCCAGCCCAAGAACTCGTCCGTACGCTGCTCAGTCATGGCAACCGACCTTAGCCAGTCGGCCGTCAGACCACGGTCACGTTTCAGTCGGCCTCCGGGCAACGTCCTGGAACCCGCACTCGAACCAGACCGTCTTTCCGCCGCCGGCCCCCGGCGACACCCCCCACTTGTCCACCACGGCATCGAGCAGCGTCAGACCCCGCCCGCTCTCCGCGTCCCGGTCCACGTCCGGCTCCAGCCGGGGCCGCCCGGCGAAACCGTCGGTCACTTCTGCCCGGACGCCCGCCGTCTGCCGTGCCACGACGAGCGTGCAGCGGCGGTCGGGTACGTGCCGTACGACGTTCGTGACCAGCTCGCTCACGCCCAGTTCGACGGCGAACGTCAGCTCCTGCAACTGCCACTCGTCCAGCAGCGAGCGGACGATGCGGCGGATGTGGCGCACCGAGTGCTCGCCCACGGTGAGCTGCATGCGGTACTGGGGGGTGTGGGGAAAGTTGAGGTTCACAGGACGAGGCTGACGTCGCATCACTACGGTGTGCTACTGACTGAACACAACGTGCCCGAGAGGGGACTTGCCGTGGTGAACATCAACACCCTCGACCCCGGCGCCTCGCCGCTCGACTACTACGGCTTCGAGTTGCGCCGGTGCCGGGAGGCCGCCGGCCTGACGCAGCGGCAGCTCGGCGAGATCGTCAACTACACCGGGTCGCTGATCGGCCAGATCGAAACGGCCAGGAAGGTGCCCACGCTGGAATTCAGCGAGCGGGTGGATGCGGCGCTGGGGACCGGGGGGTTGCTTTCGCGGCTCGTTCAGCTGGTGCTTCGTAGTCAACTTCCGGCGTGGTTCCAGGAAGTTGCCGAGCTGGAGGCACGGGCCACTGCGATTTCCTCCTTCCAAGAGCACTTGGTGCTGGGTCTCCTCCAGACTGAGAGGTACGCCCGTGCGGTGCTTGGCGCGCTGCACCAGAACAAACTCGATGACCGCACCGCCGCGCGGTTGGCTCGCCAGCGTGTCTTCGAGAAGAAGGATCCACCGATCTTCTGGGCAGTGTTGAGCGAGGCGGCGCTGTACCAGGAGGTGGGCGGCCCGGAGACCATGCGAGAGCAACTGGCGCACCTGTTGACCTTCGAGGGGAACCCTCTGATCAACGTTCAGATCCTGCCGTTCTCGGCCGGGGCGCACGCGGGTTTGCAAGGCCCGTTCGACGTCTATCGCTTCACCGCAGACCCGAGCATCGTTTACACCGAGGGGTACGGCAGCGGGCATCCAACTGCGAATCCGGACACGGTCAAGGACTGTTCGCTCCGTTACGATCATCTCCGGGCCGCCGCACTCTCACTCAAGGACTCGGCGGAGCTGATCCGGCGAGTGATGGAGGAACGCTATGCAGAACAGGGCGATTCAGTGGCGTAAGTCCAGCTACAGCGGCGACCAAGGCGGCCAGTGCGTAGAAGTCGCCGAAACCCCCACCGCCACCCTCGCCATCCGCGACTCCAAGACCCCGGCGGGGCCGATCCTCACCGTCGACCCCGCCGCGTTCACCCGCTTCGTCGCCTGGACGTCGGCTACAGCCGCTGAATGATCGTCCCGGTGGCCAGGCCGCCGCCCGCGCACATCGTGATGAGCGCGAACTCCTTGTCTCTGCGCTCCAGTTCGTGCAGGGCGGTGATGATGAGCCGCGCCCCCGTGGCCCCCACCGGATGGCCCAGGGCAATCGCACCGCCGTTGACGTTGACCTTCTCCAGGTCCTGCTCGAAGACCTGGGCCCAGCTCAGGACCACGGACGCGAACGCCTCGTTGATCTCCACGAGGTCGATGTCCTTCAGGGACATGCCCGCCTTGCCCAGTACCGCGCGCGTGGCGTCGATCGGGCCGTCCAGGTGGAAGTGGGGGTCGGCGCCCACCAGCGCCTGGGCGACGATCCTCGCCCTCGGCTTCAGCTTCAGGGCGCGAGCCATCCGCTTGGACGCCCACATGATCGCCGCCGCACCGTCGGAAATCTGCGACGAGTTGCCCGCCGTATGGACCGCCGTCGGCATCACGGGCTTCAGGCCCGCCAGCGCCTCCAGGGACGTGTCCCGCAGGCCCTCGTCCTTGTCCACGAGGCGCCACATGCCCTGTCCGGCGTACTGCTCCTCCTCCGTCGTGGGCACCTGCACGGCGAAGGTCTCCCGCTTGAAACGTTCCTCCGCCCAGGCGTGCGCCGCCCGCTCCTGCGACAGAAGCCCAAGCGCGTCGACGTCCTCCCGCGTCAGGCCACGGTGGCGCGCGATCCGCTCGGCCGCCTCGAACTGGTTGGGGAGGTCGACGTTCCACTCGTCGGGGAACGGCTTTCCGGGGCCGTGCTTGGAGCCCGAGCCCAGCGGGACCCGGGACATCGCCTCGACACCGCAGCTGATGCCGACGTCGATCACGCCGACCGCGACCATGTTGGCCACCATGTGCGAGGCCTGCTGCGAGGACCCGCACTGGCAGTCGACCGTCGTGGCCGCGGTCTCGTACGGCAGTCCCATGGTCAGCCAGGCCGTGCGCGCGGGGTTCATGGACTGCTCGCCGGCGTGCGTCACCGTGCCGCCGACGATCTGCTCGACGGCGTCGGCGGGGATGCCGGTGCGGCCGAGGAGTTCACGGTAGGTCTCGCCCAGGAGGTAGGCGGGGTGCAGGTTGGCGAGCGCGCCGCCGCGCTTGCCGATCGGGGTGCGGACGGCTTCGACGATCACGGGTTCCGCGGCCATGGGTGCGGGTCCTCTCCGAGAGGGCTCTCCTCCAGAACTAGTACGCGTTCTAGTTCTGCTCAGCAGTCTGCTGACGTGACGTCCATCACCGCAAGGGTCTTGCAGGTGCCGAGGGTGCGATCTGCGCGCGTTCCGCCCCGATTGGGGGTGCCGTGCCTCTTGCTACTTGTAGAACCCGTTACTACCTTCACGGCACCCGCTGATGGACCGTCAGATGGCTGGAGTCGCCGATGCCCTGTCCAGCGCTGCCCGACGGGTTCGACCTCACCGACCCCGATCTGCTGCACCACCGTGTGCCCCTCCCGGAGTTCGCCGAGCTGCGCCGTACCGAGCCGGTGCGCTGGATCCCGCAGCCGCACGGCATCGCGGGCTTCGCCGACGCCGGCTACTGGGCCGTGACCAGGCACGCCGACGTCAAGTACGTCTCGACGCACCCGGAACTGTTCTCCTCCTCCCTCAACACCGCGATCATCCGCTTCAACGAGCACATCCAACGCGACGCGATCGACGCGCAGCGGCTGATCCTGCTCAACATGGATCCACCGGAACATACGCGGGTCCGGCAGATAGTGCAGCGCGGGTTCACGCCACGCTCCATCCGCGCGCTGGAGGAGCGGCTGCGGGCCCGCGCCGAGGCGATCGCCGCCGCCGCCCGCGCCCGCTCCGGGCCCTTCGACTTCGTCACCGAGGTCGCGTGCGAACTGCCGCTCCAGGCGATCGCGGAGCTGATCGGGGTTCCGCAGGACGACCGGTCCAAGATCTTCGACTGGTCCAACAAGATGATCGCCTACGACGACCCCGAGTACGCGATCACCGAGGAGGTCGGCCGCCAGTCGGCCGCCGAGATCATCGCCTACGCCATGAACATGGCCGCCGAGCGCAAACGCTGTCCGGCGCGCGACATCGTGACGACCCTGGTGGCGGCGGAGGACGAGGGCAACCTGAACTCCGACGAGTTCGGCTTCTTCGTGCTGATGCTCGCGGTGGCCGGCAACGAGACGACCCGCAACGCCATCACCCACGGCATGCACGCGTTCCTCACCCACCCCGACCAGTGGGAGCTCTTCCGCCGCGACCGCCCGTCGACCACGGCCGAGGAGATCGTCCGCTGGGCGACCCCGGTCAACTCCTTCCAGCGCACGGCGGTCCAGGACACGGAGCTGGGCGGGGTCCTCGTCAGGAAGGGCGACCGGGTCGGTCTCTTCTACGCCTCCGCCAACCACGACCCCGAGGTCTTCACCGACCCCGACACCTTCGACATCACCCGCGATCCCAACCCCCACCTGGGCTTCGGCGGAGGCGGTCCCCACTACTGCCTCGGCAAGTCCCTCGCGGTCCTGGAGATCGACCTCATCTTCAACGCCGTGGCCGACACCATGCCCGACCTCCACCTGACCGACCCCCCACGCCGCCTGCGCTCGGCGTGGATCAACGGCGTGAAGGAGCTGCGGGTCAGCCACGGCTGAGGGGGCCGGCCGGACGGGTGTGCGGCCTCACTCCCGGCCCGACGCGAGTACCGCCATGACCCCCGACGCCAGTGCCGCGAGCAGGAGCGGGGTGCCCAGGCCGTGGTGGAGGACCAGCCAGGCGCCCAGGCAGGCGCCGGCGGCCATGGCGAGGACCGAGGCCGAGCGGCGCGGGGAGCGGTGGCCCGTGGCGTCGCCGAGACGGGACTCGGAGGCGAGGGCGGTCAGCGTCATCGTCAGGACCGTGGTGGTCAGGTCGGGCACGCCCAGTTTGCGGACCGTCGCGTTGCGCAGGCCCATGGCGAAGGCGGTGAGGGCGATCAGGGCGTACCGGGTGCCGGTGGCGCCCGGCCAGGCGAAGGCGACCACCGCCGACCCGCCGACCAGCACCGCCTCGGCCGCCAGGGTCAGCCGGGCCCAGCGGCGGCGGGATCCCCGGCCGAAGCGGGCCGCCGTCCGGCCGCCCGTCACCGCGCCGAGCAGGAAGCAGACCAGGGACGTGGCCGTGTACGGGACGGAGAAGCCGGGGGCGCCGGCCGCGGCGAAGCCGAGCACGACCACATTGCCGGTCATGTTGGCCGTGAAGACCCGGCCCAGGCCCAGATAACTGACGGCGTCGATCAGGCCGCTGACGACGGTGAGTATCAGGAGTACGGCCACCAGTCGCAGCCCACGCGTCTCCGGGTCCCGCTCCACCGGCGGCGTCGGCGTAGTCATCGTTCCTCCGCAGTCCTCCGAGGTTCCGTCACGGGGACACGGTAGGGAACAGCGGTCGGGGCGCGTGCCCGGACATGCGCGCGCACCCTCGCCGAGCGGAGGCGAGGGTGCGGGTGCTGGGTCAGCCGGGGTGCTGCCGGGGAATGGCGGCTCAGTACCAGCCGTTGGCCTGCCAGAAGTTCCAGGCCTTGACCGGGCTGCCGTAGCGGGAGTTCATGTAGTCCAGACCCCACTTGATCTGCGTGGCCGGGTTGGTCTTCCAGTCGGCGCCCGCGGAGGCCATCTTCGCAGCCGGCAGGGCCTGGACCAGGCCGTAGGCGCCGGACGAGCTGTTGGTGGCGCTGGGGTTCCAGCCACTCTCGTGCTCGACGATCTTGCTGAAGGCGTTGAACTGCGCGGCGTCCGGGATCATCCGGTGCGCGATCGCCTGGGCGGAGGAGGCGGAGGAGGTGGCGGCCTGGGCGGGCGCCGCGGTCAGAGCCAGGCCGGCGGTGGCGGCGGCCACGGCGGCGGTGGTGAGGGCCTTCTTCGGGGAAGCGATGCGGCGGATGAAGGAGACGGACACGGAGAACCTCTTGCGTCGGGGACAGTGGATCGCCCGCATGGAAGGACCACACGCTGTGGCCGTATGCGTCGGAGCCGCGGCCCGGGTGGGCTCGTGGTGCCTGGCGACGTCGTCCAGAGAAGCAGGCCCGGAAGCCGCCCGCAATGACCCCTTTTACTAGTTGTGGCCGGATGGCCGGGAAACGTCCACTCTGTGACGTGGCTCGCAATCCGCAGGTCAGGAGGGGTGCACGAACGGATGTATCGGACAAATGGGACTACGGCCCCGGGTCGTAGGTGACGTGCGTCATGTGGGGTGCTTCACCGTCTCGCTCACGTGGCGGAAGCGAGTCCTCACCCCACGGGACCGTCGAATGTGACCGTGGTCTCGAAAGCGGCCCGCCGTGTCGCCCGGCGCAGCGCCCGCAGCACCGCCGGGCCGAGCGCGAGGGTCAGCACCACCGTGCAGACCGCCCGGCCCAGGTCCCAGCCCAGCGAGGTGGCCACGCAGTACGCCACGAAGTGGGCCAGGTTCACGGCGACCGGGGCACCGGCGGTGAAGGAGATGTTCGAGGCGGCGCTGTCCAGGAAGGTCCAGCCGGCCAGGTTCATCACCGTGCCGTAGGCGAAGGCCGCCAGGAAGCCGTACCCGGCGAGCATCAGCAGCTCGATACGGCCGCGCAGCCGCACCGGGCCCGGCAGCAGGCCCGCGCCCATGGTGAACCAGCCCATCGACAGCATCTGGAACGGCAGCCACGGCCCGACCCCGCCGGTGAGCAGCGCCGACGCGAACATCGTCACCGAGCCCAGTGCGAACCCGAAGCCGGGGCCGAGTACCCGCCCGCTCAGCACCATCAGGAAGAACATCGGCTCGATCCCCGCCGTACCCGCGCCGATCGGCCGCAGCGCCGCCCCCGTCGCGGCCAGCACGCCCAGCATGGCCACGGCCTTCGGCCCGAGATCCGACTCCGAGATCGTCGCCGCCACCACCGCCACCAGCAGGATCAGCAGGCCCGCGAAGAGCCACGGCGCGTCCTGGGCGTGGGCGCTCAGGTGCGAGGCGGGCGGGGCCAGGAAGGGCCAGAACAGGGCGGCCACCCCTACGGCGCTGGTCAGCGCGAGCGCGGCCAGCGAGCGGGGGCCGAGGCGGACGGCGTGGACACGTGCGGTCGGTGTGCTGGGTGTCGTCGGCGTGGTGCGGCTCATGCCAGCGCCTCCCGGACCTCGGTCACCGTCAGCCACCGCTGCGGGGCCAGGATCTTCGTCACCTGCGGCGCGAACGACGGGGACGACACCACGATCTCCGCCGTCGGGCCGTCCGCGATCACCTCGCCCTCGGCGAGCAGCACCACCCGGTGGGCCAGCTCGGCGGCCAGCTCCACGTCGTGCGTGGCCAGCACGATCGCGTGTCCCTGGGCCGCCAGCCCGCGCAGTACGGCGACCAGGCGGGCCTTGGCCGCATAGTCCAGGCCGCGGGTCGGCTCGTCCAGCAGGAGCAGCGGAGGGCGCGCGGTCAGGACCACGGCCAGCGCGAGCGCCAGGCACTGGCCCTCCGACAGGTCCCTCGGATGCGTGCCGTCCGCGACGCCCGGCAGCAGGCCGGACACCAGCGACCGGCAGGTACCGGGCTCGGCACCGGCGTCCCGGTCGGCCGCCGCGCACTCGGCGGCGACCGTGTCCGCGTACAGCAGGTCGCGCGGGTCCTGCGGGACGAGACCGACGTGGCGTACCAGGTCCCTGGGCGCGGTGCGGTGGGGGGTGACTCCGCCGACGGTGACGTCTCCGGAGGTGGGCGCCAGGAGGCCGACGAGCGAGCCGAGGAGGGTGGACTTGCCGGCGCCGTTGCGGCCCATGAGGGCGATGGTTTCGCCGGGGGCCACTGTCAGGTCCACGTGGCGGAGGGCCTGGACGCGGTCACGGCGGACGGAGAGGGCGTGGACCTCGGCGGTGTGCGTCCGCGGGGGTACGTCGGCGGGGGCGGGGCGGCGGCGGAAGAGGGAGCGGCGGGGGGTGTCAGGCGCGCCTTGCCGCTGCCGGGCGGGGGTGGGCTCGCTCGCCGGCGCCGGCAGGGTGCTGCCCGGGTCCGTGGTTGCGCGAGCCAGGCGGTCCCGGAGGGCTGTGGCCTGGCGGCGGGCGTTGCGGATGGTGAGGGGCAGGGGGGACCAGCCGGCCAGGCGGCCCAGGGCGACCACCGGGGGGTAGACCGGGGAGACGGCCATGACCTCGGCCGGGGGGCCCACGACCGGGGCCGCGCCCGGGGCCGGGAGGAGGACCACGCGGTCGGCGTACTGGACCACCCGCTCCAGGCGGTGCTCGGCCATCAGGACCGTCGTTCCCAGGTCGTGCACCAGCCGTTGCAGCACGGCCAGCACCTCCTCGGCGGCGGCCGGGTCCAGCGCCGAGGTCGGCTCGTCCAGGACCAGTACCTGCGGGTGCGGGGTGAGGACGGAGCCGATCGCGACCCGCTGCCGCTGCCCGCCGGACAGGGTGGCGATCGGGCGGTCCCGCAGTCCGGCGAGGCCCAGCAGGTCCAGGGTCTCCTCCACCCGGCGCCGCATCACCTCCGGGGCGAGGCCCAACGACTCCATGCCGTAGGCGAGTTCGTCCTCCACGGTGTCCGTCACGAAGTGCGCCAGCGGATCCTGGCCCACCGTGCCGACCACGTCGGCCAGTTGTCTCGGCTGATGGGTACGGGTGTCCCGGCCGGCCACCGTCACCCGGCCGCGCAGGGTGCCGCCGGTGAAGTGCGGGACCAGCCCGCTGACCGCGCCCAGCACGGTCGACTTGCCGACCCCGGACGGACCGGCGAGCAGCACCAGTTCACCCTCGGGCACCTCGAAGCCGACCCCGGCGACGGTGGGTCCGGCGGCACCCTCGTAGGTCACGCTGACATCCTCGAAGCGGATCACGGATGCTCCTGGGGGACGAAGGCGGGCAGCAGGGCGAGCAGGACGGCCGCGGCGGGCCAGAGCGGGAGGGCGGGCGCGACGAGCGGGACGACCCCCGGGTGCAGGGCCTGCGGATCGCGGACGGAGGCGAGCGTGAGCAGCGCGGCCACCGCGGCACCGGAGCCCGTGACCAGCCAGGCGCGCGGCCCCCACGGGTCCGGGCGGTACCGCGTCCGCAGCGAACGCCGGCCGCCCAGCCGCAGCCCCGCGAGCGCGGCGACGACTCCGGCGAGCAGCAGGGGAAGCCCGTACGCGCCTCCTTCCGCCGTCAGCAGCCCGTACGTTCCCGCGCACACGCCCAGCAGGCCGCCGAGGGTGAGCGCGGCCGTCGTACGGCGGACCCGGGCGGGGACCTCGGCGGTACGGCCGTAGCCGCGGGACTCCATCGCGGCGGCGAGCGCGACCGAGCGCTCCAGCGCGCCCTCCAGGACCGGGAGTCCGACCTGCAGCAGCCCGCGCAGGCCCCGGTCCGGCCGGCCGCGCAGCCGGCGGGCGGCGCGCAGCCGCTGCACGTCGGCGATCAGGTGCGGCGCGAAGGTGAGGGCGACGACCACGGCCACGCCCGTCTCGTACAGCGCGCCCGGCAGGGACTTGAGCAGCCGGGTCGGACTGGCGAGGGCGTTCGCCGCGCCGACGCAGACGAGCAGCGCGGCGAGCTTCAGCCCGTCGTAGGCGGCGAAGACGACCGCCTCCGCGGTGACCCGGCCGCCCAGCCGGATGCCCTGCGCCCAGTGCGGCAGCGGGACCTCGGGCAGCGTGAGCAGGGTGTGCGTGCCCGGGATCGGGGAGCCGAGCGCCACCGCGAACAGCACGCGGACGAGGAGGACGGCGAGAGCGACCTTGACGAAGGCGGTGTAGGAGCGGGCCCAGGGAGTGGGGGAGCGGTGCGTGGCCACGACGTACGCGGAGGCCGCTATGAGGAGCCCGAGGAGGAGGGGGTTCGTGGTCCGGGTGGCAGCGGTCCCGAGGCATATCGCCCAGACCCACCAGGCGCCGGGGTGCACAGCCGCTCGGCGCCGGGTGGGAGCCGGATCGCACTCACCGGGACTCATCGCGCCGCCGCCGTGCCTGCCACACCGCCGCCCCCGCCAGCAGGGCGACCACCCCCACACCGATCGGCAGCCCCAGCGAGGGACCGCCGTCGGTTCCGCTTCCGCTCCGCTTGCTCTCGGCGGAGACCTGCTCACCGCACCCCGCCTCCGGATACCCGGCGATCGCGCACAGCAGGGCGTTGGTGTCGTACCGGAGCGGCTTGGCGACGGCGGCCAGCGCGTCGGCGCTGGTCGCGTCCTCCGGCACCCGCGCACAGGCCGTACGGCGACCGGGCGGCGTCTCACCGGACGGCGCGTCCGCGCGGGTGCCGAAGTCGAGGACGAGGGCGACACGCTTCGTACCGGAAGCGGCGGGCGTACCGGCGCAGATGGAGGTGAAGTCCGCCGTACCGCGCGGCCGGCTCGCGTCCGCCGAGTCCGCGCTCACCGCGAACCGGAAGCCCTGCACCGCGCCGTCGTCGGGGCGGACGGTCGCCGGCCCCTGGGTGGCGTACGTCCAGTGCCCGCCGGCGCGCTCCCAGAAGGACCAGTAGCGGTAGCCGGCGGCCCCGGCCGGCCCGGCGGAGGCGAGGAGTAGCAGCGCGGCGAGCCCGGCGGCGAGCACCGGCACGGCACGGCGGACGACGGTCACGGCCGGCGCTTCTTCCGGCCGCTCAGCAGGAAGCCGATACCGATGCCGGCGACGAGCCCGACGCCGACGATCCACCAGACACCGGTGTTCGAGTCGTCGGACTTCTCCGTGCTCTCCGAGTGCCCCGTGGCGGAGTCCATGTACGGGGCCGGGCCGAGCGCGTTGAGGGAGCTGACCAGGCTGGTGCCGTTGAAGTCGCCCGGCTGCTCGCCGATCGCGTGGGCGGCGAGGATGAGCTGGGCGTACGCGGCCGGGCCGCTCTGCACCGCCCACGGGCCGGCGTTCTTCTCCAGCCAGGCGTACGCCTTCTTCGCCGGCTCGGTCCGGCCGTCCGCGGCGAGCGCGACGACGGCGTCCGCGGTGTTGCCGTAGTCCGGCTGGTCCTTGGCGCCGGGCAGGGTCGACCGGAGGTGCCCGGTCTTCGCGAGGGTCGTCGCCAGGTACGCGCCGGCGTTGTCGGCGACCTGCTCGCGGGTGGGGTGGTCGGCCTCCGCGCAGGCGTCCTGCGCCGGGGACTTGCCGGCCTCCGCCGCGAACCCCTTGCCGAGCGCGCCCAGCACGCCGGCCGCCGTCGCGTCCGCGTTGGCGAGCAGCTTGCCCTTCTTGTCCGGCTGGTAGGCGAGGGCGCCGCCGCCGTCCTGGTCGCAGGGGATGGACCAGGCGGGCAGCGCGTCGTACGGCGACTTGCCGGACGTGTGGACGCTCGCCGGGTCGGTGCCGGCCGCGGTGAGCGCGCCGATGACGACGGAGGTGGAGTTGGCGTCGCTGGAGCCGCCCGGGTAGTAACCCCAGCCGCCGTCCTTGTTCTGCACGGACTTCAGCCAGTTCACGGCCTTGCCGACGGCACCGCCGTGTCCGCCGGTCGCGGCCAGGGCCTGGACGGCGGCGGCCGTGCTGTTGGTGTCGGACTTGGTCTTGCCGTCGCAGGGCTTGGCGGTGTCGGCGCGGAAGGCGGCGAAGGAGCCGTTCGCGCACTGCTGCCCGCCGAGCCAGTCCACGGCCGCGGGGGCGGGCCGGTAGCCGAGGGTGCGCTGGGCGAGCAGCGTGAGCGACTGCCGCCACACGCCGTCGTACGTCGGGTCGCTCTTGCCGTACAGGCCGTGCGGGACCGTCGCCTTCGGCGGCGCGGACGGGGACGGGTCGGCGGCCGTGGCGGGCGCGGCGGCGGCCAGCACGCCTACGGCGGCGAGAGCCGCGGCACTGCGGCGGACGTTCATGGTCGGCGACTGCCTCTCCTGTGGGGAGCCGGGCAGCGCACGGGAGACACCCCGGGCGGCTCGGCTCCGTAGACCTCGACGGTGCCGTGCGCGGCGGACCGCCGGCGCACGCGAGCCGGTCAACGTCCCGCCCGGGGCAGTCCGGCTCACCGCCCCTTCCGGCGGCACACGGTTGCGGGTCAGCGCCGGAATTACACCGGCTTCCCCCCGTACGGGTGTGATGACGACCCCGCCACTTTACCGGCCGCCCCGCGGAGGCCGAGGGGTGGCTGTGGGCACAGGGGGGCGGTGATTGGGGTCACGGGCCGGGGGGCGGTGGACGGGGCCTAGGCCGCGTACACGTCGGTCGTCGGCAGGACCGTTGCCGTCAGGTGGCGGGCCAGGCGGCGCAGGGCCGTTTCGCAGTCCGTGGGGTTGTCGGCCGTGACCACCCAGTGGGCCAGGCGGTCGCCGGTGTTCGCGTGCGGGGCCGCCGTCACCGGGGCGCCTGGGCGGTGGGTGAGGAGCATGCGGTCGGCGGCCGGGTCGTGGTCGGCGGCGGGGTCCAGGCGGAGGTGGGTCAGGCGGCCGGTCACGGTCGGGTAGGCGAACTGGACGGCGGCGGCACGCTGGCGGGTGGGGGTCAGTTCGGGGTGCCGGCCGGTGGCGAGGGCGGCCGCGGCGGCGGCCAGGTCGACACCGGTGGCGCGTTCCACGAGCAGCGGGATCAGGTCGCCGGGGAGGTGCGGGGCGACGTCGAGGACGCGGGGGCCGCGGGCCGTCAGCCGGAGGGTGACGTGCGCGACCGTGTGGGCCAGGCCCAGGGCGCGGACGGTCCGCTCGACGCACTGGCGCAGGAAACGGTTGTGCAGGAGGCCGTCGTGGGCGTGGACGCAGTGCCGCAGCGCGACACGGGCGGGCGGCGGGCCCGGGGTCGTACGGGTGAGGGCGACGATGCGGACCTCGTCGTCCAGGACCACCGTCTCGGCGGACACCAGCGGGTCGGGCGTCTGCTCCGGGTCACCGGGGCCGGCCGTCGGCAGCCGGTGCCGCAGGAGCAGGGCCTGTAACGCCACCGGGTCGGCGCAGGCCGCGGCCGTCTCGTACGGCAGGCCCGGTAAGCCCAGCCGGCCGGTGATCCGCGCGGCGGCGGCCAGGTGCTCGGTGGACCAGGTCAGGACGCCGGCGACCGGATGCCCGGCCGTGTGGGCCAGGACCGCCTCCGCCGCCTGGGTCTCCCGGGCCGGGTCGGCCGCGAGGTGCGCCGAGAGGTACGGGCGCGCCCAGGCGGGCGGGTCCGGGTCGACCAGGACGACCGGGCGGAGCGCGGCGATCCGGGCCAGCGGGAACTCGTCGCACGTCTCCCGGCGGCCGGCCCCGAGGAGCACGACGGGCTGCGCCATGGTGCCTGGACCTTCCTCGAGGAGAGGGCGGACAAGAAACACCCCGGGTGCCGCTCCCCCATAGGCGGCACCCGGGGCGGGTCGGATCTTGCTCTCCGTGCAGTGATCCTCACCCACGGCGCCCCTAACTGTCAACGATAGCTGCGTTATTAGGCAGGGAGCGTTGTCACGTCTGGTCGCCGAACGGGCGAACGGGTAGCCTCGCGTCAGCCCAGCCACCGAACGGATGACACGCCCAGGGGGGACCTCGGTGAGTGACGCCTACGCCTCGCTGGCCGATGTCCTGGACCGGCTCGGCGAGTTGACCGGCCGCCCCGGACGACTGCCGGAGGCCCTCGACGTGGCCGGCCTCTCCTACCGCACCGGCATCCCCGTGGGCGTCGTCGTCGAACTGCTCTCCGGCGGCCGGGCCCCCGAGGCCTGCCTGGCCCAACGCGTGCGCCAGCGGCTGGACTTCATCCGTGAGAGCCGGCGCCGCCCGGACGGCAAGCGGTACTCGCTGGACGAGCTGGCCCGGATCGCCGGAACCAGCCGGCAGTGGCTGAGCGAGTGGCGCAAGAGCGGGATGCCGAGCCTGGAACACGCCGACCGGCTGCGCCGCTTCTTCGGCCTGCCCGCGGGCTTCTTCACGGCGGACGAGCCGGAGGCGCTGCACGAGGCGCTGCAACCGGTGCTGCAGGCCCTGGAGGCCGAGGCGGACCCGCTGTTGCGGCTGCGCGAGAGCGGGCTGGTACGACTGGCCGCCCGGGCCCCGCAGATGAACGCCCGGCAGCTCGCCACCCTCGCCGACCTGGCCGAGATGATCATTGCCTCCGAGCGGGCGGAGGGCACCGGGCGTGCCTGAACCGACCGCCGGGGCCCCGAAGCCGGCCAGGCGTCCTCGGCCGGCGGCCCCCTCCAAGCACCCGAGGTCCCCGAGGCGCTTCCTCGACCGGCTCGTACGCGACACCGTCCGCGGCCTCACCCCGCCGACCGGGCCGGAGGCCTTCCTGCACGCGCTGTGCGCCACGCTCAGTCCCCAGCTGGACCGCCCGGTCCGGCTCAAGTTCGTCGCCTTCCCGCCGGGCCTCGACGTCTCCGGGATCACCCTGGCACGGGACGAGGACTACATCGTCGTGGTCGAGGAACGCGCCCCGGACCCGCACAAGTTCGTCATCGCCGGGCACGAGATCGGCCACATCCACTACGGCACGCTGGACGTGCACTACCCGGCCGGACTGCCCGCCGCCGCCCGCCGGCTGCTGTCCCGCGCCGAGGACGACGTCCCCTGGGACCGGGTGGCGGCCATGGCCACCCGCTCGCCCGCCGCGGCGGCGGCCGAGGCCGAGTGGGAGGCCGAGGAGTGCGGGCTGCGCCTGGCGGCGAAGTTCTCCAAGGTCGTCGGGCCGGGCGCGGCCGGCCGGATGACGCAGGACACCCTCACCGACCGGCTGTCGTCCTCCCTGGGCAACATCGGCGGGCCGTGATGCGCTGGGACCTCGCCGGCTCCTTCGCCGCCTACGCCGTCCCGGCCGCCCTGCTCGCCGTGGCCTTCGTGATCAAGCTGCCGCTGCTGCGGCGCGCCTGGCAGGACCCGATCCTGCGGGCCACCGCGCTGCTGCTCGGCATCGGCGCGATCGTCTTCGCCTCGCTGCCGCCGGCCAACCTGCACCGCATCAACGTACTCTCCGGCATCCCCAACTTCGCAGGCCTGTGGGTCTATTCGCTGCTGACCGCGTACTGCGGTGCCTGCCTGTGGCTCATCATCACCTGGCGGGAGCCGCCGTCCGCCGTGCGCCGCCGCCGCACCCGGCTGGTCTGGATGGCGTACACCGTCATCATCGTCGGCCTGTGGACGACGTTCCTGCTCGGCGACCACCGCGTGGAGCGCACCCGCGACCTCGACACCTACTACGCCGGCACGCCCTGGATGCGCGAGTTCGTCCTGCTCTACCTCGTCGCCCACCTGGTGTCCGCGCTGGTCGCGGCGGGCATGCTGTGGGCCTGGTTCCGGGAGATCGAGGACACCTGGCTGCGCCGGGCGGTGATCTTCCTCCAGGAGGCCTACGCCCTCGGGCTCATCTTCGACCTGGCCAAGCTCGCCGCGATCGGCGCCCGGTGGAGCGGCCGGGACTGGGACTGGCTGTCCACGTACGTCGCCCCGCCGTTCGCCATCGCCGAGGCGGTCCTGGTGGCCGTCGGCTTCCTCGCCGGGCAGGCCGGGCCGTGGGCGGCCGAGCACCGGCGGCTGGTGCGCACGCACCGGCGCCTGAAGCCGCTGTGGCAGACCATGCTGACCGTCACCGCGCCGGCGGCGCCCGCGACCGGCCGGGTCAGCGGTGCCGCCCTCCGCCTGGAGCTGCGCCGGGCCGCCATCAACGACGGCCTCCTCAAGCTGGCCCCGCACCTGAGCGCGCACCGGCGGGAGCGGACGCGGCAGGCGGCGGAAGCGGTGGGCTACCCGGAATCCGCCGCCCGGGGCATCGCGGCCGCGGTGGACATCCTCGTCGCGGCCGACGCGCTGCACGCGCCCGAGGACCGCGACCGTCCGCTGCCGGACGGCCACCCCGGCTCCGTCTCCGTCCCGGACAGCGAACTGGAGTCCGTCGCCCACGCCTTGCGCCTCCACGCGGCGGCCGTAGAAAGGTTCCGCCGGCAGGCGGTCGCCACGGAAGGTCTCACCTCACATGCCTGACATACCCACCGCCCGCCGTACCGCGCTCGTCATCGGCGGCAGCACGGCCGGCATGCTCGCCGCGTCCGTGCTCGCCAGCCGCTTCCACGAGGTGACGATCGTGGAGGCCGACCGGCTGCCGGCGGGCCCCGAGCCGCGCAAGGGTCTGCCCCAGGCGCGGCACGCGCATCTGCTCTGGTCCGGCGGGGTGGCCGCGCTGGAGCAGCTGCTGCCGGGCATCACCGGGGAACTGACCGCGCAGGGCGCCGGGCTCATCGGCGTGATGCGCGACCTGGTCAGCAAGGCGCCGTCCGGGCAGTGGTTCAGGCGGTTCACCGACTCCCGCCACCACATGATCGTGTGCAGCCGGGACCTGCTGGACGCGGTGATCCGCGCCGACGTCCTCGCCCGGCGCCGGATCACCCTGCGCGACGGGACCCGGGTGGCGGGCCTGGCCGGCGACCGGCACCGGGTGACCGGCGTCCGCGTGGCCGCCGGTGAGACGCTGCACGCCGACTTGGTGATCGACGCCGGCGGGCGCGGCTCCCACGCGGACACCTGGCTGCAGGCACTGGGCCACGCCCCGGTCGAGGAGCGGGTGGTCGACGCGGGCGTCACCTACGCCAGCCGGGTCTACGCGGCCCCCGGCGCCACGGCGACCCTGCGCTACCCGGTGGTGAACGTGCAGGCCGACCCGCGCGACGCGCCCGGCCGGGGCGGGGTCGTCGTACCGATCGAGGGCGACCGCTGGCTGGTCACGCTCTCCGGCACCCGGGGCGGCGAACCCTCCGCCGACCCCGACGCGTTCGAGCACTTCGCGCTCACCGGCCTGAAGGACCCGGTGATCGGCCGGCTCCTCGCCCAGGCCAAGCCGCTGACCGACCCGGTGATCACCCGCAGCACGGCCAACCGCCGCCGCTTCTACGAGAAGGCCGCGGCCTGGCCGGAGGGCTTCGCGGTCCTCGGCGACGCCGTCGCCGGCTACAACCCGGTCTACGGCCACGGCCTGTCCGTCGCCGCGCAGAGTGCCCTCGCCCTCGGCCGGACCCTCGACCGGTACGGCCCCACCGCCCCCGGCACCGCCCGCCGCGTCCAGCGCGCGGTGGCCCGGCCGGTCGGCAACGCGTGGAACCTCGCGGTCGGCCAGGACGCCTACTACCCCGGGGCCGCGCCCCAGCCGCCGACCTTCGTCGAACGCCTCGTCACCGCCTACGTCGACAAGGCCGTGGCCGCCGGCTCCGAGAACCCGCGCGCCCTGCGCGGCCTGCTGGACGTGATGAGCCTGCGCACCCCGGCGGCCCGCCTGTTCGCCCCGGACATGCTGTGGAACGTCTGCTTCGGCCCGCGCAAGGGTCCACTGGCGGGGCCGCCGCTGACGGAGGCCGAGCGGGAGTCGGCGGGATTGGGGTGAGGCGAGCGGGGTGGGTGGGGGCCGGCTGAGGCGTACGGGCTACACGGCCGCGTACGTCACCGGGTCGCTGCCCGGTACCGGTTCCGCCCGGCCCAGTTCCACCAGGCGGCGCAGGTGGGACTCCGCCTCCGAAACGGCGATGTTGCGGGAGCCGTAGGGGATGTCGTTCCAGGGGCGGTTCCACTCCATGCGCTCGGCGAGCTGCCACGGGGTGAGGGGCTCGGCGAGGAGGGCGAGGAGGCCGGCCAGACGGCTCTCGTGGTGGTCGAGCAGGACGCGGACGCGGCCCGGGGCGTCGGTGAAGGGGTGCTGGTGGGCCGGGAGGACCTCGGCGGGGGTGAGCCGGCCGATCCGCTCAAGGGAGTCCAGGTAGTCCCCCAGGGGATCGGTGACCGTCGCGTCGTCGGGGTCCTCGTACAGGCCGATGTGCGGGGTGATCCCGGGCAGCAGGTGGTCGCCGCTGAACAGGCGCCCGTGGCCCGCGAGTCGGGCCGGGTGCTCCTCCTCCAGGTGCAGGCAGACATGGCCCGGCGTGTGCCCGGGGGTCCAGATCGCACGCAGCCGGCGGCCGGGCAGGTCGAGGAGTTCGCCGGGCACGATCTCCCGGTCGGGCAGGGCCGGGGAGAGGCCGGGCAGGGTCCGCGCGCGGGGCGTCCGCAGCGGCGCCACGTGCTCCTCCGGCGCCCCGGCCGCCGTCAGCTTGGCCGCCATGTACGAGAACCACCGCTCCGGCCGGGTCTCCCGCGTCCGCCGCACGATCGCCGCGTCCGCCGCGTGCAGCGCCACCCAGGCGCCGGAGGCCTCACGCACCCGCGCCGACAGACCGTGGTGATCCGGGTGATGGTGAGTGATGACGACGCCGTACACCTCCCCGACCCCCGTGCCGCAGGCCGCCAACCCCGCCGCCAGCGCCTCCCAGGACCCGGGGTCGTCCCACCCGGTGTCGATCAGTACGGGACCCCGGTCGGTGTCCACCACGTACACCAGCGTGTACCCGAGGGGGTTGTCCGGGATGGGCACCTGAACGGCCCGCACACCCCCGCCGTGATCGAACGCCACCACCATGGACCTCCGCCCCTCCGCCCCACGGCCATGGCCCACTATAACTAGAACTGGTTTCAGTGGGTGCTCAAGTCGACGGATGCGGTGGGGCGTTGAGCTGACCTGTGCTGATGTCTCCGCTCCCCGTCATCGCTTGTCGATGTTGGTTACTGCCGGACGGCCCAGAGACGGCCCAGCCTTTAGAGCGGTGCTCGTGGCGCCAGTGCCGGCGCTTAGAAGATTCGGGCACGCCGTGGTGCGCTGGTCCGATCGACCAGCGCCGCCGCGCCGGGTCGCCAAGCGCTGCTGCCGTCCGCCATGGCTGCCGTCAGCGCTGCCGTCACTGCCGACAGGTGCGACGGGCGAAGCCGCTATGTCGGCCTACTGATCACCGGTCTGCCTCACCAACAGGACTAGCCAGCGGCCACCTGAAGGCCCAACGGCGCAGGGGTGCGGACGGATCGCCCACTTTTGTCAAGTCCGTTGCAAAGACATTGTGATGAACCTAGGGTTAGCCCGTGCAGAGTTCTGAGCTTTCCGTGCAGGGGCAGAGCCTTCAAACCCTTTACAATCTCTACTTCAATAAGAGGCTTTCCGTCAACCGGCGCTATCAGCGCAAGCTGGTATGGAGCGTCGAAGAGAAAGTGAAGCTCATCGACTCTGTGGTCAACGAGCTACCCATCCCTTTGATCCTGCTGGCACAGCGCAAAAAGTCCGGCGTAGAAACGTACGAGATCATCGACGGTCTGCAGCGTCTGGACGCATTTTTCTCCTTCATGGAGAATAAATTTGCCTACGATGGCAAATACTTCGACCTTGATACGATCGGCGACACGAAAGCACGCCTTGACGGCGGCGACATTGAGCAGGGCGAGGAGAAGCTTTCGCGATCCGAATCGCTCGCTATTGCGAATTATCAGATCCCGGTTTCCATTTACCGGGATGCGTCCACTTCCGCAATCGACGAAGTGTTCCGTCGCATTAATAGCGGCGGTAGGCGCCTGAGTCTTCAGGAAATCCGACAGGCGGGAGTTCTGGGGTCGCTCGCTGATGTGGTTAGGCGGGCTAGTGCCTCAATCCGGGGGGACGGGACGTTCTCTGAAACCGTTGCTCTGAACGATATGGATCAGTTGAGCATCTCTCGTCGAGGACTTCAGTATGGTCTCGCCATGGAAGACATGTTCTGGGTCCGCCATGACATTGTCGCGCAAGACGACATCAGGTCTTCTGGTGATGAAGAAATGGTGTTGGATCTGGTCCTTGATGCCGTGATTCGCCCCTGGCCAACCAGCGGTTGGCAGAACCGTGACATGGCCTACGGGGTTCATAGGAAGATCCGCAGTGCCTCGTCCGAAGAGGTGAACCGAGCAGTTGACGCTGTAGGCGTAGAGGAACTGCACCAGAGGATCCTCTCCGTCGTCGGCCTGATCGACGATGTCATGCAAGGGCATGGCTCACTCGGTCGGCACATGGTGAAGCTCGAGACTTACGACAAAGGAACGCAGCGGCAGTTCCAAGCTGTTTTCGCGGCTCTGTATTCCCTGACGTTCGACGATGGCATGGTCCCGAAGTCCCACGACGCTGTGCGTACTGTCCTGGACAACTTCTGGGGTCGAGGCCTTTCCATTCCCACGGGAGGCAGTGCCTGGGGTAAGGAGAAAAAGCAGGCCCTCTATCCGGACGTTAAGAAAAAACTGAAGAGGGCTTTCTATAAGCCGGAGCCGCGACGCGCTACCATCCAACTGAATTCGCGTATGTACATCGATTCCCTTCTTCAGGGGCCAATCGCTGAAGAACCTCTCATCGAGCTGAAGCAGGGATTCTGCACTCTCTCTGATCCGCCGGCGGAAGATGCCGAGCTGTTCGAGCAAGTGATCCAAACAGCCGTTGGAATGGCTAACCAGGGGAAGGCTGCTGAGGGGCTGATTCTGATAGGTGTAGCAGACAAGCCGTCTGCGGCAGCTCGGCTTGAACAGCTCTTCGGTGTCAAGGCTCTTCTTATTCAGGGCCAACTTGTTGTTGGCACCGCAGAGCAGATCAGCCACCTCGGGTATGATGTTGATAAGTGGTGGCGTAAATGGCAGAGCAAGATTCAAACCTCCAAACTCGCGCCGGAGTTCGCTAATAGCTTGGCTCACACCTTCAAGCCCGTCTACTGTGACGGCTTGCTGCTATGGGAGATGAGGCCGAAGTCGGTTGGGAAGCCAATCAGCTATGATGGTCGCTTCTTCGTAAGGGTCGGCAGCTCCACTCAAGAGATGGCGGCAGATGACTTCTTGAGTCACATGACCACGCATTTCTCATAGCTCGGACGACTCCCTGCGCCAAAAGGTCGGTGGAACGCCTTTGGGCTGGAGCTGATTTGGCGCGAGTGATCATGGCCCATTACGCTAGCCAGCGGATCGGGCAGGTTTGTGAGCCTGCCCGTTAGTGCCCGATCTTGGGCCATGATCTTCGAGGCTCGCGCCAAATTGGCTGCCTAAAGCCGTGGAGCCGACCGCCCCAGCCACAGAGGGTGTCTTCCCCTGCATGCCCGCTGCCGCCGGCGCGCCGCCGGGCGGGGCCGCCGCTGGCGAAGACAGGGCGGCGGCCCCGCCGTACAGGCGGCGCGCGCCCGCGCCGTGCGCGGGCCTTGATGAAGTAGGGAAAGTCTTACCGCACTATGATCACAGAGCGAACGGCTCGTGGGCCAGTGCTCGGTCCACGACCTTCTCAGCCGTCAGCTGCGGATCGAGGTCCCAGAAGATGTAGTCACTGATGTGTGGGCAGCCGAGACCGCGTTTCACTGCTGCGATGAGCTGGTCGGCTTCCGCCTCGTCGGCGTAGTCGGCGTCCATGAGTCGCTGCACGAGCAGGATGGCTTCCTCTCGGCTCATGGTCCGGGGCGTCGTCATGCCGCCTCGCTGCCAGGCTTCTGTCCGTGTTCAAGGTAGACCGGTGCAGCTTCGTTGCGGGCCTCTGCGGCTGCGAGGATGCGTCGGGCCAGGCGCGGGATCGTACGCTCGGTGATCTGCTTCGGAGGGACAAACGCGAAGCTCTTCAGCTCCTCCGGCTGCAAGGTGATCGCTTCCAGGTGGTCCTGGGTGAGCTGGCCGCCGTCGAACAGGTACAGCACCTTGTCGCCCTCGGCCTCGTTGGGGGCCCAGTCGACCGCGAGTAGGCGCCCGATGGGAGGTGTGATCCCCAGCTCCTCCTGGACCTCACGGATGGCGGCGTGCAGCGGGGACTCGCCGGTCTCGACGTACCCGCCGGGGATCTCCCAGTAGTCCTTGTAGGAGGGCTCGACCATGAGGACTCGTCCGACGGCATCAAAGAAGAGCGCACCCGCTGCCATACGCGGGTGCGCCATCTTCGCTTCGTGTGCATTCGGCGCCATGCAGCCGAGGGTACCCAGGTCAGACCACGCGCAGCCTGTCGGCCAGGTCCGCCAGGTTCCGGCTCGGCCGGCCGCGCCGCCCTTGCACCCAGGTGAGCACCAGTTCCCGTACCAGGTAGTGGCTCCGCGCCTGCTCCGGTGCCCAGCTCTCTGCTTCGAGGACCTTGGCCAGCGCGTCGTCCATCCGGTTGTAGGCGCTGAGGGCTCGGGCTACTTCGAGGTTGTGTCGCGTACGGCGTTCCGTCGGCAGTCCTGTCGTGTCGATCTGCGGGCCGAGGTCGACCGCGACCTGCATGTCGCCCAGCTCAGCCGCCGTGGCCACTCGATGAATGGCGACGTTCGTCGGCCCGAAGGCGGTCCAGACGTGGTTGGCGTCGGTGCCGAGTCGGTCGGCTGCCCGTTTCGCCTCGTCCAGGAGGGTCCGCGTGGTGGTCCGGTCGTCCGCACGGGCTGAGGCCATGGACCCGGCCAGGAACAGGGTTCCGTAGATGGACAGGAACTCGGGAGTCGGCTCCTGGAGTCCAGGCCTGAGGTATTCGCCCGCGTCTCCGACCAGCTGGACGGCTGCGTCGAACCGGCCGTTGGACAGCAGGCAGTGCGCGACGGATCGGAAGATAGAACCGGTGACGACCGGGTTGCCGGACTGCTGTGCTGCTGCCAAGCCGCGGTTGGCTGCGATCCATGCCAGGTCGGTCTCACCGAGCTTGGTGAGCACCATGGCCGCGCCCTGGTACGTCATGGCCGTCAGCTCGTGTGCCCGCTCTCGCTCTCGGCCCTGATAGGACTGGGCGGCGATGAGTGCGTCGGCCAGGAGCAGGGGCAGGCGCCGGGTCGCGAAGCCGTAGACGCCTCGGTCCTAATCGACGCAGGGGAGAGCATCAAGGCCCTGAGCGCCTACCTCGGCCATGCCGACGCCGGGTTCACGCTCCGCACCTACACCCATCTCATGCCGAGCAGTGAGACGCGTACGCGGAAGGCTGTCGACGCGATGTACCGCACGGCCCACAAGTCCCCGACGGATCCCTGACGGCCCACGGGATCCGCACCCGCCCCTGATCGCCGGGAAACCGCTGGTCAAGGGCATTCTCGTCGCTTCCGTGGACTACTTCAACTAGAACTGGTATCAGTTCTGAAATAGCGTCAGAAACGACGGATGCGGTGCGGTGCGGCGGGAGGCAGTCGGCCATGACCGAGCTCGTGGAACACGGACAGCTGTTCATCGGCGGGGAGTTGACCGACCCGCTGGGCCGGGACGTGATCGAGGTGATCTCGCCGCACACCGAGGAGGTCATCGGCCGGGTGCCGCACGCGTCCCGGGCCGACGTCGACCGGGCCGTGGCCGTCGCGCGCCGCGCCTTCGACGAAGGGCCCTGGCCCCGGGCCACGCTGGAGGAGCGGATCGCGGTCGTCACCCGCATCAAGGACGGCATCGCCGCCCGGCACGAGGAGATCGCCCGGGTGATCTCCTCGGAGAACGGTTCCCCGTACTCCTGGAGCGTCCTCGCCCAGGCGCTCGGCGCCATGATGGTCTGGGACGCGGCGATCCGGGTCGCGCGGGACTTCCCCCACGAGGAACGCAGGGACGGCGTACTGGGCCCGATCCTGGTCCGGCGGGAACCGGTGGGCGTGGTCGCCGCCGTCGTGCCCTGGAACGTCCCGCAGTTCGTCGCCGCCGCCAAGCTGGCACCCGCGCTGCTGGCCGGCTGCACCGTCGTCCTCAAACCGTCCCCGGAGTCCCCGCTGGACGCCTACCTCCTCGGCGAGATCGCCCGCGAGGCCGGCCTCCCGGACGGCGTGCTGTCCATCGTCCCCGCCGACCGCGAGGTCAGCGAGTACCTGGTCGGCCACCCCGGCGTCGACAAGGTCTCCTTCACCGGCTCGGTCGCGGCCGGCAAGCGCGTGATGGAGGTCGCCGCCCGCCACCTCACCCGGGTCACCCTGGAGCTGGGCGGGAAGTCGGCGGCGCTGGTGCTGCCGGACGCGGACCTGGAGGCGGCCGTCTCCGGGATCGTCCCGGCGGCCTGGATGAACAACGGGCAGGCCTGCGTGGCCCAGACCCGCATCCTCGTCCCGCGCGCCCGCTACGACGAGTTCGCCGACGCCTTCGCGCAGGCGGCGCGCGCGCTCGTCGTCGGGGACCCGCTGGACCCGGCCACCCAGGTCGGCCCGCTGGTCGCCCGGCGCCAGCAGCAGCGGAACCTGGACTACATCCGCATCGGCCAGGAGGAGGGCGCCAAGATCCTCACCGGCGGCGGCCGCCCGGACGGCCTGGAGCGCGGCTGGTACGTCGAACCCACCCTCTTCGGCGACGTCGACAACTCCATGCGCATCGCCCGCGAGGAGATCTTCGGCCCGGTCATCTGCCTGCTGCCGTACGGCGACGAGGTCGAGGCCGTGAAGATCGCCAACGACTCCGACTACGGCCTGTCCGGCAGCGTGTGGACGGCGGACACCGAGCACGGCGTCGACATCGCCCGGCAGGTCCGCACCGGCACCTACTCCGTCAACACCTTCAGCCTCGACATGCTCGGCCCGTTCGGCGGCTACAAGAACTCGGGCCTGGGGCGGGAGTTCGGTCCGGAGGGGTACGGCGCGTACCTGGAGCACAAGATGATCCACCTCCCGGCGGGGGCGTAGCCGATGGGCGACCGCTGGCACGTAGAGGTCGACCGGTCGCTCTGCATCGGCTCGGCCCAGTGCCTCCACCACGCCCCGGCCGGCTTCCACCTCGACCCCGCCCGCCAGTCCCGCCCGACCGCCCCGGACACGGACGCCAGCGAACAGATCCTGGCAGCGGCCGAGAACTGCCCGGTGGAGGCGATCGTGATCACCTTGCGGGACAGCGGGGAAGCGGTGTTTCCGCCGGAGGAGTAGGCGCGTCGGACCCCATGTTGGCAAATGGTGGGAATTGGACGGTTCCGTCAGCGGTGTCCCGTTCTATGCTGGTATCAGCCTACGAGGCGAGTGAGGGAGCCCCACCGGAGTAGCCGACTTGGGCGAGACGCTCAGGCATCCGCCCGGGCCGACAGCGACGGTAGGGCTGAGAGGCCGGAAGGCAGCAGTCAGGCCGTACGGCGACCCCCAATACCTGATCCGGACCATGCCGGCGAAGGGAACCCGTCTCGTAGGTCTTTCATGTGCGGGGCGTCAGGGTGGCGTCGGTTCCTGGCCGCGCCAGGTGCGCTCCACCTGCTCGAACCGCCCGGCGTAGGCGCCCGGTGGCAGGGCCGCGCGAAGGTGGGGGAGGTCCAAGGGGCGGAGGAGGCCGAAGGCTGCCGGCGGCAGCGCGGCGAGGATCTCCGCCGTGTGCGCGGCCAGCCAGTCGTCCAGGCCCAGCTCCGCCGCGAGGCGCAGGAGGCTGATGAGGGCCGTGGGGTGGGTGGTGGCGACCGCGGGCAGATCCAGGCTGTCCAGGAGCTGGTCGAGGCGGTGGGCGGCGGCTGCGCCGGTCAGGGAGCCCGACCAGCGCCACGTGCGCGTGGAACGGCTCAGGCGAGTGGTCTCCAGCAGGGACCGCAGGGGCGTCGGAGCGTCCCGGACGAGGAGCGGGAGCAGCAGGGCCGACGTGTCGGCCAGGGCCGGGCTCCCTCGGTCCACGGCGTGGGCCAGGCACTCCAGGAGCGCGTGCTCCATCCGTTCCGTGATGCGCACCTCTCCCTCGCTCAGCACGTGCCGCAGCAGGGAGAGCACCGACGCGAGAGCCTCGTCGGGCAGGTCGGGGGCGTCGTGGACGAGCTGGCGCAGTACGGCTTCGAGGTAGGCGTTGCGTTCGTCCGACTCGGGCACGATCGAGTGGTGCAGGCATTCGGCGTACAGGTCGGGCAGTGCCTCGGGTGCGTAGACGTCGCGGGTCAGCAGGGCGAGCAGCGGCTGCAGCGCCGACCGGTGCCCCGTGCCTGCGAAGTCGGCGGAGAGGGAGACGGTGGTCGGGAACTGCAGCAGCACGGGATAGCCGAGATGCAGCAGCTTCTCGGTGTCGCGGTCGCAGACGAACGAGACCCGCCTGATCAGATCCGTGACGCGCTGCGCGAAGGCCGGCCGCCGCTCCAGCGCGGGCGACAGCGCTCTGGTCCTGCCGGGCGGAGACGTCCGGAGCGACCAGTTGAGCACGTGGTCGGTGAGCGGAGACTCGCGCATGCTGATCTTCACGTCCGGCCGCTGTGTGCCCCGTTCCCCCGGATCGGGGCGCCAGCAGCGTTCGACGTGGAGCGTCGAGGTCAGCGCGGTCCAGGACTCCACGGAAAGCTGCCCCTGCCACTGCAGCGCATGCCGCCGCCACCCGTCCGCCGCGTCCCCGTCGGCGTCGACGAGCTGCGAGCCGAGCACCGCACCCGCCGCCAGTACGGCGATCAGCAGCAGGTTCACCTCGTACACGGCATCCCGGTACGCCCTGCGCAACCGCACCGGCGCGTAGGCGACGGGCGTGCGGTGCCCGGCGTCCCATCCGACGGTGCGGAACAGGCCGACCAGGGCCGGGACCAAGGCGGCACGGACGCGGTCCGCGGGCCAGGCCGCGAGCATGTCCCGCAGGTTCTGCACGAGTTGCGCCCGGTCGGTGAGCGGGGCGAAGGACAGCAGCGCGTACGACTCGCCGTCGTCCGACGCCGGGCCCGCGGCGAGCCGGCGCAGCGCCTGCTCGATCAGCCGGGCGGCCAGATGCTCGCCGAAGGTCGCGTGCATGAACTCGTAGCTGCGCAGCCGCTGCTCCGTGACGACGGCCTGCGCCTCGTGCACGAAGAAGAAGCGGCCGAACAGCAGTCCCGAACCATCGTCCGCCGCACCGGGTGCCGAGGCGCCGAGTGCCCGCAGGTCCCGGTCGGCGTCCTCGCCGCTGATCGCCTGGGCACCCCGGTGGAACATCGAGAGGGCGACCACGGACAGCCGGTGCAGTTCGCGGTCGACGGCGGTGGCCGTCTCGGCCGGAGGCAGCGGGCCGTCCTTGTCGACCTGGCGGCGGACGAACTCCCGCAACAGCCGGTCGTACAACTGCGTGCGGTTGATGTCCTCGTTCCCCAGCAGGCGCAGGGCGTGACCGGTGGAGTCGTACAGCGCCAGCATGAGCAGCAGCAGCGGCTGTGCGGCCAGGTCCCGGTGGGGGAGGACGACCTCGAGGGGCAGCGGCGGCTGGGCGTGCCGGGCGAAGTGGTCCTGGTTGGTGGCGTTCCAGACGGCGAGCCACCGTTCGATCTCCGGCTCGTCGAAGGGTTCCAGGCGGATCACCTGACTGGTGTACGGGATGTCCGCGCGGTCGGCGACCACCGTGCGGCTCGTCACGATCACGATCAGCGGGCGGCCGAGCCCCGCCTCACGCGTCTGGAACTCCTTGATCTCCTGCAGATAGCCCCACTGGCGCCCGCGACCGAGCTTGTGCGCACCGGCCTGGAGCAGTTCGTCGAATCCGTCGAGCAGGACCACGGGGAGGGGGCCGCCGGGCTCCTGGTCGTACCAGTCCGGCCAGGTCACCTCCCGTCCGGTGTTCCGCTTCAGCGCATGTTCCAGCTGGGTCTGCAGGTCCGTCTCCGCCGGCGTGTGCCGCAACTCCACCCGCAGGGGGCGGAACTCACCGGCCGGGAGCCGGGCCGTCAGCAGCTTCGTGAGCAGGGACTTTCCGGCGCCCGGGTGGCCGAGCACGAGGAGCGGCGCCAGCAGGGCGGGGAGGCCGAGGACGTGGGCGGCGAGGAACCGCTCGATGTCGTCGTACAACGGCTGCCGGCCCCACCACTTGTCCGAGGCGACCCCGGACCGTGCGTTCCGGGACGGAGGTGCGAGCCGGTAGCGCGGGGTGACGTAGCCGTCCGCGAGGCTGGGCAGGCGCGGGCCGGGAGCATCGATGGACGCGATCGGGGCCCGGAGTACCGCTGCGGCGGGTGCGAAGTCCCCCGGCCGGCCGGTGCATTCCGCCAGGAGGTCGCCGAGCCCGGCCAGCCCCGTGGGAGCAGGGCCGGCCGCCGGGCCGTCCCCGACGGCTGAGGGCACGCCCGCCACCAGCGCGAACTCGGTGCAGGCATCGGCCAGTACCGCCGCCAGGCGCTGGTATTCGGCGGTGATGCGCGACGCCTGGACGGCGTCGATGCCGGTCCTGAAGGGCGCGAGCGGGGACGCATGCGTCCCATGGGTCCCGTCTGCCAGGTCCCGGATCAGCGGGTAGGCGTCGGCGAGATTCGTGGACCTCACCACCGCGGCAGCCACCAGCACGACACGCGCGGCCTGGAGGAGTGCGGCACGTTCGACCCCGTGTGCCGCTCGTACGCGCCCCGGGAGGTAGCGCAGGAGACGGGCCAGGGCATGAGGCTCCTCTCGGTCGCCTCGTGGCGGAGTCATCAGCGTGTCCACCGCGGCCATCAGCTGCTCGCGGCCCCCGGCCAACAGCCGCACCGCCTCCCCGACGCCCATCTCGACGCAGTCCGTCGCATGGACGCGCGGCGTGGGCACCGGTGCCACCGGCCCGGGTAGCCGCCCGACCCGCTCGGGCGCCGTCTCCGCCGTCCGCTCCAGCTCCGTGTGCCTGCTCTTCCAGTACCCGGCGTCGAGGTTCATCCCCGGGGGCGGCGCCTGGGATCCGTTCCGCTCGGTGCACAGGCTCACGATCTTCCGGACGACGTCCCAGTCCGGCACCTTCCGCCGCCGCCCGTTGAGCAGCTCCGAGACCGTGCTGGTGCTGCGCAGTCCGAGCACCTCGGCGATCTCGCCCTGCGACACGCGGCACTTGCGCACCAGGAGGTGCAGTTCGGCGCAGAAGTCCGCGACGGGACCCGCCGGTGGTGCGGCCAACTCCCCACCCCTTCGGTGCGATTCGGCGGATGTCTCCGAAGGGTACGGCCTGACCTGCGGGTTTCGCCCGGAGTTCGGGGGGATTCGGGGTACGGCCAGAAGGGTGCGCCAGGGGGCGAAGGTCGTCGTGCACGTCGTCGGTCGTTCGTCCCGGAGGGAATGCCGTGATCTTTCAGCTGCCGGTCGCCGCTCAGCTGCCCGTCCTGCTCGCCGCGCTCGTCTTCCTCGCCGTCTGGGCCGGGGTCGTCCTGCCCGCCGTGTGGTCCCGCCGGCCGGCCCGGCGCACCGCGGCGCTCAAGGTGCTCGACCGGCTCCTGGGGGCGCTGCGGCGCCGGAGGCGGGGGTGACCGGACCGGAGGCGAGGGGCCGGATCCGTCGGGTCGGTCAGCTGCGCGCGGCCGGGTCCGTCAGGTCGATCAGGCGGCACACCGTTTCGATGTCGATCTTCACCTGGGCGATGGAGGCGCGGCCCGACAGCCAGGTGATGAGGGCCGAGTGCCAGGTGTGCTCGATGACGCGGACCGCGGAGAGCTGCTCGGGGGTCGGGTCCGCCAGGCCCATCGCGTCCAGGATGATCGCGGTGGTCTGGCGGGAGACCTGGTCGACCTCCGGCGAGACGCTGCGGTCGGCGAAGGTGAGCGCACGGACCATCGCGTCGGCCAGATGCGGCTCGCGCTGGAGGGCGCGGAAGGCCCGCATCAGGGTCTCGGCGACCCGCTCGGCCGCCGTGTCGCCCGCGGGCGGCTTCTTGCGCAGGGTGCCGTGCATGTGCTCCAGCTGGTCCTGCATGGTGGCGACCAGCAGGTGCACCTTGGACGGGAAGTAGCGGTACAGCGTGCCGAGGGCGACCTGGGAGGACTCGGCGACCTCGCGCATCTGCACCGCGTCGAACCCGCCCCGGCTGGCCAGCTGCGCGCTGGCGTGCAGGATCCTGCGCCGGCGGGCCTCCTGCCGCTCCGTGAGGGGTGACGAGGCCGGGCGCGAGGTGCTGGCTTCCGCAGGCATGGGTCCCGTTCCGTGACAGTCGGTGAGGGTGTCTGTAGGGCTCGTGATCAGACAGGATGGCAGGGCCGCGCGCCGTGGCGCGAATCACCTGATCCACTGCTCACAGCGCCCCTACCTGCCGGTAGATTCAGAGCCTCTTGAACGATCAAGTCTGAAACTTGTTCTAGATTAGCGTCCCGTCGTAGTCTCGCGGGACAGTGCAGGCAGAAGGGGGCACGGAGTGACCGCTGAGGCCCGGGAAGCGGGTGCCGATCAGGAACCCGCTGCCGACGGCGAGCGACCGCTCGACATCGCGCTCCTCACCTATAAGGGGAACCCGTTCTGCGGCGGGCAGGGTGTCTACGTACGACACCTCTCGCGCGAGCTGGCCCGGCTCGGCCACCGCGTCGAGGTGATCGGCTCGCAGCCGTACCCCGTCCTCGACGAGGGCTACCCCGGTCTCACCCTCACCGAGCTGCCCAGCCTCGACCTCTACCGCCAGCCCGACCCGTTCCGCACCCCCGGGCGGGACGAGTACCGGGACTGGATCGACGCCCTGGAGGTCGGCACCATGTGGACCGGCGGCTTCCCCGAGCCGCTGACCTTCTCGCTGCGCGCCCGCCGCCATCTGCGCGCCCGGCGCGGCGAGTTCGACGTCGTCCACGACAACCAGACCCTCGGGTACGGCCTGTTGGGCGACATCGGCGCCCCCCTGGTCACCACGATCCACCACCCCATCACCGTGGACCGGCAGCTGGAGCTGGACGCCGCCGACACCTGGCAGCGCCGCTACTCGGTGCGCCGCTGGTACGCCTTCACCCGGATGCAGAAGCGTGTCGCCCGCCGGCTGCCCTCGGTCCTCACCGTCTCCGGCAGCTCCCGCCAGGAGATCGTGGACCACCTCGGCGTCCGCGACGACCGGGTCCACGTCGTCCACATCGGCGCCGACACCGACCTGTTCTCGCCGAATCCGGCCGTCCCCGAGGTGCCGGGCCGGATCGTCACCACCTCCAGCGCGGACGTGCCGCTGAAGGGGCTGGTGTTCCTCGTGGAGGCGCTCGCCAAGGTGCGCACCGAGCACCCGGCCGCGCACCTCGTCGTCGTCGGCAAGCGCCCGCAGAAGGGCCCGGTCGCCCAGGCGATCGAGCGGTACGGCCTCGAAGGCGCCGTGGACTTCGTCAAGGGCATCTCCGACGCCGAACTGGTCGACCTGATCCGCTCCGCCGAGGTGGCCTGCGTGCCCTCCCTGTACGAGGGCTTCTCGCTGCCCGCCGCCGAGGCCATGGCCACCGGCACCCCGCTGCTCGCCACCACCGGCGGCGCGATCCCCGAGGTCGCCGGCCCGGACGGGGAGACCTGTCTGGCCGTACCGCCCGGCGACGCGGGGGCGCTGGCCGCCGGGCTGAGCCGGCTGCTCGGCGACCCGGAGCTGCGGGTGCGGCTGGGCCGTGCGGGCCGCGAACGGGTGCTGCGCAACTTCACCTGGGCCCGCGCCGCCGAGGGCACGGTCGCCCACTACCGCGAGGCCATCGCCCGCTCCGCGGGCCCCCACCGCCCCGCGGCGGGCCACAGCGGCTCCGCGGCCCCGACCCCCGGCCGCTCCGCGGCCCCGGCAAGTGTTGCAGGCGTCTCCTCCGAAAGCAGGGCCACGTGCTGACCGTCGACTTCTCCCGGTTCCCGCTCGCCCCCGGCGACCGTGTCCTGGACCTCGGCTGCGGAGCCGGCCGGCACGCCTTCGAGTGCTACCGGCGCGGCGCCCAGGTCGTGGCGCTGGACCAGAACGGCGAGGAGATCCGCGAGGTCGCCAAGTGGTTCGCGGCGATGAAGGAGGCCGGGGAGGCACCGGAGGGCGCCACCGCCACCGCGATGGAGGGCGACGCGCTGGCCCTGCCCTTCCCCGACGAGTCCTTCGACGTCGTCATCATCTCCGAGGTGATGGAGCACATCCCCGACGACAAGGGCGTGCTCGCGGAGATGGTGCGCGTGCTCAAGCCGGGCGGCCGCATCGCGATCACCGTGCCGCGCTACGGCCCCGAGAAGGTCTGCTGGACGCTGTCCGACGCCTACCACGAGGTCGAGGGCGGCCACATCCGCATCTACAAGGCGGACGAACTGGTCGGGAAGGTCCGCGAGGCGGGCCTGAAGCCGTACGGCACCCACCACGCGCACGCGCTGCACTCGCCGTACTGGTGGCTGAAGTGCGCGTTCGGCGTCGACAACGACAAGGCGCTGCCGGTGCGGGCGTACCACAAGCTGCTGGTCTGGGACATCATGAAGAAGCCGCTCGCCACCCGGCTCGCCGAGCAGGCGCTGAACCCGCTGATCGGCAAGAGCTTCGTGGTCTACGCGACCAAGCCGCACCTGCCCCGGCTCGCCGAGACCGACGGGGTGGCCGCCAAGTGACCACCCCCCGGACGGAACACCTCGTCCTGCCCGGGGTCCTCACCGCCGAGCAGGCCGCCGCGACCGTCCGCGGCATCCTCGCCGTGCAGCGGGAGGACGGCGCGATCCCGTGGTTCCGCGGGCATCACCTCGACCCGTGGGACCACACCGAGGCCGCCATGGCCCTGGACGCGGCCGGCGAGCACGAGGCCGCCGAGCGGGCCTACGGCTGGCTCGCCCGGCACCAGAACGAGGACGGCTCCTGGTACGCCGCCTACGCCGACGGTGCCCACGACGAGGTCACCGACCGCGCCCGCGAGTCCAACTTCGTCGCCTACATAGCCGTCGGCGTCTGGCACCACTACCTGTCCACCGGCGACGACACGTTCCTGGACCGGATGTGGCCGACCGTCTACGCGGCCGTCGAGTGGGTGCTGCGCCTGCAGCAGTCGGGCGGGCAGATCGGCTGGCGCCGCGAGGACGACGGCACGCCCACCGCCGACGCCCTGCTCACCGGCAGCTCCTCGATCCACCACGCCCTGCGCTGTGCCCTCGCCATCGCCGAGGAGCGGGAAGAGCCCCAGCCGGACTGGGAGTTGGCGGCCGGGGCGCTGCGGCACGCGATCCGCCGCCACCCCGAGCGCTTCCTGGACAAGGACCGCTACTCGATGGACTGGTACTACCCGGTCCTCGGCGGCGCGCTCACCGGAGCGGAGGCCAAGGCCCGTATCGAGGCGGACTGGGACCGGTTCGTCGTCCCCGGGCTCGGGGTGCGCTGCGTGGTGCCCAACCCGTGGGTGACCGGCGGCGAGTCCGCCGAACTCGCCCTGGCCCTGTGGGCGATGGGCGAGTCCGACCGCGCCCTGGAGATCCTCCAGTCCATCCAGCACCTGCGGGACCCGGACAGCGGCCTGTACTGGACGGGCTACGTCTTCGACGACGACGCGATCTGGCCCCGCGAGCTGACCACCTGGACGGCGGGCTCCCTGCTGCTGGCCGTGGCCGCACTGGGCGGCCACGACGCCACGTGCGCGGTGTTCGGCGGCGACCTTCTGCCGGCGGGGCTCGATCCCGACTGCTGCCGCTGAGCGGTCAGTGCCGGTGCATCCGGTTGGCGATGGCGTGGCCCACGAACAGGTAGACCACGGCGGCGAGGCCGTATCCGGCGACGACCCGCGCCCATGCCTTGTCGAAGGTGAACAGGTCGTGCGACCACCCGGCCAGCCAGGAGGCCGCGTCGTGGACGAACTGGACCAGGCTGTTGGCCCGGTTCGCGTCCAGCAGGTACATCAGGATCCACAGGCCGAGTATCAGCGCCATGATGTCGGCGACGATCGCGATGACCGTCCCGGCCTGATTCGCACCGTTGCGATATCGAGGGGACATACCTTGCGGATTGCCGGGCGACGGCCGGTGAAACCCGGACAGGACCCGGACGGAACCGGGACGGCACCCGGACGGCGTCCCCCGGGTGGCGGATCCGGCCGGCTCGGGTGAGGCTGCCGGAGGAAGCAGACCGCTCGGGGAGGACACGTCCGGAGGACCTCGTGCCCGTACCGATACGGCGCCTCGTCGTGGCGCTCACCCTGTGCTGTGCCCTGGTGGCCGGTGCCACGGCCTGCGGCGGTGAGCAGGCGAGCAGTACCAGGACCAGCACGACGAGCAGTGCGCAGGAGACCGGGGAGGTGCGGGCCGAGCCCGCCGCCGTCACCCCCAGCCCGACCACGTCCGCGGAGAAGCGCAAGTTCGCCAAGACCCGCTTCGTGATCGACGCGGGCCTCGCCGCCGGCGCGACCTACCAGTGGATCGTGAAGCCCTGGAAGGCCGGCAAGTTCAAGAAGGGCGCCAAGGGCCGCAAGCTGGCCCTGGTCAAGGCCGCCCTGGCCGGCGCCTTCGCCTACAACCGGCTCAAGGCGGCCCAGAAGAACGCCCAGGCCGACCCGACCCTCTCCAAGGCGCTCGCGCCCCTCACCAGTGGCATCGAGGCCCTGAAGAACCTGCCGTCCAAGCTCCGCAAGGGCGACGAGGGCGCGGTCGGCCCCTTCGGCGACATGATCAGCAAGGTCAAGGACGCGGGCCAGAGCGCCGGCGCCCCGGTCAAGGACCAGGTGCCCTCCGGCTCCCAGCTCACCAAGGGCTAGGAGTTCAGCTCCGCCAGCACCCGCAGGCTGTGCGGGTCCGGTGACAGGGCCAGCAGGTCCGTCACCGGGCCCGCGCGCCACAACTCCAGCCGCTCGGCGATGCGTTCGCGCGGGCCGACCAGGGAGATCTCGTCGGCGAAGGCGTCCGGCACGGCCAGCACGGCCTCCTCCCGGCGCCCGGCGAGGAACAGTTCCTGGATCCGCCGGGCCTCGGCCTCGTACCCCATGCGGGCCATCAGGTCGGCGTGGAAGTTGCGGGCCGCGTTCCCCATCCCGCCGATGTAGAAGCCGAGCATGGCCTTCACGGGCAGCAGCCCCTCGGCGACGTCGTCGCACACCTTCACCCGGGCCATCGGCGCCACCAGGAACCCCTCAGGCAACGTGCGCACCACGTCCCCGTACACCTCGGGCCGGCTCGGCGCCCAGTACAGCGGCAGCCAGCCGTCGGCGATGCGGGCCGTCTGGGCGACGTTCCGCGGGCCCTCGGCGCCGAGGAGGACGGGGAGGTCGCGGCGCAGGGGATGGGTGATCGGCTTGAGCGGCTTGCCGAGCCCGGTGCCGTCCGGGCCCCGGTAGGGGAGGGGGTGGAACCGTCCGTCCACCGCCACCGGCGCCTCGCGGCGCAGCACCTGCCGTACGACGTCCACGTACTCCCGGGTCGCGGTCAGCGGCGACGCCGGGAACGGGCGGCCGTACCAGCCCTCCACCACCTGCGGCCCGGACAGGCCCAGCCCGAGCAGCACGCGTCCGCCGGAGAGGTGGTCCAGGGTGAGCGCGTGCATCGCGGTGGCGGCCGGCGAGCGGGCGGCCATCTGCGCAACGGCCGTACCCAGCCTGATCGTCGAGGTTTGCGCGGCGATCCAGGTCAGCGGGGTGAAGGCGTCCGAGCCCCAGGACTCCGCCGTCCACACCGAGTCGTAGCCGAGCCGTTCCGCCTCCCGGGCGAGCGGCACATGGCCGGCGTCCGGACCGCGGCCCCAGTAGCCGAGTGCGAGACCGAGCCGCATGTGCCTGCCTCCTGACGATCCGTCAGATACCAGCCGGGAGCCGACTGTACGACAACGGCCCCCTGCCCGGAAGGGCGGGGGGCCGGTGCGGTGCGGCGGCCGGATCAGCCGCGCTGGATGCCCGAGGTGTCCTGGAGCACGCCACGGCGGCCGTCCTGGGTCTGCGCGACCAGCGCGGCCCCGCGCTGCTCGACGGCCAGGTACCAGGTGCCCGGCGCCAGTTCGGCGATCGGGGTGGGCGAGCCGTCCTCCGCGAACAGCGGGCGGGTCACCGGCACGGCGAACCAGAACGGCGAGAAGTCGGCGGCGGCCGGCTGCGGCGCCGGGGCGGCCTGCGCGGCCGGCGGCTGCTGCCCGTACGGCTGGCCCGGCTGCGGCTGCGCACCGTAAGGCTGCTGCGGCTGGGCGCCCGGGTAGCCGTAACCACCGGGCGGCTGGGCGCCGTAGGGCTGCGGGGCGACCGGCTTGGGGGCCGGGAGCAGGGCGGCCTGGAGGGCGGGGACCAGCGGGGTGGCGATGGCGGCACCCGCGAGAACCAGGGCGGCGATGAAACCGAGGACGAGACCGGCGCCGACGTCCGCACCGTCAGGCGTGTCGATCAACGTCCACAGCAGCACCCAGGCCGTCAGGACCGGGAACGCGGTGCCGACCTGGGCGAGGTCGAGTCCGAGCACCTTGCGGGGCTGCGGCAGGCAGCGGTTGACGACGATGAGGACGGCACCGAGCACCGCACCCATGTAGACGCCCAGGCCCATGCCCAGGCTGTCCCACGCGTTCCCGTCGGCCGAGGCGCCGAAAAAGGAGTAGCTCTGGAAGGTGAGGAACGACGCGATGAACAGCACCACCGCTGCTCCGATCACCACGCCGTCGCCTCTAGTGAGGGAGCGGATATTCACTTCAGGTCCTTCGTAGTCGTCTCGTCGTCGGTAGACACTACCGTCCGCAAGATCCGGCTGTCCGCCCGGTTCCGCCCGCCGGTCACGACTCGCGCAGGAAACTCACGATTCCCTCAGAGATCCCTTGCGCCGCCCGCTGCCGCCAGGCGCCGCTGGTCAGCAGTGCCGCGTCCTTGCTATCGCGCATGTTGCCGCACTCGATGAACACCTTGGGAACCGTTGACAGATTGAGACCACCCAGGTCCGTGCGCGTGACGAGACCGGTACCGTCGCCGAGGTAGTTGGAGGGCGGCTCGCCCGTCTCGCGCAGGAAGTTGCCCGCGATGCGCACCCCGAGGTCGTGGGACGGGCCGACGATGGCACGGGTGTCGGCGGCACCGGCGTGCACGGACCCCGGCAGGATGACGTGGAAGCCGCGGTTGCCCTCGGCGGAGCCGTCGGCGTGGATCGAGATCGCCGCGTCCGCGCGCGCGGTGTTGCCGATCCGGGCCCGCTCGTCCACGCACGGACCCCACGCCGGGCTGTCGCCGTCGCGCGTGAGCTTCACCGTGGCGCCCTGACGCTCCAGCAGGGTCCGCAGCCGGTGTGCCACGTCGAGCGTGAACCGCGCCTCGGTGTAGCCGTCGTCGGTGGACGTCCCGGTGGTGTCGCACTCCTTGCGGTTGGTTCCGATGTCCACCTGGCGGTTGATCTCCGCCGTGTGCCGGAAGTTGCCCGGGTTGTGCCCCGGGTCGATGACGACGACCCTGCCCTCGAGCGGGCCGGTGCCGCCCGGCCGTGCGGAGGGGGAGCCGGACGCCTTGGCGTCGTCGCTCGGGGAGGCGGGCGGCGTCGCGGAGGACACCGTGGCGCTGCGCGGGAGGGGCGCGGGGGAGACCGTACGGTCCTCGCCGCCCGACCCGCCGCCCACCGCCTCGTACACCATCCAGCCGAGCAGCGCGCCGGGCACCAGCGCGGCGAGCGCCACGGTCAGCGGGCCGCGCCGGGGCCGACGCTGCTGCGGGGGATCGAAGTCCGGGCCTGTGTACGACACGTCTGCGACTCTAACCGGGGCGTCAGATCCCCGCTCCCGTTCGCCGCAGGACACGCAGCGAGCCGGTCGCCGACACCTCCGTGAACGCCCCGGACTCCAGGGCCCGCAGGTACACCCGGTACGGCGCCTGGCCGGTGAACTCGTCCTCCGGATGGGGGAAGACGTCGTGGATGACCAGCAGCCCGCCCTCGGCGACGTGCGGCGCCCAGCCCTCGTAGTCCGCGGTGGCGTGCTCGTCGGTGTGGCCGCCGTCGATGAACACGAACCCGAGCGGGGAGTTCCAGATCGCCGCGACCTGCGGGGACCGGCCGACGAGGGCGACCACGTGCTCCTCCAGGCCCGCCTTGAACAGCGTGCGCCGGAAGGCCGGGAGGGTGTCCATCAGGCCGATCTCGGGGTCGACCGTCTCCGGGTCGTGGTAGTCCCAGCCGGGCTGCTGCTCCTCGCTGCCCCGGTGGTGGTCGACGGTCAGCGCGGTGACCCCGGCCGCCCGGGCCGCGTCGGCCACCAGGACCGTGGACCGCCCGCAGTAGGTGCCCACCTCCAGCACCGGCAGCCCGAGCCGGCCGGCGCTGACGGCGGCGTCGTACAGGGCGAGCCCCTCGTCGAGGGGCATGAACCCCTTCGCCGCCTCGAACGCGGCCAGGATCTCGGGCTTGGGAGCGGCGGGCATGGGGCGCCTTTCGGTCGTACGTCAGTCCGACCGCCCATGATGACAGGGGGTACGTGCAACGCCCCGAAGGGGCGCGGGCTGTCCCCGAGCTCTTAGGCGCTCACCGATTCCCCGGGCAGGGCGAGATCCAGATCGACAGCCCGCTCCGCACCGGAATGCGTCACCGAGGAGGCCAGCGGCCCATGGCCGGAGGCCCGCGCGGCCAGCACGTACGCCCCTTCCCCCGGCACCGCCAGCACATAGCTGCCGTCCGCCTCGGAGAGGGTCGCGCCGGCCTGCCGGCCCCGGCGGTCGATCAGGGTGACCTTGGCCCGGGCGACGGGCGCGCCGCCGGCGTCCAGGACCCGTCCCCGGAACCCGCGCAGCACCTCCTCGGCCCGCTCCAGGCTGGCCTCCTCCTCGCTGCTCGCCCGCAGCTGCGTGTGCTGGGCCGGCCGGACGGCCTTCGGCAGGCACAGCGCGAGCAGCAGGCCCACCGCGACGGCGGCCGTGGCGATCAGGAAGGAGACCCGGAAGCCGTGCATGGTCGGGACCGCGACGCCGCCCACGTCGTTCGCGGTGTTGGCCAGCACCATGCCGATGACGGCGCTGGACACCGACGTACCGATGGACCGCATCAGCGTGTTCAGGCCGTTGGCCGCACCGGTCTCCGAGGCCGGGACCGCGCCGACGATCAGCGCGGGCAGCGAGGAGTAGGCGAGGCCGATGCCCGCGCCGAGCACCACGGAGGTGACGACCGTCTGCCAGGCCGCGTCCATCAGGCCGAGGCCGCCGCCGTAACCGATCGCGATGATCAGCAGGCCGGTGATCAGGGTGACCTTGGGGCCGTAGCGGGCGGACAGCCGGGCGTAGACCGGGGCCGTGAACATCATCGTCAGGCCCAGCGGGGCCACGCACAGGCCCGCGACGACCATGGACTGCCCGAGGCCGTAGCCGGTGGCGGTGGGCAGCTGGAGCAGCTGGGGCAGGACGAGGGAGACGACGTAGAAGCTGACGCCGACCATGATCGAGGCGAGGTTGGTGAGCAGCACCTCGCGGCGGGCGGTGGTGCGCAGGTCGACCAGGGGCGCCTGGACGCGCAGCTCGAACACGCCCCACAGCAGCAGGACCACGACGGCCCCGGCGAACAGGCCGAGCGTCGTACCCGACGACCAGCCCCAGTCGCTGCCCTTGGTGATGGGCAGCAGGAGCAGTACCAGGCCTGCGGACAGGCCCAGCGCGCCGAGCAGGTCGAAGGAGCCCTCGGCGCGCATCGGGGACTCCGGTACGGCGAGGAGGGTGAGGGCGATGGCGAGCGCGCCGAGACCGGCGGCGCCGTAGAACAGGGCGTGCCAGTCCGTGTGCTGGGCGACCAGGGCCGCGGCGGGCAGCGCGAGGCCGCCGCCGACGCCGATCGAGGAGCTCATCAGGGCCATGGCCGAGCCGAGCCTCTCGCGGGGCAGCATGTCGCGCATCAGGCCGATGCCGAGCGGGATCGCGCCCATGGCGAAGCCCTGCAGGGTACGGCCCGCGATCATGACGAGCAGCTGGCTGGTGACCGCGCTGACCAGGGCGCCGGCCACCATCACGGCGAGGCTGAGGATCAGTATGCGGCGCTTGCCGTACAGGTCGCCGAGCCGGCCCATGATCGGGGTGGCGACGGCGCCGGACAGCAGGGTCGAGGTGAGCACCCAGGTGGCGTTGCTGGGGGCGGTGTCCAGCAGCTGCGGCAGGTCCTTGATGACCGGCACGAGCAGCGTCTGCATCACCGCGACCACGATGCCCGCGAAGGCGAGCACGGGGACAACGGCGCCGCCCGCTCTCCGGCTGGGCTGGTCGGTCGTCGTGTCTGGCATGGGGTGAGGCCTTCCGCGTGTCATAAGTGGTGGGTAAACCTCGTATGCACAGGCAACTATTCCGTTGCTTCGGGCCTCTAACGAATCCTTGACCGTTCCATGGAATTCTGACCGGCTGTCAGGGGCTGGTATGTTGGTGGAACACGTTCTAGTCTGCGCGCCATGAAGGCCTATGTCGCCGGGGTCGGAATGACCCGCTTCGAGAAGCCCGAGACCAGACCCTGGCAGTACTGGGACATGGTGCGGGAGGCGGGGACCGCCGCGCTGGAGGACGCGGGCGTCGCCTACATCGACGTGGAACAGGTTCCTGTCGGCTACTGCTTCCAGCCCTCGGCCGCCGGCCAGCGCGCCGCCTACGAGCTCGGCCTGACCGGCATCCCCGTCTACAACGTCAACAACAACTGCGCGACCGGCGCGACCGCGCTCATGCTGGCCCGGCAGCTGGTCGAGGGCGGCGCGGCCGACTGCGTCCTGGCGCTGGGGTTCGAGCGGATGAAGAAGGGGGCGCTCGGGGCGGGGGCCGACGGCGGCGACTTCTCGGCGTCCCCGGTGGCCCGGCACTACGGCGTCATGGCCGCCCGGCACGGCTTCGCGGCGACCCCGCCGACCGCGCAGATCTTCGGCGCCGCGGCCCGCGAGCACATGGAGCGGTACGGCACCACCGAGGCGCAGCTCGCCGCCGTCGCCGCCAAGAACCACCGCCACTCGGCCCACAACCCCTACGCCCAGTTCCAGGACGTGTACGAGGTCGACGACATCCTCGCCTCCCGTACGGTCCACCGGCCGCTGACCAAGCTGCAGTGCTCGCCGACCTCGGACGGCGCGGCGGCGGCCGTGGTGGTGTCCGAGCGGTTCGCCGAGGAACGCTCCCTGACCGGCCTGGTGGAGATCGTCGCGCAGGCCATGGCCACGGACACCGAGGAGTCCTTCGCCTCCGGCTCCTGCATCGACGTCGTCGGGCAGCCGATGTCCCGGGCGGCGGCACGGCAGGTCTACGGCCGTTCCGGGCTCGGTATCGAGGACGTCGACGTGATCGAGCTGCACGACTGCTTCTCCGTCAACGAACTGCTGACGTACGAGGCGCTCGGCATGTGCGCGCCGGGGGAGTCGGGCGCCCTGGTGGAGTCGGGGGCGGTGACGTACGGCGGGCGGTGGGTGGTGAACCCGTCCGGCGGGCTGATCTCCAAAGGCCATCCGCTGGGCGCGACCGGTCTGGCGCAGACGGCCGAGCTGGTGTGGCAGCTGCGCGGCGAGGCGGGCGCGCGGCAGGTGCCGGGGGCGCGGGTCGGCCTCGCGCACAACATCGGGCTGGGCGGTGCGGCGGTGGTGACGGTGCTGCGGGCGGCGGCGGTGTAGGAGAGCGGCGTCAGGCCCGGGAAATTCGCCGAATCGCGCGGACCGGGCAACGGTCCGGGCGGCCCATGGACTCCTTTGAATATCTAGGAGGTGCCCATGGGGGACGGGAAGCAGACTCGGAACGAGGAGTTCCAGAGCTTCGTGGTCGGCCGCTGGCCGCGGTTGGTGCGCACGGCATTTCTCCTCACGGGGGAGCAGCACGCCGCCGAGGACCTGGTCCAGTCGACGCTCGAACAGGTCTATGCGGCCTGGCGCCGGGTCGGCGCCGCCGACGACCCGGAGGCGTACGTACGGCGGGTGATGATCAACGCGCATGCGCGCAGACACCGCCGGAGGCTCAGGGAGTTCCTGGCGCCGAAGGACGACTCCGGCCTGGTGCGCGAGGTGGCGGACACGGGGGACCGGATCGCCCAGGCCGACGACCGCAGCGCCCTGCTCAAGGCGCTCGCCCAACTGCCCCCGCGGCAGCGGGAGGCGGTCGTCCTGCGCTACTGGGAGGACCTGACGGAGACCCAGACGGCGGAGGCGATGGGCTGCTCGGTCGGCACGGTGAAGAGCAACGCGGCCAAGGGGATCGCGAAACTCCGCGCCGTACCGGGACTGGCCGACACGGTGACGTACGGAGGACGGAAGTGATGAGCGCGGACCGGGAGAACCACGACATGACGCAGACGGACATCGCGCTCCTGCTCGCGGACGCGGCGGACGAGGCCGAGATCGGCACAGCCCCGGTCCAGGCCGTCATCCGCGGTGGCCGGCGCCGCAGGGCGCGGCGCTGGGCGGTGGCGGCGGCCACGGCCCTGGTGCTGGCGGGCTCGACGGGGGCGACGCTGGCCTTGGGCGGGCTGCCCGGGGAGCGCGCCGACCGGGGGACACCGCCGGCGTCCGGCCCGGCATCCGGCGAGGAGAGACATGTGTACGACCCGCAGCAGACGGAGTTGGCGCGAGGCACCGAGCACGGCAAGCGGTGGCGGGTGTGGGTCGAGGTGTGGGGTGCGCCGCGTGACACGTGGGAGGCGCACCGGCAGTTCGACGCCATGAAGCGGAGGGGCCTGGGGCCGGAGGTGGACAAGGCCGCCGACCTGGTCGGGAAGACGTCGTACTTCTCGATGCGGTCCTACGGCGACGGCCTTTCCCTGGTGGTCATGTCCGACACGCACAAGAGGGTCGACCGCCTCTCGGGCAGCGACCTCCAGGCCGCGGCCGTCAGCCTGGAGGAGGTCGGCCCCGCGGCCCCCGAACGGCTGGTGGTCGGCCATGTGGCGAAGACCGCCCGTGAGGTCACCTGCCGCTGGAAGGACGGCCGCTCCACCGTGGCCCGGCCGGCGGGATCCGCGCCCGCCGCCGATGACGGCACCTCGCTGATCCGCCCGGTGGCGGGCTACCCGGGAGGGAACTGGTTCGTGTGCGTCGCCCCGGAGGGGACGACCTACGAGAAGGCGGACGTGACAAAGTGAGCCGGGGCGGCGGAGGCACCGCTCACAGCCAGCCTTGCTGCCGGGCCTCCCGCACCGCCTCGGCCCGGTTGCGGGTGCCGGTCTTGCCGATCGCGGAGGAGAGGTAGTTGCGGACGGTGGACTCGGACAGGTGCAGCTTCCCGGCGATGTCGGCGACGGTCGCCCCGTCCACCGACGCCTGGAGCACCTCGCACTCGCGGGCCGTCAGCGGATTCGGCCCGGCGCTGAGCGCGGCGGCGGCCAGCGCCGCATCGACCACGGTCTCCCCGGTGAGCACCCGCCGGATCGCCGCGGCCAGCTCCTCCACCGGCCCGTCCTTGACGAGGAAACCGGCCGCACCGGCCTCCATGGCCCGGCGCAGATAGCCCGGCCGGCCGAAGGTGGTGAGGATCAGTACCCGGCAGTCGGGCGCCTGGTCCCGCAGCTCGGCCGCCGCGTCCAGCCCGCTCCTGCCCGGCAGTTCGATGTCCAGCAGGGCCACGTCCGGCCGGTGCGTGAGCACGGCGTCCACGATGCCGTCCCCCGTCCCCAGCTGGGACACGACCTCGATGTCCTCCTCCATACCGAGCAGCAGGGCGAGAGCGCCACGCATCATGCCCTGGTCCTCGGCGAGCAGCACCCGGATGCACTTCGCGGGCCGGCGGTCCCGGGGCATCTCGTTCATGGAGCCAGGTTACGGCGGCACGCGGCCGGGGGAGCCGGGCCGGCACCGCACCGGTACGACCCCGGGCACATACGGCTGCCCCCTGAAGAGACGGCCTCCTCCCGGCCGTCGCACGGCCCTCGTGCCCGGGGGAAATCGGCTACCCGCGCGGCGGTGCAGGGCGCAGACTCGTCCCATGGCTGACTTGGGGGCGTTCCGGGAGGCGGTCACCGCGTGGGCGGCCGGGGGGTCCGAGGGCCCGGCGCGGGAGCTGGCCGCGCGGCTGTCCGTCCGGACGGTCGTCCTGCTGGAAGGGCCGAGCGACGCCGCGGCGGTCGGCGCGCTGGCCGCGCGCCGCGGCCGGGACCTGGCGGCCGAAGGGGTCTGCGTCCTGTCGATGGGCGGGGCGATGAACGTCGGGCGCTTCGCCCGCCTCCTCGGGCCGCCCGGGCTGGACCTGCGCCTCACGGGGCTGTGCGACGAGCGCGAGCGCGGCTACTACGCCCGCGGCTGGGAGCGGGCCGGTGCGGCACGGCACGGGTTCTTCGTCTGCGCGGCGGACCTGGAGGACGAACTGATCCGGGCGCTGGGTGTGTCCCGGGTGGCGGAGCTGGTCCGGGCCGAGGGCGACGTGCGTGCCCTGGAGACCTTCCTGCGCCAGCCCGCACAGCAAGGCCGCAGCCCGCAGCAGCAGTTGCGGCGCTTCCTCGGCACGAAGAAGGGCCGCAAGATCCACTACGGCCGCGTTCTGGCCGAGGCGCTCGACCCCGCCCGCATTCCGGCCCCGCTCCACGGCCTGCTCGCCGGTTTGTGACGGGTCGGCGGTAAGGGCTCGGCTGCAAAGAATCGGCATGGTTCGGTGCGGCGGGGGTTGACGGCTTTGGGCGACCCCCAAACAATCGCCTCTGCCTTCGCAGGAATCCCGGGAAATTCGGCACATGAACAGGTTCGGTATATCGGTCGAACGGCGTCCGGTATCTCGAACGTCCCTTTTCGACGAACCCGAGGTGCACCGTACCCATGAGAACCCCCCGCGCCCTCCTCTCCCTCCTGGCCGTCTGTGCCGCCCTCACCGCGCTGCTCCTCGGCACCGGCGCGCCCCCGGCCGCCGCCGCGAGTTCGCTGCCCTGCGACCTCTACGGCGCCGCCGGCACCCCCTGTGTGGCCGCGCACAGCCTGGTCCGGGCGTTGTACGGGTCGTACAACGGGCCGCTGTACCAGGTGCAGCGGGCCTCGGACGGGGCGAAGACGAACATCGGTCTGTCGGCCGCCGGCGGGTATGCCAACGCCGCCGCCCAGGACTCCTTCTGCTCCGGCACGACCTGCATCATCACCGAGATCTACGACCAGTCCCCGCGCCACAACGACCTCACGATCGAGGGCGCGGGCGGCGCCGGGGCCGCCGATGTGGGGGCGCCCGCGGACGCCCTGCCGGTGACCGTCGGCGGCCACCAGGTCTACGGTCTGGAGATCTCCGCCGGCATGGGCTACCGGGACAACTCCACCTCGGGCGTGGCCGTGAACGGGCAGGCCGAGGGGATGTACATGGTGACCTCGGGCACGCACGTCAACAACCGCTGCTGCTTCGACTACGGCAACGCCGAGACCAACAACCTGGACACCGGCAACGGCCACATGGACGCCATCAACTTCGGCACCGAGTGCTGGTTCTCGCCCTGCTACGGGCAGGGGCCGTGGGTGCAGGCCGACCTGGAGAACGGGCTGTTCCAGTCCGACGCCGGCTACAGCAGGAACACCTCCAACACCGGCACCGGACCCCTGCCGTTCGTGACCGCGCTGCTCAAGAACAACGGCCGGGACCATTTCGCGCTGAAATACGGAAACGCCCGGTCGGGCGGGCTGACCACCACCTATTCCGGGGGTGAGCCGACCGCGGGCGGTTACTCGCCGATGCACCAGGAGGGCGCGATCGTCCTCGGCACCGGCGGCGACAACAGCAACGGCTCCATCGGCTCCTTCTTCGAGGGCGTGATGACCTCCGGCATCCCGACCGACGCAGCCGACAACGCCGTCCAGGCCGACATCGTCTCCGTCGGCTACGGCGGCCCGACCGGCAGCACCGGCACGCTCAACCCCGGCTCGGAGATCTCCCTGCGCGCCACGACCTCCTGCTGCACCAGCGACTACGTCCGCCACCAGAACAACGCGGCCGTCATCTCCCCGGTGACGTCGAGCAGTTCGTCCGTCGACAAGGGCGACGCCACCTGGATCGTCCGCCGGGGCCTGGCCGACAGCTCCTGCGTCTCCTTCGAGTCGCGGAACTATCCCGGTGACTTCCTGCGCCACTCCGACTACCGGGTCTACCGCCAGCCCATGGACGGCACCGCCCGGTTCCGCGCCGACGCCACCTTCTGCCCGCAGACCGGCAAGAGCGGCACCGGCACCTCGTTCGCCTCGTACAACTACCCGACGAGGTACCTGCGCCACTACGACTACAACCTGTACATAGCGAGCAACGGCGGATCCAACGCCTTCGACAGCGCCACGTCCTGGGCGAACGACGTCAGCTGGGCGGCCGGTTCGCCCTGGGCCCCGTAGCCGCAGGCGACGCCGCCTCGGCACCGCCGGCCGGGAGGTCGGCGGTGACCGTGAAGCCGCCGCGCGGCGCCGGGCCGGCCGTGAGGGAGCCGCCCGCCGCCGCGAGGCGCTCGGCCAGCCCCTTCAGCCCGGTACCGCCGGCACCGCCGCCGGTGCCGGTGCCCCTGCCGTCGTCCGTGACCGTCAGCCGGACCTGTTCGGCGGCTCCCTCCACGGTGATCTCGCAGCGGCTCGCGCGGCTGTGCCGGACGACGTTGGTGACCGCCTCGCGCACCACCCAGCCGAGCAGTGCCTCGGTCTGCGGGGCGAGCGGTGCCCCGGACTGGCGGACCACCGGCTGCACGCTCGCCGCGGACAGCGCCGACCGGGCCCGGGTCAGCTCGGTGGCCAGGCTGCCCTCGCGGTAACCGGTCACCGCCTCCCGGATCTCGGTGAGCGCCTGCCGGCCCACCGACTCGATGTCCGAGATCTGCGCCAGCGCCGCGACCAGATCGCGCGGGGCCAGCCGGCGGGCCGCCTCGGACTTCACCACGACCACCGACAGCGTGTGCCCGAGCAGATCGTGCAGGTCGCGGGAGAAGCGCAGCCGCTCCTGCTCCACCGCGCGCCGGGCCAGCTCCTCGCGGGCGGCCCGCAGTTCCCGTACGGCCTCGGACAGGCTGAGGATCGCCGCGGTCACCATGGCGGAGATGAAGGTGCCGTAGGCCATGGTCGTCGCGTTCGCCCAGTCGTCGCGGACGGCGGAGACGGCACCCGCGTACACCGCCAGCAGGATGCCGGTGCGGCCCAGCCACGGCCCGCGCAGGACGGCGCCGGTGGCCAGGCCCAGCAGCGGGAAGAACATCAGCCAGCTGCCGCCGTAGCCGAGGGCCAGGCCCGTGGTGAGCAGGGCGAGCAGGCCCAGCGCCACCCGGGTGGACGCCGACTCCCGCTTGGCCCGGTCGAAGGCGCGGAAGGTGACGTAGACGTAGAGGGAGTTGAAGGCCAGCAGGCCCAGGCCGCCGATCCACGGGTTCGGGGTCCGGCCCTGGAGCAGGTTGGAGAAGGAGCCCATGCCCATCAGCAGCCAGGGCAGCAGGGAGAAGCCGGTGGGCGGCGGGCCCGGATGGTCGACGTCCGGCTCCCCGCCCCGCTTCCGGGTGGCCCGTCGAGCGGCCCGGAAACGCTCCAGGTCGGCCCGCCACCGACGGCGCTCGGTCCTCAGGGTCCGTATGTGGCAGCGAACTCCCCGCATCCACGTCATGTCTGATGTTTCCCCCGGTCAGATGTGCCCGCCGACGGCGGTACGACAGCACAGCGTACGAACAACCGCCCCGCCCCCGGCAGACACACGTGTACGGACCCGGGCGGGACAGATGTCACAGCCTCCGCCAGCCGAGCTGACACGACGTCAGGAGCCTTCACAACTGCGGAGCGCTGGGCTATACAGAGGGCGCCGGACTGGAACGCGTTCTAGGTCCGCGCGTGGACGACCTCGGTGCGGCCGACGGTGCGGACGTCCGCACCGAGGTCTCGAGACCCGTCAGGAGCACCATGCCCATCGACGCAGCCCAGGCCCTCGCCGCCGAACCCCGCTCCGGTGAGATCGGCTGGACCGCCAAGGACGTCCAGCTCTACCACCTCGGCATCGGCGCGGGCGCCAACCCGGACAAGGACAGCCCCGCCACCGATCCGGACGAGCTGCGCTACACCCTGGAGACCCGGCTGCACGTCCTGCCGAGCTTCGCCACCGTCGCGGGCGCCGGCTCCCCCGGGGTGATCAGCGGACTGTCCATGCCGGGTGTCGACGTCGACCTGGCCAAGGTCCTGCACGGCGGCCAGAGCCTGACCCTGCACCGGCCGATCCCGGTCGCCGGCACCGCCACCGCCACCGGCCGGATCGCCGCCGTGTACGACAAGGGCAAGGCCGCCGTCCTCGTCATGCGCACCGAAGTCGTCGACGCCGAGGGACCGTTGTGGACCAACGACGCCCAGATCTTCGTACGCGGCGAGGGCGGCTGGGGCGGCGACCGCGGACCCTCCGCCCGCCGGGACCCGCCCGCCGGCGACCCCGACCGGACCGTCGACCGGCCCGTCCGCACCGACCAGGCCCTCCTCTACCGCCTCTCCGGCGACTACAACCCCCTGCACGCCGACCCCGAGTTCGCCAAGCTCGCCGGCTTCGACAAGCCGATCCTGCACGGTCTGTGCACCTACGGCATCACCCTCAAGGCGGTCGTGGACACCCTGCTCGGCGGCGACGTGACCCGGGTGCGCGGCTACGCCACCCGGTTCGCCGGGGTCGTGTTCCCGGGGGAGACCCTGCGCATCCGGATGTGGCGCGAGGAGGGGCGGGTGCGGGTCACGGTGGGTGCCGTGGAGCGCGGGGACGCTCCGGTGCTCGCCGACACCATCGTTCAGCACTCCTGAGAAGCCTGTGAGGGGAGCCGCACCATGCGCGCAGCCGTACTGCACGAGATCGGCCAGGAAAAGCTGGAGGTCCTCGACGACGTCGAGGCGGTGGGCTTCGGCCCCGGCAAGGTCAGGGTCCGGGTGCGCGCCACCGGGCTGTGCCACTCGGACCTGTCCGCGATGAACGGCGTGCTGCCCCAGCCGGCCCCCTTCGTGCCCGGCCACGAGGGCGCCGGCGAGATCCTCGACGTGGGCGACGGCGTACGGCACCTGAAGCCCGGGGACCGGGTCGTCCTGTGCTGGCTGCCGGCCTGCGGTGCCTGTCCGGCCTGCAAGCGCGGGCAGACCCAGCTGTGCCTGGCCGGGTTCATGAACGCGGGCACCCCCAACTTCCGGCGCTCCGGCGGCGCTGTGTTCGGCTTCGCGGGCACCGGCACCTTCGCCGAGGAGGTCGTGGTCGACGCCGGCTGCGCCGTACCGATCCCCGAGGACGTGCCCTTCGACATCGCCGCCCTGATCGGCTGCGGGGTGACCACCGGGCTCGGCGCCGCCCTCAACACCGCCGACGTGGCCGCCGGTTCGTCGGTCGCCGTCATCGGGTGCGGAGGCGTCGGCATCTCCGCCGTCCAGGGGGCGCGGCTGAAGGGCGCCGCCGAGATCGTCGCCGTCGACCCGGTCGCCTCCCGGCGCGAGTCGGCCCTCAGGTTCGGGGCCACCAGGGCCGTTTCGCCCGAGGAGCTGGCCGACGCCAAGCAGCAGGTGACCGGCGGCGAGGGCTTCGACTACGTCTTCGAGGTCGTCGGCAGGTCCGCCACCGCCCGCACCGCCTACGACGCCACCCGGCGCGGCGGCACCCTCGTCGTGGTCGGCGCCGGCGCCATGGACGACTTCCTCCAGCTCAGCATGTTCGAGCTGTTCTTCGACGAGAAGCGCATCCTGCCGTCCATGTACGGCGGCGGGGACGTGCTGCGCTCCTACGAGCGCACGATCGCCCTGTGGCGGGCGGGCCGCGTCGACCTCGCGGGGCTGATCACCCACCGGGTGCCGCTCGCCGGGATCAACGAGGCGCTGGACCAGATGCGCACCGGGACCGCCCTGCGCACCTGCATCGAGATCTGAGGACGCCGCATGCCACTGCCACTTGCGGGCCTCTCCGCGATCGTCACCGGCGCCGGACGCGGGCTCGGGCGGGCCGAGGCCCTGGAACTCGCCCGGCTCGGCGCGGCGGTCGTCGTCAACGACTACGGGCAGCCAGGGCGGGACGGCTCGGGTGCCGCGTCGGCGGGGCCCGCCGAGCAGGTCGCGGCGGAGATCCGGGCGGCCGGCGGCACCGCCGTACCGCACACCGGCGACGTCTCCGACTTCGCACAGGCGGGCGAGCTGGTCGAGTCGGCGATCGCCGCGTTCGGAAAGCTGGACATCCTCGTCAACAACGCCGGCATCCTGCGCGACCGCATGGTCTTCTCCATGACAGAGGACGAGTGGGACTCGGTGATCCGCGTCCACCTCAAAGGCCACTTCAACACCACCCGCTTCGCCGCCGCGCACTGGCGGCAGCGGGCCAAGGCGGCGGCCGGGGGAGCGGTGTACGGGCGGATCGTGAACACTTCCTCGGAGGCGTTCCTGGCCGGGTCCGCCGGTCAGCCCAACTACGCGGCGGCGAAGGGCGGAATCGTCGGCCTGACCACCTCCACCGCCCTCGCCCTCGCCAAGTACGGCGTCACCGCCAACGCCATCTGCCCGCGCGCCCGGACCCGGATGACCGAGGACGTCTTCGCGGGCCTGCGGAAACCGGACGAGGGCCTGGACCCGCTCGCTCCCGAGCATGTCGCCCCGCTCGTCGGCTACCTGGCCTCGCCGGCCGCCGCCGGGGTCAACGGCCAGCTGCTCGTCGTCCACGGCGGCATGGTCGCCGTGCTCGAACGGCCGCGGGTGCAGGCCAAGTTCGACAGCAAGCAGGAGGCCTTCACCTACGACGAACTGGACGCGCTGCTCACCCCGCACTACGCGGACCGGCCACCGGGGGAGACCTTCGCGGCGGCGGAGGTGCTGGGGCTCAGGCGGGGATGAGACACAGGGGCTCGGGGGCAAGGCAAAGGGGGGCAAGGCAAAGGGGGCGCCCGCCGAGCGGACGCCCCCTCCTCTTCACTGCCGTCAGGCAGCCGCCTCGACCGTCTCCTGGACCGGCTTGCGGTGCCGGCCGTGCGGAGTCGTGTCGCTCTCCTGGGCCGCGACCGGGCCGCGGTGCCGGCCGTGGCCGGCGGTCTTGGAGTCGGCAGACAGCTGCTCAGTCGTGCTGGTGTCGCTCATCGGACGTATTCACCCCGTCAACCATGATCTTTCGTACAGCCGGGCGAGTCTAACCGGCACACCACGGCCCGAATCCAGGCGCACACGCCAACCGGCACTAGTTCGTTACAAGACGTCCCAGAGGTGCCTGCTGCAAGGGCACGGGCCGGGTCACCGCCCGTACCGCAGGCTCCGGTTCGGCCACCGGCGGGACGTGCTCGGGCACCCCCTCGGCACCGCTCTCCGGGACGGGATCCACCGGTGCCGTCAGGGCCGCCACACCGCACGGCACCTCCTCCGTCGCGTACGGCAGCCGCAGCAGCCCCTCCCGCGTCCACACCCCGGCCCCCGCCAGCCAGCCCTCGGGCGCCGGAAGGTGCCGGACCCGGCGCTCGGCCGGCCGCCAGGTGCCCACCCAGGTGCCGAACGCGCCGTCGATCCGCAGGCCCACCGCGCAGTTCTCCGGCACCAGCACCTGCTCCGGCTGGATCGCGAACGGCGTCACCACGCACTCCGGCACCCGCAGGCACTCCGGGAACCGCACCGGCAGGGTGCTGCCGAGCACGCCCCAGCCCAATCGTTCCTGCCCCGGGGAGGGCGCGTCGGAGGAGATCAGCAACAGGCCGCTGTCCGGGTCGGCGAGCAGCAGCCGGTCGACGCTGCCCTCCGCGATCTGCAACAGCGGCGAGACCTCCCCGCGCTCCAGGTCCAGCACCACCGTCTTGGTGTGCCCGCCCAGCTCCCGGTCGAGCGCCAGCAGCCGCCCGGCGCCGTCCAGCCAGACCCCGCCCGAGCAGCGCCCCGGCACCTCGGCGAGCCGCTCGGGGCCGAACGCCCCGCCCGCCACCAGCCACACCACGCTGGAGCGCGGCCCGACGGCGAGGGCGTACGCCCGCACGCCCCCCGGCGCCGGCGGCAGCAGGGTGAGCCGGGTGCCGGGCTCGGGGCACTCCACCGCGCCCAGCGGCAGCTCGCCGGTGCCGGGCCCGGTCGGATACAGCAGCGCGAAGGCGTGCCGCAGCTCCACCAGCCGGTGGATCAGCACCCGCCCGTCGCCCATCGGCTGCACCTCGGTGCCGGGCTCCTCCGGCTGGTTGCCGGGCAGCGGTACCGCGTACGGCTCCGGGCCGTCCAGGGTCCAGCGCTCCGGGAACCACGAGTCACCGTCCCGCGCGAGCCGGGCGGCGTACGAGCCGTCCGCCGTGATCGCGCACCCCGCTCGCGGCACGCCGTCGGCCCCGCCCGCGGACGGCGGTTCGATAGCACAGACCGTCATCGTTCGGTCACCTCCGGCGACGAAGCTAGTTTTCGCACGCACAGGCGGGGGACCCCCTGTCTCCCGCTTCACACGTACGGGTGGCGCAGAAGCGATTCACCTGAGGAAACCGGGGCGTCTGTGCTGACCCGGGGCAGACCGGACGCATGCGGTACAGCCCCGCCGAACAGCCAGGTAGCCTTGGGCCGTGCCCCGTCTGTCTGAAGTCATCGCCGCGCTGGAGAACCTGTGGCCCGCCGAGCGGGCCGAGTCCTGGGACGCGGTCGGCACGGTGGTGGGCGACCCCGACCAGGAGGTCAGCCGGGTCCTGTTCGCCGTCGACCCCGTGCAGGAGATCGTCGACGAGGCCGTGAAGCTCGGCGCCGACCTGCTCGTCACCCACCACCCGCTCTACCTGCGCGGGACGACCACGGTCGCGGCCACGCACTTCAAGGGCCGGGTCGTGCACACCCTCATCAAGAACGACATCGCGCTGCACGTCGCCCACACCAACGCCGACACCGCCGACCCGGGGGTCTCCGACGCCCTCGCCGGAGCCCTCGACCTCCGCGTCGTACGGCCCCTCGTACCGGACCCCACCGACCCGCACGGGTGCCGGGGCCTCGGCCGCGTGTGCGAACTCGACCACCCCCTCACCGTCCGCGAACTGGCCGCCCGCGCCGCCGAGCGGCTGCCCGCCACCGCGCAGGGCATCCGGGTGGCCGGCGACCCCGACGCCGTCGTCCGCACGGTCGCCGTCAGCGGCGGCTCCGGCGACAGCCTCTTCGACCAGGTCCGCGCGGCCGGCGTCGACGCCTTCCTCACCGCCGACCTGCGCCACCACCCGGCCTCCGAGGCGGTGGCCCACGGTCCCCTCGCGCTGCTCGACGCGGCGCACTGGGCCACCGAGTGGCCCTGGTGCGAGCTGGCCGCGAGCCAGCTCGACGAGATCTCCGACCGCCACGGCTGGGACCTGCGCGTCCACGTCTCCAAGACGGTCACCGACCCCTGGACCGCCCACGCGGCGTCCACCACCCCCTCTAGCTAACAGGAGCCCCCAACTGAACGCCGCGCCCGCCGACCAGATCCGCCTCCTCGACGTCCAGGCCCTCGACGTCCGCCTGCAGCAGCTCGCGCACAAGCGGAGGTCCCTGCCCGAGCACGCCGAGATCGAGTCGCTGACGAAGGACCTCACGCAGCTGCGTGACCTGCTCGTGGCCGCGCAGACCGAGGAGAGCGACTGCGCCCGCGAGCAGACCAAGGCCGAGCAGGACGTCGACCAGGTGCGCCAGCGCGCCGCCCGCGACCAGCAGCGCCTGGACTCCGGCGCGGTCACCTCGCCCAAGGACCTGTCCAACCTCCAGCACGAGATCGCCTCCCTCGCCAAGCGGCAGGGCGACCTGGAGGACGTCGTCCTGGAGGTCATGGAGCGCCGCGAGGCCGCGCAGGAGCGGGTGAGCGAACTGACGGGGCGGGTCGCCTCCGTGCAGTCGAAGATCGACGACGCGACCGGCCGCCGGGACGCGGCGTTCGAGGAGATCGACGGCGAGGTGGCCTCGGTGACGAAGGAGCGCGAGATCGTCGCCGCGTCCGTCCCCGCGGACCTGCTCAAGCTGTACGACAAGCTGCGCGCGCAGCAGGGCGGCATCGGCGCGGCCAAGCTGTACGCCCGCACCTGCCAGGGCTGCCGGCAGGAGCTGGCCATCACGGAGCTGAACGAGATCCGCTCGGCGGCGCCGGACACGGTCATCCGCTGCGAGAACTGCCGCCGCATCCTGGTGCGTACGGCGGAGTCGGGTCTGTAAGGGGCTTCAGGGGTGCGGGAGTTCATCGTCGAGGCCGACGGCGGGTCGCGGGGCAATCCCGGGCCCGCGGGTTACGGGGCCGTGGTCTGCGACGCGGCGACGGGACAGACCCTGACGGAGGCGGCCGAGTACATCGGCGTCGCCACGAACAACGTCGCCGAGTACCGCGGCCTCCTGGCCGGCCTGCGCGCCGCCCACGCGCTCGACCCCGCCGCGCGGGTCCACGTCCGCATGGACTCCAAGCTCGTCATCGAGCAGATGTCGGGCCGCTGGAAGATCAAGCACCCCTCGATGAAGCCCCTGGCCACGGAGGCGAGGTCGGTCTTCCCGCCGGACCAGGTCACGTACGAGTGGATCCCGCGCGAGCAGAACAAGCACGCCGACCGCCTGGCGAACGAGGCGATGGACGCGGGCGCGAAGGGCCGGCAGTGGTCCCCGTCCGAGTCCAGGGCGGCCCTGGACACCCCGCCCGCCGTCCCCGGGCCGTCGGGCCCGCCCGGGGACGCGGCGGCGGGTGCGGCGAAGGCCCGCGCGGCGCTGGCGGAGGGCCGGACCGCCGGTCAGGCGAGGCCGGTGGCGGCTCCGGCCGAGGACGACGTCGAAGCGGAAGCGGTACGCGAGACGGAGGCCGCCGCGGCGGCACCCCCCGGCGAGCAGCGCCTGACCAGCACCCCCGGCTGGAGCGCCGCCCCCGACCTCGGCGCTCCCGCCACCCTCGTCCTCCTCCGGCACGGCGAGACCCCCCTCACCCCCCAGAAGCGCTTCTCCGGCAGCGGCGGTACCGACCCCGCCCTCTCCGCCGCCGGCCGCGAGCAGGCGCACCGCGTCGCCGAGGCACTCGCCAGGCGCGGCACGATCCAGGCGATCGTGGCCTCCCCCCTCGCCCGTACCCGCGAGACCGCGGAGATCGTCGCCGCCCGCCTGGGTCTGGACGTGACGGTCGAAGGCGGCCTGCGCGAGACGGACTTCGGCGCGTGGGAGGGCCTGACCTTCGGCGAGGTCCGCGAGCGCCACCCGGACGACCTGAACGCCTGGCTCGCCGACCCGGAGGCCCGTCCCACCGGCGGCGGCGAGAGCTTCGCCGAGACGGCCACCCGGATCGCCGCCGCCCGGGACAAGCTGGTCGCGGCCCACGCGGGCCGTACGGTCCTGCTGGTCACGCACGTCACCCCGATCAAGACCCTCGTCCGGCTCGCCCTCGGCGCCCCGCCCGAGTCGCTGTTCCGGATGGAACTCTCGGCGGCCTCCCTGTCGGCGGTGGCGTACTACGCGGACGGCAACGCGAGCGTACGGCTGTTCAACGACACCTCTCACCTGCGTCCCTGAGCCCGGCCGCGGCTCGCGCCAGCCGCTCGATCCGGGCCCAGTCCCCGGCGGCCACCGCCTCCGCCGGGATCATCCAACTCCCGCCCACACAGCCGACGTTCGGCAGGGCGAGGTACTCCGGTGCGGTCTGCGGGCCGATCCCGCCGGTGGGGCAGAACCGGGCCTGCGGCAACGGCCCCGCGAGCGACCTCAGGTACGCCGTACCGCCCGCCGCCTGCGCCGGGAAGAACTTCATCTCCCGCACCCCGCGCTCCAGCAGCGCGACCACCTCCGAGGTGGTCGAAACCCCGGGCAGGAAGGGCACCCCGGACCCGCGCATCGCCGCCAGCAGTGCCTCCGTCCAGCCGGGACTGACCAGGAACCGCGCCCCGGCCGCCGTACACGCGCCCACCTGCTCCGGTGTGATCACCGTGCCCGCCCCGACCACGGCCTCGGGGACCCCCTCGGCGATCGCCCGGATCGCGTGCAGTGCCGCCGGGGTCCGCAGGGTCACCTCGATCGCGGGCAGCCCGCCCGCCACCAGCGCCCGCGCGAGCGGTACGGCGTCGGCGGCGTCGGCGAGCACCACGACGGGCACGACGGGGGCGAGATCCAGGACGGAGGCAGCCGAGGAGGAGGGCAGCGGCGAGGTCATGCCCTCATCGTGCCCAGGGAGTGCATCACGCGCAATGAGCGTTGCGCATACTGCAACGCAGCGGGAGTGCTCAGTGGATCTCGTCCACCAGCACATCCAGCGCCCACGCCTTGCCCGCCTTCCCGGGCGCCTCCGCCTCCACGGCGTACCCCAGGTCCCGCAGCGCCGCCACCAGCTCGGCGGGGCCCTCGGGCACGGCCCCGGCGGTCAGCAGGCTGCGCACGATCCGGCCCTTCGTCGCCTTGTTGAAGTGGCTGACGACCTTCCGGGTCGGCGCGTGCAGCACCCGTACCGTCGCCGTCCGCCCGGCCACCTCGCCCTTCGGCCGCCAGGCCGCCGCGTACGCCGAGGACCGCAGATCCAGCACCAGCCCCGCCCCGGCCGCCTCCGGCAGCACCTCGGCCATCGGCGCCCGCCAGTGCCCGGCCAGCGCGCCGAGTCCCGGCAGCTTCACGCCCATCGAGCAGCGGTAGGAGGGGATCCGGTCGGTCACCCGCACGGCGCCCCACAGCCCGGAGAACACCAGCAGCGAGTCCGCCGCGCGCCGACGGGCGGCCGCGTCCAGCGTGGCCAGGCCCAGGGCGTCGTAGAGGACACCGGTGTAGATCTCCCCGGCGGGGCGGGCGCCGGCCGTGCGCAGCCCGGCGTTCTTCGCGACCTCGCCCCGCAGGCCCTCGCTCAGCCCGAGCACCTCGCGGGCCTTCTCCTCGTCGCCGGAGCACAGCTCCACCAGCTCCCCGAGCACCGCCTCCCGGGCGGCGGTCAGCCCCGGCAGGGACAGCGACACAAGCTCCAGCGGGGCGCCCTCGCCCGAGTTCGCCTTGCCTTCGGAGGGCGGCAGCAGGACCAGCAACACGTACTCCTTACGTAGACCTCCGCGCCAGGGTACGGCGTACCACCCGCCCCGCCCCGGCCCGCGCTCGCCGGAAGCCCCTCGGGACCGGTGACGGCGAAGGCGCTGGTCACCAGAGATCCGGGCCCGGCCCGACGGTATGGAAACGGGACCGTACGGCGTTGCACCCTGGGCAGGGGCGTCGCGAAGGAGAGGGTCCGATGGGGGAACAGGCACGGTGGACACGGGCCCGGCTGGGCCGCTGCGGACCCCCGCTCGACCTGCTCACCGCGAGCTTCCGCCGGCACGTCTACGCCCCGCACGCCCACGACGAGTACACCATCGGGGTCTGCGTCGGCGGCTCCGAGATCATCGACTACCGGGGCGGCCACATCCGCACCGGCCCGGGCAGGATCGTCGTCCTCGAACCCGGCGAGATGCACACCGGCGGCCCCGGCAACGCCACCGACGGCTACGCCTACCGGGCCCTGTACGCCGAGCCGTCCCTGCTGGCCGACGGCACCCTCGGCGGCCTGCCGCACTTCCGTGAACCCCTCATCGACGACCCCGCGCTGGCCGCGGCCCTGCGCACCGCCCACACGGAACTGAGCGCCTGCCCCGACGCCCTGCAGGCCGAGTCCGTCCTGCCCTGGCTGCTGACCGCCCTCGCCCAGCGCCACTCCACCGCGAGACCGGTCCCCGACCGCGTCCCCGGCGCCGACGCCATAGCCCGCACGGTCCGCGACCGCCTCGCCGACGAACTCACCGACCCGCCCTCCCTCGCCCTGCTCGCCACCGACCTCGGCCTCTCCCGCTACCAGCTGCTGCGCGCCTTCCGTACGACGATGGGCATACCCCCCTACGCCTGGCTCGCCCAGCACCGGGTGACCAAGGCGCGGGTCCTGCTGGAGAGCGGCCTGCGTCCCGCCGAGGTGGCCCCCCTGGTCGGCTTCGCCGACCAGGCGCACCTGACCCGCTGGTTCCGCCGGGTGCTCGGGGTGACCCCCGCGGCCTATCGCAACAGCGTTCAAGACAGCCCGGGGCCGGGAGGCCGACACTCGGCCGCATGACTGCGCGCGGCTGGTTCCTGTTCTCCCTGATGGGAGTGGTCTGGGGCGTCCCCTATCTGATGATCAAAGTGGCGGTGGACGCGGTGTCCCCGCCGGTGGTGGTGTTCACGCGGTGCGCGCTCGGCGCGCTCCTGCTGCTCCCGTTCGCCCTGCGCCAAGGCGGCTTCGGCACGGCGATACGGACCCACTGGCGCCCGCTGCTGGCCTTCGCGGTCCTGGAGATCATGATCCCCTGGTTCACCCTCACCGACGCCGAACGGCACCTGTCCAGCTCGACGGCGGGCCTGATGATCGCGGGCGTGCCGATCGTCGGCGTGGTCCTGGCCCGGCTCCTCGGCGACACGGAACACCTCGGCGCCCGCCGCGTGACGGGCCTGGCCCTGGGCCTCGCCGGGGTGGCGGTCCTCACCCTGCCGCACCTCACCGGCGGCGACGCCCGCTCCCTGCTGGAGGTCCTGCTGACGATCCTGGGCTACGCCACCGCGCCCCTGATCGCGGCCCGCCGCCTCAAGGAGGTCCCGTCCCTCCACCTGACCGCCGCCTGCCTGACCCTGGCCGCCCTGGTCTACGCCCCCGCCGCCGCGCTGACCCGCCCGTCCGCCGTGCCCGCGCCCAGCGTGCTGGCCGCGCTGGCCGGACTGGGCGTGATCTGCACCGCGGTGGCCTTCGTCGCGTTCCTGGAACTGATCAGGGAGGCCGGCCCCACCCGGGCCACGGTGATCACGTACGTCAACCCGGCGGTCGCGGTGGCCGCGGGCGCGCTGTTCCTGCACGAGCGGCTCACCCTCCCGGTGCTGGCCGCGTTCGCGCTCATCCTGGCCGGCTCGGTCCTGGCCACCGCCACCGGTCCGCGGCCCGGCTCCCGCCGGGTACGATGGTCGGCACGGCAGACGAGCCGGGCGGACGGCCGCGTGGAGTCCCCCTAGGGGGCTTCCCGAGGAACGTCCGGGCTCCACAGGGCAGGGTGGTGGCTAACGGCCACCCGGGGTGACCCGCGGGACAGTGCCACAGAAAGCAGACCGCCCGGGGCTCCGGCCCCTGGTAAGGGTGAAACGGTGGTGTAAGAGACCACCAGTGCCCAGGGTGACCTGGGCAGCTAGGTAAACCCCACCCGGAGCAAGGTCAAGAGGGGACACCCCGGTGTCCCTGCGCGGACGATCGAGGGCTGCCCGCCCGAGTCCGCGGGTAGACCGCACGAGGCCGGCGGCAACGCCGGCCCTAGATGGATGGCCGTCGCCCCGGCGTCCGCGAGGACACCGGGGAACAGAACCCGGCGTACAGCCCGACTCGTCTGCCGCCACCCCCGCCACCCCCGGCCCCCGGGAACGTAGGGTGACCGGTGTGAAGATCCTCGGTCTGTGCGGAAGTCTGCGGTCCGGGTCGCTGAACGCGGCCGTGCTGCGTTCGGCTGCGGAACTGACCCTGCCCCCGCGCGAACTCGCCGTCGACCCGGGCCTGGACCGCCTGCCCTTCTTCGACGCCGACGTCGAGCAGACCGCGCTCCCGGGGGTCGTGGCCGAGCTGCGGGCCGCGGTCGGCGCGGCCGACGCACTGCTGATCGTCACCCCGGAGTACGCCCACGGCACCTCGGGCGTGCTGAAGAACGCCCTGGAGTGGCTGGTCGGCGGAGGCGAGGTCGCCGCCAAGCCGGTGGCCCTGGCCAGCGCGTCCCCCGCGATCACCGGTGGCGACCGGGCGCGTGCCTGGCTCGCCGAGACGCTCGCCGCGATGGACGCCCGGGTGATCCCGCGGGAGCTGCGCATCCCGCAGGCCACCCTGAGGATCGCCGGCGGCCGGGTCACCGACGAGCCGACCCGCGCGGCTCTGGCCGGCCTGCTGGACGACCTCGCCCACGCCGTCGCCGAGGCCCGCGAGGACAGCGACAGCCTCGCCTCCTGACGACGGACGGCGCGGAGACATCTCGCCGCGCCGCCTCTCGGGGGGCGCCTCACTCCTCGAAGAGGGCCTCCTGCTCGCCCTCCTGCTGCCGCCGCACCCGCCGGTTCCGCGCCCCCACCACGACGGCCGTCGCCGCCGCCGTCGCACCGAGGGCGGCGGGGACCATCCAGCCGCGGTCGAGAACGTGCCCGAGGGCGTGGTCGAGGGAGAGCCGGCCGGGGCCGGTGACGGCGAGTCCGGCCGCGGCCAGGCCCAGGCTCGCCGCGTGCTCGTAGCCGCCCTCCTGGGCGAAGAAGCCGTTCGGCATGTGGACCGCGGAGGCCCCCGCCATCGCGCCGGCCGCCGCCGCGCCCGCCGCCGGGGTGGCGAGGCCCAGCGCCAGCAGCACGCCGCCGCCCGCCTCCGCCAGGCCGGCGGCCGTCGCGCTCGCCTTGCCGGGCGCGTAGCCGACGGACTCCATGAACTGTCCGGTGCCCTCGATGCCGTGGCCGCCGAACCAGCCGAACAGCTTCTGCGCGCCGTGCGCCGCCAGCACCCCGCCGGTGCCCAGCCGGAGCAGCAGCAGGCCCAGATCACGTCGGTCGTAACAGGTCACGGTGACTCCCCAGCAGACAGGCGGACAGGTCCCCTCCCGCGTGCCCACCCTCACACCGCCGACGGCGCCCGGCTCGTCCTGGCTGCCGTTCGGGTGGCGGGACCGGGGGAGCGGTGTGAGCCTGACGCCATGACGATTCAGCCAGCCAAGCTCAGCGACCCGGCCGTCCGGGCGTTCGTGCACGCCGTCAACTCGCACGACCGCGAGGGCTTCATGGCCCTGCTCGCGCCCGGCGCCACCATGGCCGACGACGGCTCCGACCGGGACCTCGCCGAGTGGATCGACCGGGAGATCTTCTCCTCCCACGGCCACATGGAGGTCGACAACGAGTCCGACGGCGGCCGGACCCTGCTGGCCCGCTACAGCAACGACGCCTGGGGCGAGATGCGCACCAAGTGGAACTTCACCGTCGACGACGACGGGCGGATCTCACGGTTCGAGACCGGGCAGGCGTAGCAGGCCTCAGAGGCTTGTGCTCGCGTGCACTTCAACCTCTAGCGTCCACGCCCATGACGACACGGACGTTGGGACGCAGTGGCATCCAGGTGAGCGCGCTCGGCTTCGGGTGCTGGGCCATCGGGGGTGAGCACCGGACCGCCGACGGGCAGCCCGTCGGCTGGGGGAAGGTCGACGACGACGAGTCCGTACGGGCCGTCCGCCGCGCGCTCGACCTGGGCGTCACCTTCTTCGACACGGCCGACTCCTACGGCACCGGGCACAGCGAGGAGATCCTCGGCCGGGCCCTCGGCAAGCGGCGGGACGAGGTCGTCCTCGCCACCAAATGGGGCAACGTCTTCGACGCCGCCACCCGCACCCTCACCGGCACCGACGACACCCCGGAGTACGCCCGCCGGGCCCTCACCGCCTCCCTGCGCCGCCTCGGCACCGATCACATCGACCTGTACCAGCTGCACCTCTCCGACGCCGACCCGGCACGCGCCGCCGAACTCCGCGATGCCTGCGAGGAGTTCGTCCGCGAGGGGCTCGTACGCGCCTACGGCTGGAGCACCGACGACCCCGAGCGGGCCGCCGTCTTCGCCGAGGGCCCGCACTGCACCGCGGTCCAGTACGGCCTCAACGTCCTGCAGGACGCTCCCGGGCTCGTGGCACTGTGCGAGCGGCTGGAACTGGCCGGTGTCAACCGCAGCCCGCTGGCCATGGGCCTGCTGGCCGGGCGGCGCGACGGGGCGCTGGAGGCCGGGGACATCCGCAGCCGGCCGCCCGCCTGGCTCCCCGGGTTCGCGGACGACGGCTCCGGCGCCGATCCCGAGTGGCTGGCCCGGATCGATGCGGTGCGTTCCGTCCTCACCAGCGACGGCCGCACCCTCGCCCAGGGCGCCCTCGCCTGGCTGTGGGCCCGCAGCCGGCACACGGTGCCCATCCCCGGCTTCCGGACCGTCGCCCAGGCCGAGGAGAACGCCGGCGCGCTTGCGAAGGGGCCGTTCACCGCCGCGCAGTCGGCCGAGATCGACCGCCTGCTCGGCCGGTGAGCGGTCCCGGGCAAAAGATGTGTAGAACCGCGAAAGCGGGGTAGCTCATCTGACTTTCATAACGCGGCACATTCCGCTCCGTATCGGCCTCAGCTCGCGAATCCCCTGCTCGAAGCGGTGTACGGTCCCCGGGTGCGCGAATGTTCCCGGCTCAGCCGGCGTGCCGTCCTCGGGCTGACGGCCGCCGCCCTTCCCCTGTCCACGGCCACCGAGGCCGCCGCCACGACCGCCGTCGTCGGCGGCGAGCGGCTGGCCCGCACCGGCGTCCAGGTGCGCGGCGCCTCCGCACTGCCCAAGAAGCTCACCGCCCGCTCCTGGCTGGTCGCCGACTGCGCGAGCGGGGAGGTGCTCGCGTCGTTCGACGCGCACCGGCGGCTCGCGCCCGCGTCCACGCTCAAGATGCTGTTCGCGGACACCGTGTTGAGGAAGTTCGACCGCGCCCAGCGGTACAAGGTCACCGACGCGGACCTCGCCGACGTCCCGGCCGGCTCCAGCCTCGTCGGTATCAAGCCCGGCATCACCTACACCGTCGAGCAGCTGTGGCAGGGCGTGTTCCTGCGCTCCGGCAACGACGCCGTGCACGTGCTGTCCCGCATGAACGGCGGCATCGCGAAGACCGTCGCCGAGATGCAGGCCAAGGCCGCGGACCTGCAGGCCCTGGACACCCATGTGGTCAGCCCCGACGGCTTCGACCACAAAGGGCAGCTCTCCTCGGCGTACGACCTCACGCTCTTCGCCCGACACGGCCTGAAGGACGCCGACTTCCGCGACTACTGCGGCACGCGGACCGCCGACTTCCCGGCGGGCGGCAAGAAGACCTTCCAGATCCAGAACACCGACCGCCTGCTGACCGGGGCATGGGGTCTGAAGACATACGACGGCCTGATCGGTGTCAAGAACGGCTACACCAGCCACGCCGGCAACACCTTCACCGGCGCGGCCACCCGGGGCGGGCGCACCCTGCTGGTCACCGTGATGCACCCCGACTCCGGCGGCAACGCCGTCTACGAGCACACCGCCGCACTGCTCGACTGGGGCTTCACCCACGGGCGTTCGGCGCAGCCCGTGGGCCTGCTGGTCGAACCGCTCAGCGAGGGCGGGGCGGGCGCGAGCCGGGCACCCGCGCGCAAGACCGTCCAGGCGGCGGCCGGCGCGCCCGGCCCGGCGTCCGGGGGCGGCTCGGCGTGGCAGGTCACGGAGGGCGCCGCCGGGGCGCTCGCGGTGCTGGGCCTGGGCGCCTGGGCCCTGCGCAGGCGCCGGACCCGGACGGCGACGGCCCTGGAGGGCGGCGATCCGGGGGCGCGCGGCGCACGACGGCCCTGAGACGGTGTGCGGCGGCCGTTCCACCGGCCGGCGTGTACCCGCGGTCCGCCCGCGAGGTCCACCCCCAACTCCGGCCCGGTGGAACGGCCGCCGCCTCCCCCCTCGGAGTGGCTGCGGACATTTTGTGTGCCAACTGTGAAGCTCTCGTGGAGAAAAGAAGAGCACACGGGCGCGACCGGCCGCAATAGCGCGGATGTTCAAATTCCATTTGTGCGGGCGGGGGGCGCGGCTCAGCCCCGCCCGATGTACGGCATCGTCGTCGCCAGCACCGTCGCGAACTGCACGTTCGCCTCGAGCGGCAGCTCCGCCATGTGCCGCACGGTGCGCGCCACATCGGCCACGTCCATCACCGGTTCCGGGGCCACCTCCCCGTTCGCCTGGAGCGCGCCGGCCTGCATCCGGGCCGTCATGTCGGTGGCCGCGTTGCCGATGTCCACCTGCCCGACCGCGATCCGGTACGGCCGCCCGTCCAGGGACAGTGACTTGGTCAGGCCGGTCAGTGCGTGCTTGGTCGCGGTGTAGGCGACCGAGTGCGGGCGCGGCGTGTGCGCCGAGACGGAGCCGTTGTTGATGATCCGGCCGCCCTGCGGGTCCTGCTCCTTCATCCGCCGGTACGCCGCCTGCGCGCACAGGAACGCCCCGTTGAGGTTGGTGTCCACCACGTGCCGCCAGGCGTCGTAGGACAGCTCCTCCACCGGCACCCCGCCGGGCCCGAAGGTCCCCGCGTTGTTGAACAGCAGGTCCACCCGCCCGAACCGCTCCACGGCCGCCTTGAACAGCGCGTCCACGTCCTTGGGCCGGGACACGTCGGTGGGTACGGCGAGGGAGGCCGCCTCCGGCACCAGTGCCGCGGTCTCCGTGAGCGGCTCGGCGCGACGGCCGGCCAGCGCCACCGACCAGCCGGCCCGCAGCAGCTCCACGGCGACGGCCCGCCCGATGCCGGAGCCGGCGCCGGTCACCACCGCGATCTTCGAGTTCCTGTCGGTCATGACACCGCAGCGTAGGCGGAACATCCGCCATACGGAATCCGGTGTCCGCCATACGGTTACGCGGAGGCCGTGACCGCGTCCCCGGGATACCGCACCCCGATCCGCTCCCGCACCGCGTCCAGCGTGCGCATCACCGCGAGCGTCCCCTCCAGCGGCACCAGCGGCGACTCCTTCTCGCCCGCCCGCAGCGCCCGCATGACCTCCTGCGCCTCGTGCCGCAGGCTGGTGCGCGGCCCGTCGGCGGGGTCGGCGGCGAACTCCTCGGGGTCACGGCCGTCGCGGTGCAGCACGAACCGGTCCGGGTGGAAGAACCCGGACGGGACGTCGATCCGGCCGCGCGTGCCGGTCACCGACGCGGTGACCCCCGTACCGCCGACGATCGAGCAGTGCACCGAGGCCAGCGCCCCGTCGTCCCAGGACAGCAGCGCGCCCGTCTGCAGATCCACGCCCTCCTCCGACAGCACCGCGCGCGCGGCGATCCCGTCCGGCTCGCCCAGCAGCAGCTGCGCGAACGACACCGGGTACACCCCGAGGTCCAGCAGCGCCCCGCCGCCCAGCGCCGGATCCCGCAGCCGGTGCGCCGGCGGCAGTGCTCCATTCCTCGCCTCCGGCAAGAGGTGGCCTGCCAGCCCGAAGTCGGCCTGCACGGTACGCACGTCACCGATCGCCCCGTCGTCCACCAGCGCCTTCAGCCGCCGCACCAGCGGATTGCAGTACATCCACATCGCCTCCATCAGGAAGCGGTCCTGCTCCCGCGCCAGCGTCACGAGTTCCTCGGCCTCGCGCAGGTTCAGCGTGAACGGCTTCTCGCACAGCACGTTCCGGCCCGCCTCCAGGCACAGCCCGGCCGCCGCCCGGTGCGCCGAGTGCGGGGTGGCGACGTACACGACATCGATGTCCGGGTCCGTGGCCAGCGACTCCCAGTCGCCGTACGCCCGTTCCACGCCGAACCGCTCCGCGAACGCCTCCGCTGACTCCTGCCGGCGCGAGGCCACCGCCACGATCTCCGCGTCCCGAAGACCGACCAGATCCGCCGCGAACGCCGCCGCGATCCCGCCGGTCGCCAGGATCCCCCACCGCACGCTCTGCTTCGCCATCGCCGCCCCGCCCTCGCTCATGTGTGCCTCGGCAGTGTGTACGAGCTGAGAGCATAGGTGCCGGTCGCGTCAGCGACACCGATGTCAGAGAAGCGGGGAAGAGCAGCAGGGAGGGCACATGCCGGAGCATGCGGCGGCACCGACACCGGAACAGGGCCACCCGTCCCCCTCCGCACCGGCACCGGCCCGCGCCCCGCGCCGCACCGGCCCGCTCGTCACCTTCCTGCTGGGCGGCCTCACCGCGACGACCCCGCTCGCCATGGACATGTACCTCCCGTCCCTGCCGGAGGTCACCCGCTCCCTGCACGCCCCCGCCGTCACCGTCCAGCTCACCCTCACCGCCTGCATGGCCGGACTCGCGCTCGGCCAGCTGGTCGTGGGCCCCATGAGCGACCGCTGGGGCCGGCGCCGCCCGCTGCTCACCGGACTCGCCGTCTACCTCGTCGCCACCGCCCTGTGCGCCCTCGCGCCCACCGTCGAGACGCTGATCGCCTTCCGGCTGGTGCAGGGCCTCGCCGGCGCGGCCGGGGTGGTCATCGCCCGGGCCGTCGTCCGCGACCTGTACGACGGGGTCGCCATGGCCCGCTTCTTCTCCACGCTGATGCTGATATCCGGCGCCGCGCCCATCGTCGCGCCGCTCGTCGGCGGGCAGATCCTCCGGGTGACGGACTGGCGGGGCGTCTTCGTGGTCCTCACGGCGGTCGGCGTGCTGCTCGCCGCCCTGGTCTGGGCCCGGCTGCCCGAGACCCTGCCGCCCGCCGAACGGCACCGCGGAGGAGTGGGCGAGGCCCTGCGCGCGATGCGCGGCCTCCTCACCGACCGGCCCTTCACCGGCTACATGCTCGCCGGCGGGTTCGCCTTCGCCGCGCTGTTCGCCTACGTCAGCGCCTCCCCGTTCGTGATCCAGGAGATCTACGGCGCCTCCCCGCAGACCTTCAGCCTGCTGTTCGGCCTCAACTCCGTCGGCCTGGTGGCCGCCGGCCAGCTCAACGGCAAGGTGCTGGTCGGCCGGGTCAGCCTAGACAAGGTGCTCGCCGCCGGACTGACCGTGATCGTGCTCGCCGCGACCGCCCTGCTGCTGATGGCCACGGGCGCCCTCGGCGACACCGGGCTCGTACCCGTCGCCGCCGCCCTGTTCGTCCTGATGTCCGCCATGGGCGTCACCCTGCCCAACGCCCAGTCCCTCGCCCTGCTGCGCACCCGGCACGCCGCCGGCTCCGCCTCCGCGCTGCTCGGCACCTCCTCCTTCCTCGTCGGCGCGATCGCGTCCCCGCTCGTCGGCGTCGCCGGGGAGCGCACCGCCGTCCCGATGGCCGTCGTCCAGCTGGCGGGGGCACTGGTCGCGGCGGCCTGCTTCGTGGGACTGTGCCGTCCCTGGACGGCACGGGAGACCACCCGTGCCGGGGCGGAGGGAGACGAGAGCTGAGCGCACCGAGACTGCGCACCGGCACACCGGAACGGGCCGGGCTCGACCCCGTCGCGCTCGGGCATCTGGTCGAGGAGGTGCACGCCCTCACCGTCGGCGAACGCCCCTGGGCGGCCGGAGCCGTCGTGCTGGCCGGCCGCGGGCCCGTGATCGCCGTCGCCGAGGCCGCCGGCTGGGCGGTGCGCTACGCCTCCTACGACCCCGAGACCGGCACCGGCGTCGAACTGCCGCCCGCCGCCCGGGTCCCGGCCACCCTCGGCACCACCTTCGACCTGGCCTCCCTCACCAAGCTGTTCACGTCCGTCGCCGCCGTGCAGCAGATCGAGCGCGGCACCCTCGGCATGGACGCCCGGGTCGGCGACTACCTGCCCGACTTCCACGCCGCCGCCGCGCACGGCATCACGGTACGGCAGCTGCTCACCCACACCTCCGGGCTGCGCCCCGAGCTGCCCCTGTACGACTGCCCCGACGACGCCACCCGCCTGGACCTGCTGCGCGCCGAGGCCCCGTCCGCAGAGCCGGGCCACCGCCTCTACTCGGACCTCAACATGCTGCTGCTCCAGTTCGTCCTGGAGCGCATCACCGGCCGCACCCTCGACGTCCTCGTCCGGGACGGCATCACCCGCCCGCTCGGCATGACCGCCACCGCGTTCGGGCCCTGCCCCGGTGCCGCGGCCACCGAGGACCAGCGGCGGCCGTGGGCGAAGGCCGACCGGGGGATGCTGCGGGGCGTGGTCCACGACGAGAACGCCTGGGCGCTCGGCGGGGTCGCGGGCCACGCCGGCCTGTTCTCCACCGGGCCCGACCTGGCCGTCTTCTGCCGCACCCTGCTGGCCGGCGGCTCCTACGGTCCCGCGCGCATCCTCGGCCCCGACTTCGTGGAGCTGCTGTTCACCCCGCCCGGGCTGGGCTTCGTCCTGGACCAGCCGTGGTTCATGGGCGAGCTGGCGGGCCGCGGCGCGGCGGGCCACACCGGCTTCACCGGCACGTCCCTGATCCTCGACCCGGCCACGGACACCTTCCTGATCCTCCTGGCCAACACGGTCCACCCCAGACGCCGCCACCCGGACAACGTCCCCAGAGCGACCCTGGCGACACACCTGGCCAAGGCAGTGATCTGACCCCCCGGCGCCGACCCCCTCCCAGCCGTCCGGCACCGGCGCCGGGCGCCATAGAATCGCCGGGTGAACGACCCCCTCCGCACCGCACTGGCCGAGCTGCTGGACGGTCTGCCCCCCACGGAGGTGACCGCCGCCGTGGACCGCCTGATCACCCACTACCGCGGCGACACCCCCACCCACGCCCCGATCCTCCGCGACCGCGCCGACGTCGCCGCGTACGCCGCCTACCGCATGCCGGCCACCTTCGAAGCGGTCCGCTCCGCGCTGGAGGCGTTCGCGGAGACCGCCCCCGACTGGACCCCGGGAAGTCACGTCGACATCGGCGGCGGCACCGGCGCCGCCACCTGGGCCGTGGCGGAAACCTGGCCCGGCGAGCGCAGCGTCACCGTGCTGGACTGGGCGGAGCCCGCGCTCACCCTCGGCCGGCAGCTCGCCGCCGCCCACCCGGACCTGACGGACGCCCGCTGGCAGCGCGCCCGGATCGGCGCGGACCTCACACTCGACGACACCGACCTGGTCACGGTGTCGTACGTCCTCAACGAACTCGCCGAACCCGACCGCGCCGCCCTCGTCGACGCCGCCGCCGGCGCCGCGCGGACCGTCGTGATCGTCGAGGCCGGCACCCCGGCCGGCTACCGGCGGATCATCGAGGCCCGCGACCGGCTGATCCGGGCCGGCTTCCGCGTCGCCGCCCCCTGCCCGCACAGCGCCGCCTGCCCCATCGCGCCGGGCACGGACTGGTGCCACTTCTCCGCCCGGGTCGGCCGCTCCTCCCTGCACCGGCAGGTCAAGGGCGGCTCGCTGGCGTACGAGGACGAGAAGTTCAGCTACGTCGCCGCGACCCGGCTGCCCGCCGAACCCGCCGCCGCCCGGGTGGTCCGCCGCCCGCAGATCCGCAAGGGCCAGGTGCTGCTCGACCTGTGCGAGGCCGAGGAGCGGCTGCGCCGCACCACGGTCACCAAGCGCCACGGCGACCTGTACAAGGCGGCCCGGGACGCCGACTGGGGTGACGCCTGGCCACCGTACGACTCCGCCTCGTAGCCCACGGCCGTGGCTTGTTACTTTCGACCCCATGGTCGACAAGCCCGCCCCCGACGCCACCCGCCGCAGCGAGAAGTCCCGCAGAGCGATCTACGCCGCCGCCCTCGCCCTGGTGGGGGAGGTGGGCTACCCGAGGACCACCGTCGAAGGGATCGCCGCCCGCGCCGGGGTCGGCAAGCAGACGATCTACCGCTGGTGGTCCTCCAAGGCGGACGTCCTGCTGGAGGCGTTCCTCGACCTGTCCAGGCAGGCGGCCCAGGAGGCGGGCCAGGAGTCGTACGTCATCCCGGACACCGGTGACCTCGCCGCCGACCTCAAGGCCGTGCTGCGGATCACGGTGGACCAACTGCTCGACCCGCGCTTCGCAGTGCCCTCCCGGGCGCTGGCCGCGGAAGGCCTCGTCAACGAGCAGCTCGGCCGCGAGTTCGTGAGCACCCTCCTCGAACCGCAGCTCCAGCTGTACGTGGCCCGCCTGCGCTCAGCGCAGGACGCCGGGCAGGTACGGCACGACGTCGATCCCCGGATCGCCCTGGAACTGTTCGTCTCGCCGCTCGCGCAACGCTGGCTGCAACGGACCGGGCCGATCTCGTACGCGTACACGGACACCCTCGTCGAGTACGCCCTGCACGGAATCGCGCCCCGTTGACCCCCGCCCGCCCCCCGTCCCGCCGGTTTTCAGACCCCCGAAGCACGTGAAGATGGGACGATAGGGCATGCTGTCCGCACAACAGCGAGGCGAGGGGATAGATGAGCGCGACGTTCGGCGGCCGGACCGGCCGGCAGGGCAAACTCTCCCAGTGGCTGCTCGGACGCCGCCCGAAGGAGGCCGCCGACGAAGGCGGCCGTGAGGCCCTGCTGCTCGCCGCCGCCGCGGCGGGACTGCCCCTCGCCCCCGCCGCGCACCCCACCGACGGCTACCGCTGTTCCTGCGACCGCGTGGGCTGTCCCACCCCGGCCCGGCACCCGGTGTCGTTCGCCTGGCAGACGCAGTCCACCACCGACCACGCCCAGATCGAGCGCTGGGCCCGGCACCAGCCGCAGGCGAACTTCATCACCGCCACCGGCATGGTCCACGACGTGCTGGACGTGCCCCTGGAGGCCGGCCGGGAGGCCATGGAGCGGCTGCTCGGCTCCGGCGTCGAGGTCGGACCGGTCGCCGAGAGCGACGACGGCCGCATGCTGTTCTTCACCCTCACCCGGGGCACCCCCGAGGACGAGGACGAGTGGTGGCCGTGCGAGCTGGACTGCCACCCGGAGACGATGGACGAGCACCCCGGCCTGCGCTGGCACTGCCGGGGCTCCTACGTCCTCGTACCGCCCGCCCGGCTGCCCGGCGACGCGGGCCAGCAGGTGCGCTGGCTGCGCGGCCCGGAGCATGCGCTGCCCGACCCGCTCAGCCTGCTGGAGGCGCTCACCGACGCCTGCGCCCGGCACGTGGGGACCGAGGCCGGCCCCCAGGGCGCGGCCTGGCCCCTGCACCACTGACGGGCCGGCCGGCTACTCGCCCTGCGCGGCCGTCAGGCCCTGCACGCGCCCCAGCATCCGCACCGGGCCGCTGCCGGCCGGGTCGAGCACCGCCTCGTTGGCGATCGACTCCAGCGTCAGGGACTGCTTCACCTCGCCCTTGACCAGGGCCTGCACGTCCTTGTTCGGGACCGACACCGTGCCGCCGGTGTAGGCGGTCTGCTTCTCGTAGTGGTGTGTGGTGAAGAACACCAGTGCCCCGCCGTCCGCCGTGCGCAGCGCGAGCGGCGCGTAGTCGCCGTGGGTGAGGGGTTCGTCGATGAACTGCCGGACCAGGCCCGGCTTCTTGGCCGCTTTCCTGCGGTCCGCGCGCAGCCCGCTGGTGTCGCGGCCGTCCGCGAAGGTCTGCCCGCCGCTCTTGAGATAGGCGGCGTACGTCTTGCTCAGCTCGTCGGGCCGGACGGCCAGTTGCGCGGTGTCGGCCGGCACGGCCTCGGCCCAGCCGTCCGCGTCCTTCTTGAACTCCGGTACGGTGCCGGGCGCCATCAGCGTCAGATAGCTCACCTGCCACCGCTCGCCGAGGTCGTTGCGGGTGAACACCAGCACCCAGCGGAAGTTCCCGCCCTTGTTGCCCTGGCCGTCGGCGACGAACCAGCGCGGCCAGCCGGCCTTCTTCGGGATCGTGTACTTCACGTCCGTCAGCGTCAGCGGGGTGTGGGCCCGGTTCCCCGACGGGTTGTTGACGTGCCCGGCCTCCAGCCGGGCGGAGTCGATGTCGGCGACGGCGCCGGTGACATAGGGCGCGTCCAGGGAGCTGTCGTAGGCCTTGTCGGCCTTGTTGTACGCGGTCGTGAACGCCGCGAGCGCCTTGGCGGCCTCGGCGCGGGTGCTCGCGGGGAGCACGACACGCTCCCCGTGCACCACCACGCATCCGCTCGCGGTCAGCGACAAAGCGGTCAGCGAGGCCGCTATGAGTGCGTTCCGGTCACGCCTGCGAAGCCGTCGACGGCTGCGTTCGCTGGTCATCGGGCTCCTTCACCTTCCCCTTTCCGGAGGCGAACCCTACCGGGGAGAGGAACAGCGCGAGCACCGGGACCAGGTACAGCGCCCACACCGTGATCTGAACGACCGTCGGGTCAGGCTGGAAGTTGAAGACGCCCTTCAGCAGGGTGCCGTACCAGCTGTCCGGCGGGATGGCGCCGCTGATGTCGAAGGCCAGGTGGTTGATGCCCGGGACCCAGTCGGCCTCCTGCAGGTCGTGGAAGCCGTACGCGAGCACGCCCGCCGCGACCACGACCAGCATGCCGCCGGTCCAGGTGAAGAACTTGGCCAGGTTGATCTTCAGGGCGCCCCGGTAGAACAGCCAGCCCAGGAGCACCGCCGTGGCGAGGCCGAGGGCGACTCCGACCAGCGGGCGCGGGGTGCCGTCGGAGGCCGCGTGCACCGACGCCCACACGAACAGCGCGGTCTCCAGGCCCTCCCGGCCGACCGCGAGGAACGCGGTGGCGACCAGCGCGCCCGTGCCGAGCGCGAGGGCCGCGTCCAGCTTGCCGTGCAGCTCCGACTTCAGGTGCCGGGCGGTGCGCCGCATCCAGAACACCATCCAGGTCACCAGGCCCACGGCGACGATCGACAGGGAGCCGCCGAGGGCCTCCTGCGCCTGGAAGGTCAGCTCCTGCGAGCCGAACTCCAGGGCGCAGCCGAAGCCCATGGCGATGGCGATCGCGATGCCGATGCCGATCCAGATCGGCCGCAGGGCGTCCTTGCGGCCGGTCTTGACCAGGTAGGCGATCAGGATGCAGACGACGAGCGACGCCTCCAGACCCTCGCGCAGACCGATCAGGTAGTTGGAGAACACGGGCCTACGCCTCCTTCGAGAACAGCGTGCGCCCCCACCAGTCGCCGGAGTCCCGGACGCCGGGCGGGACCGCGAAGACCGCCGAACCCACGTGCTGGATGTACTCGTTGAGCGCGTCGTGCGCGGCGAGGTTGCGCTGCAGCGGGATGAACCCCTTGCGCACGTCCCGCTGGTAGGCGAGGAAGAACAGGCCCGCGTCCAGCCGGCCGAGACCGTCGGTGCCGTCGGTGAAGGAGTAGCCCCGGCGCAGGATGGTGATCCCGTTGTTGGAGTCGGGGTGCGCGAGCCGCACGTGCGCGTCCGGCTTCATCGCCTTCAGGAACGGCTCGTCGTGCTCCTTGGCCTTGCCGACCGGGGCGCCCTCGCGCTTGTCCCGGCCGAACACGTCCTCCTGCTCCTGCAGGGAGGTGCGGTCCCAGGTCTCGATGTTCATCCGGATGCGCCGGGCGACCAGGTACGACCCGCCGGTCATCCAGTCCGGTCCGTCCTCGCCGCCGACCCACACGAACTTCTTCAGCCGGTCGGTCTCGGTGCCCGCGATGTTGCGGGTGCCGTCCTTGAAGCCCATCAGGTTGCGCGGGGTCTGCGCGTCCGGGGTGGTGGAGGAGGTCTTGCCGAAGCCGAGCTGGGACCAGCGGATGGCGACCTTGCCGAAGCCGATGCGGGCGAGGTTACGGATGGCGTGCACGGCGACCTGCGGGTCGTCGGCGCAGGCCTGGACGCACAGGTCGCCGCCGGTGCGGGACCTGTCCAGGTTGTCGCCGGGGAACTTGGGCAGGTCGACCAGGGCCTCGGGCCGCCGGTCCGCGAGCCCGAACTTGCCGAACAGCGACGGACCGAACCCGATGGTCAGGGTCAGCCGGGACGGCTTGAGCCCGAGCGCCTCGCCGGTGTCGTCCGGCGGGGCCTCGGCGAGCCCGCCGTAGGCGCCCTCGCCGACCGCCTTGCCCGCGGTCATCCGCCGGGCCGCCTCGGTCCAGTCCTTGAGCATCTGCACGAACTCGTCGCGGTCCTCGGTCTTCACGTCGAACGCGGCGAAGTGCAGCCGGTCCTGCACCGGGGTGGCGATGCCGGCCTGGTGGGCGCCGTGGAACTCCACCGCGCCACCGGTCTCGGCGGCGGCCGGGTCCATGTCGTTGCCCGTCTTGGCCATCGCCACGGCCCCGCCGGCCGCGGCGGCCCCGAGCGCGAGCCCGGCACCGCCCCAGCCGATCAGCGCACGACGCGACGGAGTGGCCTGAGTCTCCTGGGTCTCGGTCATCGCCCTGTCCCCCTTGCTTACTTCACGACCGCGGCGGCGAGCTTGGACAGCGGCTCGGCGAGCGCGTTCACCGCGTCCGACAGCTCCTTGCGCTGGTCCTTGGTGACCTTGTCGTAGGAGACGAAGTCGTACGAGGTCTTGTCCGAGCGGTACTGGTCGAGCAGCGTGTCGAGCGCCGCGAACTGCTTGTCCAGTTCCTTGGCCAGCGCCGGGTCGTTCTTCGCGGCGACCGGCTTCAGCAGCTCGTAAGCCTTCTGGGCGCCCTCGACGTTGCCCTTGAAGTCGACCAGGTCGGTGTGGGCGTAGCGGTCCTCCTCGCCGGTGACCTTGCCGGTGGCGACCTCGTCCAGCAGCTCCTTGGCGCCGTTGGCCATGGAGGTCGGGGTGATCTCCGCCTTGCCGACCCGGCCCTGCCAGTCCTTGAGGTCCGTCAGCAGCTGGTCGGCGAGGGCCTTCTCCTCAGCGCCGATCTTCTTGTCCTGCCAGAGCGCCTTCTCCAGCCGGTGCCAGCCGGTCCACTTCTGGCCGGCCTCCAGGCCGTCCTCGCGGACGTCGACCTTCGGGTCGATGTCACCGAAGGACTCGGCGACCGGCTCGGTGCGCTCCCAGCCGAGGCGGGAGAGGCCGTAGGCCTTCTTCGCGGCGTCCAGGTCGCCGGCCTTGACCGCCTTCACGAAGGCCTCGGCCTTCGGCAGGGTCTCGTCGGCCTGGTCCTGGGCGTACATGCGGTACTGGGCGACGGCCGTGTCCAGCTTCGGGTCGCGCTTGGCGGTGCCGGCGCCGCCGGTCACGGTGAGCTTCTGCCGGACGCCGTGGCCCTTCATGCCGGGCCGGCAGGCGATCTCGTACGAGCCGGCCTTCACCTCGGCGGTGAGCGTGTACTTGGTGCCGGGGCCGATGTTCTCCTTCTCGGAGACGATCCGGTCGTCCGGGAACAGGATCTCGACCTCGGTGGCCTTCGAGCCCTTGTTCTCGATCTTCAGCGTGACCTGGCCGGCCGGTGCGGACGTGCTGGAGGTCTCGCACTTGGAGTCGGCGGCCGTGACCTGGATGGCGTCAGCGTCCTTGGCATCGCTTTTCGCGGTGCAGGCCGAGAGGGCGGTCAGAGCCGCCGCGGTGGCGGCGGCGGTGACGGTCAGTCGGACGGCGCGCATGCAGGCTCCAAGCGGATCTGGTCTGGTGAGGCTGCCCTAACTTACATGAGGCTAACCTCACCCATATCCGTCGGGGTCGTGATTCAGCTCTCACAGAAAGATCACAGACACGGCTTGATCGCGATGTCTCAAAAGAGACGGCAACAAACGGCAAAGGCGACGCCAAGCGGTGGCAGGGTGGCGGCCATGGGGAGCGCGCGCAGAGAACTGCTGGGGCCCGGCGGCCTGGTGCTGGAGGTACGCAACCGGCCGGGGCCGCCGCCGTTGCGCTTCGAGACGGCCGGCGGCGGCCGCATGCTGCTGCGGCAGGACGAGCGGGTGCTGCTGCTGGCCCGGGTGGAGGAGGCGAACCAGGGCGTGTACGTCAGCCGGTACGCCGGCTACCGCCCGCCCCTCCCGCCGATGCGCTCCGCGCTGATGCGCGACCCGGGCAACTGGGTGCACGCCTGCGCCCGGTGGCTGGAGGAGACGCACCACGGCCCCTTGCACGACTCCCGTTGGCATCTGCGGATGCGCACGGTGTTCCCCCCGTACGTCTGGCACGCCGCCGACTTCGTCCGCCCGTGGCCCCACTGCCACCTCGACTGGTCCGGAGACGGCTGGCACGGAGTCGTGCCCCTGCGTCCGCTCTCTGCCGAGGACGCGCCCCGGGTGCGGGCCTACCGCAAACACGCCCGCGACGGCACCCTCGCGCCGGTGCTGCTCTGGTGGGTCACCGCCCTCGACGGCTGGCTGCTGCTCGACGGGCACGACAGGGCCGTCGCGGCGGTCGCGGAGGGGCGCACTCCGCCGTGCGTGGTGCTCGCCCGGGTGCCGGACGAGGAGGACTGGCGGCGGGAGGTCCGCGAGGCGACCGAAGCCCATCGGGTGCGGTCGGCCGCTGCGGGCGCCGAGCAGCGCGAGACGCAGGCGCGGGCCTACGCCGACACCGTCTCCGGCCTGCCGTACGAGGAGGCCCGCACCCGGTCCTGGCCCCTGCCCGGCGGTGTCCCCGCCTGGGAAGCGGTCGCTCAGGCCGCGATGTTTCAATTCCCCGGTGACTGACTACGACGTACTCCGCGTCTTCTGCGGGCCGAACGGCGGCTACGGCAACGAGCTGGGCGTCGTCCGCGACGGCTCGGTGCTGCCCGAGCGGAGCGACCGGCAGGAGCTGGCGGCCAAACTCGGCTATAGCGAGACCGTGTTCGTGGACGACCCCGAGCGCGGAGTGATCGACATCTACACCCCCGCCCTGCGCCTGCCCTTCGCCGGTCACGCCTGCGTGGGCACGGCCTGGCTGCTCGACGTACCCGAACTGGTCACCCCCGCCGGGGTCGTCGGGACCCGGCTGGACGGCGAGTTCAGCTGGATCGAGGCCCGCGCCGAGTGGGTGCCGCCGCGCACCCTGCGCCAGTACGCGAGCGCCGCCGAGGTGGACGCCCTCGACGTGCCGCCGCCGGGTGAGCGAAGCGAGATGGGTGTCCCCCCGGACGAAGTCCTGGGGAGGCTGTACGCCTGGGCCTGGGAGGACGAGGCCGCCGGGCGGGTGCGGGCCCGCGCCTTCACCGGCCGCGTCGATGAGCGCGGCGACATCCGCTCCGGTGGAGCCGGTGTTCGCACCGGGGGCATCGAGGAGGACGAGGCCTCGGGCGCGGCCGCCCTGCTCCTCACCGACCGGCTGGGCCGGGCCCTCAACATCGTCCAGGGCCGGGGCTCGCAGATCCTCACCGCGCCCCAGCCGCACGGGTGGGTCGAGGTCGGCGGCCGGGTCCACCTGGAGCGCTGACGCGTCCGCGCCCCCGTTCGGGTGGATCCGCGTGTGCGTGCGAAGGCGAACGGGGACCTCTGGGCGTGACCACTCCGCCTCCCCGAGAGGAGCACCATGCGCATCAGATCAGTCCTGGCAGCGACGGTCCTCGCCGCCGCCCTCGCCGCCACCGGCGCGACGACGGCCGGCGCGTCCGCCCACGACACCGGGGACGACCGCGAGGCCGTCTGCAGCCCGTACGCCGGCGAACTGAGCTCGCTGGAGAACCACATCTCCTGGTCCGGCGCCCACTGCAGCACCTACCTGCGCTGATGCGAACCGGGTCTCCCCCCGCACAGGCGGCGGGGGGCCCGGTCTTCCGGGCTCAGGCGGACAGTGGGAACTCCTCGCCGAGGGCCCGGAAGACCGCCGTGTTCAGCGCGAAGGCCCGCTTGCACTCCGCGACGACCCGCTGCTTCTCCAGGTCGTCCACCCCTATCCGGTCCAGCAGCTGCCGGTAACCCCGCTTGAACGCGGCCGGGTTGGGGATCGCGTCGAAGACGTAGAACCGGACCCCGTCCCCCTTCTTGGCGAAGCCCCACGTCCGCTCCGCCTTGTCCCGGATGATCTGCCCGCCGGAGAGGTCGCCGAGGTAGCGGGTGTAGTGGTGGGCGACGTAACCGCCGGGCCAGCGCTCGGCGCACTCCCGCACCCGGTCCGCGTACGCCCTGGTGGCGGGCAGCGCGCTCAGGGCCGCCCGCCGGCCGGGTCCCCGCAGATGCGCCAGGTCCCGCTCCAGCGCGGGCAGTCGGAACAGTTCCGGCCGGATGAACGGCCCGGCCACCGGGTCCGCCGCCAGCCGCTCGGCCGAGCTCTCCAGTGCTTCGTAGACGAACCACAGCTGCTCGGTGTACCGCGCGTAGGCCGCGACTCCGAGCCGGCCGCCGAGCAGGTCGCTCATGAACGTCGAGGTCTCGGCCTCTGCGTGCTGCTCGTGCGAGGCGCTCCGGATGAGGGACGAGAAGGAGTGCGACGAGTGGGGGTCCATGGGCACATCCTTTGCCGACAGCCTGTCGGTAAAACTCTACAAGAGAAAGCCCGCCCCCGTCAGGGAGCGGGCCGGGCGGCGGCCGGGGCGGTGCGTCAGGGCAGGGTGAGGATCTCCGCGCCGGTGTCCGTGACCACCAGGGTGTGCTCGAACTGCGCGGTCCGCTTGCGGTCCTTCGTCACGACCGTCCAGCCGTCGTCCCACATGTCGTAGTCGTGGGTGCCGAGCGTCAGCATCGGCTCGATCGTGAACGTCATCCCCGGCTGCATCACCGTCGTGGCGTGCGGGCTGTCGTAGTGCGGGATGATCAGCCCGGAGTGGAACGAGGTGCTGATGCCGTGCCCGGTGAAGTCCCGGACGACGCCGTAGCCGAAGCGCTTGGCGTACGACTCGATGACCCGGCCGATGACGTTGATCTGCCGGCCCGGCTTCACGGCCTTGATCGCCCGGTCGAGCGCCTCACGGGTGCGCTCCACCAGCAGCCGGGACTCCTCGTCCACCTCGCCGACCAGGTAGGTGGCGTTGTTGTCGCCGTGCACCCCGCCGATGTACGCGGTCACGTCCAGGTTGACGATGTCGCCGTCCCTGAGGACCGTCGAGTCCGGGATGCCGTGGCAGATGACCTCGTTGACCGACGTGCACAGCGATTTCGGGAAGCCGCGGTAGCCGAGCGTGGACGGGTACGCCCCGTGGTCGCACATGTAGTCGTGGGCGACCTTGTCCAGCTGGTCCGTGGTGACCCCGGGCGCGATGATCTTCGCGGCCTCCGCCATCGCCTGCGCGGCGATACGGCCGGCGATCCGCATCGCCTCGATGGTCTCGGGGGTCTGCACCTCCGGCCCGGTGTAGGGCGTCGGCGCGGGCTTGCCGACGTACTCGGGGCGGCGGATGTTTCCGGGGACCGAACGGGTGGGAGACAGCTCCCCTGGTACGAGCAGCGACTGGCCAGACATGCCAGCGAGTCTAACCAGCGGACATGGGGGAACATGTCGGTGGCGAGAGGAGCTGTTCATGGCCCTGTTCAAGAAGCGCACCGCCGGCAAGCCGGGGGAGTGGTACTACTGCCTGGAGCACAAGAAGGTCGAGGAAGGCCCGGACTGCCCGGGCAAGGACCGCTTCGGGCCGTACGCCTCCCGAGAGGAGGCCCAGCACGCGATGGAGACCGCCGCCGAGCGCAACCTCCAGTGGGAGAACGACCCGCGCTGGCACGACGCGCCGTCCGGCGGCAAGACCGACGGGGACTGATCACCGACTGATCACGGGTTGACCGGACTGTTCACCAAGGGGCCGGCGGGGGTGCTGTCAGGGCCTCTGTCAGGCGGGTCAGTCTGTCCCGGAAACCCCGTCGCACCCTCGGAGAGCCCCCGTTCTCGCCGGCCGCCGCGCTGACCAGGTGCTGGACGGTGTCCAGGTCCAGCTCCGCCCCCGCCGGCACGGCCAGCGTGTCGTGCGCCATCGCGGCCAGCTCGCCCCCGCCCGCGCCCAGCGCCAGCACCGTCACCCCGGCCCGCCGGGCGTCGTGCACCCGCTCCAGCAGCGGCGCGGGCTCCTCCGGCGCTACGACCAGCAGGGTCTCGCCGCGCCGCGCCGCCGCGATCCGGCCCGGGCCGACGGCCAGGTGGGGCGGATCGGAGGGGCGCGCGTGATGCCGTACCAGCGTCGGCGCCAGCTCGGGCGTGCCCGACCACGCGGCCTCGTCCACCAGATGCGCGGCCAGGTGCCAGGGCTCGTACCGAGGCGTGCCGACCAGCAGCAGCCCGCCCCCGTGTGCCACCACCGACCCGCGCAGCACTCCGGCGAACCTCCGGGTGGCCCCCAGCCACTCGGTCCCGGCGAGCACTTCGCGCAGCAACGCGACCCGTACGGCGTCCATGCGACCGCATACTGCCGCAAACGGACAGTTGTGACGCGGAGTTCACCCCGAATTCGCCCGACGTGGGGACGGTGACGGGATGACCGACGTGACCGTCCCCTTCCGCGCGGGCCGCGAGGGGTATGCCAGTTTCCGTATCCCGGCCGTCGTCGCCACCCGGTCCGGCACGCTGCTCGCCTTCTGCGAGGGCCGCGTCGACTCCGCCGCCGACCACGGACACATCGACATCGTGCTGAAGCGGTCCACGGACGGCGGCCGTACCTGGGGACCGCTCCAGGTGGCCGCGCGCAATGGCGAGAACCTCGCCGGCAACCCCGCCCCCGTCGTCCTGGACACCGGCCGGATCCTGCTGGTGCACATCCGGGCCGCCGCCTCCGCCACCGAGGCCGCCATCCTGCGCGGCCAGGTCGCGGACGCCGACGGGCGGCGGGTGTGGGTGCAACACAGCGATGACGACGCAATGACATGGTCCCGGCCCAGGGAGATCACCCTGCAGGTGAAGCGGCCCGGCTGGCGCTGGTACGCCACCACCCCCGGGCACGCCCTCCAGCTCACCTCCGGCCGCGTCCTCGTCCCGGCCAACCACACCCTGCCGCCCACCGGCACCGACACCGGCGCCGAGGCCAGGTACCACAGCGGGCACTGCCTGCTGAGCGACGACCGCGGCGAGACCTGGTACCTCGGCTACCTGGACGAGAACACCGACGGCTACGTCAACGCCAACGAGACCACCGCCGCCGAACTCCCCGACGGCCGGGTCTACCTCAACACCCGCAACGACTCCCCGTCGCCCGGCACCCGCGCCGACGCCCACTCCGGGGACGGCGGGAAGACCCTCGTGAAGCCCTTCCGGCCGCAGGCCGGGCTGACCGCGCCGGTCTGCGAGGCCTCCGTCCTCCAGCTCCGCGACCCCGACCTGCTGCTCTTCTCCGGCCCCGCCGACCCCGGCGGCGCCCGCGCCCTGATGACGATCCGCGCCTCCGCCGACGGCGGCACCACCTGGCGCCCGGCGTTCACCGTCGACGGGCTGCCCGCCGCCTACTCCGACCTGGTCCGCGTCGATCCGCACACGGTCGGTCTGCTCTACGAGACCGGCGACTTCGGCGCCTACGAGACGATCACCTTCCGCCGGGTGCCCGTGCACCGGCTGACCTGAGCCGGTACGCGCCCGGCGGCGGACGTAGAGTCGGGCCATGACCTCTACCGACAGCGCACAGAAGGCCCCCGCCAAGGACCCCTGGGACCTGCCCGACGTCTCCGGGTACGTCGTCGGCGTGCTCGGCGGCACCGGACCGCAGGGCAAGGGCCTCGCCTACCGGCTCGCCCGGGCCGGCCAGAAGGTGATCATCGGCTCCCGCGCCGCCGAGCGCGCGCAGGCCGCCGCCGAGGAACTCGGCCACGGCATCGAGGGCGCCGACAACGCCGAGACGGCGCGCCGCAGCGACATCGTGATCGTCGCCGTCCCGTGGGAGGGCCACGGCGACACCCTGAAGTCCCTGCGCGACGAACTGGCCGGCAAGCTCGTCGTGGACTGCGTCAACCCGCTCGGCTTCGACAAGAAGGGCGCCTACGCGCTCAAGCCGGAGGAGGGCAGCGCCGCCGAGCAGGCCGCCGCCCTGCTACCGGACTCCCGGGTCGCCGCCGCCTTCCACCACCTGTCGGCCGTCCTGCTCCAGGACCCGGAGATCGAGCAGATCGACACCGATGTGATGGTCCTCGGCGAGGAGCGCGCCGACGTGGAGATCGTGCAGGCGCTGGCCGGCCGCATCCCGGGCATGCGCGGCATCTTCGCGGGCCGGCTGCGCAACGCCCACCAGGTCGAGTCGCTGGTCGCGAACCTGATCTCCGTCAACCGCCGGTACAAGGCACACGCCGGGCTGCGCGTCACCGACGTGTGAGCCGGGCGGCCCATGGGGGACACTGGTGGCCTCAGCAGTGTCCCCCCGACAGTCCGGAGCCGACCCCCATGCCCCGCATCGCCCTCTACACCCTCGTCGTCTGCGTCCTCGCCGTGGCCGCCGCCGTCGTCTCCTTCGTCCAGGGCAGCTGGCTGGGGATCGTCTGGGTGCTGCTGGCGGGCCTGTCGTCCAACATGACGTGGTACTACGTGAAGCGTGGCAAGGCGGCCCGGGGCGGGTCCGTCACCGGCTGACCGCCCCTCACTGGTTGCCGCCCTGCCAGAACCGGTACAGCTCCTGCCCGCCGTACGTGGAGAAGAGGTCCACATCGAGGGCGCGCAGGACCGAGTGGACCACGTCGAAGAACGCGCTGTTGACGGCCGGCAGCCACAGCAGCGCGAACACGAACAGCAGCCCGAACGGAGCGAACGGCTCCACCTGCCGCTTCACGTTGTACGACAGCCACGGCTCGATCACGCCGTAGCCGTCCAGGCCCGGCACCGGCAGGAAGTTCAGCAGCGCCGCCGTCACCTGGAGCAGCGCCAGGAACGCCAGCGCGAACCGGAAGTCCGCGGGCACACCGTCCAGCGCGTCCAGCCAGAACGGGGCCGTGCACACCGCGGCGAACAGCACGTTCGTCAGCGGGCCCGCCGCCGAGATCAGGCTGTGCCGCCAGCGCCCCTGGATCCGGTTGCGCTCGATGAACACCGCACCGCCGGGCAGACCGATCCCGCCCATGATCACGAACAGCACGGGGAGCACGATGCTCAGCAGCGCGTGCGTGTACTTCAGCGGGTTCAGCGTGAGATAGCCCTTCGCGCCGACCGTGATGTCCCCGCTGTGCAGTGCGGTGCGCGCGTGCGCGTACTCGTGCAGGCACAGGGAGACGATCCAGGCCGCGGTCACGAACAGGAACACCGCGATGCCCGGCTGCGCGGCGAACCCGGTCCAGGTGGCCCAGCCGGTCACCGCCGTCACGGCCAGGATGCCGACGAACACGGGACTGATCTGCCGGTCGCCGTGGCGGGTGGTGGCGGTGGTCATGGGCGAGCTCCTGTGCGGGCCGGTGACGGTCGGGAACTGCGACCGTACCGGCCGCGGACACGCGGGGAAAACGTCTCGCGGTGCCCGTCGGGTTCCTGGACCCTGGGGGAATGCCACGGATCAGGGTGTTCTACGACCACGCGGAGATGGAGTGCTGCGGCACGCCGTTCGCCGTCGGGGACGAGGTCTCCTGGCGGCTGGTCCCCGCGGCCCGTGCGGACGACCACTACGGCGCCGCCGCCCGGGTGGAGAACCACGGCGGCCCCGACCGGGCGACCACCGGCCGGGTCCGGGGCATCGAGCTGGTGCACCAGGAGTTCCTCGCCCGCCACGACCCGCGCGCCGTCGCACCGCCCGCCGCCGAACCCGGCGAGGTGATCTTCGTCGCGGCCGGGCGCCGCCTGGAGCCGGTGCCCGGCGCCCCCACCCTGGAACCCGTCGACACCTGCCCGAAGTGGTTCGACGCCTTCGAGCAGGAGGAACAACCGCCCCGGCGGGTTCCCTACCGGGTCCGCCGCGCCGTCGGCGTCCTCGTCGCCCTGGACGTCCCCGGCGGCACGCCGACGCAACCCGGTGACCGCCGCTGACCACTGACGGAGACAATGGACCCCGTGCGCTTTTCGCTGCTCGGCACCACCCAGGCGATCCGCCCCGACGGCACGGCCGTCCCGGTCGGCGGGGCGCGGCTGCGTGCCCTGCTGAGCGTGCTCGCGCTCCGGGCCGGCCGGACCGTGCCCGCGGGCGTCCTCGTGGACGAGGTGTGGGGCGCCGACCCGCCCGCCGACGCCGCCGGCGCCCTGCAGGCGCTCGTCGGCCGGCTCCGGCGGGCCCTCGGCCCCGACGCCGTCGCCTCCGCCGACGGCGGCTACCGGCTCACCGCCGCACCCGACGACGTCGACCTCGCCCGCTTCGACCGGCTGACCGGCGACGGCCTGCGCGCCCTCGCCGACGGCGACCCCGCCAAGGCCGCCGCCGTCCTCGACGACGCCCTCGCCCTGTGGCGCGGCCCCGCGCTCGCCGACCTGCCCGACCGCACCGCCGAGGCGGCCCGCTGGGAGACCCGCCGGCTCGACGCGCTGCGCGCCCGGCACACCGCCGCCCTCGCCCTCGGCGAGGCCGAGCGGGCGCTGCCCGAGCTGACCGCGCTGTGCGACAGCCACCCGCTGGACGAGCCGCTCCAGGCGCTGCGGCTGCGCGCCCTGCGCGACACCGGCCGCCCCGCCCAGGCGCTCGCCGCCTACGAGGACGTGCGCCGCCTGCTCGCGGACCGGCTCGGTTCCGACCCCGGCCCCGAACTGCGCGGCCTGCACACCGAGCTGCTGCGCGAGGAACCGGCCGAGCAGCCGCCCGCGGCCCGCACGGGCAACCTGCCCGCCCGGCTGACCTCCTTCGTCGGCCGGGAAGCCGACATCCGGGCCATCGGTGCCGACCTCGTCGCGGCCCGCCTGGTCACCCTGCTCGGGCCCGGCGGCGCCGGGAAGACCCGGCTGTCCCAGGAGGCCGCCGAGGCGGTACGGCACACCGTCCGGGACGGGGTCTGGCTCGCCGAGCTGGCCCCCGTGGACGACCCCGACGCCGTACCGCAGGCCGTGCTCACCGCGATCGGCGCCCGCGAGACGGTGCTGCACGGCGCCGGCGTGGACGGTATGCGCGCGGTCGCCGACCGGCACGACAACCCCCTCGACCGGCTCGTGGAGCACTGCGCCCGGCGCCGCATGCTGATCATCCTGGACAACTGCGAGCACGTCGTGGACGCCGCCGCCCGCCTCACCGAGCGGCTGCTGGCCCGCTGCCCGGAGCTGACGGTCCTCGCCACCAGCCGCGAACCCCTCGGCGTGCCGGGCGAGTTGCTGCGGCCGGTGGAGCCGCTGCCCGAACCGGTCGCGCTGCGGCTGCTCGCCGACCGGGGCGCGGCGGCCCGGCCCGGCTTCCGGGTCGAGGACGACCCCGAGGCGTGCGCCGAGATCTGCCGCCGCCTGGACGGACTGCCCCTCGCCATCGAGCTCGCGGCGGCCCGGCTGCGCATGCTGACGCCCCGACAGATAGCGGACCGGCTGGACGACCGCTTCCGGCTGCTCACCTCCGGCAGCCGCACCGTGCTGCCCCGCCAGCAGACCCTCAGAGCCGTCGTGGACTGGTCCTGGGACCTGCTGGACGCGGGCGAACGGGACGTCCTCGCCCGGCTGTCGGTGTTCGCCGGCGGCTGCGACCTGGCCGCCGCCGAGGCCGTGTGCGGGCCGGGTGCGCTGGACGCCCTCGGTTCCCTGGTCGACAAGTCCCTGGTGGTGGCCGCCCCCGGCGCCGACGGCGGCATGCGCTACCGGCTGCTGGAGACCGTCGCCGAGTACGCTGCCGAACGCCTCGCCGAGACCGGCGGCCGCACAGAGGCCGAGCGCGCCCACCTGACCTACTACCGCGAACTCGCCCGCGCCACCGACCCGTTGCTGCGCGGCCCCGAGCAGCTCGCCGCCATCGACCGGTTCCAGCTGGAGTACGAGAACCTGCGCACCGCCTTCCGGCACGCCGTCGCCGAACGCGACGAACAGGAGGCACTCTGCCTGGTCCTCTCCCTGCTGTGGTTCTGGCAGATGCGCGACCAGCGCATCGAGACCCGCACCTGGTGCCGGGAGGTCATGGCGCTCGGCCCCGACCCGTTCACCGAACCGGTCCGCCCCGCCGAACCGGTGTGGCAGCGCTGCACCGACACCCCGCCGCCGTACGCCGGCGAGATCCTCGCCGAGGCCCGGCGCGGGGTCCACCTGGCCCATCTGGCCTGCATGGACACCGAGATCGACGTTTGGCAGACCCCCGAGGCCCAGGCGAAGCTCCGCGCGGTCGCCCGGACCTACGAGCCCGGCCTGCCGCAGATCTGCCGGCCCCCGGGCATCCTGTGGTTCTTCGCCGAGCTGCTGACCGGCGGCGCCGACCGGCTGCGCACCATCGCCAACGCCTGCGTGCAGACCTGCCGGGACACCCCCGGCTACGAGTGGGAGCTGGCCGGCGCCCTCCAGCTGCGCGCCAACCTCCTGGCCAACCGCGCCGACTGGGCAGGCGACGCCACCCGCGACGCCGACGAGGCCCTGGAGATCTACCGCCGCCTCGGCGACGCCTGGGGCACCACCGAGGCCCTGTCCGCCCGCGGCGAGGCCCGGGAACGCAGGGGCGACCACCACGAGGCCGCCGCCGACTACCGGGCCGCCATCGAACACGCCGAGCGCCTCGGCGCCCGCGCCCAGGTGGCTGTGCTCCGCGCCCGGCTCGGCGGCACCCTGCTGGAGGCGGGCGAGAGCGAACGCGGCGAACGGATGCTCCGGGACGTCATCGCCAGCAAGGACAGCAGCCTCAACGAGGCCATGCCCGCCGCCCGGCTCTTCCTGGCCGGCTGGCTCGGCCTGACCGGCCGCACCGCGGAGGCCCGCGAACACCTGCGGCGGCTGCGCCAGGAGGTCCGCATCGCGCGCTTCGTCGTCTTCGACGCCGTGATCCTCTGCCAGGAGGCCTGGCTGAACGCCGTGGAGGAGCGCACCGAGGAGGCCCTCGGCCAGGCCCGCGACGCGCTGCAGCTCGCCGCCGACCCGCTGACCCAGGCCATCACCCCGCACCTGCACTCCGTCGTCCTCGGGGTCGCCGCGATGGCCCTCGCCCGCGCCGACGGCCGCGCCGCCGACGCCGCCCGCTGCCTGGGCGCCGCCGAAGCGCTGCTGCCGGCCGGCCACATCCCCTCCGGCGTGGAGCGGCGGGCCCGCGACCTGACCGAGGCGCGGATCCGGGAGGGGCTCGACGCGCGGTCGTACGAGGCCGCGTACGCCGAGGGCGGTGGCCTCTCCCTCGTGGAGGCCACCGCCCTGTTCTGACCGTCCTGGGACGTCAGCTCTTGGTGCGGAACTTGTGGATCGCCACCGGGGCCATGACCGCCGTCAGGCCCACCGACCAGATCAGCGTCACCCACAGGTCGTGCGCGACCGGGCCGCCCTGCATCAGACCGCGCGCGGTGTCGGCCAGCGCGGAGAGCGGGTTGTAGTCGGTGAACGACTGCAGCCAGCCCGGCATCGACGCGGTCGGCGCGAAGATCGACGAGCCGAACTGCAGCGGCATCAGCACCAGGAAGCCCATCGCCTGCACCGACTGCGCGTTCTTCATCACCACGCCGAGGGTCAGGAACACCCACATCAGCGCCGATCCGAACACCGCGGAGAGACCCACGGAGGCCAGCAGACCGGTCCAGCTGTTGATGTCGTAGCCCACGAGGAGGGCCACCACCATCAGCACCACGGTCGCGAACAGCATCCGCATCAGCTCCACCGCGATCTTCGCGAAGAGGACGGAGCCGCGACCGATCGGCAGGGACCGAAAGCGGTCCATGACACCGGAGTTGAAGTCCTGGTTGAAACCGGTGCCCACGCCCTGGGCCATGTTCATGCCCATCATGGCCATGAGCCCGGGCACCACGTACTGCACGTACTGGTCCTGCCCGCCGCCGAGCGACTTCCCGATGGAGCCGCCGAAGACGTACACGAACAGCAGGGTGAAGACCACCGGGAACAGGATCGCGTCGAACATCGACTCCGGGTCCTGCCGGATCCACAGCAGGTTGCGGCGGATCAGCGCGCCGGTGTGCCGTAGGTGGGCCCGCAACGGAATGGGCGTGTCGGCCTTCGCGTCGGCGGGGGACAGGGCGGCGGAACTCATACGGCGACCTCTTCGCGGGTGTCGGCGGGCACGGCGTCCTGCGGGGCACTGGCACGGTGGCCGGTGAGGGACAGGAACACCTCGTCCAGGCTGGGCAGTTCGGTGGTGATGGAGGAGATCGTGATCCCGCGCGCGGTGACCGCGCCGACCACGGCGGTCAGCTGCTCGTCGCTCAGGATCGGCACCAGCAGGGTCCCGGTCTCGCTGTCCACGGTGGTGGCCGCGAGCCCGGTGATGCCCAGGTCGTCCAGCATCGTGGCGAGCGGACGCAGCTCCAGCGGGTCGACCGGCCGCACCCGCAGGGTGCGTCCGCCGACGCGGGCCTTCAGCTCCTCGATCCCGCCGTTCGCGATGACCTTGCCCCGGTCCACCACGGTCAGCTCGGACGCGAGCTGCTCGGCCTCCTCCATGTACTGGGTGGTGAGCAGCACGGTGACGCCGTCGCCGACCATCGCCTTGACCTCGTCCCACACCTCGTTGCGGGTGCGGGGGTCGAGGCCGGTGGTGGGCTCGTCCAGGTACAGCACGGCCGGGCGGCCGATCATGGAGGCGGCCAGGTCCAGCCGCCGCCGCATGCCGCCGGAGTACGTGCCCGCGGGCCGCCTGGCCGCCTCCGTCAGCGAGAACCGCTCCAGCAGCTCGTCGGCGCGGGTGCGGGCGTCCTTGCGGGACAGGTCCAGCAGGCGGCCGATCAGGTACAGGTTCTCCCAGCCCGGGAGCTTCTCGTCCACCGAGGCGTACTGGCCGGTGAGACCGATGACCCGGCGCAGCTGGCGGGGCTGGCGTATGACGTCGTAGCCGGCCACGGTGGCCTGCCCGGCGTCGGGGGTGATCAGGGTGGACAGGATGCGTACGAGGGTGGTCTTGCCGGCGCCGTTCGGCCCGAGCACACCCATCACGGTGCCCTCGCGCACGTCCAGGTCGACGCCGTCCAGTGCCTTGGTCTCGCCGTAGTGCTTGACCAGTCCCCGTACGGTCACGGCGGAGCGGCCGCCGGCGGGGTTGTCGTCGATGCGTGTCATGCCGATGACAGTGCCAGCCCCCACCGACAAACGGCCTACAGCCGACCGACACCCCGCCGACACCCCCTGACGGCGCCCCGGCACGGCAGCAGCCCGCCGACGGGGGATGATCGGCGGGCTGCCCGGTGGTGCCGCAGTGGCTCAGTGGACGGAGTGCTCCTCCAGCGGGAACGCCCCGCCGACGACGTCCTCCGCGAACGCCTTCACCGCGTTGCCCATGACCTCACGCAGGTCGGCGTACTTCTTGACGAACTTCGGCACCCGCCCCGACGTCAGCCCCAGCATGTCGGTCCACACCAGCACCTGCGCGTCCGTCTCCGGCCCCGCCCCGATGCCCACGGTCGGAATGTGCAGCACCCGCGTCACCTCGGCCGCCAGCTCCGCCGGAACCAGCTCCAGCACCACCGCGAACGCCCCCGCGTCCTGCACGGCCTTGGCGTCGCGCAGCAGCTGCTGTGCGGCCTCCTCCCCGCGCCCCTGCACGCGGTAGCCCATCGCGTTGACGGACTGCGGGGTCAGGCCGATGTGGGCCATGACCGGGATGCCGGACTCCACCAGGAGCCGGATCTGCTCGTGCGAGCGCTCGCCGCCCTCCAGCTTGACCGCGCCGACCCCGGCCTCCTTCACCAGCCGGGTCGCCGAGCGCAGCGCCTGCACCGGACCCTCCTGGTAGGAGCCGAAGGGGAGGTCGCCGACGATCAGGGCGCGCTGCGTGCCGCGTACGACGGCGGCCGACAGCATGGTCATCTCGTCGAGGGTGACGGGCACGGTGGTCTCGTAGCCGAGGTGGCAGTTGCCCGCCGAGTCGCCGACCAGGATCACCGGGATCCCGGCCTCGTCGAAGACCGACGCGGTCATCGCGTCGTAGGCGGTGAGCATGGGCCACTTCTCGCCCCGCTCCTTGGCGAGGGCGATGTCGCGGACGGTGATGCGGCGGGTGCCCTTCCCCCCGTACAGCGCCTTGCTGCCGTCGGAAGGCTTGTTCTGGGCAGCCGAAAGCTGCGTCATGGCAACGGCTCCTTCAGTCATCTCGAGGCGCCCTGACGGCGTCCCCGGATCGACTCCATGGTGGCACCTCGTGCCATTCGGGGCCAGAGGTACCCCCCTGTGAGTCGAGCCGTGTAAGGCCTTGGTAAAGAAATAAGATACGAGACCGTTCCGTATCGGAATGATCGTAGTCTCGGACACATGACAAGTCCCGTCCCTGCCCCCCGAATACCGGAAGCAGTGCACCGGCGCCGCTGGGCGATCCTCGGCGTGCTGATGCTGAGCCTGCTCATCGTGGTGCTCGACAACTCGATCCTGAACGTCGCGATCAAGACCATCGCCACCCCCGCGCCGACCGGCCTCGGCGCCACCCAGAGCGAGATCGAGTGGGCGATCAACGCCTACACGCTCGTCTTCGCCGGCCTGCTGTTCACCGCCGGCCTCGTCGGCGACCGGCTCGGCCGCAAGAAGGTGCTGCTCGGCGGCATCGCCGTGTTCGGCATCGGCTCCGCGCTCGCCGCCGAGTCCGGCTCGCCGGCCCAGCTGATCGCCTACCGCGCGCTGATGGCCCTCGGCGCCGCCTTCGTCATGCCCGCCACCCTCGCCGTCCTCATGAACGTCTTCGAGCGCGAGGAGCAGCCCAAGGCCATCGGCATCTGGGCCGGCGGCGTCGGCCTCGCCATCGCCATCGGCCCGATCACCGGCGGCGCGCTCCTGGACCACTTCTGGTGGGGCTCGGTCTTCTTCGTCAACGTGCCCATCGTGATCATCGCGCTGGTCCTGATGGTCTGGCTGGTGCCCGACTCCCGCGACCCGCGCCCCGGCCGCCTCGACCCGGTCGGCGTGGTCCTGTCCGTCGTCGGCCTGGTGCTGCTGGTCTACGGCATCATCAAGGGCGGCGAGCTGGCCGACTTCACCGACGCCAAGGTGCTGGCCACCATCCTCGCCGGGCTCGCCGTGCTGGTCGGCTTCGTCGTCTTCGAGAAGCGCAGCGACCACCCGTCGCTGGACGTCACCTACTTCCGGAACAAGGTCTTCTCGGCCGCCATGAGCGCCATCGCGCTGGTCTTCTTCGCGCTGATGGGCGTCACGTTCTTCAGCGTCTTCTACACGCAGAGCGTGCGCGGCTACTCGCCGCTGCAGTCCGGGCTGCTGATGCTGCCGCTGGCCGCCGCCCAGATGATCTTCGCGCCGCGCGCCCGGCTGGTCGTCGACCGGTTCGGCAACAAGGCCACCACCACCGCCGGCCTGGTGCTGATCGCGGCGACCCTGGCCGTCTTCGCCACCTTCGAGGCCGACACCCCGATCTGGCTGCTGGAGGTCGTCTTCTTCCTCATGGGTGCCGGCATGGCCCACATCATGACGCCGACCTCCGTCGTCATCATGCAGGCCCTGCCCCGCGAGAAGGCCGGCTCCGCCTCCGCGCTCAGCAACACCTTCCGCCAGGTCGGCGGCGCCCTCGGCATCGCCGTCCTCGGCTCGGTGCTCGCCGCCTCGTACCGCGACGGCATCGAGGACAAGCTCGGCGCGCTGCCGCCGGGCCTGCGCGACACCGCCGCCGAGTCCGTCGAGGCCACCCTCGGCATCGCCGAGAAGCTCGGCCCGCGGGGCGAGGCCCTGGTCGCCCCGGCGAACGACGCCTTCCTGCACGCCATGCACATCACCGCCCTGTGCGGTACGGGCGTCGCGCTGATCGGTGCCGTGGTGACCGCCCTGTTCCTGCCGGGCAAGCCGCCGGCCGGTCAGCGCGACGACGCCGAACCGGAGTTGGTCGCGGCCGCGGAATGACCGGACCCGCCCTGGTGGGCGGGTCCACGGGGGAAGGAGGGTGCTGCGGGACAATTCCCCCAGCACAGTGAGAGGACGGAACGACGTGACCCTTGCCGACAGCCGGCCACGGCCGGACGGACCCGCCCGGGGCCGGCCGCGCAGCGAAGCCGTGGAACGGGCCATCCTGGAAGGCGTGATGAAGCTCCTGGAGCAGGGCGTGCCCCTCGCCGAGCTGTCCATCGAGCGGGTCGCGCGCACGGCCGGGGTCGGCAAGGCCACCATCTACCGCCGCTGGAGCGGCAAGGAGGAACTGTTCGTCGACGTCGTACGCGCCGCCGAACCCCCCGACCCCCGACTGCCCGGCACCTCCCTGCGCGACGACCTCGTCGTGCTGCTGGAGTCCCTGCGCCAGCGCGGCCTGATGAGCCGCTCCTCGGCGATCCTGCACAACGTGTACGCCCAGATGAAGTCCGCCCCCAGGGTCTGGGCGGCGTACCACGCGAGCGTCATAGCGCCCCGGCGTGCCATCGCCCTGGAAGTGCTGCGCCGGGCGCAGGAGAACGGCGAGATCCGGGCGGACGTCGACCTGGAGCTGGCCAATGACATGTTCGTCGGCCCCATGCTCGTCCGCTCCGTCATGCGCCCTGACGCCGACCTGCCCGAGGGTCTGGCGGAGCAGATCGTCGACACGGTCCTGGAGGGCCTACGACCCGTCAGGTCGACAGCCTCGTAGCACTCGTGTGCGTGTTTCGTCACAGACCGCGCCGTCCGCGGGGGAACCGGAACTCGCGGCACCGGCTCGTTCGTCCTCGTCTTCCGTACGGCCGTCATGGGACGGCGGGAACGAGCCGATCATCCCCTAGGGTCGTCAAGAGCACGGGGGCGAACGGTGTGCACGGCAGGCAGTGAGGCAGACGGTATGGCGCAGCAGGCGTACATGACGGAGACGGCGGGCGACGGCTCGGGGCCCGAGCGGCCGGGATCCCGGCTTCGGCGCCTCACGCACCGCCTGTTCTCCGGCTGGCGGAACGATCCGCGGATCTGGCGGCGCGGCCTCGTCCTCGCCGCACTGGCCCTGCTGCTCGCCCTGGTGATGCTGGTGCACGCCCACATCCCCAACCGGGTGGGCAATCTCGGCTCGCTCACCGAGACGTTTCTGCCCTGGCTGGGCCTGGCCGTCCCGGTGCTCCTGGTGCTCGCCCTGATCCGCAGGTCGGCGACCGCGCTGATCGCGCTCGTCCTCCCGGCGATCGTCTGGCTGAACCTCTTCGGCGGGCTGCTCACCGACAAGGCGGGCGGCGGCGGCGACCTCATGGTGGCCACCCACAACGTCAACGCCGACAACCCCGACCCGGCCGCGACCGCCACCGACGTGGCCGCCTCCGGCGCCGACGTCCTGGCGCTGGAGGAGCTGCCCGCCTCCGCCGTACCCGTCTACGAGAAGGCGCTCGCGCCGACGTACAAGTACCACGCGGTGGCCGGCACGGTCGGCCTGTGGAGCAGGTACCCGATGACCGGGGTGGAGGCCGTCGACATCAAGCTCGGCTGGACGCGGGCGATGCGGGCCACCGTCGCCACGCCCCGCGGCCCGGTCGCGGTCTACGTCGCCCACCTGCCCTCGGTGCGGGTGAAGATGGAGGCCGGGTTCACCGCCCGGCAGCGGGACAAGAGCGCCGACGCGCTCGGTGAGGCGATCGCCGACGAGCCCCTGAAGCGGGTCGTGCTGCTCGGCGACCTCAACGGCACGATGAACGACCGCTCGCTCAACGCCGTCACCTCCCAGCTGCGCTCCACGCAGGGCGCGGCGGGCAGCGGCTTCGGGTTCAGCTGGCCGGCGTCGTTCCCGATGGCGCGCATCGACCAGATCATGGTGCGGGGCGCCGAGCCGGAGAGCAGCTGGACCCTGCCGCGCACGAACAGCGACCATCTGCCGGTGGCGGCCCGTGTGAAGCTCGACACAGCCTCGTAAACCGCTGGAATTTCGGACCGGAGCGCGTTTGTTCCGTACGGGAACATACTGCGAGACTCGAACCCGTACGCACTCCGCTCTGAAAGGTCCTTCATGCCCCTCGCCCTGCTCGCCCTCGCCGTGGGGGCCTTCGGCATCGGCACGACCGAGTTCGTGATGATGGGGCTGCTCCCCGAGGTCGCGGACGACCTGCACATCTCGATCCCCACCGCCGGGCACCTGGTCTCGGCGTACGCGCTGGGCGTCGTCATCGGCGCCCCGCTGCTGGCCGCGCTGACCGCGCGCATGTCCCGCCGGACCGTGCTCATCTCCCTGATGGCCCTGTTCGTGGCGGGCAACGCCCTCTCGGCGTTCGCCCCCGGCAACGGCTCCCTGCTGGCCGCCCGCTTCCTGAGCGGCCTGCCGCACGGCGCCTTCTTCGGCGTCGGCGCGGTCGTCGCCACCGCGATGGTGCCGCCGGAGCGCAAGGCGCGCTCGGTGTCCCTGATGTTCCTCGGCCTGACCGTCGCCAACATCGCCGGCGTCCCCGCCGCCACCCTCATGGGCCAGCACCTCGGCTGGCGGGCGACGTTCCTCGCGGTCAGCGCGATCGGCCTGGCCGCGATCGCCTCCCTCGCCCTCCTGATCCCGCACGACCGCGAGCACGCGGCCGCGTCGACGGGCCTGCGCGGCGAACTGGCCGCCCTGCGGTCCCTGCCGGTCTGGCTGGCCCTCGGTACGACGGTGGCGGGTTTCGGCGCGCTCTTCGCGGCCTACAGCTACGTCACCCCGATGCTCACGGACACCGCCGGCTACGCCGAGACGAACGTGACCCTGCTGCTGGCCCTCTTCGGCGTCGGCGCCACGGCCGGCAACCTGCTGGGCGGCCGGCTGGCGGACCACTCGCTGCGCGGCACCCTGTTCGGCGGCCTGGTCTCGCTGGGCGTCGTACTGCTGCTGTTCCCCCTGCTGATGCGGGCGGAGTGGAGCGCGGCCCTCGCGGTGACCCTGCTCGGCGCGGCGGCGTTCATCACCGGCTCCCCGCTCCAGCTGATGGTGATGGAGAAGGCCGCCGCGGCCCCCTCCCTCGCCTCCTCCGCCAACCAGGCGGCCTTCAACCTGGCCAACGCCGGCGGCGCCTGGATCGGCGGCCTCGCCCTGGCGGCCGGCTTCGGCACGACCTCCCCGGCCCTCGCGGGCGCGGTCCTGGCGGTGCTGGGCCTGGGCGTGGCGAGCGTGGCGTACGCGGTGGACCGCCGCCGGGACACTCCGTCGGCGGGACGCGTGGTCACGTCCCACGTCCCGGACGAGCCGGCCGCCGTGCACCGCTGACCGCAGTGATGGGCGGATTGCCAATCGCCGTGGGGGGTGAGGGGGCTTACTTCGGGGACTTCTTGAAGGTTGTGGTCGACCAGGTGTAGCCGAGGGCCGTCAGGGCCAGGCACCAGGCCAGCGCCAGCCAGCCGTTGGTGCCGATCCCGGTGCCGAGGAGGAGGCCTCGCAGGGTCTCGATGGCCGGGGTGAACGGCTGGTACTCGGCGATCGGCCGGAACCAGCCGGGCAGGGAGTCGAGCGGGACGAAGGCGCTGGACAGGAGCGGCAGCAGGATCAGCGGCATCGCGTTGTTGCTTGCCGCCTCGGCGTTCGGGCTGACCAGGCCCATGCCGACCGCGATCCAGGTGAGCGCCGTGGCGAAGAGCACCAGCAGTCCGAACGCCGCCAGCCACTCCAGGGCGGTGGCATCGGCGGAGCGGAAACCGATCGCCACCGCGACGGCGCCGACGAGCACCACGCTCACGACTGACTGCAGCACGCTGCTGATGACGTGCCCGACGATCACCGAGCCGCGGTGGATCGCCATCGTGCGGAAGCGGGCGATGATGCCCTCGGCCATGTCGGTCGAGACGGAGACCGCGGTGCCGATCGTGGTGCTGCCGATGGTCATCAGCAGCAGGCCGGGGACGATGTAGGCGATGTACCTGGCGCGGTCCGGAGCGCCGCCGCCGAGGCCCGCGCTCATGGTGTCGCCGAAGACGTAGACGAAGAGCAGCAGCAGCATGACCGGTGTCAGCAGCAGGTTCAGCGTGAGCGACGGGTAGCGCCGGGCGTGCAGGAGGTTGCGGCGCAGCATCGTGGCCGAGTCCCGTACGGCGAGGGAGAACCGGGTCGGGCGGGCGGTGGCCGGGGGAGTGCTCATCGGGCGGTCTCCTTGGGCTGGTTCGGCTGGTGGGGGACGTTCGCGCCGCCGGTCAGCGCGAAGAAGACGTCGTCGAGGTCGGGGGTGTGCACGGTCAGCTCGTCCGCCTCGATGCCGGCCGAGTCCAGCCGGTCGAGGAGGGAGCGCAGCTCGCGCTGGCTGCCGTCGCCCGGGATCCGCAGGGCGAGGGACTCGTCGTCCCGGGAGGCCTCGCGCAGCGCGCCGGCGGCGCTCCGGTACGCGGCCGGGTCGGTGAAGCGGAGCCGGACGTGCCCGCCGGGGACGATCCGCTTCAGCTCCTCGGCCGTGCCCTCCGCCGCGATTCTGCCGTCGTGCAGCACGGCGATGCGGTCGGCGAGTTCGTCGGCCTCCTCCAGGTACTGCGTGGTGAGGAAGACGGTGACGCCGTCGGAGACCAGTTCGCGGATGATCTGCCACATGGTGTGACGGCTGCGGGGGTCGAGGCCGGTGGTCGGCTCGTCCAGGAAGATGATCCGCGGGCCTCCGACCAGGGTCATGGCGATGTCCAGGCGGCGCTTCATGCCGCCGGAGTAGGTGGAGGCGGGCTTCCGCGCGGCCCCGGTGAGGTCGAAACGCTCCAGCAGCTCGGCGGTGACCTGCCGGCGCTCGCTCTTGGACAGGTGGTGCAGGTCCGCCATGAGGAGCATGTTCTCCTCGCCGGTGATCAGGCCGTCGACGGCGGAGAACTGCCCGGTGACCCCGATCGTGGCGCGCACCGCCTGCGGATCGGCGGCCAGGTCGTGGCCGCCCACGCGGATCCGGCCACTGGCGGGGTCGGGGGAGACGAGCGTGGAGAGGATCTTGACGGCGGTGGTCTTGCCGGCGCCGTTCGGGCCGAGCAGGGAGAAGATCGTGCCTTCCGGCACGGCCAGGTCGACACCGTCGAGGACGGTCTTGTCGCCGTAGGACTTGCGCAGCCCGGTCGCCGCGATGGCCAGATCGGTCATGAGGAGTGCTCCTGTTCAGAGGCTGCGGGCGGTGATGTCGCCATGGGAGGTGGTGGCGCGGATGTCGAGTTCGGCGGTGCCGTCGTTCCTGAGGGCGTTGCTGATGCGGCCGTGGCCGGTGCCGGCGTCCAGGGCGGCGGAGACTCCGCGGGCCGCGCCGACCGAGATGTCGCCGGACTGGGTGCGCAGGACGACCGTGCCGCGCCCGGCCTCGGCGATGCGGATGTCGCCCCGTGCGGTGCTGATCTCCGCCGAGCCGCCCAGCCGGCCGACCTCGACGTCACCGTCGACCGCGGTGAGGCGGACGCTCGCGGCTTCGTCGATCTTGATGCGGTGGTAGGCGCCGTCGAAGGCGACGTCGCCGAGGCGGCCGACACCGCGCAGCTCGCAGGCGGACGCCGTGGCCTCGACGCGGGAGCCGGCGGGCAGCTGGACGGTCACTTCGACGGCACCGGAGGGGCCGAAGAGCTGGTTCTTCGCCGCCGGGGCCGCGATCCGCAGGACGCCGTCGCCGTACGCGACCTCGACTTGCTCCGCGGCCTTCACGTCGCGGCTCTTGGAGGCGTCCGCGGGCAGGACCTCGACCGTGGTGTCGGCCCGGTCGGCGGCGATGAACTGGATGCGTCCCGCAGGGATGTCGAGGACGGCGGAGACCGGGGCGGGGGTGGTGAACTTCTGCATGGTGCGTTCCTTCGGTTCGTTGTTTCCGATGATGGAAACGCTACGTTGCATTCATGAACCAGGCAATGAGTCCGTTGCGAGCGATGGGTAATTGTGCAGGTCAACACCGGGAAATCGTTGCAACGGGCCTGATGGTAACGCAACGCCCCCCTGTCCTATCGTTGCAATGGCATGAGGGTGAACGCTAAGCTGCAGGTGCCGCAGACCGATGAAGGAGGCCGTGATGCCGGGAGGCAGGCTCACCCAGCAGGAACGTCAGCAGATCGCGCTGGGACTGGCCGACGGCCTCGCCTACGCGGAGATCGCCAGACGGCTGGACCGTCCGACCTCGACCGTCACCCGCGAGGTCATGCGCAACGGCGGCCCCACCGCCTACCGTGCCGACCTCGCCCACCGGGCCACCGAACGCCGTGCCCACCGGCGCCGGCAGGCCGCCCCCCGCGGGGCGCAGGCGCCCCCGCAGGGCTACGGACGCGATCCCGAGGCCGTGCGCGCGTACGAGGAGACGCTCACCACGGTGTTCATGCAGTCGGGCACGCCCCACATGATGGCGCGGGTGATGGCCTGCCTGACCATCAGCGACGCGGGCAGCCTCACCGCGTCCGAACTCGTCCAGCGCCTCCAGGTCAGCCCGGCGTCCGTCTCCAAGGCCATCGCGTTCCTCGAGGGCCAGGACCTGGTCCGCCGGGAACGCGACGAACGCCGCCGTGAGCGCTACGTCGTCGACGACGAGGTCATGTACCAGGCGATGATGGCCAGCGCCCGGTCCACCGCCCAGGTCGCCGAGACCGCACGGCAGGGCGTCGGCGTCCTCGGCCCCGGCACCCCGGCCGGCGCCCGCCTCGAAAACACCGCCCGCTTCCTCGACTTCGTCGCCGAGAGCCTCGCCCGCGCGGCGGAGCAGGCGCGCGAGATCCTCCACACGAAACCCGCGACGCCCTCGGACGGCCCCGCCGCGTCCCGGTGACGCACAAAGGGGCGTGAGGTCACCAGGACCCCACGCCCCTCAGGCGATCCGGAGGATCAGCGCCGGCGGAACGACTGGACGTACCCGTTGGCCGGGGAACCGACGCCGGTGACGTCGTCGTAGCCCTTCACCGCGGACAGCGAGCTGTCCTTGCCGAGGCTGCGGACCGAGGTCGCCAGGCCGCCGGAGGCGTCGAGGCCGTTGACGAAGTCGATCCGGGCCACCGCCAGGCCGGAGCCCGTCGGGTTGTCCGTGACGTCGTGGAAGACGCCCTTCTTGCCGTACTTGGCGTAGATCACCGGGTTGGCGAAACCGAGGGCCTTGCCGCCGCGGGCCTCCTGGGCCAGCGCCTGGACGGCCGCGATGACCGGGGCGGCCAGCGAGGTGCCGCCGATGCGGTACTCGCTGTACTGCTCGGTGCCGTCCGGGAACGTCTGGGTCTGGCCGACGAGGAAGCCGGTGTTCGGGTCGGCGATGGCCGCGATGTCCGGGACGACGCGGTTGCCGGAGGCGTTGTTGGCCGTGGCCAGCTCCTTCGGCACGACGCCCTTCTGGTAGTACGGCTGAGGCACCGTCTTGCTGGTGCCGCCGCCCGCGCCCGAGGTGAAAGCGCCGGGGAAGTTCGTCCAGCTCTTGCCGTCGGCCGACAGCGAGGCCTTCTCGGTGCCCCAGCCGGTCTCCCACAGGTACGAGTCGCCCTTGCCGACGGCCAGCGAGGTGCCGCCGACCGCGGTCACCCAGGCCGAGTTGGCCGGGGTGTCGACCTGCTTCACACCGGTGTTGGCGACCTGGTCGCCGTCGTCGCCGGAGGAGAAGTAGAAGCCGATGCCCTGCACCGCGCCCAGCTGGAAGACCTGGTCGTAGGCGGCGGCCAGGTCCGGCGTCTGGTTGGCCTCGACGTCGCCCCAGGAGTTGGAGACGATGTCGGCCAGGTGGTTGTCGACGATCTTGCTGAGCGAGTCCAGCAGGTCGTCGTCGTAGCAGGAGGCCGCGCCTACGTAGGTGACGTCGGCGTTCGGTGCGACCGCGTGGACCGCCTCGACGTCGAGGGTCTCCTCGCCGTACCAGCCGGCCGCGCCGCACTCCTTGGTCTTGGTGTAGCCCTTCGGCAGCACCTGGTGCAGCTGGCCGGTCCTCCAGGCCGCGTCGCCGTGCTTCTTCGCGTAGGTGCCGGCGTCGTAGGCGATCGTCGGGGAGGCGTACGCGTCGGTGATGGCGATGCGGACGTTCTTGCCGGTGTAGGTGCCGGCGCCGTACGCGGCGCGCAGCTGCTTGCCGGTGTACCCCTTGACCGCGTACGGGATCTTCTGGCCGTACGCGTCCGGGAGCGTCGTCGCGGTGTTCGAGCCGTAGTACGAGGAGAACGGCCCGGAGTTCTTGAACACCGCGTCCGGCGGCGGCAGCTGGTCGTCGTGGTTCGCCTTGTGCGGGGCGTTGTCCAGGCCGGTGACGGTCAGGACGGCGCCCTTCAGGGCGGCCGGGACGGAGGCCGTGCGCGCCGGGGCGCGGTAGGTCTTCGAGCCCTTGGCGAAGTTGTGCAGCTGGGTGCCGAACGCCTTTTCGGCGGCGGCCACGTCGCCGGAGACGGCGACGTAGTGCGGGGTGACCGCGGTGACGGTCAGGCCGGCCGACTTCAGCCAGGACGTGACGGCGGCCACCTGGGCCTTGGTCGCCCCGAAGCGGGCCTGTGCCTTCTTGCCGCTCAGGTACTTGCCGTACAGCGGCGAGTCGGGGTCGGACACCGCCTTGGCGTAGGCGGCCAGGCCGGCCCGGTCCTGCCCCGCGAGGTAGACGCGGGCCTTGACCTGGGCGCTGTCCGGGGTGGCGCCCTTGTCCGCCTTGGCCGTGGCCCAGAGCGGCTTGGTGCCCTTCAGAACGTCACGAGCGGGGCTGTCCGCGGCGTGCGCCGCGGGTATGCCCAGCGCCAGTGCGCCGGCGATCATAGGCAGTGTCGCTGCCATGCTCACGCCGGCGCGCACGGTGGCGCGGTTGGATCTCATAGAACCCCCTGCGATGCGGTTCGCATGCATGTCGTGGTCGGTACGTCGCGTTTCCGCGCGCCGGCCCGCGGCGGTGTCGGCCGGCGAGTGGATCACACGATGGGGGCCACTCTTTCGATGAACCGTTCATGCCAGGGGAAGGGGGAAGTCAAGAGAAGCTCAAGTAAGCGCCATCGAAGGTGATTTGAGGCATTCATCCTTACGGCGGTGTTACGAACGGGCTTGCGCGCCCCGCTCCTTGAGCATTCCGGCCATCAGCTCGATCTCCGACTGCTGCGCGTCGACCATGCCCTGCGCGAGCCGCTTCTCCACGCCCACGGTGCACTTGGCGACACAGCCCTCGGCCATGTGGATACCGCCCTTGTGATGGTCCGTCATGAGCTGCAGGTACAGGACCTCGGCCTGCTTGCCGCTGAGCGACTGGAGCTTGTTCAGCTCGGTGTTCGTGGCCATGCCCGGCATCAGCGCGCCGTCCTTGCCGGAGGCCATGTCCCCCATGCCCATCCAGGTCATCGGCGGATCGGCCGACACCTTCGGCAGCCCCCACAGGTCCAGCCAGCCCAGCAGCATCCCGCGCTGGTTGGCCTGCGTCTGCGCGATGTCGTACGCGAGCCGCCGGACCTCCTCGTTCTTCGTGCGGTCCCGCACGATGTACGACATCTCGACGGCCTGCTGGTGATGGACGGCCATGTCCCGGGCGAACCCGGCGTCGGCGGACTCCGCGCCCGGCGTCTTCGTATCCGGTCCGCCGGTGTCCTCGGCCACGGAGTACGTGATCGCGCCGGCCGCCACGAGCACCGCCGCGGCGGTCCCCGCGACCCAGCCGATGTGCTGCCGCCTCACTTCATGACCCCGCCGGTGCACGAGGCGCCCGGCTCGGGCGTCTGCGGCCCCTGCACATAGGCGGCGAAGAACTTGTCCACTTCCGGGTCCTTGGCGCTCTTCACCGCGACCTGGTGGCCCCACGCCGACAGGATCAGCGGGGCGTCCTGGTTCTCGTACGGGCTCATCAGCGAGTACGGCGTCTTCTTCACCTTGGCCGCGAGCGCGTCGACGTCCGCCTTGTCCGCCTTGCCGGTGTACGTCACCCAGACCGCGCCGTGCTCCAGCGCGTGCACGGCGTTCTCGTCCGCGACCGGCTTGGTGTAGACGTCGCCGTTGCAGTTCAGCCAGACCGGGTTGTGGTTGCCGCCGACCGGCGGGTGCATCGGGTACGACACCTTGGTCGTCACGTGCGTCCGGGACAGCTTGCCCGACCAGGTCTTCACGCCGTCCTTGCCGGTGGTGAAGTGCCCGGAGTCCCCGGCGCCCTTGGCGTCGCCGCTCGGCTTCCCCGCGTCCGTGCCGGAGTCGCGCTGCGAGTTCACCAGGACCACACCGCCGACGACGAGACCGGCGACGACCACCACGCTGGCGGTGATGGTGAGCACCCGGTTGCGGCGCTCGCGGGCACGCTCCTCGCGCCGCATCTCCTCGATGCGCGCCTTGCGCGCCGCGGTGCTGTTGTTCTTGCCGGAACCCATGAGGCGTGTCCTTCTTCAGAAGGGGACGTGGACGGTGGGGCCCGCTGATCGTAATGCGCACGGGCCGCGCTTCCGTAGGGAGGGCACAGGAACCGGATGATTTGAAGCCGGAAAGCGCATTACCTACGCTCGCGGTATGCGGCTGCTGCGCTCCACCGACCTGGCCCTGCGCGTCCTGATGCGACTCGCCGTCGCCGACGCCACCCCCACGACCCGCCAGGTCGCCGCAGACATGGACGTCCCCTACACGCACGCCGCGAAGGTCGTCGCCGAGCTCCAGCACCTGGGCCTGGTCGACGCCCGGCGCGGGCGCGGCGGGGGGCTGGCGCTGACCGAGCGGGGCCGTACGGCGTCGGTGGGCGCGGTCGTGCGGACCTTCGAGGGCGAGGGCGACGTGGTGGACTGCGAGGGGACGCAGGGGACGCCGGCCTGCCCCCTGCGCTCCGGCTGCCGCCTGCGGGGCGCGCTGCGGGGGGCTCAGGAGGCGTTCTTCGCTTCGCTGGATCCGGTCACGATCGCCGACATCGTGGGTGAGCCGACGGGGCCGTTGCTGCTCGGGATCTCCCGGGGACCGGGGCCGGTCTGAGCGGCGGCGCGGTGCGGGGGTGCCGCGAGGGCGCTGATGCTCAGCCTCGCGCCAGCCACAGGTCCGGGCCGAAGACCTCGTAGTGGATGTCGGCCGGGGCGACGCCCTTCGCCATCAGCTGGGTGCGGAGGGCGCGCATGAAGGGGAGGGGGCCGCACAGGTACGCGCGCGTGCCGGGGTGCACGGCGATGTCCGTCAGGTCGACCAGGCCGGTGCGGGTGCCGGGCTCGGCGTCCCGCTCGTAGAAGAGGTGCACGCGGGCGTCGGGCAGCTTGCCGGCGTAGGCCGTGTGACCGGCGCGCAGGGCGTGCTCGGCGGGGGAGCGGTCGCCGTGCACGACGGTGACCGGGGCGCGGTGGCCGCCGGCCGCGAGGTCGGCCAGCATCGCGATCATCGGGGTGACGCCGATGCCCGCCGAGGCGAGCAGCAGGGGCGTGTCCGGCGCGTCGGCAAGGACGAGGTCGCCGTACGGCTCGGACAGCTCCAGGGTGTCGCCGGGCCGCACGCGCGCGTGGAGGTGGTTCGAGACCTCGCCGTCGGGCGTGGCCGCGCCGTGCGCGCGCTTGACGCTGATCTGGCGCACCGCCTCGCCGGGCGCCCCGGACAGGCTGTACTGCCGGATCTGCCGGGCCCCGTCGGGCAGGGTGACGCCGACGGAGACGTACTGCCCGGCGCGGAAGCCGGCCACCGGGCCGCCGTCGGCCGGCCGCAGCCGGAAGGTGGCGACGTCCGCCGTCTCCTCGACCCGCTCCACGACCTCCCATGCGCGCAGGCCGGGGCCGCCGCTCTCCTCGTACAGCCGCTTCTCGATCGCGATCAGCGCGTTCGCCATCAGCCAGTACACCTCGTCCCAGGCGGCGGCCACCGCGGGCGTGACGGCCTCGCCGAGGACCTCGGCGATGGCGGCGAAGAGGTGCTCGTGGACGACCTGGTACTGCTCGGGGGCCACGCCCAGCGAGGCGTGCTTGTGCGCGATGCGGGCGAGCATCGCGTCCGGCCGCTGGTCGGGGTGGTCCAGCAGGTGCGTGGCGAAGGCGGCGATCGAGCCGGCGAGGGCCTGCCGCTGGGTGCCGGCGGCCTGGTTGCCGCGGTTGAACAGGTTGCGCAGCAGGTCGGGGTGGGCGGCGAAGAGGCGGGTGTAGAAGCGCTCGGTGATCTCGCCGATGGCCGCTCCGACGGCGGGCAGGGTGGCGCGGACGGTGGCTGCGGACTGTTCGGTCAGCATCGGGACTCCTCGGAGAACTCGGCTGTCCGCACGCTATGAAAACTTGCATCTGATCTGCAAATTTAAGCGGAGTGGTGTCGCTCACCAGGTGGAGCGGGCCGGCCATTACGGATGTGGGTCCGAGCAGGCAAGATGGGCGAGAGCGCAGTACACCTGCCGTACGAGAGGCGTTCAGCACGAGGACGCTCGGGCGATCAAGGTCCGCAACGCGCGTGAAATGGTGTTGTGGTGGGATGCTCAGGTGCCCGACCGCCTCCCGTGATACGGGGGACAGGCGGCCTGACCAGCAAGGATGGGGAAGCGGAAGATGGACAAGCAGCAGGAGTTCGTGCTCCGGACCTTGGAGGAGCGCGACATCCGGTTCGTACGCCTGTGGTTCACGGACGTGCTGGGCTTCCTCAAGTCCGTCGCCGTGGCCCCTGCGGAACTCGAGCAGGCCTTCGACGAGGGCATCGGCTTCGACGGCTCCGCCATCGAGGGCTTCGCCCGGGTCTACGAGTCCGACATGATCGCCAAGCCGGACCCCTCCACCTTCCAGGTCCTGCCCTGGCGCGCGGAGACCCCCGGCACGGCCCGCATGTTCTGCGACATCCTGATGCCGGACGGCTCCCCGTCCTTCGCCGACCCGCGCTACGTCCTCAAGCGCGCCCTCGCCCGCACCTCCGACCTGGGCTTCACCTTCTACACCCACCCGGAGATCGAGTTCTTCCTGCTGAAGGACCGCCCGCTGGACGGCTCCCGCCCGACCCCCGCGGACAACTCGGGCTACTTCGACCACACGCCCACCAACGTCGGCATGGACTTCCGCCGTCAGGCGATCACCATGCTGGAGTCGATGGGCATCTCGGTGGAGTTCTCCCACCACGAGGGCGCGCCGGGCCAGCAGGAGATCGACCTGCGCTACGCCGACGCGCTCTCCACGGCCGACAACATCATGACGTTCCGCCTGGTCATGAAGCAGGTGGCACTGGAGCAGGGCGTCCAGGCGACGTTCATGCCGAAGCCTTTCTCCGAGCACCCCGGCTCCGGCATGCACACGCACCTGTCCCTCTTCGAAGGCGACCGCAACGCCTTCTACGAGTCCGGCGCGGAGTACCAGCTCTCCAAGGTCGGCCGCTCCTTCATCGCCGGCCTGCTGCGGCACGCGGCGGAGATCTCCGCGGTCACCAACCAGTGGGTGAACTCCTACAAGCGCATCTGGGGCGGCTCCGAGCGCACGGCCGGCGCGGGCGGCGAGGCCCCCTCCTACATCTGCTGGGGCCACAACAACCGCAGCGCCCTGGTCCGCGTCCCGATGTACAAGCCCGGCAAGACCGGCTCCGCGCGCGTCGAGGTCCGCTCCCTCGACTCCGGCGCCAACCCCTACCTGGCCTACGCCGTCCTCCTCGCCGCCGGCCTGAAGGGCATCGAGGAGGGCTACGAACTCCCGCCGGGCGCCGAGGACGACGTCTGGGCCCTGTCCAACGCCGAACGCCGCGCCATGGGCATCGAACCCCTCCCGCAGAACCTCGGCGAGGCCCTGACCCTCATGGAGAGCAGCGACCTGGTCGCCGAAACCCTCGGCGAACACGTCTTCGACTTCTTCCTGCGCAACAAGAAGTCGGAGTGGGAGGAGTACCGCTCCGAGGTGACCGCCTTCGAGCTGCGGAAGAACCTGCCGGTGCTGTAAGCGGTCGGCAGGCGGCCGTCTTCCCGACGGGTCTCAGTCGCCGACCGTCCGCCGGACACCCTGCCGGCAGCGCCCCGCGCCCCGTGGTCGCGGGGCGCTGCCGTACCGGACAGCGCCGTGACCCGTCCTCACGGCGTCTCGTCCCTCAGATGCCGGCCAGACTCACGCGCCTGCTCGGCGACCTCGCCGGTCCGGTCGCGCGCCTCCTCCTGCGTGACGCGGGCCGCCTGGGCCGCGGTGTCCTGTACCTCCGCGGCGGCGCTCTGCGCCACCTCCCGGGCGCCTTCCTTCAGGTTCTGCGCGGACTCGACGGCGGCCTGCTTGACCGGTTCCAGGGCCTCGCTCTGCAGGAGATCGGACGCCGCCTGCTGCTCGGCTTGCGTCGTCGGCAGCAGTGAGGACGCCAGGGCGCCGACGCCGAAGGCGATCAGCCCGGCGGCAAGCGGGTTGCCCCGCGTCTGGCTCCGGGCCAGCTCGGGCGCCCGCTGGACGGCCTGCCCCGCCTCGCCGGCCGCGTCGCGGGCCGCGTCGACCGCCCGTCCGGTGCCCTCCTGCACCGAGCCGGCCGCCGACTGCGCGGTGTCCGTCATGCTCTGCGCGGTCTGGGACGCGCTGCCCATGACCCGCTCACGGATGCCGGATACCGCGCCACGCATGCGCCGCGTGCGACGGCGGACCACTCGCCGGGGACTGGTCCGGTCGGCGAGCCGGTCCACGTCCGAGGACAGCCGGTCACGCGTGGCCTCGATCTCAGCCCTCACTTGGTCGGGTGACGTGCCCATTCCGCGTTCTCCTTCAAGGTCTCGACGGTTCGCTCGGGTTTCGGGGAGACCGCGCGCATCCGGTCCCGGCCCCGCTGGTAGAGCACGGCCGCGACGACCGCCCACACGGCGGCGACGATGAGGGCGGCCCAACCCCCGTCCAGCACGTTGGACAGGCCGAGTACGGCGGCCAGCGACAGGAACAGCAGGACCATGTAGCCGGCGAATCCGGCTCCGCCGTACATGCCGGCGGCCTTGCCCGCTCGCGCCCCCTCCTCCCTGATCTCGGCTTTGGCCAGCTTCACCTCCTGACGGAAGAGCGTCTGCAGGTCCGAGGTCACCTCGGACAGGAGCTGTCCCATGGAGGCGTCCCGCTCCGGCGGCCGGGGCACGCCGGGCGTGGGCGAGGCGGCGGACATCTCACACCTCCGGGAAGGTCCGGCCCGGGGCGTCCTCCGGCGGCGCACCGACGGCTGGCGGGACCTGCGGCGGTGGCGGCACCGCCGCTCCCGTGCCGGGCCCGGCGGAGGACGCCGGCGGTGTTGCCGAGGCGGGTTCCGCGGTGGACGCGGGGAACGGCTGCGGCGAGGTCCCGGGCGCAGGCGCCGCGGCGGCGGGCGGCAGTGGCTGGGGAGCCGTGGCCGTCACCGCCCGGTCCGGCCGGGCTGCGGCCTCCTGCTCCCGCCCGGATCCATCGGACCGGGAGGCGGTTCCCGCCGCCTTCGCCAGGCGTCCCACCGCGAGTCCGGCGAGCAGCGCACCGCCCAGGAAGGCGCCGGGACGCCGCCGCGCGAACTGCTGGAGGTCGGAGACGATGCCCTGGGCCCCCTGTTTCTCCAGGTAGTCGGCCGCCCGGTGGCCCTTGTCGGCGGCCTGGGCCGCCAGACTGCGGGCCGGGGAGTCCTGCTGGGCGCTCTCGGCGAGCCCGGACAGGTCGTGCGCCCACTGCCGCAGCGCCTCGGCCGCACGCCGGGTCTGTCCATCGGCCTCGTCCACCACACGGCTGCACACCTGGTCGACGACGGTTCCCGCCTGCTGCCGCGCCTCTCCCACGACCGCCTTGGTCTGTTCCGCCGCGGTCCCGGCGACCTCGGTCGCCGCCTGCTTGGCCTGGTCGGCGGTCGCGGTGGCCTCCGTCATGACCTTCTCCCCGGCGGCCCCCGTGCCGGTCTGTATGGACTCACTCATCGGCGACTTCTCCTCATCGGATGGTTCGCGTGCGGTCTCCTGCGTGCGCCGTCCGGCATGGGCCGCGAGCCCGCGCGGGGCACCGCAGGGGACCGTCCGTCCCGCCTCGAGTGGCCATTTGTCCGTGATTAACACGTTCGTGGGGATATTAGGCGACGTGTTCTCGACCTGAGGGGACGCCCGCTGCAACACCCGGGTCACTCCGTGCGCAGTACCTCGATCTCGTAGTCCCCGGTGTCCTCGTCGATCGTCACGCCGTGGGTTTCGCTGCGGAAGCCCGGGAAGCGGCGGTCGAAGGTTTCCAGGGCGGTGAGGTAGCGCAGGAGGGGGCCGTCGGGGGTGCCGGTGGATTCGCCCGGCATGAGGACAGGGATGCCGGGCGGGGTGACCGTGACCATCGCGGCCGCCACCCGGTGCGCCGCGTCGGCGATGCGGATGCGTTCCGTGCCGCCCCGCACCAGCTGCTGGTAGCAGTGCTGGGGCGGGTGGACCGGCTCCGGGAGCTGACGGAACGCGGTTTCGAGCAGCTCCACCAGGCGTGCCGAGCGCAGCTGCTCGTGCATCTGCCGGCACAGCTCGCGCAGGGTCAGGCCGGAGTAGCGGCGCGGGTGCGCGGCGACCGCCTCGGGCAGGACCCGGTCCAGCGGGGCGCCGGAGTCGTACAGGGCCTTGAAGTCCATCAGGGCGTCCAGCAGCGTGCCCCACTTGCCCTTGGTGATGCCCATGGAGAACAGGATCAGGGTGGTGTAGCTGTCGGTCTTCTCGACCACGATGTTCCGGGTGGCCAGATACGCGGTGAGGACGCGGGCCGGGATGCCCTCCTCGGCCATCTCACCGGTGGCGGTGATGCCCGGGCAGGTCAGCGTGACCTTGACCGGGTCCAGCATGCAGTGGCCCTCCGTCAGCCCGGGGAAGCCGTGCCAGGCGGCGCCCGGCTCCAGCAGCCAGCAGGACTGCTCGGTGCGCAGCAGCTCGGGCGGGGCGTCCCCGAAGGGCAGCCGTTCGCCCGTCGCCGGGTCGGTGACCTGCTCCGGCTGCCACACGCCGAAGAACCACGGCGGCCGGTCCCCGGCGCTCGCCACCCGCCGCCCCAGCCGCACCATCTCCTGCCGGAAGCGGATCGCCTCCGTCACCGTCTCGTCCAGCAGCCACTCGCCCTGCGGCCCGTCCATCATGGCCGCCGCCACGTCCAGCGAGGCGATCATCGGGTAGAGGGGCGAGGTGGTGCCGTGCATCATCAGCGCCTCGTTGAAGCGGTCGTGCTCCACGGGTGCCCGAGGCGCCGGCCGTACGTGCACCATCGCCGACTGGGACAGCGCGGCCAGCAGTTTGTGCGTGGACTGGGTCGCGAAGACCGTCGGCCGGTCCGGGCCGGGGAAGGAGTCCGCGTCCACCGACATGCCGTAGCGGCCCCGGTACAGCGGATGGAAGCGGGCGTACGCGAACCACGCCTCGTCGAAGTGCACCCGGGGCGTGCTGGCCGCGAGCGCCTTCGCGGCCGGTACGGCGGCGTAACACAGGCCGTCGTAGGTGGAGTTGGTGAACACCGCGTACTGGGGGTCCCGCGAGACGGCGCCCTCGGCGAGCGGGTGCGCGGCGATCCGGGCCGCGATCGAGTCCGCCGCCAGCTCGGCCGGCGGCAGCGGGCCGGCGAGACCGTAGCCGTTGCGGGTGGGCACCAGGTAGACCGGCCGGGCGCCGGAGACGACCAGGCCGTGCAGCACCGACTTGTGGCAGTTGCGGTCCACCAGGGCGAGTTCGTCGCGGGTGACGCTGAAGTGGCCCACCAGCCGGTTGCAGGTGGAGTCGCCGTGCAGCACGAAGTAGCTGAGGTCTGCGCCGAAGACGCGGGCCGCGTTGCGCTCGGCCTCGCCGATCGGGCCGGTGTGCTCGAACAGCGAGCCCAGCTCCTCCACCGAGATCGACAGGTCGGAGCGGAGCAGCCGTTCGCCGAAGTAGTCGTGGAAGGCGCGTCCGGCGGGCGACTTGAGGAAGGCGACGCCACCGGAGTGGGCGGGGGTGTGCCAGGAGTACTCGTGGGCGTCGTCGAAGCGGCGCAGCGCCCGGAAGAACGGCGGCAGCACGTCCTCCCGGTAGGCGCGGGCGGCGCTGGTGATCCGGCCCGCGATGAACCCGGGGGTGTCCTCCAGCGGCCACACGTATCCGACGACCGTCTCCGACACCCACAGCGGCAGCTCCCGCACGCCCTCCTCGGCCATGACGAGGAACACCGGCAGGTCCCGGTACCGCCGCCCGATCCGGCGCAGCACGGCCGCCGCCCCGCCCGGGGCCCCGTCGACGGCCCCGTCCCGCGCGGCCAGCGCGGCCCCGGGCCCGTCACCGGCGGCCCGCCCGCCGGGCAGGTCCCAGGCGACCAGGGCCGCGGCCAGGCCCGCCTCGGTCCGCAGCACCGCGTCCGCGTCCTCGGCGGTGACCGCCCAGCGCACCCCGAAGCCGTCCGCCTCCACCGCCTCCCGGATCTTCCGCAGCTGCTCGGCCCCGGCGCCCTCGGCGCGCGGATGCTCCGGTACCGCGACCAGGATCCTGCTGTCGGCCATCCCGTGCCCTCGTTCTCTCCCGGCGGCCACCCGGCCACCGCCGCGCAAAGTCTCCGGGGCGGCCGGCCGCAACCCCGGCAGCCCGCGACGGCACATCATCGTGATGACGGAAACTCAGGCCCGCGGATTGACGCAACCGGCCACCCTGCCACGGTCGGCACGCCTTACGATCACCGTGACGAGCGGCAGTTGTGAACAGAAGGGGACCTGTGGAGCCCACGACCGTCGGCACCCGACTCGCCTCGGCCGTCATCGGCCCGCTGATCAAGAAGCTGTTCGTCTCGGAAGGCCCGGGCGCCGGTCTGGTCGACGAACCGATCCGGCTCTCCGGATACGTCTCCTTCCGCGGGGAGAAACGCCGTCTCACCGCGCCCGATCTGCGCGGCCTCGCCGCCAGGCTGGTCGAGCAGGCCCTGCGCACCGGTGAACCGGCGATCCCCGACGACGAGCGGGAGGCCGTCACCGAGGCCCTGTCCCTCACCCTGCACGCCCTGGGCGACCTCACCCTCACCGACCTCGACGCCGTACGCCTCGGCCACGAGGCCTTCGCCCGTGAGCTCCGGCGCGCCGCCCGCCACCCCGAGCGCGAACTCTCCACGGATGCGGCCCACTTGTACCTGCGCCTCCTCGACGCGGCGTGTCTGCACATCCTGCACTTCTTCACCCAGCGCTCGACCTTCGTCGCCCACACGCTGGTCGAGCAGACACGGGCGCTCGACTCGCTCACCGCCAAGGTCGACGAGCTGATCCGGCGCAGCCCGCTGCCCGGTGGCGAGGACGCCGCCTTCGAGCAGGACTACGCGCGCTACGTGGCCAAGAAGCACGGCAAGCTCACGATCTACGGAATCGACCTCGACCGCACGCCGGGGCGGTGGCCGCTGAACGTCGCGTACCTGAGCCTGGAGGCGACGTGGTCCTCCCTCCGCCGGGAGGCGGCCAGGTGGGTCGTCGAGGCGCCACCCGGCACCGGGGTGGGCCCCGGCCTGATCCTGGGTTCCGGCGACGGTATGCACGGCGTGCTCGTCGAGGTGAACAGCGGGCCCGACCAGGGGGGGATACCGACGACGGCATGGCTGTCGGCGGAGGACGCGCGCCGACCGCTGGCGACGGTGCCGTACGACGCCGTCCTGGCCGCCGCCGGCAGGACCGTCCGCACCGCCGAGCGGCTGCTGGCCGAAGCCCCCGACCACCGGCCCGCCGACCAGGCCCTGGCCGACAGCGCCCGCATCCTGCTGCGGGGCGAGGCGGGCTCGGGCAAGAGCACCCTGGTCCAGTGGCTCGCCGTCACCGCCGCCCGGCAGGACGTCCCCGAGCACGTGACGTACCTCCAGGACCGCGTGCCGTTCGTCCTGCCCCTGCGCACCCTCACCCGTCACGGCGGGGCGCTGCCCGCGCCGAAGGACTTCCTGGGCGCCGTCGGCTGCCCGCTGGCCGGCAGCCAGCCCGCCGGATGGGAACACCGGGTCCTCGCCGCGGGCCGGGGCCTGATCCTCGTGGACGGCATCGACGAGGTCCCCGACGCCGAGCGCGAGCGCACCCGCACCTGGCTGCGGGACCTGGTCGAGACCTACGACGGCGGCAACCGCTGGCTGGTCACCTCCCGCCCGCCCGCCGTGGCCGAGAACTGGCTCGCCGAGGACGGTTTCACCGAGCTGACGCTGTCCCCGATGAGCCCCGCCGCCATCGCGACCTTCGTCAAGCGGTGGCACCGGGCCGCCCGCGCCGGCACCGACGACGACGCCGATCTCGACCGGTACGAGCGGCAGCTCCTCACGGCCATCCGCACCAAACCGGACCTCGGGCGGCTGGCCACCAACCCCCTGATGTGCGGGCTGATCTGCGCACTCCACCGCGACCGGCACGGCTACCTCCCCCAGGGCCGCAAGGACCTCTACGAGGCCGCGTTGTCGATGCTGTTGAGCCGCCGTGACCGCGAACGGGACATGGCCGTGCCCGACCTGAGGGAGGAACCGCAGCTCGACCTGTTGCAGCGGCTGGCCTACTGGCTCATCAAGAACGGCCGCACGGAGATGGACCGGTCGCGCGCCGAGACCATCATCGCCCGGGCCCTGCCCGCGGTCCCCGAAGCGGCGGCCCTCGGGGACGCGGCGGCCGTCTTCGCCTACTTCCTGAACCGCACCGGCCTGCTGCGCGAACCGGTCCCGGGCACCGTGGACTTCGTCCACCGCACCTTCCAGGATTTCCTCGGCGCCCGGGCCGCCGTGGAGGAGGGCGACGTCGGCCTGCTCGCCCGGCACGCCGCCGACGACCAGTGGGAGGACGTCATCGGCATGGCGGTGGCGCTGGGCCGCCCCCGGGAGCGCGAGGCGATCTTCCAGGCCCTGCTGTCCCGCGGGGACTCGGCCTCCGACCAGCACACCCAGGCGCGCGTCTATCTGCTCGCGGCCGCCTGTCTGGAGCACGCCACCTCCCTCGCCCCGTCCGTCCGGCAGGCCGTGGAGCAGCGCACCGCCACGCTCATCCCGCCGGAGAGCGCCGAGGAGGCCCGCGCCCTGGCGGAGATCGGCCCGCTGATCCTCGGCCTGCTCCCCGGGCCGGAGAAGCTGAACGACACGGAGGCCTTTCACGTGGTGGTCGCCGCATCCCACGTGCATTCCGATGCCGCCCTGCCGTTCCTGGCCCGGTTCACCGACCACCCGGACCAGCCCGTCCGGGCCCAGCTCATGTGGGCCTGGTCGCGTTTCGACTGCACCCGGTACGCCGACGAGATCATCGCGCGCCTCGATCCGGCCGGGCTCGACTTCACGATCCAGTCCGACGCGCAGATGCGCGAGCTGGACCGCCTGGGCCTCCGGCCGGACCGCCTGGACGTCCGTACCGGCGTCTCCCTCAGGGCCCTCGCCGGGTACACCTCCCGCACCGCGGTGACGGAGCTGTCCCTCGCCAACGCCTCCGCGCGCGACCTCGGCTTCCTCGCCGGGCAGACGACGCTGAAGCTGCTCGTCGTCGGCGACTGCCCGGCGCTGGCGGACGTGTCCGCGCTGGCCGGACTGCCGCTGGAGATCCTCCTCCTGACGTGCTCCGGACCCGATGTGGACCTGCGCCCGCTCTCCCGGCTGCCGCAGCTGGAGGTGCTGACGCTGCGCGGCCGCCCGGGCGGGGTGTGGTCCCCGGGCGACCTTCCCGCGGGCTCGCTGCGCGGCCTGCGGCTGGACGGTGGGATGCGGCCGGTGCACGGCCTGCGGGGCCTGGCCGGTGGGCGCCTCCTCCAGTCGCTCCGGCTCAACTCCGCGTCGAGCCCGGCCTCGGCCGAGGACTGGGAAGAGCTGAGCCGGATGCCCGCGCTGCGGGACGTCACGCTCCACGCCTCCTCGCTGGAGACCCTGCCGCCGGCCGGGGCCCTGGCGGACGTCACCTCGCTCAGCCTGGTCGGTGGCGGCGGCGAACGGACGCTGCAGGCGGCGGTGCACCGGCTGCCCCGGGCGTTCCCCGCCCTGACCCATTGCTCGCTCACGGGGGACATGAGCGCGGAGGGAGACATCGACGTCGCGCCGCTCGCGGCTCTGTCCGGGCTGCGGCTCGTCCGGGTCGCGGCCGGCCGGGACCGGGTCCGGGGTGCCGCCGAACTGCCCCCCTCGGTGAGGCTGCTGTACGCCTGAGGGTGAGACCTCAGGGCAGGTACGCCGGTGACACCGCGGCCGGGCCGATCCGCCGGGCCCGTCCCGATCCGTCCGCCGGGACCTGGTACAGATCGGCGCCGTAGTCCCCGGGCAGCGCGTACACGACCGTGTGCGCGTCCTTCCACACCGCCTGGTCGTCCACGCTGCGCGGCTCGGCGAGCGGGGTCTCCCGCATGGTCCGCAGGTCCAGGACGTACAGCCGCCAGGGCGCGTCCTTCGGCAGCCCCGCGACCCGCTTCTTGTACGCGACCCGGGAGCCGTCCGGCGACAGGGACGGGCACTCCACGTCGGTGTGCAGTGTGGTGACCGTACGGCGGCGCAGATCGCCGCGGACCAGATGGGTACGCCCCCTGCTCGCCAGCGTCGCGTAGAACGTGCGGTCGTCGGCCGCGAACGTCACGCCCCAGAAGTTGACGTCCGCCGCCCGGTACGGACGCCCGTCCTTGACGATCCGGAACGCCTCCAGGGACGGAATCAGCTCCCCGCTGCGGGTGTCCACGATCGCCGTGCGCGTGGAGAAGTCGGTCCCGGCGTACGAGTCGCCGCCCACGAACGCCGTCCAGGCGGCGAAGTGCCCGGTGGGGGAGACCCGGGCGCGTGAGGGGATGCCCGGCACGTCGTAGCGGTCCACGGTCCGCAGCCGGGTGTCCAGGATCAGGGCGCGGTAGGTGTCCGAGACGGGCCCGTGCACGGCCTGGAGGCACACCCCGGTGCCGGAAGCGGCGTGGAAGCGGAGGCACTTGAGGCCGGCGGCGGTGCGCGGTCCGCCCGGATCATCCGCCGGGACGGCCGTCAGCTCGTCCCGGTGCGGCCCCCACGCCATGTTCCGGAACACCAGCCGCCCGGCCCCGCGCAGCGTCACCGTGCCCGAGGTGACGCGCGGCCCGCCCGCCTGCGTGTGGTTGCGGCGGTCCGCCCGCGCGGAGGCGTGCAGCACGGAGGCCAGGGCGACGGCCGCGAGCACGGCGACGGCCGAGACCAGGATCAGGACGCGGCTGCGTACGGTCATGCGGGCACCGCCCCCTTCGGGCGCAGGGTGAGGGAGAACGCGGCGCACGCGGCCAGCGCCACCGCCGCCCCGGCCAGCGCCGCCCGGTCGCCCCACACCGTCCAGGCCGCGCCGAACAGCAGCGAGCAGGCGAACCGGGTCAGCGCCTGCCCGGTCTGTACGACGGCCAGCCCTGAGGAGCGCAGCCCTTCCGGCACGCTGTCGGAGGCGGCGGCCATCAGCACCCCGTCGGTGGCCGCATAGAAGCCGCCGTGCAGGGCGAGCACGAGGCAGGGCAGCACCGTGCCGTGCCAGGAGGTCAGCAGCAGTCCGTAGGCCAGGAGCAGGGCGCCGTGGCCGGCCAGGAAGACCGCCCAGCGGCCCACCCGGTCCGCGAGCCGGCCCAGTGGCACCGCCAGCAGCAGGAACGCGGCGGCCGTGCCCAGCGGCAGCAGCGCGAACCAGCGGTCGGGGACGCCCAGGCGGCGCTGGAGCAGCAGGTAGACGAAGGAGTCGCTGACCGTGGCGAGGCCCAGCAGCAGCGCGCAGCCGGTGATCCGGCGCAGGTCGCGGCGGCGCAGCAGGGCGAGTGCCGCCCGCAGCGTCGGCCGCTGCGCCGGGACCGCGTCGCGCCGGCCGCCCGGCACGAACAGGACCAGCACCAGGACGCCCAGCACGGCGACACAGAAGCTGACGGTGAACACCGCGTCGTACCCGTCCACGGTGGCCCGGAGGATCAGGAACGCCACCAGCGGCCCGAGCAGGGCCCCGGCCGTGTCCATCGCCCGGTGCACCCCGAAGGCCCGCCCGCGCGTCTCGGGTGTGCTGGACAGCGAGATCAGCGCATCGCGCGGCGCCGTCCGCAGTCCCTTGCCCGTCCGGTCGGCGGCGAGCACGACCCCGATCGGCGTCAGGGAGTGCGCCACCAGCAGCAACGGCTTGCACACGGCCGAGATGCCGTAGCCGAGCCCGGCGACCCACTTGTGCCGCCCGCCGCCCCGGTCGGCGAAGTGCCCGCCCACCAGGCGCACGAGCGCCGAGAACCCGTTGTAGATGCCGTCCAGCAGTCCGAAGCCCAGCGGTGACAGACCCAGCCCGCTCACCAGGTAGAGCGGCAGCACCGCCGTCACCATCTCCGACGACACGTCGGTGACCAGACTCACCGTCCCCAGCGCGAGCACGGTGGGGGCGAGGGCCGCACGGCGCCGCCCGGCGGAAGGCCGGACGGCACCCTGAGCGGACGTACTGGCACGGCTGTCCGCTACGTACACGTCAGGACGCCCAGATGCCGGTGATGTCCTTGCCGGAGGCCGCGTTGCCCGCGTGCGTGGTCAGGCCCTGGGTGTCCTCCAGGGTGCGCAGCAGGTCGTAGTGGTTGTACGTGGTGGCGGAGCTGGACCCGGCGGCGACGGGCTGCCCGTAGAAGACGGTCGGGATCCGGTTCCCGCTCAGCCGGTTGTCCTCGTCGAAGGTGACGACGAGCAGGCTGTTGTGGGTCCTGGCCCAGGTCGCGTAGGCGCCCAGCTTGTTCCTCAGCCAGGTGTCGCCGGTGGACACCGAGCAGTCGTGCATGTCGCTGCACAGGTTCGGCACCACGAACGACAGCTGGGGCAGCGTCGCGTAGTCGGTCGGGAACTGCGCGAAGGTCTTCGCGGTCGAGGTCGGCACGTTGGCGAACCCGAACCACGGATTGTGCTTGCGGGCGTAGGTGCCGCTGCTGCACGACGTGGAGCCCTGGCTCGGCAGCGTCTCGTTGTAGCTGGCCCAGGTGCGGCCGGCGGCGATCAGCTCGGAGGCGAGGTTCGGCGCCGACGAGAAGCCCGGGGTGTAGCAGCTGTCGTCGGTGATCCCCTGCGTCGACCCGGAGAACAGCGCGAAGTAGTTCGGCTGGCTCGGGTGGGTCTCGGCGTACGACTGGGTCAGGTTGGCACCCCCCGTCTTCAGCGAGTTGATGTACGGCGCACTGGAGGATCCGATGACCTGGCTGTACGCATGGTTCTCGAAGACCACGACGACCACGTGGTCCGGGCTGGGCACGGCTCCCGCGGCATGGGCGGACTCGCCGCCGAGCCCGGTCCACAGCCCGACCGCGGCTGCGGCGAGGGCCGCGGCGGACGCCACGACGGCACGGGCACGGCGGTACACGGAACTGCCGGACACATCAACCTCCGGGAATGGATGGACGGCTGGCGGTGCGGACAGAGCATGCTCACGCCAACATTCCCGCGGCCCACGCAGGCCAACCTCACGGGTGAAGACCGGATGAACGCCGGGTACTAGCGCCTCCATGGCGAAGATCCTCATCGGCACCTGCGGCTGGACCGACCCGGCCCTGCTCAGGAGCGGCTGGTATCCGCCCGGCCACCGCGACACCGAGAAGCGCTTACGGCACTACGCGACCCGCTTCCCGCTGGTCGAGGCCGACTCCCCGTACTACGCCCTGCCGAGCCCCCGCACCACCGCCCTCTGGGCCGACCGCACGCCCCCCGGCTTCCGCTTCGACGTCAAGGCGTTCTCCCTCCTCACCGGCCACCCCACCCGCCCCGCCGCCCTCCCGCCGGACCTGCGCGGCCACCCCCGCGACGAGGACCTGCACACCGAGGTCTGGACCCGCTACGCCGAAGCGCTGGCCCCCCTCCGCCGCTCCGCCCGCCTGGGCACCCTCCTCTTCCAGTACCCGCCGTCCCTCGCTCCCGGCCCGAAGGCCGAGACCTTCATCCGCACCGCCCGCGAACGCGCCCACGACTGGCCGTTCGCGGCGGAGTTCCGCAACCCCGCCTGGTGGCACCCCGACCAGGCGGACCGTACGACCGCCTTCCTCGAGGACCTGGACGCGACCGCCGTGGCCACGGACACCTACGAGGGCATGCAGCCCGCCCCCGTGACGACCCCCCGCCTGTCCGTGATCCGCTTCCACGGCCGCAGCCCCCACTGGCGGAAGGGCACGAAGGAGGACCGCTTCCGCCACGCCTACACCGAGCGGGAGCTGACCGAATGGCTGCCCGGCATCCAAGCCCTGGCGGAGGCCGCGGACGAACTGCACATCCTCTTCAACAACTGCTGCGGAGACGCGGCGCCCACAGCGGCCCAGACGCTCCAGGACCTCCTGCAGCCGAGGCTCCCGCACCAGCGCGGCACCACCAGCCGGGCCGCGCCCTGACCCGGGGCCGCGCACGGCGGGAAGGGGACGTGCCGGTTCATGTCCGCCCGCAGCGGCCGGCGAGAACCCCGGCGACGCACCGCGGACAGGGTGCCGAACCGAGGACGGACACTGCCCGGCACGGCCCCGCCCCCCGGTCCGCCACAGGCGCGCCGCACGCCACAGCGCACCGGCACGGGCCGCCGCGGGCATGGCGGGCGCGCCACCGCCCACCGCGCGCGGACGGCGAGCCACCGCCCGCGCGCAAAGCCGCCCCCGCTCCCTCCGGTTAGGCTCTGGCCAGGACGAGCCCGATCCGAGACGTACGCAAGGGGAGGTCACGGACATGACGCCGGGGCGCAGGAGCAGCACCTTCACCCGTCTGCTGCGACACGGCTTCACCGACCCCTCCGCCGCCGAGCGTCTCCTCGACGGCCCCGAACTCGCCCCCGTCCGCAACGACCCCGTCCTCCTGGAAGCCCTCGGCGCCACCGCCGACCCCGACCTCGCCCTGCACGGCCTGGTCCGCCTCCTGGAGGCCCAGCCCGGCCCCACCGCCCACCGCGAACTGCTGGACACCCTCATCGCGGCCAAACCCCTCCGCGACCGCCTCCTCGGCATCCTCGGCGCCTCCGCCGCCCTGGCCGACCACCTGGCCCGCCACCCCGGCGACTGGCACGCCCTGGTCACCTACGAGCCGCACGACCTCCACCCCGGCGTCGCGGAGTTCGAACGCGGCCTCGCCGAGGCCACCGACCCGGTCTCCCTCCGCGTCGCCTACCGCCGCTGCCTGCTGTCCATCGCCGCCCGCGACGTCTGCGGCACCACGGACGTCGCCGAGACCGCCGCGGAACTCGCCGACCTGGCCACCGCCACCCTCCGCACCGCCCTGTCCCTGGCCGAACGCGCCGCACCCGAGGACGCCGCCGCCTGCCGCCTCGCGGTGATCGCGATGGGCAAGTGCGGCGGCCACGAGCTGAACTACGTCTCCGACGTGGACGTGATCTTCGTGGGGGAGCCGGCCGAGGGCGTCCCCGAGCACCAGGCCCTGCGGTCCGCCACGAAACTCGCCTCCCACCTCATGCGGATCTGCTCCGAGACGACCGTCGAGGGCTCCATCTGGCCGGTGGACGCCAACCTCCGCCCCGAGGGCCGCAACGGCCCCCTCGTGCGCACCCTCAGCAGCCACCTCGCCTACTACCAACGCTGGGCGAAGACCTGGGAGTTCCAGGCCCTCCTCAAGGCCCGCCCGGTGGCCGGCGACACCGCGCTCGGCGAGGCGTACGTCGACGCCCTCGAACCCCTCGTCTGGAAGGCGGCCGAGCGCGAGAACTTCGTGACGGACGTCCAGAAGATGCGCCGCCGCGTGGTCGAGAACATCCCCGCCGCCGAGATCGAGAGGGAACTCAAGCTGGGCCCCGGCGGGCTCCGCGACGTCGAGTTCGCCGTCCAGCTCCTGCAGCTGGTGCACGGCCGCACCGACCCGAGCCTGCGCAGCGGCACCACCCTGGACGCCCTCCAGGCCCTCGCCGCCGGCGGCTACGTCGGCCGCGAGGACGCCGCCCGCCTGGACGAGGCGTACCGCTTCCTGCGCTCCATGGAGCACCGCATCCAGCTGTACCGGCTGCGCCGCACCCACCTCGTCCCCGAGGCCGAGCCGGACCAGCGCCGCCTCGGCCGCTCCCTGGGCCTGCGCGCCGACCCGGCGGCCGAGCTGAACCGCGAGTGGAAGCGGCACACCGGCGTCGTACGCCGGCTGCACGAGAAGCTCTTCTACCGCCCGCTGCTCGACGCGGTCGCCCAACTCGCCCCCGGCGAGGCCCGGCTGCGCCCCGAGGCGGCCCGCGAACGGCTGGAGGCGCTCGGCTACGCCGACCCGGCCGCCGCCCTGCGCCACCTGGAGGCCCTGGCCTCCGGTGTGACCCGCAAGGCGGCGATCCAGCGCACTCTGCTCCCGGTCCTGCTCGGCTGGTTCGCCGACTCCGCCGACCCGGACGCCGGCCTGCTGAACTTCCGCAAGGTCTCCGACGCGCTCGGCAAGACGCCCTGGTACCTGCGGCTGCTGCGCGACGAGGGCGCGGCGGCCGAGAACCTGGCCCGCGTCCTGTCGGCGGGCCGCCTCGCCCCCGACCTGCTGATGCGCGCCCCCGAGGCGGTCGCCCTCCTCGGCGACGGCACCGGCGCCGGCCCGGTGGCCGTCGGCGGCGGGCTGGCCCCCCGCGACCGCACCCAGCTGGAGCAGGAGATCCTGGCGGCCGTGGGCCGCGCCGCGAACGCCGGGCAGGGCGTCACCGCGGCCCGTGGCGTCCGCCGCCGCGAGCTGTTCCGCACCGCCGCCGCCGACATCGTCGGCTCCTACGGCACCGAGACCAGCCCCGCCGAGGCCGACCAGGGCGCCCTGGTGGACCGGGTCGGCGCGGCCGTCTCCGACCTGACCGCGGCCACCCTCGCCGGCACCCTGCGCGCGGTCGTCCGGGACGGCTGGGGCGACACCCTGCCCACCCGGTTCACGATCATCGGGATGGGCCGCTTCGGCGGGCACGAGCTGGGCTACGGCTCCGACGCGGACGTCCTGTTCGTGCACGAACCCCGGGACGGCGTCGACGAGCACGAGGCGGCCGCGGCGGCGAACAAGGTCGTCGCCGAGATGCGCCGCCTGCTCCAGCTGCCCAGCGCCGACCCGCCGCTGCTCATCGACGCCGACCTGCGCCCGGAGGGCAAGTCGGGCCCGCTGGTGCGCACCCTGAAGTCGTACGAGGCGTACTACCGCCGCTGGTCCCTGGTCTGGGAGTCACAGGCGCTGCTGCGCGCCGAGCCGGTCGCCGGCGACGAGGACCTGGGCCGGCGGTTCGTGGAGCTGATCGACCCGCTGCGCTACCCGGCCAAGGGCCTCGGCGAGGACGCCGTCCGCGAGATCCGCCGGCTGAAGGCCCGCATGGAGTCCGAGCGGCTGCCCCGCGGCGCCGACCCCAAGCTGCACACCAAGCTCGGCCCCGGCGGCCTGTCCGACGTCGAGTGGACCGTGCAGCTGCTCCAGCTCCGGCACGGCCACCGCGTCCCGGGCCTGCGCACCACCCGCACCCGGCAGGCCCTGGCCGCCGCTCGCGAGGCCGGGCTGCTGGCCGCGGAGGACACCGAGATCCTGGACGAGGCGTGGGTGCTGGCCACCCGGGTGCGCAACGCGGTGATGCTGGTCCGCGGCCGGGCCGGGGACACCTTCCCGACCGCGCCGCGCGAGCTGGCCGCCGTCGGCCGCTACCTGGGCCACGGCGCCGGGCACGCCGGTGACATGCTGGACGCCTACCGCCGTACCACACGCCGGGCGCGCACGGTGGTGGAGGAGCTGTTCTACGACGACAGGGCCTGAGCCGGCGCGGGCGGCCGGGCCGGCACCAGCCGGGGCAGCGCGTGCGGCAGGCTGCCGTACCACACCCGGGCCACCGCGCAGCCGAAGCCGAGGCAGAGCATCCCGCCCACCGCGTCCAGCCAGAAGTGGTTCGCCGTGGCGACGATCACCAGCAGGGTGGCCGCCGGATACAGCAGCCCCAGCACCCGCACCCACGGCACCGAGGCCAGCGCGAAGATCGTCAGCCCGCACCACAGCGACCAGCCGATGTGCATCGACGGCATCGCCGCGTACTGGTTCGACATGTGCTTGAGGTCGCCGGAGGCCATCGAGCCCCAGGTGTGGTGCACCGTGACGGTGTCCACGAAGTGCCCCCCGCGCATCAGCCGGGGCGGCGCGAGCGGGAACAGGTAGTAACCGACCAGGGCCACGCCCGTGGTCGCGAACAGCACCGTCCGGGTGGCCGCGTACCGGCCGGGATGCCACCGGTACAGCCACACCAGTACACCGAGCGTGACGGCGAAGTGCAGGGTGGCGTAGTAATAGTTCATCCCCACGATCAGCCAAGACACCGAGTTGACGGCGTGGTTGACCGACTGCTCGACGGCTACGCCGAGCGCGTGCTCGGTGCGCCAGATCCAGTCCGCGTTGCGCAGCGCCTTGCCCCGCTGCTCCGGCACGGCGTTGCGGATCAGTGAGTACGTCCAGTAACTCACCGCGATCAGAAGGATCTCGAACCACAGCCGGGGCCGCCGCGGGCGGCGCCGGCGGTCCAGCGGACCGGGTCGGTTCCCGCCCGTGACGGTTCGCGGAACGGCCACCTGCTCGCGCCCTTCCGGCCCTGTCACGGTCGAGTCACTCATAGGTACAGAGTCTGCCAGATGCGGCTTCCCCGGCCGATCATCCCAAGGTCGGGTCCGCGGCGCACCTTCTACGACGCTCGCAGGACGTGCGGGGCCGAATCGGTGGACCCGCGCACCACCAGTTCCGGCATGAACACGAACTCACTGTGCGGCGCCGGGGTCCCGCCGATCTCCTCCAGCAGGGTGCGCACCGCGGCCTGCCCCATCGCCGGGACCGGCTTGCGGACCGTGGTCAGCGGCGGATCGGTGAAGGCGATCAGCGGGGAGTCGTCGAACCCGACCACGGACACGTCCCGGGGGACCTCCAGTCCCCGCTGCCGGGCCGCCCGTATCGCGCCCAGCGCCATCATGTCGCTGGCGCAGACCACGGCCGTGCAGTCCCGCTCGATCAGCGCCGCCGCCGCCGCCTGACCGCCCTCCAGCGTGTACAGCGAGTGCTGGACCAACTCCGTCTCGACGGTCTGCGCCGGCAGGCCCAGCTGGTCGTGCACCGCCCGGACGAAGCCCTCGATCTTGCGCTGCACGGGCACGAACCGCTTCGGCCCCAGCGCGAGCCCGATCCGGGTGTGTCCCAGCGACACCAGGTGCGTCACCGCGAGCGCCATCGCCGCCCGGTCGTCGGGCGAGATGAACGGCGCCTGCACCTTCGGCGAGAAGCCGTCCACCAGCACGAACGGCACGCCCTGGGCGCGCAGCCGCTCGTAGCGCTGCATGTCGGCGGTGGTGTCCGCGTGCAGCCCGGAGACGTAGATGATCCCGGCGACCCCGCGGTCCACCAGCATCTCGGTCAGCTCGTCCTCCGTCGACCCGCCCGGGGTCTGCGTGGCGAGCACCGGCGTGTAGCCCTGGCGGGTCAGCGCCTGGCCGATGACCTGGGCCAGGGCCGGGAATATCGGGTTCTCCAGCTCCGGCGTGATCAGCCCCACCAGACCCTCGCTGCGCTGCCGCAGCCGCACCGGGCGCTCGTAGCCGAGCACGTCGAGCGCGGCGAGCACGGACTGGCGGGTGGTGGCGGCGACGCCCGGCTTCCCGTTGAGGACCCGGCTGACGGTCGCTTCGCTCACCCCCGCCTGCGCAGCGATGTCGGCAAGCCGTGTGGTCACGCCACTGGACTGTACCGGTCGTATCTCGCCTTGCACACCGGCCGGACGCCGGGCGCGGGCGGGCGCACGGCCTGCCGTGGGTTGCTGCGTCATCGCGCTCCCTCGGGATTCATGGTGGCAAGAGCTTGCAAGTCTTGCACAAGTGCCGTCCACGCCGCTCAGCTCCTGCGTCACCGGGTTGCGTCCCGGTCGACGGGCGGTCACGACGGGGTAACCATCGTCTCCCCTTGCACTTTTTTTCTGCAAGGTCTTTCGCAACGCTTACACGGCTGTTACGTTCCCACTCGCCCGGCGGCCGCAAAGGCGCAGTCGGCATCACTCGGGCTTAACCCTCAAGGAGAACTCATGCGGCGTGGCATAGCGGCCTCCGCGCTGGTGGCGTCCCTCGCCCTGACGGCGACGGCGTGCGGCGGGAGCGACAGCGACAGCGGGAAGTCGGACGGCCCGGTCACCATCACCTGGTGGGACACCTCCAACGCCACCAATGAGGCGCCGACGTACAAGGCCCTGGTCCAGCAGTTCGAGGCCGCCAACAAGAACATCAAGGTCAAGTACGTCAACGTGCCCTTCGACCAGGCGCAGAACAAGTTCGACACCGCGGCCGGCGCCACGGGCGCCCCGGACGTGCTGCGCTCCGAGGTCGGCTGGACCCCGGCCTTCGCCAAGAAGGGCTACTTCCTGCCGCTGGACGGCACCGAGGCCCTCGCCGAGCAGGGCAAGTTCGAGCCGAACCTGATCAAGCAGGCCCAGTACGAGGGCAAGACCTACGGCGTGCCGTTCGTCACCGACACCCTCGCACTGGTCTACAACAAGGCCCTGTTCAAGAAGGCCGGCATCGCCGAGGCCCCCAAGACCTGGGACGAGCTGAAGGCCGACGCCGCCAAGATCAAGGACAAGGCCAAGGTCGACGGCTACTGGGGCTCCGCCCAGGCCTACTACGCCCAGACCTTCCTCTACGGCGAGGGCACCGACACCGTCGACGTCGCCGCCAAGAAGATCACCGTGAACTCGGCCGCCGCCAAGAAGGCCTACGGCACCTGGCTGAGCCTGTTCTCCGGCAAGGGCCTGCACAAGGCCGACGCCACCGCCGACGCGTACGCCCACATCCAGGACGCGTTCGTCAACGGCAAGGTCGCCGCGATCATCCAGGGCCCCTGGGAGATCACGAACTTCTACAAGGGCAGCGCCTTCAAGGACAAGTCGAACCTGGGCATCGCCACCGTCCCGGCCGGCTCCACCGGCAAGGCGGGCGCCCCGACCGGCGGCCACAACCTCTCGGTCTACGCCGGCTCCGACAAGGCCCACCAGCAGGCGGCGCTGAAGTTCGTGAAGTACATGACCTCGGCGCAGGCCCAGGAGACCATCGCGCTGAAGAACTCCACGCTCCCCACCCGCTCCGACGCCTACACCGACAAGGTCAAGACCGACCCGGGCATCGCCGGCTACCAGGGCGTCCTGGCCGCCGCGCAGCCCCGCCCGGCGCTGCCCGAGTACAGCTCCCTGTGGGGCCCGCTCGACACCGAGCTGCCCAAGGTCGCCAGCGGCAAGGAGTCGCTGGACAAGGGCCTGGGCAACGCCGAGCTGGCCATCTCCAAGCTGGTCGACGGCTTCAGCAAGTGAGTCCGCGTGGCCGTCGGATCCTCCCTGTGCGAACGGGGGGGAAGGATCCGGCGGCCACCGTCCTGTACCCGGCCCAACCCTTGATCGTTTGAAGGTGTCGAACCATGACAGTCGCCATCGACCGCGCGACCGGCAAGCGCCGCGGTGACCGCGCGCCTCGTCCCGGGCTGGGGCAGCGCGTCAGAAACGGCTTCCAGAAGTACTGGTACGCCTACGCGATGATCGCCCCGGTGGTCGTCGTGCTCGGTGTCCTCGTGGGCTACCCGCTGGTGCGGGGCTTCTACCTGACCCTCACCGACGCCAACAGCCTCAACTCGGCGCGCACGATCGGCGTCAACCACATCGACGCCACCTACAAGTTCATCGGCCTGGACAACTACCAGGACATCCTGTTCGGCCCGACGGCGTACGACCGGTTCTGGTCCCACTTCCTGTGGACCGTGTTCTGGACGGTCGCCTGCGTGGCCCTGCACTACACCATCGGCCTCGGCCTCGCGCTCATGCTCGACCAGAAGCTGCGCGGCCGTACCGTCTACCGGCTGCTCCTCGTCCTGCCCTGGGCCGTGCCGACCTTCGTCACCGTCTTCTCCTGGCGGATCATGCTGGCCGACTCCGGCGTGCTCAACCAGCTCCTCGGCAGCCTCCACCTGCCCCAGCCGGAGTGGCTGGAGGACACCTTCTGGCAGCGGTTCTCCGCGATCATGGTCAACACCTGGTGCGGTGTGCCGTTCATGATGCTGTCCCTGCTCGGCGGCCTGCAGTCCATCGACTCCACGCTCTACGAGGCCGCGGAGATGGACGGCGCCACCGCCTGGCAGCGGTTCCGGCACGTCACCCTGCCCGGGCTGCGCTCGGTCAGCTCCACCGTCGTGCTGCTCGGCATCATCTGGACCTTCAACCAGTTCGTCATCATCTTCCTGCTGTTCGGCAAGAACTCCGCCCCGGACGCCCAGATCCTCGTCACCTGGGCCTACGCCCTGGGCTTCGGCCAGCAGCCGCGCGACTTCGCCCAGTCCGCCGCGTACGGCGTGCTGCTGCTGTCGATCCTGACCGTCTTCACCTCCTTCTACTTCCGCTGGCTGAAGCGAAATGACCAGCTCGCCGTCTGACGCCGCAGGAGCCGCCGCCATGAGCACCACCACCCTGGACAAGACCGAGACCGCCCCGGCCCCCGCACCCGCGCCCCGGCGCCGCGTCCGCCGGCGCGGTGAGCGAGGCCCGGTCGGCGCCGCCCTGCTGCACGGCGGCCTCGTCGTGGCGAGCCTGATCGCCCTGGCCCCGGTGGCCTGGCTGTTCTACCTGTCCCTCGGCCCGGACAAGGAGGACTACCTGCACCCGGGCGGGATCGCGGGCAAGCTGACCTTCTCGAACTACAGCTTCGTGCTGGAGCACACCGGATTCCTCGACTGGTTCAAGTCGACGATGATCGTGGCCCTCGGCACCACCCTCGTCGGTGTCCTCGTCGCCGCCACCACCGGCTACGCGGTCTCCCGCATGCGCTTCCCCGGCTACAAGCCGCTGATGTGGGTCCTGCTGCTCACCCAGGCCTTCCCGATCGCCGTGCTGATCGTGCCGATGTACGAGATCTTCAGCGAACTCGGCCTCATCGACACCTACTGGGCGCTGATCCTCATCAACTGCACCACCGCCGTGCCGTACAGCGCCTGGCTGCTCAAGGGGTACTTCGACACGATCCCCTTCGAGATCGACGAGGCCGGACGCGTGGACGGGCTGAGCCCCTTCGGGACCTTCTTCCGGCTCATCCTCCCGCTGGCCCGCCCGGGCCTGGCCGTGGCCGCGTTCTACAACTTCATCACCGCCGTCGGCGAGGTCGCCTTCGCGACCACCTTCCTGCTGGACGACTCCAAGTACACCTTCGCCGTCGGCCTGCAGACCTTCGTGAGCGAGCACGACGCCCAGTGGAACTACATGGCCGCCACCGCGGTGCTGATCGCGATACCCGTGACCGTGTTCTTCTACCTCGTGCAGAAGAACCTCGTCACCGGTCTCACCGCCGGCGGCACCAAGGGCTGAGGCCCGGCCCCGACCAGGCGGGCCGCCGTGGCCTTCCGACCCCGCTGTCACCGCGGCCCGCCTCGCAGTCCCTCCCGGCCGCCCGCCGCCGCACCCACCACCCGACCACCATGCCCCTGTTACGTATCAAGGACGCCATGAGCCAGCAGCACCCTGCCGCACCGGCCCGCCACTCCGCCGTCGCCACCGTCGCCGACCGCCGCGACTGGTGGCGGGACGCGGTCATCTACCAGGTCTATCCGCGCAGCTTCGCCGACAGCAACGGCGACGGCATGGGCGACCTGGAGGGCGTACGCTCCCGTCTGCCCTACCTGCGTGACCTCGGCGTCGACGCCGTGTGGCTCAGCCCCTTCTACGCCTCCCCGCAGGCCGACGCCGGCTACGACGTCGCCGACTACCGTGCCGTGGACCCGATGTTCGGCTCCCTGCTGGACGCCGACGCGCTGATCCGTGACGCCCACGCGCACGGCCTGCGCATCATCGTGGACCTCGTCCCCAACCACTCCTCCGACCAGCACGAGTGGTTCAAGCGCGCCCTCGCCGAGGGACCCGGCTCCCCGCTGCGCGAGCGGTACCACTTCCGCCCCGGCAAGGGGAAGAACGGTGAACTCCCGCCCAACGACTGGGAGTCCATCTTCGGCGGCCCGGCCTGGACGCGCGTGGCCGACGGGGAGTGGTACCTGCATCTCTTCGCCCCCGAGCAGCCCGACTTCAACTGGAACCACCCCGCCGTCGGCGACGAGTTCCGCTCCATCCTCCGTTTCTGGCTGGACATGGGCGTCGACGGCTTCCGCATCGACGTCGCCCACGGCCTGGTGAAGGCCGACGGCCTTCCCGACCTCGGTTCCCACGACCAGCTCAAGCTGCTGGGCAACGATGTCATGCCGTTCTTCGACCAGGACGGCGTGCACGCCATCTACCGGCAGTGGCGGACGATCCTCGACGAGTACGCGGGCGAGCGCATCTTCGTCGCCGAGGCCTGGACCCCGACCGTCGAGCGCACCGCCAACTACGTCCGTCCCGACGAGCTCCACCAGGCCTTCAACTTCCAGTACCTGGCGACGGAGTGGGACGCGGCCGAGCTGCGCGGGGTGATCGACCGCACCCTGGAGGCCATGCGTCCGGTCGGTGCCCCCGCCACCTGGGTGCTGTCCAACCACGACGTCACCCGGCACGCCACCCGCTTCGCCAACCCGCCCGGCCTCGGCACCCAGATCCGCTCGGCCGGCGACCGCGAACTGGGCCTGCGCCGCGCCCGGGCGGCCACCCTGCTGATGCTGGCGTTGCCCGGCTCGGCGTACGTCTACCAGGGCGAGGAACTGGGCCTGCCGGACGTCGTGGACCTGCCCGACGAGGTGCGCCAGGACCCGGCGTACTTCCGGGGCGCCGGCCAGGACGGCTTCCGCGACGGCTGCCGGGTGCCGATCCCGTGGACCCGGGAGGGCTCGTCGTACGGCTTCGGCAGCGGCGGCAGCTGGCTCCCGCAGCCTGCGGGCTGGGCCGAGCTGAGCGTGGAGGCGCAGACGGGCGCGCCCGGCTCGACGCTGGAGCTGTACCGGGCCGCGCTGCGGACGCGCCGCTCGCACCCGGACCTGGGCGCCGGTGACACGGTGGAGTGGCTGCGGGCGCCCGAGGGCGTACTGGCCTTCCGGCGCGGCGACTTCGTGTGCGTGGCGAACACCACGGGCGAGTCGGTGACGACCCCGGCGTACGGCCGTGTGCTGCTCACCAGCGGGGAGATCGCCGAGACCGGTGGCGAGGCGAAGGTGCCCGCCGACACCACCGTGTGGTGGACGACGGCGGACTGAGACCGGGCCGCCAGGCCGGGCTGACGCCACGTCTGGAAGTTCTTGCATCAACTTCACAACGGCCCGCTGCCTTTCGGGCAGCGGGCCTTTAACATCTGCGTCACCGCAAGTTTGCTGAAAGATTTCAGCAAGCGCCGTCAGCGGTCCTTGCCTTCAACGTCGAAGGAACCCCACATGGCACGCAGAACCCTCCCCATGGCGGTCGCCCTCACGGCCGCCGCTCTGGTTGGCATGACCCCGACCGCCGCCGAGGCCTCCCCGCCCGGCACCAAGGACGTCACCGCCGTTCTCTTCGAGTGGAACTACGCCTCGGTGGCCAAGGAGTGCACCACCACCCTCGGCCCCGCCGGGTACGGCTACGTCCAGGTCTCCCCACCCGCCGAACACATACCGGGCTCGCAGTGGTGGACGTCGTACCAGCCGGTGTCGTACAAGATCGCGGGCCGCCTCGGCGACCGCACGGCGTTCCGGAACATGGTGAACACCTGCCACGCGGCCGGTGTGAAGGTCGTCGTCGACACGGTGGTCAACCACATGTCGGCGGGCAGCGGCACCGGCACCGGCGGCTCGTCGTACACGAAGTACACCTACCCTGGCCTGTACTCGGCCTACGACTTCGACGACTGCACCTCCCAGGTGTCGAACTACTCCGACCGCTGGAACGTGCAGCACTGCGAACTCGTCGGCCTCGCCGACCTGGACACCGGCGAGGAGTACGTCCGCAAGACGATCGCCGGCTACCTGAACGACCTGCTCACCCTCGGCGTCGACGGCTTCCGCATCGACGCGGCCAAGCACGTCCCCGCCGACGACCTCGCCAACATCAAGAGCCGCCTGACCAACCCGTCCGTCTACTGGAAGCAGGAGGTCATCTACGGCGCGGGCGAGGCCGTGCAGCCCTCCGAGTACACCGGCAACGGAGACGTCCAGGAGTTCCGCTACGCCTACGACCTCAAGCGCGTCTTCACCAGCGAGAAGCTCGCGTACCTCACCAACTACGGCGAGGGCTGGGGCTACCTGAACAGCTCGGTCGCCGGCGTCTTCGTGGACAACCACGACACCGAGCGCAACGGCAGCACGCTGAACTACAAGAGCGGCGCCGACTACACGCTGGCCAACGTCTTCATGCTCGCCTGGCCCTACGGCGCCCCCGACGTCAACTCCGGCTACGAGTGGTCGGACGCCGACGCCGGACCGCCCAACGGCGGCCAGGTGAACGCCTGCTGGCAGGACGGCTGGAAGTGCCAGCACGCCTGGCCGGAGATCGCCCGCATGGTCGCCTTCCGCAACGCGACCCGCGGCCAGGCGGTCGGCAACTGGTGGGACAACGGCAACAACGCCATCGCGTTCGGCCGGGGCAGCAAGGGCTATGTGGCGATCAACCACGAGTCCTCGGCGCTGACCCGTACCTACCAGACGTCCCTGCCTGCCGGGACGTACTGCAACGTCCAGAACAACACCACGGTGACCGTGAACTCCAGCGGACAGTTCACCGCCACCCTCGGCTCGAACACGGCCCTGGCGATCTACGCCGGCAAGTCGAGCTGCTGAACGGCATTCCTGACGGTGCGTGAAACCTCTTTCGGGTGGTTTCACGCCCCTTGCTGCAAGTCCCAGCCGCAATCCCCCTAGGAGTCACGACCCGTGATACCGAGATGGCCGGCGCCTCGCACGCGCCGTACGCCGCATGGCAGAAGAAGGGCCGCCGCCCTCACCGGTCTGGCCCTCGCCGCCGCCCTGATCCAGGTGCCGGCGGCCCGGGCCGCCACCCCGCCCGCACCCCCCTCCGACGCGAAGCTCGCCGCCGTACCCGCCCGGCACGACGACACCCGCGAGCAGTTCTACTTCGTCATGCCGGACCGGTTCGCCAACGGGGACACCTCGAACGACCGGGGCGGACTCACCGGCTCCCGGCTCAGCACCGGCTACGACCCCACCGACAAGGGCTTCTACCAGGGCGGCGACCTCAAGGGCCTGACCGGGAAGCTGGACTACATCAAGGGGCTCGGCACCACGGCCATCTGGCTGGCCCCGATCTTCAAGAACCGCCCGGTGCAGGGCACGGGCAGCAACGCCTCCGCCGGCTACCACGGTTACTGGATCACCGACTTCACCCAGGTCGACCCGCACTTCGGCACCAACCAGGACCTCAAGACCCTCATCTCCAAGGCGCACGCCAAGGGCATGAAGGTCTTCTTCGACGTCATCACCAACCACACCGCCGACGTCGTGGACTACGCGGAGAAGTCCTACGACTACCTCTCCAAGGGCGCCTTCCCGTACCTGACGAAGGACGGCAAGCCCTTCGACGACGCCGACTACGCGGACGGCAGCCGCGAGTTCCCGGCCGTCGACGCCGACTCCTTCCCGTACACCCCGAAGGCCACCAGCAGGAGCAAGGTCCCGTCCTGGCTGAACGACCCGGCGATGTACCACAACAGGGGCGACTCGACGTACGCCGGCGAGTCCACCACCTACGGCGACTTCTCCGGCCTGGACGACCTGTGGACCGAGCGTCCCGAGGTCGTGCACGGCATGGAGAAGATCTACGAGCGGTGGGTGAAGGACTTCGCCGTCGACGGCTTCCGGATCGACACCGTCAAGCACGTGAACATGGAGTTCTGGACCCAGTGGGCGACCGCACTGGACCGGTACGCGGCCCGGCGCGGACGGAAGAACTTCTTCATGTTCGGCGAGGTCTACTCCGCCGACACCTCCGTCACCTCCCCGTACGTCACCCAGGGCCGGCTCGACGCCACCCTCGACTTCCCCTTCCAGGACGCGGCCCGCACCTACGCCTCCCAGGGCGGCAGCGCGCGGAAGCTGGCGAGCGTCTTCGGTGACGACTACCGGTACACCACCGACAAGGCCAACGCGTACGAGCAGGTCACCTTCCTCGGCAACCACGACATGGGCCGCATCGGGTACTTCCTGAAGCAGGACAACCCGAAGGCGACCGACGCCGAGATCCTGAAGAAGGACCGGCTCGCCAACGAGCTGATGTTCCTCAGCCGGGGCAACCCGGTCGTCTACTACGGCGACGAACAGGGCTTCACCGGCTCCGGCGGCGACAAGGACGCCCGCCAGACCATGTTCGCCTCCAAGGTCGCCGACTACCTGGACGACGACGAGATCGGCACCGACCGCACCCACGCCGGCGCCGCCTACGACACGAAGGCCCCGCTGTACCGGCAGATCGCCGCGCTCGCGAAGCTCCGCAAGGCCAACCCGGCCCTGACCGACGGAGTGCAGACCGAGCGGTACGCGGCCGACGGGCCCGGTGTCTACGCCTTCACGCGTACCGACGCCCGCAGCGGCCAGGAGTACGTCGTCGCCTTCAACAACGCCGGCGAGCAGAAGACGGCGACCTTCGCGACCGGGTCGGCGGACAGGGCGTACCGGGGCGTCTACGGGGCCACCGGCACCGTGCGGTCCGACGGCGACGGGAAGGCCACCGTCACCGTCCCGGCCGGCTCCGCCGTCGTCTACAAGGCCGCCGGCGCCCTCGCCGCGCCCGCCGCCGCGCCGGAGATCACCCTGACCGCGCCGGCCGCAGGCGCCACCGGGACGGTCGTCCTCAAGGCCGGCGTCGACGGCGGACAGCTCAACCGGGTCGTCTTCGCCGCCCAGGTGGGCAACGGCACGTGGAAGACCCTCGGCTCCGCCGACCACGCCCCCTACCAGGTCACCCAGACCCTCGACGAGGACGTGCCCGCCGGCACCGCCCTGCGCTACAAGGCCGTCGTCATCGACTCCGCCGGGCACACCGCGAGCGCCACGGCGAGCAGCACCACCGGCACCCCGCCCGCGCCCGAGGTCCCCACGGCCTCCTCCCGGGACTACGCGGTCGTCCACTACAAGCGCACCGACGGCGACTACGCCGACTGGGGCCTGTACGCCTGGGGCGACCTCGCCGACGGCGAGGCCACGAACTGGCCGGCCAGCCACCCCTTCACCGGCCGTGACGCCTACGGCGCCTTCGCCTACGTCAAGCTCAGGCCCGGCGCCTCGAACATCGGCTTCCTGGTCATCGACAAGGACGGCACCAAGGACGTCTCCGCCGACCGGTCGATCGACGTCACCCGGACGGGTGAGGTGTGGATCGAGCAGGGCAAGGCCGACGTCCGCACCGAAAAACCGGACTACCCCGCCCAGGACACCACCAAGGCCGTCCTGCACTACCACCGGGCCGACGGGAACTACGACGGCTGGGGCCTGCACGTCTGGACGGGTGCCGCGCACCCCACCGACTGGCCGAACCCGCTGGCTCCGGTGAAGACTGATGCCTATGGCGCGGTCTTCGAGGTGCCGCTCACCGAGGGTGCCACCAGCCTCAGCTACATCCTCCACAAGGGCGACGAGAAGGATCTCCCGGCCGACCAGTCCCTGGACCTCAAGGCCGACGGCCACGAGGTGTGGCTGTTGAACGGCCAGGAGGAGTACCTGCTGCCCCAGCCGCCCGGCAGCGCGGCCGCCCTCGACCCGGCCACCTCCAAGGCGGTCTGGATCGACCGGGACACCCTCGCCTGGAACGGCGTCGACGGCGCCGCCTCCACCCAGCTGCTGTCCTCCCGCGACGGCTCGATCACCGTCAAGGACGGGACGCTGACCAGCGACGACGAGCGCTGGATCCGGCTGGCGAAGACCACCCTGACCGACGCGCAGAAGGCGAAGTTCCCGCACCTGAAGGACTACACCGCCTGGTCCGTCGACCCGCGCGACCGGGACCGGGTGCGTGCGGCACTCAAGGGCCAGCTGGTCGCCTCGCAGCGCGCCGCCAACGGGGCCGTGCTGGCCGCGACCGGCGTGCAGACCGCCGGCGTGCTCGACGACCTCTACCCCGGCGCGACGAAGGCGAAGCTCGGACCGACCTTCCACGACGGCAGGCCCACGCTGGCCGTCTGGGCACCCACGGCCCAGAGCGTCGCGCTGGAGCTGAACGGCTCGACCGTGGCCATGCACCGCGACGACACCACCGGCGTCTGGTCCGTCACCGGCCCCGCGTCCTGGAAGGGCAAGCCCTACCGGTACGTCGTGAAGGTGTGGGCGCCCAGCGTCCGCAAGCTGGTCACCAACAAGGTCACCGACCCCTACTCGGTCGCGCTCACCGCGAACTCCGAGCGCAGCCTGGTCGTGGACCTGAACGACCGGTCGCTGGCGCCGGCCGGCTGGTCCACGCTGCGCAAGCCCAAGGCCGTACCGCTGAAGGACGCGCAGATCCAGGAGCTGCACATCCGGGACTTCTCGGTCGCGGACCGCACCGCGCGGCACCCCGGCACCTACCTGGCCTTCGCCGACAGCAGCAGCGACGGCTCGAAGCACCTGCGCGCGCTGGCCGGGGCCGGGACGTCGTACGTCCACCTGCTGCCCGCCTTCGACATCGCCACGATCCCCGAGAAGAAGGCCGACCAGGCCACCACGGACTGCGACCTCGCCTCCTACCCGGCCGACTCCGACAAGCAGCAGGAGTGCGTGGCGAAGGTCGCCGCCAGGGACGCCTACAACTGGGGCTACGACCCGTACCACTACACGGTCCCCGAGGGCTCCTACGCCACCGACCCGGACGGCACGGCCCGTACCGTCCAGTTCCGCACGATGGTGAAGGCGCTCAACCAGGACGGCCTCCGGGTCGTCATGGACGTCGTCTACAACCACACGGCGGCCGCCGGCCAGGCGGACACCTCCGTCCTCGACAGGATCGTGCCCGGCTACTACCAGCGGCTGCTCGCCGACGGCTCGGTGGCCAACAGCACCTGCTGCGCCAACACCGCGCCCGAGAACGCGATGATGGGCAAGCTGGTCGTGGACTCGATCGTCACCTGGGCCAGGCAGTACAAGGTCGACGGGTTCCGCTTCGACCTCATGGGCCACCACCCGAAGGCCAACATCCTCGCCGTCAGGAAGGCGCTCGACGCGCTGACCCCGGAGAAGGACGGCGTCGACGGCAAGAAGATCATCCTGTACGGCGAGGGCTGGAACTTCGGCGAGGTCGCGGACGACGCCCGGTTCGTGCAGGCCACGCAGGCGAACATGGCCGGCACCGGCATCGCCACCTTCTCCGACCGCGCCCGTGACGCGGTGCGCGGCGGCGGCCCCTTCGACGAGGACCCCGGCGTCCAGGGCTTCGCGTCCGGGCTCTACACCGACCCCAACTCCTCCGCGGCCAACGGCACGAAGGAGGAGCAGAAGGCCCGCCTGCTGCACTACCAGGACCTGATCAAGGTGGGTCTGACCGGCAACCTCGCCAGGTACCGCTTCACCGACACCGACGGCAAGGAGGTCACCGGCGCCGCGGTCGACTACAACGGCTCGCCCGCCGGCTACGCGGACGCGCCCGGCGACGCCCTCGCCTACGTGGACGCGCACGACAACGAGTCGCTGTTCGACGCACTCGCCTACAAGCTGCCCAGGGACACCTCCGCGTCCGACCGGTCCCGGATGCAGGTCCTCGCGATGGCCACCGCGGCCCTCTCGCAGGGCCCGGCCCTCTCCCAGGCCGGCACCGACCTGCTGCGCTCGAAGTCCCTGGACCGCAACTCCTTCGACAGCGGGGACTGGTTCAACGCCATCCACTGGAACTGCGCCGACGGCAACGGCTTCGGCCGGGGGCTGCCGCCGGCGGCCGACAACAGGTCCAAGTGGGACTACGCCAAGCCGCTGCTGAGCACGGTCGAGGTGGGCTGCCCGCAGATCACCGGGGCCTCGGCCGCCTACCGGGACCTGCTGAGGATCCGCACGACCGAGCGGGCCTTCTCCCTCGGCACCACCGGGCAGGTGCAGGAGCACCTCTCCTTCCCGCTGTCCGGGAAGGACGAGACGCCGGGCGTGATCACCATGCGCCTCGGTGACCTGGTCGTCGTCTTCAACGCCACCCCCGAGCAGCAGGAGCAGCGGGTCCCGGCACTGGCCGGGCAGCGGTACCGGCTGCACCCGGTGCAGGCGGCAGGCGCGGACGCGGTCGTGAAGGGCTCCGCCTACGCGGCCGGCTCGGGCACGTTCACGGTTCCGGCCCGGACCGTCGCGGTGTTCACCGCTCGGAACTAGGGTGAGGCCGTTGCCGTGGAACAGGAGTGCGCATGCCGCAGATCACCGTCGACTACTCCGACACGCTGGAGAACGCCTTCGACCGCGAGGGCTTCGCACGAGGCCTGCACGACGCGGTCGCGGAGATCGCGGCGGCGAAGCCGGAGAACTGCACGTCACAGTTCCGGCCGAGCGCGTACACGGTGTTCGGTCGCGAGGATCCCGGGGCGCGCGGGCACGCCGTCGTGCACGTGACGATCGGGCTCCTCGCCGGGCGCAGCGACGAGACGAAGGCGCAGCTGACGGAGGCGGTCCTGGACCTGCTCCGCAAGCATGTGGCGGACACGGCGTTCGCCGTGCACGCCTCCGCCGAGATCCGTGATCTCGACGCGTCGTACCGGAAGTTCGACCGCTAGGACACGCTCAGGAACCGAGGGCGATGAGCCGGCCGACCAGGTCCGCGAAGGGGCCGTCGGCCGGCTCGTCCTTCACCATCGTGCGCAGCAGCTCGGCCATGTCCGCGTCGTAGGCCGCGCTGACGGCGGCCAGCGCGGCGAAGTCGTGCACGAGCTGGATCTCCAGTTCGGCGCGCGGTACGCGCCGGCCGTCCAGCCAGATCAGCGCCGTGGACTCGGCGAGCGAGATCCAGGAGCGGACCACCAGCTCCAGGCGCGCGGACGCCTCCCGCACGCCCAGGTGCGACAGGATCTGGTCGTACGCGGCCTGCCGTACGGAGTCGATGAGCGCGTTCGTGGTGGAGGAGCCGACGGCCGGGCCGCCGCGCATCAGCGCCGAGAAACCGGGGCCGTGGTCGTCCACGAAGTCGAAGTAGCGGCTCATCACCCGCAGCAGCCGGGCGCCGAGCGGGCCCTCGTGCGGCTCGGCGAAACGGCTCGCGAGATCCTCCGACGCACGCTTCAACGCGGCCTCGTACAGGCTGAGTTTGCCGGGGAAGTAGTGGTAGACGAGCGGGCGGGAGATGCCTGCCGCCGTGGCGATCTCGTCGATGGAGACGTCGTCGGGCGAGCGTCGGCTGAACAGGTCGAGGGCGACACCGATCAGCTGCTGCCGCCGCTCCTCGACGCCCATCCTGCGGCGAACCCCGGTACTCATGCGAACACTTTACCGATCGATTCCGGCCGCCTACGGTCACATGTCGAGCACCAGGCGATCGCCCCGCGCCCGGGACACGCAGATCAGCATCGAGTCCCGCCGTTCCGCGTCCGTCAGCAGCTCGTCCCGGTGATCGATCTCCCCTTCCAGCACCTGCTGCCGGCAGGTCCCGCAGAAGCCCTGCTCGCAGGAGTAGGCGGTGTCCGGCAGCTCCCGGCGGACGGCGGCCAGCACCGTCGAGCCGGACGGGACCGTCAACGTACGTCCGCTGCGCCGCAGTTCCAGCTCGAACGCGGTGTCGCCGCCGGCCGTCACCCGGGGCGCGAACCGCTCCAGGTGCAGGGCGGCCCCTTCGGGCAGCGCCTCCTCCACCGCCGCCATCAGACCCTCCGGACCACAGCAGTACACCGCCGCACCCGCGGCCGTGTCCGCGAACAGCGCGGCCGGATCCGGCCGGCCGTCCTCGTCCTCGGCGACCACCGTCAGCCGGTCCCCGGCCAGTTTCCGCACCTCCTCCAGGTACGGCATGGACGCCCGGGTCCGCCCGCCGTACAGCAGCCGCCAGTCGGTGCCGTCCGGCAGGGCCCGCAGCATCGGCAGGATCGGGGTGATGCCGATGCCGCCGGCGACGAACACGTACGAGGGCGCGCCGGCCAGCTCGAAGCGGTTCCGGGGGCCGCGCACCTCCAGCTCCATGCCCTCGGCGAGCTGCTCGTGCACCTCGCGCGAGCCGCCCCTGCCGTCCGGCACGAGCCGCGCGGCCACCGTGTAGGAGGAGGTGTCCTCGGGGTCCCCGCACAGGGAGTACTGCCGTACGAGCCCCGACGGCAGCACCAGATCGAGGTGCGCCCCCGGCTCCCAGCGCGGCAGGTCCGCGCCCTCCAGGCGGAGTTGTACGACCCCGTCGGCGATCGTCTCGTGCGCGGTGAGCAGCAGCCGCAGGGTCCGTGAGCGCGGCCGGCCGGACAGGGGCGGGTCCAGGGCGGGCAGCGGCCACAGCGGGGAGACCCGGACGCGGCGGCGCAGGGCCCGCCGGGTGAGCAGGGCGGCGCCCGCGACGAGTGCGGCGGTACGCAGCTTCGGCATCACGCGGCCCTCTTCTCCGCCGCGGTGGCCGCGGGCGAGGAAGCCAGGTAGGCGACGGCCTGCTCGGTGTCGCCCTCCTGCGAGGGGTGGTAGTCGCGGCGCAGATAGCGGGGGACGGACCTGAGCATGTCGCCGGTCGTGGGCAGCAGGCCCCGCCTGCCGCGGACGTACAGGTCCTTGAGCGTGGCCTTGCCGTCGACGAGGGTCGGGTCGTTCGCCATGAAGAAGCGCGTCCCGCGCTGCCACAGGAACACCAGCGCCGTGAAGGCGGTGGCCCAGGTCCGTACCCGCCGGCGGTAACTGCCGTCGAGGTGCATGAACAGCTCGAAGGCGACCGAGCGGTGCTCGACCTCCTCCGCGCCGTGCCAGCGCAGCAGGTCCAGCATGGTCGGGTCGGCGCCGTGCCGGTCGAGTGCCTCGGCGTTGAGCACCCAGTTCCCCAGGAACGCCGTGTAGTGCTCGATGGCCGCGATGAGGGCGACCCGCTCCATCAGCCACCACCTGCGCGGCCTGCCCGGCGGCAGGGTCCGGTCGCCGAGCAGCTTCTCGAAGAACCAGTCGACCTGCGCGGTGTACGGCGTCGGGTCCAGCCCCAGTTCCCGCAGGTGGGGCAGCACCTCGTCGTGGGCCTGGGAGTGCATCGCCTCCTGGCCGATGAATCCGATGACGTCCGCACGGAGCCGCTCGTCCCGGATGTACGGCAGCACCTGCTTGTAGACGTGTACGAACCAGCGCTCACCGGCCGGCAGCAGCAGGTGCAGCACATTGATGGTGTGCGTGGTGAAGGGATCCCCCGGCACCCAGTGCAGCGGCGTGCCCTCCCAGGAGAAGGACACCTTGCGCGCCTTGAGCGGCACCCGGGCCTGCGTGTTAGACATGGCGTCAATGTACTGGCGGGTAAGGCGCCTGAGAACCCCTGTGTGACAGCTTGTTGACGCCGGTGTCAGCTAGTGCAGTCCGTTGATCTCCCGCCCGTCCGCCAGCCTCCCCGTCAGGTCCGCCCGTGCCCCCTGCGCGGCCCTCACGGCCAGCAACGGCCCCGGCCCGGACGCGGTGACCCCGCCCGACGCCTCGATCGACGCCGTGTCCTTGCTGCCCGCCGCCAGCAGGTACCAGGAGCCCGCCGCCGACTTCCACAGCACTCCGGCCAGCACATGCGGATCACGCGGCCCGCAGGCCGGCACGTCCGTGCCCTTGGCGACGACCGTCCCGGCCGCCTTGTCCGGCGTCCGGAACAGCGCCAGCGCAGCCGTGCCGTCGCCGCGCCAGGTCTCCGCCCGGGCGCACACCCACGTACCGGAGCCGCTGCCGTCGGGCAGCGGCTGCTCGGCGTACGCCCAGGCGTTGACGCTGCGGATGCCCGCCGAGCGCTCGCCCGCCAGGGAACAGGCGAACGGCGCCCACGTCCGCAGCCCCTCCGCGCCGGAGACCTCCCCGGCCCTGCGGGGCCGGCCGGCCGTGAGGTGGGCCGGGACCAGCTCGCCCAGGTCGGTGGCGAGCTGCGTGCCGGAGGCGCCGGTCAGCTGGAGCACGGTCCACGAGGCGCAGGCGCCGGGCTGCAGGACGGGGCTGGGCAGCGGCGCGGTGACACCGTCGGCGAGGGCGAGCGGCGTCGCCGACGTGTCCGGCTTCGTCAGGTCCCGCTGGGCCGCCTTCGTCACCCAGGGGGCGGTCAGATAGCGGACGTTGCCGTCGGAGCGGCCCAGCACCAGCGCGCTCGCCCCGGCACCCGTCGCGCCGTCGACCCGGGCGAAGTCCAGGACCGCGAGCTGCGTGCCGCTCTTCGGCTCGGCGTACCGGGCGATGCGCAGGCCGTCGTAGAGGATCACCACCCGGGCGGCGTCTACCTCGCCCGCGTACAGCAGCTGGGGCGGGCCGGCCGGGCCGCCGGTCTGGGTGCCGGGGGTCGCCGAGACCCGGACCGTCTCACCGGGGCGGGCCCAGACCGCGAGGGCGCGGCGCAACAGGGCCTTGTCCCCCGTGAGCGGACCGCGCGCGGGCCACACGGAGAAGTCGGTGCGCGCCGAGGTGCGCCAGACGGCGGGGGAGACCCGGGTCAGCCGGCCGGGGTCGAGCGCGGCCTCGGCGGCCGGGTTCTCGGCGTAGACGGGCGCGGCGGCGCCGTCGGGACCCCAGCCGCCGCCCGGCACGGCGACCAGCGCGCCGCACACCGCGAGCGCCGCGGCGGCGGCGAGCACGGCCTTGGTGCGCCGACGGCGGCGCATCAGGTCGGTGGGCCGGGCCTGCAGCGAACACGGGTCGAACTCGGGGGAGGACAGCAGCCCCGGCTGGGCGGGCACGCTGTTCGCCGACGCCAGCGCGCCGCCCGGGTCGGCCACGCCGGCGGCCTCGAGGAGGTCGCGGACGTCCGGGTCGGGCAGCTTCTCCAGGCCCCGCAGGACGTAGGCGGCACGGGCCGGTCCGGACAGGGCGGACAGCCGCTGGTCCAGGGCGAGTTCGTCGGCGCCGCCCGAGCGCGGGAACAGCCTGAGGCCCCACACCTGGGGGAGCAGCGGCGGCAGCTGGGCGAGCCGGGGCAGGCCCTTGCGGGGGCGGGCCGCCTCCAGGGCCGTCCGCAGCACCCGCTCGCGCAGACAGGCGTACCCGGGGTCGCCCGCCCGGCCCGGGGCCTGGGCGGGGATCACGGACGGCTGCTTGCGGCCCCGGGGCAGCGCGTGCTGGGTGAGGGCGTGTGCGGTCAGCACGCGGCGGCTGCGGCCGAGGCCCGGCGGCAGCACGAGGTAGGCGAGCCGGACCAGCCGGGGGTAGTGCTCGACGAGCACGGCCTCGGCCTGCTCGACGTCGACCGGGCCGGTGCCGCCGGCGGAGGGGGGACGCGGGGATACATCCTGTGACTGCACGTCCGGGAGAACGAGCGAGCCGGTGGTTGGTCACCGCCCGGCGAGGGATTCACACCCGGGGTTCGACCAGGGCACGCGCGTAGTTCGCCATCGACCTCTGGTAGCGCGGCAGATGGGGGGCGAGCGCGCCGAGCACGAGGGACAGGCCCTCGCGGTCACGGCCGAGACTGGACAGGCACAGGGCGAGACAGGCCCGCACCGCGTCGTCCAACTCATCGGAAGGCGCGTCCAGTTCGGGGGTGAGGAGCTTGACGCCCTCCTCGGGCTGCCCAGTGTTGCGCAGCGAACTCGACAGCTGGATCTTCGCCCGGCGGCCCTTGTACCCGTCGAGTCCGCGGGCCAGCGCCTCCCGGTACAGCGGCACCGCCTTGTCGGAGTGCCCGGTGGAGTCCCAGGCGCAGGCCCGCTCGAAGGGGCCCAGCGGGCTGTCGTCCGGCAGCTCGGCCACGAGTGCGTCGATCAGCGCGCGGAACTCGTGCGCGCGCTCTTCCGGATAGTCGTCGAAGGTGGCCCAGGCGGCGGCCACACGGTCTTCCCAGTTCTGGTTCACCGCGCCACCTTCGCACACTCGTGCGCGCCCGGTCGGCGTATTTGAGCGCACCGCGCGCGGGAGCCGTATCCGAAGGAGCTGGGGCATGCTTGGCACACCAGGACCGGAGGAACAGATGAGGTTGACAGGACTGCTGCTCGGCGCCGCGGCCGTGCTGACGCTGGCGGGCTGCGGCTCGGGCGGGAGCAGCGAGTCGGTGCCGCCCACCGCGACCGGCAGCCTGGAGCGTCTGGCCGCCGAGGTGAAGTGCACGCCGAACATGCAGACCGACGCCGACGAGATCCGCCAGGCCATCTGCCGCAACGGCGACGGCAAATTCATCCTCGCCACCTTCGCCACCGACCGCGGCCAGCGCGAGTGGATCAACGACGCGAAGGACTACGGCGGTCACTACCTGGTCGGCCGCAAGTGGGTCGCCGTCGGCGACGACGGGGTGGTCAAGGCGCTGCGCGGCACGCTCGGCGGCGACCTGGAGGAGGGCACCGACCACCACGCGCACAGCGGCTGACGGGAGTGCCGGGGCATGACGAAGGCCGGTGACGGGAGGGGGGTTCGTCACCGGCCTTCTGTCCTGCGTCCGTTACCGGATCACGCGCAGTTCTGACCGCGGTTGATGCAGTTGGCGATCTTGTTGGCCAGACCGTTCTTCGTGACGCTGATGAAGTCGTCGTGGTCCGTGGCCGCCTTGTGCAGCTGCTCCGGGAAGCCGTCCACGGCGTAGGCGTTCTTCACCTGGCCGTTCTGGATGGTCGGCGGGTTGATGTTGTAGACGAGCCGCATGGTCAGCTGCGGGATCGCCTTGAACCCGTTCGGGCAGACACCGCTCGCCGGGTCGGCGAACGCCACGTGGGTGCGGTGGTTGGCGCTGTCGGCGTTCTGCCCGTCCCAGCAGCTCTGGAAGGCGAACGAGCGCACCACCTTGCTGCCCTGCGGGCAGATCGGGTACTGCTGCGTCAGCTGGACCTTGTTCTCGAAGCCGGTGCAGCTCCAGTGCGCGTTGGCGTTCGCCAGACCGTTGGTGGTGGTCTTGGCGTCACCGGTGATGATGCGCAGGAACTGCGGCATCGCGACGACCTTGCTGGCCGGGCTGCCCACGTACTTGATCTGGGCCTGGACCGGGGTCAGGATGCGGCCGACGTTGCCTTCCTTGCCGCCGCCGTCCTTGTTCTGGTCGAAGTCCTGCGTGCCGTCCTGGACGCGGACCACCGGCCAGTAGTACGACGACAGGTCGCTGCGGTTCTGGCAGCTGGTGCCGCCCTGCAGGAACGTGTTGTTGCTGGAGAACGCGTTGACCTTCTGGTTGCCGACGTAGTCGTGCAGGTGGTGCGCGCCGTTGGTCACGCCGGGCGCCACGATCACGTTGTCGGTGTTGAAGTTCTTGTTCGCGTTCACGCCGCAGCGGGTGGTGAACGTACCGGTCGAGGCGTTGCCGGTCCTGCGCGGCTTGCCCTGGACGTTCGGCGCCACCTTGGTGATGTCGACGAAGTCCGCCGCGACCGGGCCGTTGCCGGCCTGCCCGCCGATGTTGCCCTGCTGACCGTTCTGGCCCTGCTGCTGGCCGCCGTTCTGCTGTTGACCGCCGTTCTGCTGCTGGCCGCCATTTTGCTGCTGGCCGCCGTTCTGCTGCTGGCCGCCGGCGTTCGTCTGGTTGGCGGTCTGCGTCGTACAGGCGGCGAGCTGCTTGAGCGCGTTGTCGAAGGAACCGCCGACCCGCTGGATGTCGATGCGGATCCGGTCGATCGTCGCCGCCCGCTTCTCCTTGAGGGGGCCGACGATCGCGTTCTGTACGAAGCTCGCGTCCTGCTGCTGGGCGTTCCTGGTGGAGGCGAGCCGGTTGTAGGCCTCGGTGATCTGCTTGTCGAGGTTCGCCAGCTCCGCCGCCACGCCCTGACGGGCCGCGTTCGGCACGTTCGTCAGCTTCTGGCCGACGTCCGGGCAGGAGATGGTCGCGACCTGCGCCGTCGCGGCCTTGGTCTGGTTGCCTCCCCACGACTGGTTGTTCGACTCGTGCGCCGAGGCGTAGAAGTTCGCCCAGATCAGCCCGCCCCCACCGAGCGCTAGGGCCGCCGATGCGGCAATGGCCTTGGTGGCCAGCGGCGTACGGCGTTTTCGTGTGTTGCGTCCCATGGAACTCCTCTGACTTCCTTGCGGGGCAGCATCGAGGCGCCCGACAGGAGTGAAGCGGCGTCCTTCCATACGGACGCCGCCCCGGAGGTGTTCACCGGTCTCACAAATTCCCCTCAGAAACAGCGGACTTGGCGGGTCACCGGTCGCGGTCCAGATGGGCGAGCACCGCCAGCACGCGCCGGTTGTCGTCGTCCGACACCTCCAGGCCCAGCTTGGCGAAGATGTTGGAGGTGTGCTTGGCGACCGCCCGCTCCGTCACCACGAGCTGGGCCGCGATCCCCGCGTTGGACCGGCCCTGCGCCATCAGCTCCAGCACCTCCCGCTCACGCGGGGTCAGCCGGGCGAGCGGCTGGTCGCCGGCCGACCGCCGGGACAGCAGCTGCTGGATCACCTGCGGGTCCATCGCCGTCCCGCCGGCCGCCACCCGCCGTACGGCGTCCACGAACTGTTCCGCGTCGAACACCCGGTCCTTCAGCAGATAGCCGACCCCGCCCGTGCCGTCGGCGAGCAGCTCGCGCGCGTACAGCTGCTCCACGTGCTGCGAGAGCACCAGCACCGGCAGCCCGGGCCGCGCCCGCCGGGCCGCGAGCGCGCACTGCAGACCCTCGTCGGTGTGCGTCGGCGGCAGGCGTACGTCCACCACCGCCACGTCCGGCGCCGACTCGGCCAGCGCCCGGGCCAGTTCCGGCCCGGACTCGACGGCGGCGGCGATCTCGAAGCCGTAGGCCTCCAGCATCCGCACCAGCCCGTCGCGCAACAGGAAGAGGTCTTCGGCTAGGACAACACGCACGGGATCTCCAGGGTCACCATGGTGGGACCGCCGGCGGGACTGCTGACGGCCAGGACTCCGTCGAAGGTACCGAGCCGGCGCTCGATCCCGGCGAGCCCCGAACCGGTCCCGGCCGCCGCGCCGCCCCGGCCGTCGTCGGTGACGATGATCCGCAGCCGGCCGTCGGTGTGGTGCACGTCGACCCGGACCCGGTCGGCACCGGAGTGCTTGACGGCGTTGGTGAGCACCTCGCTCACCGCGAAGTAGGCGGCCGACTCGACCGGCGCGTCCGCGCGGCCGGGCAGCTCCACGGTCACCTCCGTGGGCAGGGGCAGCCGCAGCGCCAGCGCCCGTACGGCGTCGCCGAGCCCGCGTTCGGCGAGCACCGGCGGGTGGATGCCGCGCACCAGGTCGCGCAGCTCCGCCAGGGCCTCGGCGGAGTTCCGGCGGGCCTGGGCGAGCAGCCGCTTCGCCTGCGCGGGGTCCCGTTCGACCAGCATCTCGATGGTGCCGAGGTCCATGCCCATGGCGACCAGCCGGGCCTGGGCGCCGTCGTGCAGGTCCCGTTCGATGCGGCGCAGTTCGGCGGCCGAGGTGTCGACCGCGTCCCGCCGGGTCTCGGTCAGCACCCGGACCCGCTCGGCGAGTGCGGCGTGGGGGGCGCCGATCATCGCCCGGGTGAGCTGGAAGTGCGCGGTGAGCATGCGCGGGGTGAAGCGGTAGGCGACGAGGAGGAGCACGGCTGCGAGAGCGCCTGCCGCGAGGGCCGTCGGCTGTCCGCTGACCGGGACGAAGCCGTACCAGTACGGCCCGTACTTCCCGTACGGGCCGCCGGTCATGGTCCGCCACAGCCCGGCCGCCAGCGCGAAGCCCTCGAAGGGGTAGAACACCAGCACGGCCGGCACCAGCGCGGTGACGAAGCCCGCGGTCATGTCCACCGGCAGCCAGAGCACGTCCCGCCGTACCTGCGGGTCCCGCAGCAGCGCGACGGTGCGCGTCCAGGGGTTGGCGCTCTGCGGGAGCGGCCGGTACGCCGCCGGGATCCGGATCCCGCACCACTGGGCCGCGAGCCTCCTGCGGGCGTCCGCCAGCGCCCGTACGCCGGTGAGGACCGCCGGAGTGGTGACGAGGCCGACGCCGAGCGGTATGAGTGCGACGGAGACGAGGGTCAGGACGAGGAACGCCACACCGCACGGCAGCACGACGACGGCCAGCACCAGCCCCTGCACGGCGGCCAGCAGCGCCTCCCTGGCCCGGGTGCGGAAGGCGCCTGTGTCTTTGTCGGTGTTCATGCGGCCAGTCTTGCCGACGGCCGCGGCCGGGTCAGTCGTCCGAGGGCCCCTCCTGGGGGGTGGTGCCAGGTACACCCCCGGCCCGGGCCAGCACCTTCGCCTCGACCTGAGGGTCCAGGCCCTTACGGGTGCGGTCCGGCCGCTGGGGCGCGCTGCCGCCGAGCTCCGTCAGCCAGCGCCAGGTGTCCGCCACGGTCTCGCCCACCGGCCGGCACACCAGGCCCGTCGCCAGCGCCCGCGACACGTCCGCGCAGTGCACGGCGTCGAACATCTCGCCGCCCGGCGGCACCCACACCGGCAGCTCGGTCCACGGCTCGATCCCGGCGTCCAGGACGAGCTGCGGATCGGTCCAGCGCAGCTCCGCGTCCGCGCCGGTGACCCGCAGGCACGCCTCGAGCAGCTCGCCCATCGTGGTGTGGCCGGGCGGGCCGACCAGGTTGTACGGCCCGGACAGACCGCGCTCCAGCGCGCCGAGCAGCCACGCGGCGAGGTCGCGCGCGTCGACGTACTGCAACGGCAGTTCGCGCGGGCCGGGGGCCAGGACCGGGCCGCCGCGGGCGATCCGGGTCAGCCACCACGGAAGGCGGCCCACGTTCTCGTACGGGCCGAGGATCAGGCCGGCCCGGACCAGCAGCGAGTCGGCCGTGCCGAAGGCCCCGACGGCGGCCAGCTCGCCGCCGCGCTTGTCCGCCGCGTAGTCCGTCGGTCCGGCGTCGGCGGCGCCCTCGACCAGCGGGGCGTCCTCGGCGGCGCCGCGCGGCCAGGGCCACGCGTACACCGACCGGCTGGAGACGTACGCGTACCGGCCGGCCCGGCCGCGCAGCAGCCGGGCCGCCTCGTGCACGGCACGCGGGGCGGCCGACCAGGTGTCGACCACGGCGTCCCAGCCGGCGCCGGCCGCCGCGAGCGCGGCGAGACCGTCGGGCGCGGTGCGGTCGCCGTGCAACGACCGCACCCCGGCCGGGGGCCGGTGCCGTCCCCGGTGGAAGACGGTCACCTCCCAGCCGCGCCCGAGCGCTGCCTCCACCACGGCCCGCCCCACGAACTCCGTACCGCCCAGCACCAGAAGTCTCATGCCCGGATGGTGCCCGGCCCGGGGCCGTGGGGACGCGCGGCTCTGCCGACGGCAGAACGGTCAGCGGCCGGTCGGCGGCGTGTACTTGTAGCCGACCCGGCGCACCGTCTGGATCGCCTGGCGGTGCTGGGCGCCCAGCTTGCGGCGCAGCCGGGCGATGTGCACGTCGACGGTACGGCCGTCGCCGACGTGGCCGTAGCCCCACACCGTGGTGACCAGCTGGTCGCGGGTGTGCACCCGGTGCGGGTGCGCCACCAGGTGGGCGAGCAGCTCGAACTCCAGGTACGTGAGGTCGAGTTCGCGGCCGTCGACGCTGGCGGTGCGCCGCACGGTGTCGATCCGCACCAGCGGGTCGGTGCCGGCCGGGCCCGCCCCGGGCTCCGGCTGGTCCGGGACCGCGACCGGCAGGAACGGGGGCCGCTGGTCGGCCGGGACCAGCACCAGGTAGCCGACCATCGGCGGCTGGCCCGGCAGGGTCGGCAGGGTGTGCTGCGGCGCGGGCAGCCAGGTGGCGCCGGGCGGCAGGAAGTCCGCGACGTCGACCACCTCGTCCCGGTCGACGGCGCGGAGCCGGTGCCGGGCGCCGTTCGGGGCGGGGGTGGGCAGGGTGGCGGTGGTGAGGGTACGAGAGGTCGCCATGACAGGTCAGCTCTTTCGCGCGAGGAGTTCGTCGGGAGGAGCGGCGGCCGCGATTCGTGGTCGGGCGTGCCGGAGGACGTACGTCGTTTCGCGCTGGCCGAAGGCCGGGGGTGTACGGCTTTAGAGGGCCCGCGCGTTCATCGCGCGGCGACACACACGGTCGAAGTCGTGGTGCTGACGGGAAGGCCAGAACGGCTCGAGGTCGTGGCGCCCCGTCGCGGTGATCTGCAGGAAGCCGGCCATGGGCCCATTGAAGCAGAGGTGCGCGGCGGGCAGGAGCCTCCTCTCACAGCTTGGACGCTTCCTTGGCGTGAAATCGGTAGGGCGTCCCCCTGGTTGCCCGGCGTTCCGCCCTGGTCAGGGGCGCGACGGCGGCCGGCCGTGTCCGGAATGCCGTCTCACTTCCCGGGACGGCGACGGACCCGCGTGGCGGGGAGCCGGCGCGAAACGGGGCGCGACATGCGTGAGGGGCGCCCGCCGTGACAGCGGGCGCCCCTCGGTGCAGTGGGGTGGATCAGACCTGGCCGGCCTTCTCCAGCGCGGCGCAGCAGGTGTCCACCAGCAGGCGGGTCACCACGTACGGGTCGACGTTGGCGTTCGGGCGGCGGTCCTCGATGTAGCCCTTGCCGTCCTTCTCGACCTGCCACGGGATGCGGACCGAGGCACCGCGGTCGGAGACGCCGTAGGAGAACTTGTCCCACGGAGCGGTCTCGTGCAGACCCGTCAGGCGCTCGTCGATGCCGGCGCCGTAGTGCTTGACGTGGTCCAGCGGCTTGGAGCCCTCGCCGAGGGACTCGCAGGCGGTGACGATCGCGTCGTAGCCCTCGCGCATCGCCTTGGTGGAGAAGTTGGTGTGCGCGCCCGCGCCGTTCCAGTCGCCCTTGACCGGCTTCGGGTCCAGGGTCGCGGAGACGCCGAAGTCCTCGGCGGTGCGGTACAGCAGCCAGCGGGCCACCCACAGCTGGTCGGAGACCTCCAGCGGGGCGAGCGGGCCGACCTGGAACTCCCACTGGCCCGGCATGACCTCGGCGTTGATGCCGGAGATGCCGAGACCGGCCTTCAGGCAGTTCTCCAGGTGGGCCTCGACGATCTCGCGGCCGAAGATCTCGTCGGCGCCGACACCGCAGTAGTAGCCGCCCTGCGGGGCCGGGAAGCCGCCCTCGGGGAAGCCCAGCGGGCGGGAGCCGTCGAAGAAGGTGTACTCCTGCTCGATGCCGAAGATCGGCTCCTGCGCGGCGAACCTCTCCGCGACCTCGGCCAGCGCGGCGCGCGTGTTCGACGGGTGCGGCTGCATGTCGGTGTCGAGCACCTCGCACAGCACCAGGATGTCGTCGCCGCCGCGGATCGGGTCCGGGCAGGTGAAGACCGGCTTGAGCACGCAGTCCGAGGAGTGCCCCTCGGCCTGGTTGGTGGAGGAGCCGTCGAAGCCCCAGATCGGCAGCGCGTCGAGACCGGCCGGAGCACCCGTGATGATCTTCGTCTTGGAACGCAGCTTGGCCGTCGGCGCGGTGCCGTCGATCCAGATGTACTCAGCCTTGAAGGTCACGGGGCCACATCCTTCGGGGGTGGGTCGGGCGCACTCGCGGGTGCTGCTGCGCTGCGGCACCGGGGCGCCGCTCGATCTGCCGCGCAGCCTGTCAACAGGCCGTTTCCCGGCCATTGCTCGTGTGTGAACCCCGTGTTACCTGGTCTTTCTGTGTCCGGGCTCACCCGGTGAGGTCGGGCCGGGTGACGTACGGGCTGCTCACTCCGCTCCGGCGGCGGCTTCCCGTACGCCGGTGAGGAAGTCCCGGATCGCCGCCAGCTGGTGGTCGTCGTAGCCGCGCAGCAGCTCCACCGACCGCTCGATCAGCGGCCCGAAGAAGGCCCAGCCGACCTCCACCGCGCGCTCCTCCACCTCCACCACGACCCTGCGCCGGTCCTGCTGCCCGCGCACCCGGCGCACCAGCCCGGCCCGCTCCAGCCGGTCGACGAGCGCGGTCGTACCCGCCGAATTGAGCCCGAGCACGCCGCCGAGCCGCCCGGCGCTCATCTCCTCGCCCGCGCGCCGCGCGTCCATGAGCGCGATCAGAGCGCGTACGTCCGTGGGATGCATGCCGTTGCGGTTCGCGAACCGGGCACTGTGCAGGCCGAGTTCGACGGTGGCGGCGCGCAGCAGGTGGACGATCTCCAGCTCGGGCTCCGGGGCGGGGCCGGACAGGGTGGACACGAGGAGCCTCCCGGCTATCATCTCGCTCGGCGAATATCTTGCTGAGCGAGATGATAGGGGGTGGCGCCGTGGCCGGGCACGACCGTGCGGCGTACCGGGTTGCGTACGACAAGGTCATGGCGAAGTGGCCGGCCGACCGCGAGGCGCTGTCGGTCGCCACGCCCTTCGGCGCAGCCCACGTCAACGTCTGCGGCCCGCGCGACGCACCGCCGCTGCTCCTGCTGCCGGGCGGCGGCGGAGCGACCTCCGCCTCCTGGTACGCGCAGGCCGCCGGACTTGCCCGGATGCGCCGGGTGTACGCCGTGGACCTGCCCGGCGCGCCCGGGCTGAGCCGGGCCGGCGACCGCCACCCCCGTACGGTCGCCGACCTGGCCGACTGGCTGGACGCCGTCCTGGACGGCCTCGGCGTCACCGCGACCGACGTCGGCGGCCACTCCTACGGCGGCTGGACCGCCCTGCACCACGCGCTGCGCGCGCCTGCCCGGGTGCGCCGTCTGTTCCTCCTGGACCCGACCCAGTGCTTCGCCGGGTTCAAGACGGCGTACCTGCTGCACGCGCTGCCCATGCTGCTGCGGCCCGCACCCCGCCGGGTCCGCGCCTTCCTGGAGTGGGAGACCGGGGGAGCGGCGCTCGATCCCGACTGGCTGGCTCTCCAGGAGGCCGCCGCCGGTTTCCCGGCCGCGAAGCCGGTGACCGGCCCCCGCCCGGCGCCGGACGCGCTGCGCGCCCTGGGGGTGCCGGTCCTGCTGCTCGTGGCCGCGAACAGCAGGACCCATGACCCTCATGAGGTGGTGGCGCGGGCCGGTGCGCTGCTGCCGCACGCGGAGACGGCCGTACTGCCGGGCGTCTCCCACCATGCGCTGCCGCAGACGGCGTCGCCGGCCCTGGTCCGCCACCTCACCGCTTTCCTGTCGGCTCCCTGAGCCTCACCCCACCTTCTCGATCACGGCGCGGCGGATGAGGAACTTGCCCGGTTCCCGGACCTGTTCGAAGGCCGCGTTGTTGAGCAGGACGCAACTGCCGGAGACGGACGTCACCTTCACCGTGGTGGACTTGTTGTTGTCCAGGTTGGTGACCTTCAGGGTGGTGCCCGCCGGGAACTGGTTGCTGGACGCCGCCGGGGCGCCGCCCTCGCCGGAGAGGGTCACCGTGGAGCCCTTGCACACCTGCTGGCCGGAGGCCGCGCCGGCGCCGTTGTCTCCCGCGGCGGCCGTCTCCGAGGGCTGCGCGGTCTGCTGGGCGCCGCCCGCCTGCTGGTCGCCGCCCGCCTGCTGGTCGGCGCCCTGCTGAGCGGTGCCGCCCTGAGCCGCCTGGGAGTCCTGAGCCGACTCCCCAACGGTGCAGCCGGCCGCCTTCTGCTGGACCTTGATCTGCTCGATGACCGCCTCGCGGTTGGCGATCCGGGCCGCCGACTGCGCGTCCGGTTTCGCCTTCTGGTCCGCGATGAACTTCTCGTTGTTGCCGAGGGCCGTGGCCAGCCCCTGGCAGACGGTGGAGTCCCCGGCGGACAGCGTCTTGGCGTGCTGCGGGCTCTGTGCGGCGTTCGAGGTGGACGCCAGTGCGAAGGCTCCGCCGCCCGCCACCGCCGCGGCGCTGACGAGCAGCGCGATCTTCTTCTTCGTACCGAGAGTTCTCCTGCGCGACATCCGCGCCTCCTGAAGAGGTAGGGGAGCGTACGCCGCTATGTACGAGATACCGAACGAGGTTACTCAGCGGTTACAGGAGTCACCTGAGTAACCTGCGTCACAGCGGAGTTGAGCACCCCTCAGCTCTTGTTGTGGGCGAGGGCCTCCCGTACGGCCTCCTCGGTGCGCGCCACCAGCGCCGTTCCGTCGTCCGCGGTGATGATCGGGCGCTGGATGAGCTTGGGGTGTTCGGCGAGCGCGGTGATCCACCGGTCCCGCGCGCTCTCGTCCCGCGGCCACTCCTGGAGCCCCAGTTCCTTGGCGACCGCCTCCTGGGTGCGGGTGATGTCCCACGGCTCCAGGTTCAGCCGCTCCAGCACGGCCCTGATCTCGTCCTCGCTGGGCACGTCCTCCAGGTAGCGGCGGACGGTGTAGTCGGCCTGCTCGGCGTCGAGCAGGCTGAGCGCGCTCCGGCACTTGGAACAGGCCGGGTTGATCCAGATCTCCATACGGGACACGGTACTCGGCGGCGGCTCTGTTCGATTTCGTGACACCTCGGCAGTCCCGTCACCCTCACCCGTGACAGTGGGTCAATTTCCTGCGCGACCTGCGGCTTTGCCCCTCTCTCGGACCCCCGATTGTCAGTGCCCGCCGGTAGACTGGAAGCAGTGTTCGAGGAAGTCGCCGGAGCCCCGGGGGCTGCCTGACCGCGACAGGAGGATGCCTGTGCCCGCTGCCGCTACGAAGCCCAAGCCGTTGCCCACCCAGTCCACCGCCCAGCGCGCCGTGCTGTTCGACTCGCCCTACGAGCCCGTGGCGAAGCGACCGCTGCCGGCCGGGCGGCCGCGCGAGTGGTACGTCACGCACAACCGGCGCCTGAAGGCCATGCGCCTCGCCATAGCCCTGCTCGACTCCGGCGTCCACCTGCCGGACCAGGCCCGCAACGAGACGATCCGCGGCACGGCCGAGCGGATCGGGATGCGCCCCCCGTCGGACACCACGTGCCACATGGTGCGGGCGCTGATGCGTTACTCGCGCTGAGCCACCCGCGGTGCCGGGTGCCCCGCGCCGGTGCGGGGCACCCGGCACCCGGCTGTCATGCCGTCAACTCCCGCTCCAGCGGCGTACGGAAGCGCGGGGTGACCCGGGTGGCACCCAGCCGGTCCCGCAGCCGCCCGGCCTCCGCCGCGACCGCGCCCGCGGCCTCCCGGCGGACGCCCGCCTCGGGGATCCGCCACACGATCTCGCCGTCCGCGCGCTGTGCCCAGCCGCCCACCACCCGGCCGTTCCACCACACCGTGGGACCCACGTTGCCGCTGCGGTCGAAGAGCAGGGGGCGCAGCGCCGGGTCCAGATACCAGTCGCGCTGCTGCCAGCCCATGGCCGTCGGGTCGAGGGCGGGCAGCAGCGCCGCCCACGGCTCCTGCGGGGCCGCCACCGGTGCCGTGTCGCCGTCGGCGACGTACCCCGTGCCCTCGTCCAGCGCGACCTCCTCGGCACCGGTCGCGGCCAGCGCGCGGCGGACGTCGGTGACTCTCCACCCGGTCCACCACTTCAGGTCCGCCTCGGTCGCCGGGCCGCACGCCCGCAGCCAGCGGCGCAGCAGGCCGGCCTGGGCCTCGGCCACGTCCAGCTCGGGATGGGCCGGCGCCGGCGCCCAGCGGAACCGGCCGGACGTCCAGGAGCCGAGCGGCCGGCCCCGGACCACCTTGCCCTCCACGCCCAGCACCCGCAGCAGACGGGTCGACACCGTGTGGACGCCCTCGTACCGCTTCCCGGCCGCGTAGACGAACTGCTCGCGCAGGCGCGGCTCGTCCGCCGCCAGCTCCGCCGCCGTCGCCTGGCCGCGCCGGGCCAGCGCCGCGAGCGTGGCCTCCTCGACCTCCGCCAGCCAGACCGCGTCCGGGGCGCCGGCGGCCGCCATGTCCCGCAGCAGGCTCGCCCGCTCACGGGCGGCCACCGCCAGGCCCGTCGAGGCGTGGACGACGGCCGTCAGCCCGGCCGGGAACACGAACACCGTGTGCCGCATGCCGTGCATCCGCACCAGCGTGCGGTCCTCGTACAGCGCCCGCTCCGTCTCCGCGACCGCCTTCGCGGGCTCGGCCAGCCGGGCGGCCACCGCCAGGTGCACCGTCGCCGGGTCGCTGCCGTGCAGGGCCACCAGGGAGGCCGCGACCTCCTCGGGGGTGGCCGCCCGTGCCGTACCCGCGAGGCGGTGCCGCAGGGCCAGCCGGGCCCGCCGCTCCGCCGTGCCGATGTGCCGCCGTCCGCGCGTCATGCCCGCCTCCCCTGGCTCACGATCCCGTGCCGCCATGGTCGCCGACGCCACTGACAACGGGGCCCCGCGCCCGGGGCCGCCCGTCCTGCCGGGCGGTCACCGCCTGGTTGTACCGTCGCCGGGTCGCTGCCGTGCAGGGCCACCAGGGAGGCCGCGACCTCCTCGGGGGTGGCCGCCCGTGCCGTACCCGCGAGGCGGTGCCGCAG